>NZ_CP139965.1:3642152-4249178 GCF_034424375.1 Paraburkholderia kururiensis | reverse complement strand
TGCAGCGCCTACGTCGTGCTCCACAAGCCGGAGCGTGCGTTGCGTTGCCACCATTGCGGCTGGGAATCGCGCATTCCGCGCGCGTGCCCGGACTGCGGCAACGTCGATATCGCGCCCATGGGTCGCGGCACACAGCGTATCGAGGAAGCGCTCGCCCAGGCGGTGCCCGGCGCGCGCGTGCTGCGCATCGACGCGGACAGCACGCGCCGCAAGGGCAGCGCCGAAGCGCTGTTTTCGGACGTGCACGCGGGTGAGGTGGATATCCTGGTGGGCACGCAGATGATCGCGAAGGGTCACGATTTTCAGCGCGTCTCGCTGGTGGGTGTGCTCAACGCGGATACGGCGCTCTTTTCCCACGACTTCCGGGCCAGCGAACGTCTTTTCGCGCAGCTGATGCAGGTGAGCGGCCGCGCAGGCCGCGCCGGGCTGCCGGGCGAAGTGCTGGTGCAGACGCGCTACGCCCGCCACGCGCTCTATCACGCGCTTACACGTCACGACTACGTGGGCTTCGCGACATCGACGCTGGCGGAGCGCCGCGACGCGCATCTGCCGCCTTTCGTCTACCAGGCGCTATTGCGCGCCGAAGGGCGCACGCTCGATGCCGCGCTCGCGTTCCTCCAGCAGGCCGCGGCGGCGCTGCACGACATTCCCGCCGCGGAACGCGTCACCGCCTACGACGCCGTGCCCATGACCATCGTGAAAGTGATGCACGTGCATCGCGCGCAACTGCTGATCGAAAGCGGTTCGCGCGCCGCGCTGCAAGCCACGCTGCGTGCGTGGCTGCCGGCACTGCGTCAGCTCAAGGGCGTGCTGCGCTGGAGCGTCGAGGTGGATCCGCTCGACATCTAAGCTGTTGTCGGCCGCGCGTCCGGAGCGGGCCGCACATATCCCCGCCGGTCATATTCATAGAGCGAAAGATCGTTTCGATTCCCGCCCGCGCTCGCCTATATTTCGCCGGATCGGCGATGCATCCCACAACAATGCCGGCCGTCCCATGCATGCCGTCGCGCCTGGACCCGGCGCACCGCGCTCGCCGACAACCTCTAACTTCAGGGGAGAGCGATGAGCGATCAACATCACACGCTGCCGTCCGGCGCGCAGCCGCGCGACGCCGGGTCGAAGAATGCCGCTGCGGCCGGCACCGCCACGCAACGCGGTGGCGGTCTTTTTTCCACCGAGGACTGGTGGGCCGTCTGGGTCGGTTTTGTCGTCATCGTCGCGGCCTACGCGTTGTTCGCCTCGGGCGGCAGCATCAAGTGGCTCGCGGTTGCGCCAGCGAAGTGGTCGAGCATCGGCCAGGCGGTGCACGATCTTGCCGCGCACGCACTCAACTACATCGCGCTCTTCGCTGTCTTCGCCGTGCTGTTCGGCGCGAGCGTCGTGGCGCTCAAGCAGCGCCTCGCGCACTTCCTGCCGTCGTTTCTGATTCTTTTCGTGGGCTCGGTGCTGATCTTCACGCTCGGCGCGTGGGTCAGCGCGGCGAAGTACAACCTGGAACCGCCGCTCGTCGCACTGGCGTTGGGGCTGATCGTGTCGAACGTGTTCACGTTGCCGCAGTGGTTCTCGGCTGGTCTGCGCGTGGAGTTTTACATCAAGGTGGGCATCGTGCTGCTGGGCGCCACGCTGCCGTTCACGTTGCTCGTGTGGGCCGGGCCCGTGGCCGTGGCGCAGGCCAGCATCGTTTCGCTCGTCACGTTCTTCGTGATCTTCTTCGTGGCGACGCGGCTGGGGCTCGAGCGACGCTTCGCCGCCGTACTTGGTGTGGGCGGCGCGGTGTGCGGCGTGTCGGCGGCCATTGCGATTGCGGGCGCCGTGCGCGCGAAGCGCGAGCAGGCGTCGGTTGCCATCACGCTCGTGATCGCGTGGGCCATCGTCATGATCTTCGTGCTGCCGTTCGTGTCGCGCTCGCTTGGGTTATCGACGGCGCTCGCGGGCGCGTGGATCGGCACATCGGAGTTCGCGGACGCCGCCGGCATCGCGGCCGCGCAGGCCTACGGCGACTTCGCGAAGCATGCGGGCGGCGCGATTGCGGGCGCCCCCGAAGCTTCGTTGCAGGCGTTCACGCTCATGAAGGTGGTGGGACGCGACATCTGGATCGGCATCTGGGCGTTCGTGCTCGCGATCGTCGCGACGACGCGTTGGGACGCACGCGACGCAGGCGCCGTGCAGGCGAAGGCCGATGCCGGCGAAATCTGGGCGCGCTTTCCGAAATTCGTGATCGGCTTCGTGGTGGCCTCGGCGCTCGTCACGTGGATCGCGAGTCACTACTCGCTCGCCGACTACCGCAAGGTCGTGACGCCCGAATTCGTCGCGCCCATCACGGCGCTGCGTACGTGGGCCTTCATCTTCTGCTTTTTGTCGATCGGCCTGACCACGCGGTTGCGCGTATTGACTGCCACCGGACTGAAGCCGTTTCTGGCGTTCACGGCCGGCGTCGCGGTCAATATCGCCATCGGTTACGCGCTGTCCGCGCACGTGTTCGCACCGTACTGGCATAGCCTGGAGCAGGGAACATGAGTGCGGCAGGCCGCGCCGCCGCGCTGGCGCAACTGGAGCGGGCGCGGTGCTGCGCGGCCTGCCGGTTGCGTGCGGACGATCGACATTCGATGGAGCAGAGCATTGCGGGTCTCGCTGTATTCGGTTCGGGTTTCGGGGACGCTGTCGCGGCAAGCCGTCTCTGCACGCTGCACGATCGCCTGGTCTCGCCTCGCGATACCTGCTCGCAGTTCCAGCCCTTGCCGGCATCAGCATCGGCGTGATTGCCGCCACTGCGGAGCCGCGGTTGTTGCCGCACCCGCACATCGCGCGCCTGGCTGGCCGGCGTACGCTCGTGCATCCGTGCCGCGCGGTCGAACCGGCGCGCTGCGAACGAGTCCGCGGCGCGCCGCCTGGTTGCGCGGCGACAGACGTTCGGCCGGCCTGTGTCTTTGCGCGTGCCTCGCCTTCGACAAACCGCGCTGCGGCCTGACAGCCGTCATACGGCCCTCACAGCGAGCAGCTAGCGAGGCCTGACAGGAATGGGCAATGGCGCGACCGACCGCGCCGTGCCCGCTCCCCTTCAGCTCTCGTGGCGCTGCGCGTCGATGAGGCCGTGCGCGTCGCGTCCAGACGAATCCCTTACGGGGATGGGTCGGGCCGCCGCCGACGAGGCCCCGCGAATAAACAGGATGGCGCACGTCGCGCACATCGCCCACACGCCAGCAATTACCATCCACTTTTCCATTTCGCCAATCCTTTTAGTCGAGCACCGTGCGACAGGGCGCATAGCTGTATAACGGCGGCGTCGGCGTTTGGATAAGGGCGGCGGCGCAAAGAATCTCATCAGGGAAAATACTGATTCCGCATAGCGCGCCCCGACGTGGTGCGCGCGGCTGAAAACCCTTGTGCCATAAGGCTTTCAAGGCGGTGCAACCCGCGTTCCCGTTTGGTTGCACCTTTTTATTGGGAGGCGTACGATTCGGCCAACTTTTTTGGTATCGGCCGGTCGCACCGGCTCATGAGCGAAATATGGCGAGCACCACCCTCGGCGTCAAAGTCGACGACCTCCTGCGCACCCGGCTGAAAGACGCCGCCGCGCGTCTCGAGCGCACCCCCCACTGGCTCATCAAGCAGGCCATCTTTGCCTACCTCGAGAAGATCGAGCACGGCCAGCTGCCCGCCGAGCTCACCGGTCATCACGGTGCAACCGACCTCGCCGACGGCGCCGCCGTCGAAGCCGAGGAAGACAGCGCTTCGCATCCGTTCCTCGAATTCGCGCAGAACGTGCAACCGCAGTCCGTGCTGCGTGCGGCGATCACCGCGGCGTACCGCCGGCCCGAGCCGGAGTGCGTGCCGTTCCTGATGGGCCAGGCGCGTCTTTCGCCCAGCCTCGGCGCGGACGTGCAGAAGCTGGCCGCGCGTCTTGTCGAAGCCTTGCGCGCGAAGCGCTCGGGCGGAGGCGTGGAAGGGCTGATTCACGAGTTCTCGCTGTCGAGCCAGGAAGGCGTGGCGCTGATGTGCCTTGCCGAAGCGCTGCTGCGCATTCCCGACCGCGCCACGCGCGACGCCCTGATTCGCGACAAGATCAGCAAGGGCGACTGGAAGTCGCACGTCGGTCACGCACCGTCGCTGTTCGTGAACGCGGCCACGTGGGGCCTGATGATCACCGGCAAGCTCGTCACGACCAATAGCGAAACGGGCCTCTCGTCGGCGCTGACGCGCCTGATCGGCCGGGGCGGCGAGCCGCTCATCCGCAAGGGCGTGGACATGGCCATGCGTCTGATGGGCGAGCAGTTCGTGACGGGTGAAAACATCTCCGAAGCGCTCGCGAACAGCCGCAAGTTCGAGGCGCGCGGTTTCCGCTACTCGTACGACATGCTGGGCGAAGCCGCCACCACGGAAGCCGACGCGCTGCGCTACTACGCGTCCTACGAGCAGGCCATTCACGCCATCGGCAAGGCCGCGGGCGGGCGAGGCATCTACGAAGGCCCCGGCATCTCGATCAAGCTCTCGGCGCTGCATCCGCGCTACTCGCGCTCGCAGCAGGAACGCACGATGACGGAGCTGCTGCCGCGCGTGCGCTCGCTCGCGATTCTCGCGCGCCGCTACGACATCGGGCTCAACATCGATGCCGAAGAAGCGGACCGCCTCGAAATCTCGCTCGATCTGCTCGAAGCGCTCTGCTTCGATCCCGAGCTGCAAGGCTGGAACGGCATCGGTTTCGTGGTGCAGGCGTACCAGAAGCGCTGCCCGTTCGTGATTGACTACATCGTGGACCTGGCGCGCCGCAGCCGTCACCGCATCATGGTGCGGCTCGTGAAGGGCGCCTATTGGGACAGCGAAATCAAGCGCGCCCAGGTGGACGGCCTGGAAGGCTATCCGGTCTACACGCGCAAGATCTACACGGACGTCTCGTACCTCGCGTGCGCGAAGAAGCTGCTCGCCGCACCGGACGCCGTCTATCCGCAGTTCGCCACGCACAACGCCTACACGCTCTCGGCCATCTATCACCTGGCGGGCCAGAACTACTACCCCGGCCAGTACGAGTTCCAGTGTCTGCACGGCATGGGCGAGCCGCTGTACGAAGAGGTGACGGGTCCAGTCTCGGCAGGCAAGCTCAACCGTCCGTGCCGCGTTTATGCGCCGGTCGGCACGCACGAGACGCTGCTCGCTTACCTCGTGCGACGTCTGCTCGAAAACGGCGCCAACACGTCGTTCGTGAATCGCATCGCGGATACCTCCGTGCCGGTGGCCGAACTCGTGGCCGATCCGGTCGAGGAAGCCGCGAAGGTCACGCCCGTGGGCGCGCCGCATCCCAAGATTCCGCTGCCGCGCAATCTGTATGGCGCGGAGCGCGTCAACTCGATGGGCCTCGACCTGTCGAACGAACATCGGCTCGCGTCGCTCTCGTCGGCGCTGCTGGCGAGCGCGCATCATCCGTGGCGTGCGGCGCCCATGCTGGACGACAACGAGACGGTGAGCGGCGTGGCGCGCGACGTGCGCAACCCGGCCGATCATCGCGACCTCGTGGGCACGGTGGTGGAAGCCACGGCCGTGCACGTGAACACGGCGCTTTCGCACGCCGTGGCCGCCGCGCCCATCTGGCAGGCCACGCCGGTGGACGCCCGCGCCGATTGTCTCGCGCGCGCCGCCGACCTGCTCGAAGCGCAGATGCACACGCTGATGGGGCTCGTGGTGCGCGAAGCGGGCAAGTCGCTGCCGAACGCGGTGTCCGAAATTCGCGAGGCCATCGACTTCCTGCGCTACTACTCGGCGCAGATCCGCAGCGAGTTCTCGAACGACACGCATCGCCCGCTCGGTCCCGTGGTCTGCATCAGCCCGTGGAACTTCCCGCTCGCGATCTTCATGGGCCAGGTGGCGGCGGCGCTGGCCGCGGGCAACACCGTGCTCGCCAAGCCCGCTGAACAGACGCCGCTGATCGCCGCGCAAGCCGTGCGCATTCTGCGTGAAGCCGGCGTGCCGGCCGGCGCCGTGCAACTGCTGCCGGGCGACGGCGAGACCGTGGGTGCCGCGCTCGTGGCCGACCCGCGCACGCGCGCCGTGATGTTCACGGGCTCCACCGAAGTGGCGCGGCTCATCAACAAGACGCTCTCGGAGCGCCTCGACGCGGAAGGCCGGCCGATTCCGCTGATCGCCGAAACCGGCGGCCAGAACGCGATGATCGTGGATTCGTCGGCGCTCGCGGAGCAGGTGGTGGCCGACGTGCTGCAGTCCGCGTTCGATTCGGCGGGTCAACGCTGTTCGGCGCTGCGCGTTCTTTGTCTGCAGGACGACGTCGCGGAACGCACGCTCGAAATGCTCACCGGCGCAATGCGCGAACTCACCATCGGCAACCCGGACCGCCTTTCGGTGGACGTGGGCCCTGTGATCGACGCCGACGCGAAGCGCGGCATCGACACCCACATCGCCGCCATGCGCGAGAAGGGCCGCAAGGTGGCGCAACTGAGCATGCCGGAAGCATGCGCGCAAGGCACCTTCGTGCCGCCGACGTTGATCGAGATCGACAGCCTCGACGAACTCAAGCGCGAAGTGTTCGGTCCGGTGCTGCACGTGGTACGTTACCGCCGCGCGCAACTCGACCGACTGCTGGAGCAGATCCGCGCAACGGGATACGGGCTCACGCTCGGCATCCACACGCGTATCGACGAAACCATCGCGCATGTGGTCGGCCGCGCGCACGTAGGCAACATTTACGTGAACCGCAACGTGATCGGCGCGGTGGTGGGCGTGCAACCGTTCGGCGGCGAGGGTCTGTCGGGCACGGGTCCGAAGGCGGGTGGCCCGCTCTATCTGCAACGGCTGCTGGCAACGCGGCCCGCGGGCTTGCCCGCATCGCTCGCGCAGACGCTGATCGTGGACGCGCCGCAAGGCGGCGAGAGCAGCGACGACGCGCAAGGCGCAGCGGGTTCGCCCGCGCCGAACTCGGCACAGGCCGCGCTCACCGCGTTGCGCGACTGGCTGATCGCGGAGCGCGAGCCGGCATTGGCGGCGCGCTGCGAAAGCTACCTCGAGCACGTGCTCGTGGGCGCGACCGCCGTGCTGCCGGGTCCGACCGGCGAGCGCAACACCTACACGCTCGGCGCGCGCGGCACGGTGCTCTGCGTGCCGGCCACGGCGGGCGGCGCGCGGGCGCAGTTCGCGGCGGCGCTCGCCACGGGCAACCGTGCGCTCTTCGACGGCGCTGCGGGCGAGGCGCTGGTTGCCGCGCTGCCGGCCGCGCTCAAGCCGTATGCGAGCGTGAAGAAGGGTGCCGATGCCGCGTTCAACGCGGTGCTGTTCGAAGGCGACAGCGATGAACTGCTCGCCCTCGTGAAGGAAGTGGCGAAGCGGCCGGGGCCCATCGTCTCGGTGCAGGGCGTGGCGGCGCATGCGCTCGCGAGCGGCGACGAAGACTACGCGCTCGAACGCCTGCTCACGGAACGCTCGGTCAGCGTGAACACGGCCGCGGCGGGTGGTAACGCGAATTTGATGACGATCGGCTGAGTCATCCCGGACCGATCGGCGCAAAGAAGGACGCGGCACGGCGATCCCGTAAGCCGCTCCATTCCATACCTGGTATCAAGGAGAAGATATGCAACACACGATGAAACAGCTGGCAGGCGCAACGCTGGTTGCTGCAATGTCGCTGGCGGGGACCGCGCATGCGCAGCAGGCCGAAGACGTGAAGATCGGCTTCGCGGGCCCGATGACGGGCGCGCAGGCGCACTACGGCAAGGACTTCCAGAACGGCATCACGCTGGCTGTTGAGGACATGAACGCGACGAAGCCGGTGATCGGCGGCAAGCCGGTTCACTTCGTGCTCGACGTCGCCGACGACCAGGCCGACCCGCGCACGGGCACCACCGTCGCGCAGAAGCTCGTGGACGACGGCATCAAGGGCATGCTCGGCCACTTCAACTCGGGCACGACGATCCCGGCCTCGCGCATCTACGCGAACGCCGGCATTCCCGAGATCGCGATGGCGACGGCGCCGGAATACACGCAGCAAGGCTTCAAGACCACGTTCCGCATGATGACCTCGGACACGCAGCAAGGCTCGGTGGCCGGCGCGTTCGCGGTGAAGAAGCTCGGCATGAAGAAGATCGCGATCGTGGACGATCGCACGGCCTACGGCCAGGGTCTGGCCGACCAGTTCGAGAAGGCCGCGAAGGCAGCGGGCGCGACCATCGTCGATCGTGAATACACGAACGACAAGGCTGTGGACTTCAAGTCGATCCTGACCAAGCTGAAGGCCGCCAATCCCGACCTGATCTACTACGGCGGCGCCGACTCGCAAGCCGCGCCGATGGTCAAGCAGATGAAGGCGCTGGGCGTGAAGGCCCCGCTGATGGGCGGCGAAATGGTCCACACGCCGACCTTCCTGCAGATCGCGGGCGAAGCGGCGAACGGCACGGTGGCGTCGCTGGCGGGCCTGCCGCTGGACGAAATGCCGGGCGGCAAGGACTACACGGAGAAGTACAAGAAGCGCTTCGGCGAAGACGTGCAGACCTACTCGCCGTACGCGTACGACGGCGCGATGGCGCTCTTCACGGCAATGAAGAAGGCGAACTCGACCGAGCCGGCGAAGTACCTGCCGTTCCTCGCGAAGACCGACATGCCGGCCGTGACGACGAAGCAGCTCGCCTACGACTCGAAGGGCGACCTGAAGAACGGCGGCATCACGCTGTACAAGGTCGTCGACGGCAAGTGGACGACGCTAGAAAGCGTGGGCGGCAAGTAAGCTGCGTGCTTGCGTTAGCGTGCACGGCCTGACCGATCGATCAGCCTGGCCGTACGTTTTTTCGCAAGCGCTGCTGTGAAGTCGCGATAAAGAAAAGCCCCGCAGGCATTGGCCTGCGGGGCTTTCTTTTTGGGCTCGCACGACTAGCCAGGCGGTGCCGCGCGGGTGAATCCGCGCAACGGGCTATAGACTTCAGCCGCCGCGCGCCTTCAACGCCTGTTCGCGCAACTGGCCGAGCGTGGCGGCCGGCGTGCTGGCGTCCTGCGGCACGCGCAATTCGAGCAATGCCGGCAGCCCCGAGCCCAGCGCGCGTTCCAGTGCAGGCAGGAAGTCCGCCGTGCGCTCCACCGTTTCGCCGTGTGCGCCGAAGGCGCGCGCGAAGGCGGCGAAGTCGGGGTTCGTGAGCCCCGTACCATGCACGCGGCCCGGGTACGTGCGCTCCTGATGCATGCGGATCGTCCCGTAATGCCCGTTGTTCACCACGATGAAGAGCACCGCGAGCCCGTATTGCATCGCCGTGGCCAGTTCCTGCGCGGCCATCATGAAGCAGCCGTCGCCCGCGAACGCCACCACCGTGCGCTGCGGATACAGCGACTTCGCCGCAATCGCCGCGGGCACGCCGTAGCCCATCGCACCGCTCGTGGGCGCGAGCTGCGAGCGGAAATGACGGTACGAGAAATGGCGATGCAGCCACGTCGCGTAATTGCCCGCACCGTTCGTCACGATGGCGTCTTCGGGCAGCCGCGCGCGCAACTGCTGCATGATCTCGCCCAACTGGATGTCGCCGGGCATCGGCCTCGGCTTGCGCCATTCGAGGTAGGCGCTGTGTGCCTCTGCGGCGCTGCCCGACCACACGGGCTCCTTCGAAGGCTGCAGTTCCGCGAGCAGTTCGGCGAGTTCCGGCATGCCGGAGACGATGGGCAGTTCCGGCGCGTAGACTCGGCCCAACTCTTCCGCGCCCTGATGGACGTGAACGAGCGTCTGCTTCGTCTTCGGAATGTCGAGCAGCGTGTAGCCGCCGGTCGTCGCTTCGCCAAGGCGCGGGCCGAACGCGAGCAGCAGGTCGGCACTGCGGATGCGTTGCGCGAGCGCCGGATTCACGCCGAGCCCGACGTCGCCCGCATAGTTCGGATGCTCGTTGTCGAGCGTGTCCTGATAGCGGAACGCGAGACCGATGGGCAGGCGCCAGTTCTCGATGAAGCGCGTGAGGTTCGCGCAGGCCGCGGGCGTCCAGCCGCTGCCGCCTGCGATGACGAACGGCCGCTGTGCGGCTTCGAGCAGCGCGTGCAGCCGCTCCATCTGCGCGCGGGACGGCGACGCCGCCACACGCTGATAAGGCGGCGCGGGCGGCTGTGCCGGGCAGATGTCGCTCAGCACGTCTTCGGGCAAAGCGAGTACGACCGGACCCGGGCGGCCCGACGTCGCGGTGTGAAACGCGTGGCTCAGATACTCGGGAATGCGCCGCGCGTCGTCGATCTGCGCCACCCACTTGGCCATCTGCCCGAACATGCGGCGGTAGTCGATTTCCTGGAAAGCCTCACGGTCCAGATGCTCGCGAGCGACCTGACCGATCAGCAGAATCATCGGCGTGGAGTCCTGAAACGCCGTGTGAACGCCGATGGACGCGTGCGTCGCGCCCGGTCCGCGTGTGACGATCGCGACGCCGGGCCGCCCCGTCAGCTTGCCGACCGCCTCCGCCATGTTGGCCGCCGCGGCTTCATGGCGGCAGACCACGGTCTGGATGCGCTCTGTCTCGTCGTGCAGCGAATCGAGCACGGCGAGAAAGCTCTCGCCGGGCACGCAGAACACGCGGTCAACGCCGTGGCCGAGCAGTGCATCGACGATGAGGCGCGCGCCCGTCGTCGTATCGGAGGAAGAAGGGGTGAGAACGTTCGGCTGCGGCATTGCGGTGAAGCCTCCTGAATGATTGGTCCTGCGCGTGGGGCTCGAGCGCGGACCTGAACAAGAGAACAAATTCAGCACATCATCAGACTTCGACAGCTTACGGCGGCAGGTCGGGCCACGCCATGACGCGCACCATGCGCCACCGCAAGCGCGGCTCAGCACTCGACGATGTTCACCGCCAGGCCGCCGCGCGACGTTTCCTTGTACTTGGTCTTCATGTCGGCGCCGGTTTCGCGCATGGTTTTGATGACCGAGTCGAGCGACACGTAGTGGCTGCCGTCGCCGCGCAGCGCCATGCGCGCGGCGTTCACGGCTTTCACGGAAGCCATCGCGTTGCGTTCGATGCAGGGAATCTGCACCATGCCGCCCACGGGGTCGCAGGTCAGGCCGAGGTTGTGTTCCATGCCGATCTCCGCGGCGTTTTCCACCTGCTTCGGCGTGCCGCCCATGACGGCCGCGAGTGCGCCGGCCGCCATCGAGCACGCCACGCCCACCTCGCCCTGGCAGCCCACTTCGGCGCCCGAAATCGACGCGTTGAGCTTGTAGAGAATGCCGATGGCCGCGGCCGTCATTAGAAAGTCGAGCACGCCTTGCTCGTTCGCGCCCGGCATGAAGCGCGTGTAGTAGTGGAGCACCGCGGGAATGATGCCGGCCGCGCCGTTGGTGGGCGCCGTGACCACGCGCCCGCCTGCGGCATTCTCTTCGTTCACGGCGATGGCGTAGAGATTGATCCAGTCCACCATCGAAAGCGGGTCTTGCAGCGCGCGTTCGGGGTTGCCCGTGAGCGCGCGGTAAAGCTGCGGCGCGCGGCGCTTCACCTGGAAGGGACCGGGCAGCGTGCCGTCCGCGTCAGGATTGTTGATGCCGCAGCCGCGCGCCACGCACGACTGCATCACGTTCCAGATCTTCAAGAGGCCCGTGCGCGTTTCTTCGGCGGTGTGCCAGGCGCGCTCGTTCTCCCACATCAGCTGCGCGATGGTCTTGCCCGTGGCGGCGCACATGGCGAGCAGTTCGTTGCCGGTGCGAAACGGATGCGGCAGTTGATCGACGGCGGCGAGCACCTTCGTGTTCGGCGCGCCCGCCGTCACGACGAAGCCGCCGCCCACGGAGAGATACGTCGATTCGCGCAGCGTGGTGCCTTGCGCGTCGAACGCGTGCAGCTTCATACCGTTGGGATGCTCGGCGAGGGCCTGACGGAAGAAGCCGATGTGGTCCTTCTGCACGAACGGCACGGCGTGCCGGCCCAGCAGCGCAAGCGTGCGCGACTGCTTCACGGCTTCGAGGCGCGCGGCGATCGTATCGGGATCGACGGTATCCGGCGCATCGCCCATGAGACCGAGCATCACGCCGCGGTCGGTGCCGTGGCCTTTGCCGGTGGCGCCCAGCGACCCGTACAGATCCACTTTCACCGATGCGGTCGCGCCGAGCAGACCGTCGCGCTCGAGCCCCTGCGCGAACATCAGCGCCGCGCGCATCGGACCCACCGTGTGCGAGCTGGAGGGACCGATGCCGATTTTGAAGAGGTCGAACACGCTGACTGCCATTACTGCTCCTGGAACGAATGATTGAGTGAAAGTCTTCCGCCGCGACTCAGCGCGCCGGCAACGGCAAGCACACCGCGAGCCACGCCGGCGGCGTGGGCGCGAGCTTCAGCGCGATGGGGGCATAGCGTCCGTCGAGGCGCGCGGCCAGATGAAACAGTTCGGCCGCGTTCTTCGGGTCCCAATCGCCCGAATAGCCGGGCAGGCCGGCTTCGCGGCGCTTCGCGTCGAAGGCGACCGTGGAGTGCACGAACTCTTCGTGCGTCTTCTGACCGAGCGCGTACGGCGTGAGCCAGTTGAGCGCGGCGGCGAGCGTCGCGCCGCCTGGCGCGCGCTCGGACAGCCAGTTGCGGTTGTGCCGGCGCGCCGCGAGCGCGGCGGTGACGAGCGGCTGCAAATCGTACGTGACGTAGTGCAGCGCGTCGCGCTCCGCGAAATCGACGGTGGAGCCGTCCGGCTCGATGTTGTCGCCGACGTGCTCCACGAAAAGCCGCTGCGCGGCCGCAATCATCTTGCGGTTATCCAGCGTGAACGCCGCCATCGCGATCAGTTTGATGCGGTGGCTTTGCCAGTTGTTCCTGAACGTGCCCGCAAGCGGGCGCGGCTGCGCGTCGATCTGCGCGATGTAGCCGTTGGCGAACTTCGTGAGGAACGCCATCGTGGCGTTGCGCGTCTTCACGGGCAGCGCGCTCGCGGTCATGTCGTAGGCGAGGATCAGCCCTTCGAAATGCGTTTCGTCGATGGGATTGAAGCTCGGTTGATACGTGGTGACCCATGCGTAGAGCAGGCGGTCGACGAGCTTCAGAAAGCGGTCGTCCGTGGTGGCGCGCCAGGCGAGTGCGGCGTTGCGCATGAGATCGAGGTCTTTTTCGGCCTCCACGCTCTGGTCGTAGAGGCCTTCGTGCGGCAGCGTGCCTTCGGTGTGCAGCCGCGGCACTGCGTGAGGCACCTCGTTCACGCGCGCCTGCACGTCGGCCACCAACGCCTTGACGCCCGGGTCCGCGCTCGTGCGTTCGCTGCTTTGCAGCGCGGGCGCCGCACAGAAATTCATTGCCGCAAACGCCGCGGCCGCGGGCCATGCGAGCGTGCCACCGGTCGCAACCAGCACGGCGAGGCGAATCGCCCACGAGGAAGCCGCACGCCGCGAGCCGTGGACGGGCCTTGTTGTTGTCGTTCGCACCTTTCGCACCATGCGGGACTCCCGAGTCGAGCTGACAGGTGTGTGATGTTAACGGTTTGCGAGGCGCGAAGGCGAGTTTCCCGCGTCGCTATTGCGGCAGCTGCTCGCGGGTTGAATCGGAAAGTGAAGCGAAGGCGCTGCGGCGGCCCGGGAGCCGGGCCACCGCAGGCTGGCAGCGATTACGAATCGGCGTAGTCCGAGACCGGCACGCACGAGCAGAACAGATTGCGGTCGCCGTAGACGTTGTCCGCGCGGCCCACCGGCGGCCAGTACTTGTTGGCCAGCAGCGAAGGCACGGGGTACGCCGCCGTTTCGCGCGAGTACGCGTGCGGCCACTCGTTGGCCGTGACGACTGCTGCCGTGTGCGGCGCGTGCTTGAGCGGGTTGTCCTCGCGGTCGGCGCGGCCTTCTTCCACGGCGCGAATCTCTTCGCGAATCGCAATCATCGCGTCGATGAAGCGATCGAGTTCCTCTTTCGACTCCGACTCGGTGGGCTCCACCATCAGCGTGCCCGGCACCGGGAAGCTCATCGTCGGCGCGTGGAAGCCGTAGTCTGCGAGGCGCTTGGCCACGTCGTCCACGGTGATGCCGCTCGTTTCCTTGATGGGGCGCAGGTCGAGAATGCACTCGTGCGCGACGAGCCCGCCGGGACCCGAATACAGCACCGGGTAATGCGGCGCGAGCTTCTTTGCGACGTAGTTCGCGTTGAGGATCGCGGTTTCCGTCGCGGCGGTGAGGTTCTTCGCGCCCATCATCGCGATGTACATCCACGAGATCGGCAGGATGGATGCGGAGCCGTACGGCGCCGCCGACACCGCACCAATGCCCTGTTCCGCGCGACGATAGCCCGACGAAAGCTGGTTCGGCAGGAACTGCGCGAGGTGCGCGCCCACGGCGACGGGACCCACGCCCGGGCCGCCGCCGCCGTGCGGAATGCAGAACGTCTTGTGCAGGTTCAGGTGCGAGACGTCGCCGCCGAACTGGCCCGGCGCCGTGAGGCCGACCATCGCGTTCATGTTGGCGCCGTCCACGTAGACCTGGCCGCCGTGCGCATGCACGATCTCGCAGATCTCGCGCACGTTCTGCTCGAATACGCCGTGCGTGGACGGGTACGTGATCATGATGGCGGCGAGCTTGTCCGCATGTTGCGCGGCCTTCGCCTTGAGGTCTTCGATATCGACGTTGCCCTGCGCATCGCACGCCACGACCACCACCTGCATGCCGGCCATGTGTGCCGACGCCGGATTGGTGCCGTGCGCGGACGCCGGAATCAGGCAGACGTTGCGATGGCCTTCGCCGCGCGACGCGTGATACGCGTGAATGACGAGCAGACCCGCGTACTCGCCCTGCGAGCCCGCGTTCGGTTGCAGCGAGACCGCCGCGTAACCGGTGGCCGCAACGAGCATCTGTTCGAGCTGGTCGATCATTTCGCGATAGCCGACCGTCTGTTCCGCGGGCGCGAATGGGTGGATCTGACCGAACTCAGGCCACGTGACGGGCAGCATTTCCGACGTGGCGTTGAGCTTCATCGTGCACGAGCCGAGCGGGATCATCGAGCGGTCGAGCGCGAGATCCTTGTCGGCGAGGCTGCGCAGATAGCGCAGCATTTCCGTCTCCGAATGGTGACGGTTGAAGACGTGGTGCGTGAGGTACGCGCTCGTGCGTTCGAGTCCGGCCGGCACCGAGCCGAGTGCGCCCGAGGCGCTCGCCGTGAGTTCGGCGTCGAGCACATCGACTTGCGGCACGTCGGTGGCGAAGGCGGCTTGCGCGAACACGGCGAGCAGGTCGGCGAGGTCGGCGCGCGTCGTGGTTTCGTCGATGGAGACGCCCACGCGCGTGTCGTTCACGTGGCGCAGGTTGATGCGGCGCGCGAGCGCGGCGTCGTGCAGCGCCTGCGTGCGGGCGCCGGTTTCGAACGTGAGCGTATCGAAGAACGTTTCGTTGACGAGCGTGTAGCCGAGCTTCTTCGCGCCCGCCGCGAGCAGCGACGCGATGCGGTTCACGCGCAGCGCAATGGTCTTCAGGCCGCGCGGGCCGTGATAGACGGCGTACATGCTGGCCATGATCGCGAGCAGCGCCTGCGCCGTGCAGACGTTCGACGTCGCCTTCTCGCGGCGGATGTGCTGTTCGCGCGTTTGCAGCGCGAGGCGCAGCGCGGGCTTGCCTTGCGCGTCCACCGTCACGCCCACGAGGCGGCCCGGCATCTGGCGCTTGAATTCGTCGCGCACGGCGAGGTAAGCGGCGTGCGGACCGCCGAAGCCCACCGGCACGCCGAAGCGTTGCGCGTTGCCCACCGCGACGTCCGCGCCCCATTCGCCCGGCGGCGTTAGCACGGTGAGCGCGAGCAGGTCGGCCGCGGCCACCACATGGCCGCCGGCAGCGTGGATGGCTTCGGCCAGCGCGCGGTAGTCGCGCACGTCGCCGTTCACGCCGGGGTACTGCAGCAGCACGCCGAACGCGTTGGCGCTGGCGGCGTCGGCGGCGGGGCCCACCTTCACTTCGATGCCCACGGGCGTGGCGCGCGTCTTCACGACTTCAATGGTTTGCGGCAGCACGTCGTCGGCCACGTAGAACACGTTCGACTTCGGCTTGCCCACGCGTTGCAGCAGCGTCATGGCTTCCGCGGCGGCCGTGGCTTCGTCGAGCAGCGACGCGTTCGAGATGGCGAGGCCCGTGAGGTCCGTCACCATCTGCTGGAAGTTGAGCAGCGCTTCGAGGCGGCCTTGCGAAATCTCCGGCTGATACGGCGTGTAAGCCGTGTACCAGGCCGGGTTTTCGAGCACGTTGCGCAGGATCACCGGCGGCGTGTGCGCATTGTAATAACCCTGGCCGATGTACGTGCGGAACACCTGGTTCTTGTTCGCGAGTTCGCGCAGCGCGGCGAGCGCTTCGGCTTCGGAGAGCGGCTGGGCGAACGGGCCCAGCGGCAGCGGCTCGGCACGTCGGATCGCCTTCGGAATCACCGCGTCGATCAACGCGGCGCGCGATGCGAAGCCGAGCACGTCGAGCATCGCCTGCTGGCCGGCTGCGTCCGGGCCAATGTGGCGCTCGGCGAACGCGTCATGCACTTCGAGCGCGGCGAGTGAAAGGGGAGTGCGGTTCATCAGGTGATCCGGGTGGTCGAGCTTCATAAGGGTTCCTGCCGGCGCGGCGTTCCGGGGTCGCTACGTTGCGGCGATGTCGCTGCAACCTGGCGAAGGGCCGGAGGCGCCGCGCCTGTCGTGGTGACGGCTATAAAAACTGCGCGGACTACGGTTGAAGACTGAGGTTGAACTCAGGCGCCGATGGCTTTCTCGTAGCCGGCGGCGTCGAGCAGCTTGTCGGTGCTGGCGCCGGCAGCCGGCTTGATGCGGAAGAGCCAGCTTTCGTACGGCGCGCCGTTCACCTGGTCGGGCGTATCGACGAGGCTCGTGTTCGATTCGACGATCTCGCCCGAGACCGGCGCGTAGATGTCCGAGGCGGCCTTCACCGACTCCACCACGGCCACGCCGTCGCCCGCCGAAACGGTCTTGCCGGCTTCCGGCAGTTCGAGGAAGACGATGTCGCCGAGCGCTTCCTGGGCGTGGTCCGTAATGCCGACGGTCAACGTGCCGTCAGCTTCGGTGCGGACCCATTCGTGCGATTCGGTGTATTTCAGTTCGGCCGGGATGCTCATTGGATGCTCCTGTGCTTGATTCGGTAATGGCTAAAAAGAGGGCGGGACGCGCGCTGCTGGTGGGGCGATCCGGCCGCTTCAGCCGGTGAGCACCTTGCCGTTGCGCACGAAGGGCAGTTTTACCACGCTTGCGGGAAACGCCCGGTCGCGAATCTGCACCTGAACGGCGTCGCCGGGCTGCACGCCTTTCGGCACGCGGGCGAACGCAATGGATTCCTGCATGGTCGGGGAGAACGTACCGCTCGTGATTTCGCCGTCGCCCAGCGGCGTGATCACCTTCTGATGCGCGCGCAGCACGCCGCCTGCCTTGCCGTTTTCCTTTTGCAGGATCAGGCCGACGAACGCGCAGCGCGAGGCTTGCGCTTCGAGTGCTGCACGGCCCACGAAGTCGCGCGGGGTGGCGAGGTCGACCGTCCAGGCGAGGCCGGCGTCGAGCGGCGAGACCTGGTCGTCCATGTCCTGGCCGTAGAGATTCATGCCGGCCTCGAGGCGCAGCGTGTCGCGCGCGCCGAGCCCGCAGGGACGCACGCCTTGACGCACGAGCGCGTCCCAGAATTCGCAGACGAACGTGGCGGGCAGCACGATTTCGAAGCCGTCTTCGCCGGTGTAGCCCGTGCGGGCCACCATCAGTTCGCCGAACGGCGTGTTTTCGATCTTCGCGGCGTTGAAGGGTTTGAGCAGCTCGGTTGCGGTGCGCGTAGAGGGCGCGACCTGCCAGACTTTGTTGCGCGCGTTCGGGCCCTGCACGGCGACGATGGCGAGATCGCGGCGCGGCGTGATGGTGAGCCCGAAGCCGCGCTCGGCGTTGAGCGCTTCGAGCCAGGCGATGTCCTTGTCCGCCGTGCCCGCGTTGACGACGAGCCGGAAGCTGTCTTCGGCGAAGTAGTAGACGATCAGGTCGTCGATCACGCCGCCGTCGCGGTTCAGCATGCACGAGTAGAGCGCACGCCCCGGCGTTTGCAGCTTGCCGACGTTGTTGGCCAATGCGTACTCGAAGAAGGCGCGCACGCGCTCGCCCGCAAAGTCGATGACGCACATGTGCGAGACGTCGAACATGCCCGCGTCGGTGCGCACGGCACGGTGTTCGTCGATCTGCGAGCCGTAGTTGACGGGCATGTCCCAACCGCCGAAGTCGACCATGCGTGCATTGAGCGCGCGGTGCGTGGCGTTGAGCGGAGTGCGTTTGAGTTCGGTCATGGGGCCTCAGGCTTGGCTTGTTGAACAAGCGGCGAAAACAAAAAGGGCCATGCAGCGAACCTCACGCGGCGAAATGCCGGCGGACGGTTCGGTGCATGGCCCCTCTGTCCTCGATACCTGAGAGATTGCGTTGCCGTGGCGATCCAGCGATACACGGCGAAGCGCGCGCCCCTTCGGTGGGCAGCCTGCCCGCAAGGCTTGCGCCGGGGCTACTGCCGCTCTCCAGAGTTCGGACGGTGTGCCAGTTTTACGCCCGTTTCCGGGGGCGGCTGGCGGTCCGGCGCGCACGGTCCTTTTGCCTGAGAGTTTGCGGGTTGCCCCTTCGGCGGCGCCGGCTCAAAAAACCGGCGCGCTCTCCCGGCGCGCGTGGCGATTGTGAGGGAGCCGCCGGGGTCGTGTCAATTACTCGCCAATTATCCGCGAGGCGCCGTCCAGTTCCTGATTCAGCACGCGCTGTTCGTCAGCGGAAACGCCGCCGCCGTGCTGCGCGGCCATGTCGTGCGCTTCCTCGCGGATCACGTCGAGCCGGTGATGCAGCGAGTCGCCCTGGGGCTGCGGATAGAAGCCCTTGTCGACGCGCACGTCGATGCGGCGATGCAGGATGTCGATGCGGCTGTCGACCTGGTCCAGCCGGTCGAGGCCGATGTCGCGCGGCGGCGGCGCCGGAGTGGGGGCAGGCGCGGGGCGCGGCTGGGTCTGCGAAGGAGGGGGCGGTGCATGGGGTTTGCGCGGCGGCCGGGGGGCGACACAGGCGGCCAGAGCGGAAATCAGCGCGCAGGCGGCAAGCGCGCGGATCATGCGAGGCATTCCAGTTCTCCTTATAGCGATGATGGCGGGGGGGCTTATGGTTTTTCCAGGGAGCGCGAGCGACATCACGCGCACGCGAAAGCGAGCGTGCGGCCTTCTTCGGCGCTGCGGTTGGCCAGTTCAATGATGGTCATGACATCCACCGCGTCCTGTGCGCTGACGGGAAACGGCGCACCGTCGCGAATCGAGGCCGCCAGCGCCCGATAGAAGCCGATGTAGTCGCCGTCGCGCGTGGCATGCGCGCGCTCCACTTCCTGCTCGCCTTCGATCACGTGCAAGAGCCCCGGTTCATTGCCGCCGCCGAAGCCGGTGTCGCCGGGACGCAGCCCCGCCTTCAGCTGGTCTTCCTGGGTATCGAGCCCGTTCTTGCGGTAGCTGCCACGCGTGCCGTGAACCACGAAGCGCGGCGCGATGGCGGCGAGCGCGCTGGCGTGCAGCACCACCTGGTGCGCCGCGTAGCCGAGTTGCAGATGTACGTAGTCGGGCGCGGTGCCGTGATCGCGATGCGTCTTCACGGTGGCGGTGACGGTTTGCGGCGTGTCGAACAGCACGAGCGCCTGGTCAATGAGATGCGGGCCGAGGTCGAACAACAGACCGCCGCCGCGCGCCGCTTCTTCACGCCAGCGTTGACGCACGACCGGACGGAAACGGTCGAAATGCGATTCGAAGTGCGTGATGCGGCCCAGCTTGCCGCTTTCCACGAGGTCACGAACGGTGAGGAAGTCGCCGTCCCAGCGGCGGTTGTGGAACGGCGCGAAGAGGCGGCTCTGCTTCGCCGCGAGGTCCGCGAGCGTACGCGCTTCGGCGGCGGTGAGCGTGACCGGCTTGTCGACTACCACGTGCTTGCCGGCTTCGAGCGTGCGGCGCGCGAGATCGAAGTGCGTGTCGTTGGGCGTGGCGATGACGACGCATTCGATGTCGGCCAGCGCGAGCAGCGCGTCGAGGTCGGGCACCACGGTGGCCGAAGGGAAATCGGCGCGGGCGCGCTCGGCCTGGCCCGTGGCGATGGCCGCAACGGTCGCGCTGCCGCAATGCGCGATGACCGGCGCGTGAAACGTCTGGCCGGCGAAGCCGTAGCCCATCACACCTGTTTTCAGCGGAGAAGTCATGAAAGCTTCCTGCAAAAAAAGGCGCGCTGTCCTGCCACCATGGCGGCCGCGCGAGACAGCGATTGTGACACGCTGAAGGCGCGGGCGTTGCCGTATGACACGCAGGGCGCGGCCGTCCGATGCCGTGCTTGCCTCCGACTGAAGCCGGGGCGGTTTCGTCTCAGGCTGAAGGGGCTTGCGTCCGAAGGTAAAGGCGCGCCCCGTGTTAACATCGCGGCTCCAACTTCCGCCGCCGCGCGTGACTCGCGCCCGCGGCGGTGCCACCTGTCATTCCCCATTCCAGCAACGATGTCCGCAGGCCTGAATTCCGCCCAAAGCGAAGCGGTGCGCTATCTCGACGGTCCCTGTCTCGTGCTCGCCGGCGCGGGCAGCGGCAAGACGCGCGTGATCACCCAGAAGATCGCGCATCTCATCGAGGCCAAAGGCTTCGAGCCGCGCCATATTGCCGCCGTCACCTTCACGAACAAGGCCGCCGCCGAAATGCGCGAGCGGGTGGGCAAGCTGCTCGAAGGCAAGACGCTCACCACGCCGGGCAAGGAAGGCCGCAAGGTGCCGGTCAACCAGCTCACCGTGTGTACTTTTCACTCGCTGGGCGTGCAGATCCTGCGGCAGGAGGCCGAGCACGTGGGCCTCAAGCCGCAGTTCTCGATCATGGATTCCGACGACTGCTTCGCCATGATCCAGGAGCAGGTGGGCTCCACGGACAAGGGCTTCATCCGCAAGATCCAGACCATCATTTCGCTGTGGAAGAACGGACTCGTGACGCCTGAAGAGGCCATGGCCACGGCGTCGAACGAGGACGAGCACCAGGCGGCCATCGTGTACCGCAATTACGTCGCGACGCTGCACGCGTATCAGGCCGTGGATTTCGACGACCTCATCCGCCTGCCGACCGAGCTCTTCGCAAAGAACGAGCCCGTGCGCGACCGCTGGCAGAACCGGCTGCGTTATCTGCTGATCGACGAGTACCAGGACACCAACGCGTGTCAGTACGAACTGCTCAAGCTGCTGGCCGGACCGCGCGCCGCGTTCACGGCCGTGGGCGACGACGACCAGGCCATCTACGGCTGGCGCGGCGCGACGCTCGAAAATCTTGCGCAGCTCGGCAAGGACTTCCCGAAGCTGCACGTCATCAAGCTCGAACAGAACTATCGGTCCACCGTGCGCATTCTCACGGCGGCGAACAACGTCATCGCGAACAACCCGAAGCTGTTCGAGAAGAAGCTGTGGTCCGAGCACGGCATGGGCGACTCGATCACCGTGACCGGCTGCAACGACGAGGAGCACGAGGCGGAGTCCGTCGTCTTCCGGCTCTCGGCGCACAAATTCGAGCGGCGCGCGCAGTTTCGCGACTACGCGATTCTCTATCGCGGCAACTTCCAGGCGCGCATCTTCGAGCAGGTGCTGCGGCGCGAGCGCATTCCGTACGTGCTCTCGGGCGGCCAGTCGTTCTTCGACAAGGCCGAGATCAAGGACATCTGCGCCTACCTGCGCCTGATCGCGAACCCCGACGACGACCCCGCCTTCATCCGCGCCATCACCACGCCGCGCCGCGGCGTGGGCAACACCACGCTCGAAGCGCTGGGCGCGTTCGCGGGCCAGGCGAAGGTGTCGCTGTTCGAGGCCGTGTACATGGGCGGCATCGAGGCACGCCTGTCGGCGCGCCAGATCGAACCGATGCGCACCTTCTGCGATTTCATGCAGCGCCTGACCGACCGCGCGGACAAAGACCCCGCCACCACCGTGCTGGACGACCTCATGGAAGCCATCCACTACGAGGCCTACCTGTACGACGCGTTCGACGAACGTCAGGCGCAGGCGAAGTGGCAGAACGTGCTGGAGTTTCTGGAGTGGCTGAAGCGCAAGGGCACCAAGCCCGAGCAGGAAATTTCGGACGAAGGCGAGGCCACCGGCTACGACAACGCCGACGGCCTCGCGGACACCGGCAAGAACCTGCTGGGCCTGATCCAGACCGTCGCGTTGATGTCGATGCTGGAAGGTAAGGACGAAGACCCGGACGCGGTGCGCCTGTCGACCGTGCACGCGTCGAAGGGGCTCGAGTATCCGCACGTGTTCCTCGTGGGCGTGGAGGAAGGCATCATGCCGCACCGCGGCGGCGCGGACGACGAACCCATCGACGACGCGCGCATCGAGGAAGAGCGGCGCCTCATGTACGTGGCGATCACGCGCGCGCAGCGCAGCCTGCATCTGAACTGGTGCAAGAAGCGCAAGCGGGCGCGGGAGACCATCGTGTGCGAAGCGTCGCGCTTCATCGCCGAGATGGGCCTGGACGAAGCGCCGCCGCCCACCGAAGACGAGGCGCCGATGACGCCGAAGGACAGGCTGGCAAGCCTCAAGGCGCTGTTGCAGAAGGCTTGAGGGGAAGGGGGGCGAAGAGGCACCCATCGAGGCGCCCCCGAACCGAAGACCCTGCAGCGGGCAGGGCTCATTGCCGGCGGGGCGCGGATTGCCGGCTAGAGTGGCGATCCGTTCCAACCTCAGAGGCTATGTGAACACGCCGGCCACCGAACGCTATCGCGCCCTGCTCGAGGCGTACATCGACGCGAAAGACAACAACCGTCCGCAGCGAATTGGCGATGTATTCGCCCGCGACGCTGAACTCGCCTTTTCTCTCGCTACCGAAAACATCGCGTTTCCCTCGCGCGTAGCGGGCGCCGATGCCATCGCCAGGACGCTCGTGACCGACTTCGGCGCCCGCTACAGCCAGTGCCGAACCTACTACGTGTGCGATGCTTTGCAGCCGCGAAACGGAAGCATTGCGGGCCTGCCGTGGCTCGTCGTGATGCGTGAGCCCGAGGCCGGAGCGCTGCGGATCGGGCACGGCGTGTACGACTGGACGTTCTCGCCTGGCATTGACGGGACTGAGCCGCGCGTGGCGCACTTTCACATCCAGATTGCCCGTATGGACGTGATCGCGGACCACGACGCGAGGTTGCTCGCGCAAGTGCACGAGCGACTTCCCTACCCCTGGCTTTCCCCGGTCGCGCTGCGTGACGAGCTCGATGCGTTGAGACGCGCCGCGCCCGCTTTCGCGTTCGTGGCGCCGTTCACCGAGCCTGCGGTTCCGCTCGCTTCGCTCACTTCGCCGCGCTGACCATGTAATCGACGGCGGCTTTCACGTCCGCGTCGGACGCGTTCGAGCCGCCCTTCGGCGGCATCGCGCCCTTGCCGTGCAGCGCGTAGTTGTAGACCACGTCCATCGGGTCTTTCAGGCGCGGCGCCCAGGCTTCCTTGTCGCCGAACTTCGGCGCGTTGAGCACGCCCGCGGCGTGACAGGCCTGACACACCTGCTGATAGAGCGCCTTGCCGGCTTGGGACGCGTCCGCACTTTGCGTGGCGCCTGCCGCCGGAGTCGCGGCCTGCGGCGCGCTTGCGAGCGCGGCCATGGCAGCCGCCGCCTGCGCGCCGGCTGCGGATGCATCGGCGCCCGAGGCTGCCGCTGCCGTCGCTGTGCCGGACGCTCCCGCCGCAGCCGATGCGCCCTGCGCGCCGGCGGCCGGCTTCGGCGGATCCTGGAACTGTGCGCCGCCGTGATTGGCCATGTAGGCGACGGCGAGGCCGATTTCGTAGTCGCTGTAGTCGTCGGGGCTCGTGCCGCCGCGCGGCGGCATGGCGTTCTTGCCGTTGAGGGCGTTGTGCCAGAGCGTGTCGAAGCCCTGCGAGATGCGCGGTCCCCAGTCGCCCGAGTTGCCGAACTTCGGCGCCCCGGCCGCGCCCGCCGCGTGGCACGCGGAACAGACTGCCTGATAGACCTGCTCGCCGGTTTTGTAGACGTGCGGCGCGTTGGCGGCGCGCAGGTTCAGCTGGGCGATGGGCGCGATGCGCTGGGCGACGGCGGCATCGGAGAGCTCGTCGGTGCCCGCGCCCGTACGCGTCGAGTTGTCGACGTAGTAGGCGAGCAGCGCAATGACGATGACGGGAATGGCAAATCCGGCGATGACAGCGGCGATCAGCTGGCCGGGTGTTTTGATCGGGGCTCCGTGGGGTGCTTCGCTCATGCTTGTCTCGTCTCCGTTGATTTTGTGAGCGGTACAGCAGGACGGCAATGACATGATTCAGATCAAACACGAGCGATTATAGACGCAAGGTTTCGGCGCCGGTGTGCGCCGGCGGCACGTGTTCAGCAGGCGTTTACCCGAAACAGGGCGGGAACGGCGAGGGGCTTCTTGACCGCGATGGACGGCGCGAAAATTGCGCGCCAAGCCGCGCCGTTACGCGGTTTCGTCACGGCAGCGCGGTGGACGCAGGCGGCGAAAGCGGTTATTCTCTCGGTCTCGCTGAGCGCTGCAACCCCCGGTTGCGGCGCTTTCGTGTTGAAGCGCCCGTAGCTCAATGGATAGAGTACTGCCCTCCGAAGGCAGGGGTTGCTGGTTCGATCCCAGCCGGGCGCGCCAAGCTGGTCAAGGTTTCCGCCGTTTCGCTTCCCCTCCTGCTGCACCCAGATTGCAGCGACCTCGCAGCCAGATTCCGCAAGCCAACCGTCGTGCTTCATCCGGCGCGAGATGTTGCGCGCGTTAGATGGCTCATACCTCAGCCTCCTCACTGTGTTTTCCACTCGGCGGCGAGCTCCTTCACCGCGCGCAACGGTCGGCAGGACGCCACGATACCGTGCCTCACGTGTACGCAGGCGCCCCATCACGTCGATATGAAAGACATTCGGCTGTCGCCGAGCTAACGGTCTTCCCCGCCTACCTGCCACCCCATTAAGAACGATTCAGCGACGATTAAGCGCGTCGGTGCCGCCCCTGCCCTATGCTGATTTGGCACACACCGGGCTCGGCATATCGGCCAGGCCGCTTTCATGGAGAAAGGCATGTCAAGGCAAACGATCGCTGAATATCTCGCGAAGACACTCGCAGCCGCGGGCGTCGAGCGCATTTGGGGCGTGACGGGCGACAGCCTCAACGGGCTCGCATACAGCCTCGATCAGCTTGGAACAATACGCTGGATGCATACCCGTCACGAGGAAGCAGCGGCCTTCGCCGCAGGCGCGGACGCTGCCGCGAGCGGCCGCCTCGCCGTGTGCGCGGGAAGCTGCGGCCCGGGCAATCTGCATCTCATCAACGGATTGTTCGACTGCCACCGCAACCATCAGCCCGTGCTCGTGATTGCGGCCCATATTCCTTCGACGGAGATCGGTCTCGGCTACTTTCAGGAAACGCATCCCCAGGAGTTGTTCCGCGAATGCAGCCATTTCGCCGAACTGGTCACCAACGCGTCGCAATTTCCGCGCGTGCTGGAACGCGCGATGCGTACCGCTATAGACGAGCGCGGTGTCGCGGTCGTGGTGTTGCCGGGCGACGTCGCGTTGAGCGAGCTGCCCGATGCAGTACCGCGCTGGAGCGCCACGAGTCCGTCTGCCATCGTCCCCTCGGACGCGGAACTCTCGCGCCTTGCCGCACTGCTCGATCAGAGCGAGGCGGTTACGCTCATGTGCGGCAGCGGCGTGGCGGGCGCGCACGACGAAGTGGTCGCGCTGGCCGATGCGCTCGGTGCGCCGGTGGTTCATGCGTTGCGGGGCAAACCGTTCATCGAGTACGACAATCCGTTCGATGTCGGCATGACTGGGCTCATCGGATTCAGTTCGGGCTACCAGGCAATGATGTCGTGCGACACGCTGCTGCTGCTCGGCTGCGATTTTCCGTATCGCCCGTTCTATCCGCCCAGCGCGAAGATCGTGCAGATCGACTGGAAGGGACGGCAACTCGGGCGGCGCGCGCCGCTTGAACTCGGGCTTGTCGGTACGGTGAAGGAAACGGTGGCCGCGTTGCTCCCGAAGCTGCAACGCAAATCCGACCGGAGGTTCCTCGAGAAAGCTCGGGCGCACTACGTGTCGGCGCGTCAGGGGCTGGACGACCTCGCAACGCCTTCTTCGAGCGGTCAGCCGATTCATCCGCAGTACCTCACGAAGGTAGTCGATGCGCTCGCAGAGGACGATGCGATTTTCACCGCCGATGTCGGAACGCCCACGCTATGGGCCGCGCGTTACCTCACGATGAACGGCAAGCGACGGTTGCACGGCTCGTTCAATCACGGGTCGATGGCGAACGCCATGCCGCAGGCGCTGGGCGTCAAGGCTGCGCAGCCCACGCGTCAGGTTATTTCCCTTTCGGGCGACGGGGGCCTCTCGATGTTGCTCGGCGACCTGCTCACCGCGCGGCAACTCGACTTGCCAATCAAGGTGGTTGTCTACAACAACAGCTTGCTTGGATTCGTTTCGATGGAGTTGAAAGCCGCCGGTTATCTCGATACCAACGTCGATCTGAGCAAAACCGACTTCGCTGCCATCGCGCAGGCCGCCGGCATCTTCGGCGTTCGCGTGGAGGACTCGGAACAACTCGAATTGGCGCTGCAGCAGGCGTTCAATCACGCGGGCCCGGCCGTCGTCGACGTGGTGACCTCGAAGCACGAACTCGCCATGCCGCCGAAGATCGAACTGGCACAGGCCAAGGGCTTCAGCCTCTACATGTTGCGTGCTGTATTGAACGGACGCGGCGACGAGATCATCGAACTCGCGAAGACCAATTTGCGCTAAACGTTGCGGGTCGCCTCTCAAGAAAAACGACACAACGGGCGGCAACACTTCGCCGCCCGTTGGCAACCCGATGCGCTTCCACACGTCCTGGTTCACGAAACCTTCGGTCGACCGCGACGATAGCGAAGTGAAAGACTCCAGCCGCGTCACAGCCGGAAAGAAAGCTATTTGCAAATAAAAGAAAAGATTTTGTAGCCCTGATCGGCGCAACGGCTGTTCAGCGGGCTCTTTGCGAGACATTCAGGAATGCAGGACATTCCATGCGCTCAAGTCCCGATGAAAACCGCCGTAAAACATGCTCACCATCCGCCGCAAAAAAAGCGCGCAATTGCGCCGCATACAACGATTCGGCTCATCACGGACGCAGCATGCACACTCTCACACAAAGCATTCGATTCAAGATCGTTCTCGCCTTCACTGTCTGCATCGCGCTTATCATCGCGGTCGGCGTGTTTGGGCAAATGGGTCTTTCGCGGTTGAACTCGAACGTGAACAACACGTACACGGGCAACGTCATCCCGATCATCGACCTCTCCGACGTACGCGCCGCGCAACTCGATATCCGCCTGCAGGTTCGTCGCGCCGTGTCGTTTCGCGACCCCGCGGCGACGAAGGCCAGCCTCGAGTCGATGCGCGCGGATCTGGCGCAAATCGACAAGAGCTGGCACGACTACTATCCGGCCCGCGTCAGCAGCGCCCAGGAACATGAGATCGCGGACCGCTTGAACACCGCGCTGTCGCAGTTCAAGGCCGTTGCGGGCGAGCAGATCTCGGGGCTCGAGGCCGGCAACTATGACGCAGTGGCCGACCTCGTCACCAAAAACGCTCAGTTGAACACGGCGCTCGCCAGGTCGATCGATGAAGACTTCGTCGAAAACGAGCACGAGGCCAAGGAATCTGTTACGGACAGCGAATCGACTTTCGGCACCATCCGTTGGGTCTCCATCGCGCTGATTGGCCTCGGCATCGTGGGCGCCACGGGCGCCATGCTCTATCTTTCGCGCGCCATCACGAAGCCCCTCGGCGAAGCGGTGGGCGTGGCGAACCGCATCGCCGGCGGGCAGCTCGAGAACCGGATCACCGTGTACTCGCGCGACGAATTCGGTCAGTTGCTCGAAGCATTGAAGACGATGGACCAGCAGTTGAGCCAGACCGTGCGCGGCATCAAGTCGAGTGCCGAGTCCGTGACCGTCGCGGCGCGCCAGATTTCCGCGGGCAATACCGACCTTTCCGCGCGCACCGAAGAGCAGGCTGCGTCGCTCGAAGAAACGGCGTCCAGCATGACGGAGCTGACCGAAACCGTGAAGCAGAACGCCGACAACGCGCGGCAAGCGAACGGACTCGCCACGCGCGCCACCGATATGGCCGACGCAGGCAACGAGGCCGTGCAGTCCATGGTGGGCACGATCGAGCGCATCAGCAGCAGCTCGACGAAGATTTCCGACATCACGGGCGTGATCGAAGGCATCGCGTTCCAGACCAACATCCTCGCACTCAATGCGGCGGTGGAAGCCGCGCGCGCCGGTGAGCAGGGCCGCGGCTTCGCGGTGGTGGCGAGCGAAGTGCGCAGCCTCGCGCAGCGCTCCGCATCGGCGGCGAAGGAAATCAAGGAACTGATCGGTACCTCGGTCGCGATGATCAACGACGGCGCGAAGCAGGCCGGCGACGTGGGCTCCACGATGGCCGATGTCAAGCAGGCCATCAAACAGGTGTCGGATATCGTGGGCGAAATCGCGGCGGCATCCGAAGAGCAGAGCCGCGGCATCGAGCAGGTCAATCAAGCCGTCATGCAGATGGACGAAGTGACCCAGCAGAACGCGGCACTCGTCGAAGAGGCTGCCGCGGCCGCACATTCGCTCGAAGAGCAGGCGGTCAATCTGACGGGCGCAGTGGCCGTCTTCAAGCTCGCCGATGCGGGCCTTGCTTCCGTGTCTGCCATTGCGACGCACAGCAAGCCGCGCGTGCAGGCGGTTACGACGAAGGCCACCGCGCAAAAGGCCACCGCGCAAAAGGCAGCGGTAGTCACACGAGCTACGAAGCCTGTCGAGAAGCCACGGGTTGCTGCTGCAACGGCGATTCCCACGGCCGCACCCGTTGCAGTAGCCGCAACAGCAGCATCGACCCAGTCGAACCAGGACTGGGAGACGTTCTGATTACAGGCTTCGCGGTTGAGCAGAAAAACGCGTTGTTACGCTCCCATCGCGTTGCTTCGGAATTCGCTCAGCCATCCTTACCATCGGCCCGCGCCGAAGTCAGATAGCCCGCGTACCTGAGCAGGTAGACCACCAGCGCCGCACACCAACATCCCGCGGCGGCATCGATCCACGTGCCCGTCATCGCGGGCACAACGAGCGGCCCAAATACGCGCACCACGGCGGCCGCGATCATGAGCCAATAAGCCGTGATCTCGTACGGTCCTGCAACGAGCCTGCGTCCAGTGTGGCCCAACGCCGTGCGCGTAATCATGGCGATGATCGCGCAGCCCATCGCGCCCACCGTCAGCGCGTGGATGGCGAGCGAATGCGGTAGGACGTCGAACGCCGCCAGCGCGAGCATCGCGAAGCCGACGGGCAGCCAGAGGTAAGCGACGTGCAGAATCCAGAGAATGGGCCGCGCGCCGACGCGCCACGAGCGCCACCCGAAGATTCGGACGGCGTGGACCACGGCCGCTACTGCTGCGCAGGTGCCCACGAGTAACGCCGGCGCACCGGCTGCGTCCGCGGCGAGCGTCACGACCATGAGCGGCGCGGCCAGCGTTTCCACAGGCTGGAAGCGGCGCACCGTGAAGCCTGGAATGGCGTTCGTCGTGAACATCGGCACCACGCGGCCAGCGATGACGGCCACGAACATCACGGCGAGCCCGGTGGCCGCGTAGGCGGCGCGCAAGGCGAGGTCGGCGCGGCCGTCCCACGCCCACCCATGGAAGAGCGCATTCAACACGCCGAGCAGCGCGAGCGCCACGGCGAGGAACATGTTGCGTCGATTGCCGGCAGCCTTGAGCACGCGCAGCAGCACCACCGCCACCACGGGAAGAAAGAGCGAATCGACCACCGCGGCCACCGGTTCAGGTCCCGACCACACCAGCACACGCCCCGCTGCCCACAGCAGCCAGAGTGCGGCGAGCGGTGCGCCGCGCGGCGTATCGAGTTGCGTCCACGCGCGCACGGCCGTGAGCAGAAAGCCCACGACAATCGCGGCAATGAACCCGAAGATCATTTCGTGCACATGCCAGATCACGCCGCTGAGGGTCGGCGAACGGCCTGCCACCGCGGCGCCGTGAAGTCCCAGCAGCCACAGCGCGATCGCGATGGCGCCGAACACGGCGCCGCCGAGATAAAACGGCCGAAAGCCGAGACGCAGAACGGGTAGCGCCGTTCCAGGCCGATGTGGGTGGCCCGAAAAGGGCTCGCTGATTTTCATCATGTTGCTTCTCCTGACTCGTGGGCGCGATGCCGCTCCATGCCTGTGCACGCGCCCGCGCGACGACTACACGGCGCCGCCGTGACGCGCCATCATCCGTTCCTGTTCCACGCGCGCGGTGACGTCACGCGCGACCGCCACTGTTCCGCAGACCGTGCCTTGCTGGTCGCGCACCAGTGCAAAACTCATTTCGACGTAGAGCTTGCGTCCCGACTTGTCGACGGTACGCGTGACCGTGGCGCGGCCATGCAGACGCGTCGTGCCGCTCGCCATGGCTGCATCGAACCCGCGCCAGTGGGCGGCGCGCAAATGCTCGGGAATGATCAGGTCGAGCCGGCTGCCCAGGGCTTCGGCCGCGGTGAAGCCGAACAGCGCCTCGGCGGCGCGGTTCCAGCGCTCGATCGCACCCGACCGGTTCGCGTAGATCATGGCGTCGGCCATGTCGTCGATGATGCGTTCGCTCAATGCAGTGGCTTCTTCCATCGTGCTGCTCCCGGATCGGTTTCGCGCCGTTGCGTCTGTCACGGCTTACGTTGCTTCGCGAAGAAGCACCTATTGCTTCGGCATCCTGACGAGTGGCCGAACCGTCGCCGCACTTCCCAGCAGCCGCGCGAGCGTACTGCGTTCGGCGGCGATATCCGCCAGCGTGTACTTGTCCAGCTCTTCCATGTAGGCGCGCAACGCACGCCCCAGGACCCCGCGCAGACCGCATGCCGCGGTAATCACGCACTTGTTGCCCTCGGTGTCGAAGCATTCGACCATGCGGAAGTCGGGCTCCGTTGTGCGCACCACGTCGCCCACCGTGACGCGATTCGCGGGGCGGCCAAGCCGTAGTCCGCCGGTACGGCCCCGAATCGTGTCCAGGTAGCCGGCGCGGCCTAGCGCATGAACGATCTTCACGAGGTGGCCGCGCGCAATGCCGAGCGTGTCCGAAATTTCCTGAATCGTGACCAGCTCGTCGTCGCGCACGGCCACGTAGATCAGCACGCGCAAGCTGTAGTCCGTAAAGTCCGTCAGTCTCATGGAGCACCTTTAAGATATGCGGATACTATATCTTTTAAGCCACCTTTGCGCCACTCTACGGCGTGGTCGACATAACGAACTCTCGCAGCGAAGCGCGCAGACGTACTGATCGATATCAAGCCGCTGCGTCCCTGTAGTGCGACAATCCCCAAGGTGCGGCCCGCGTCGCGCAACGCTAAATGTTCTAACGTTGAGAAATCATATGGAGCAGGAGGCCGCGTCTCAACGCAACAGGGAGAAGTGACGAAGATGGGTAACGAAAGAAAAGCGCTACCGCTCGTGTATTCGTGCTCGGGCTGTTCGAGCGCCGCGCAACTGGCCAACCATGTGGCGCTGCAGCTGGACCGCCGCGGCAAGGCCGAGATGTCCTGCATCGCGGGCGTGGGCGGCGACGTTCCGGCCCTGCTGAAAGTCGCGCATTCGGGACGGCCTATCCTCGCCATCGACGGCTGCCCGCTCGTCTGCGTGAAGAGTGCGCTGGCCCGGCACGGCATCGAGCCGGCCAGGCATCTTCAGCTCGACCAGCAAGGCGTGAGAAAGCGCTTCCACATGGACTTCGATCCCGCTGACGCCGAGCGCGTACTCGCAGCAGCGGAGCAGGAAGCGCTTGAGCTTGCGGCCGAAGCGTCGGTTGTGTCGGTTGAGCCGACGCATCACATCGCCTGACTGGCAGACGTTATCCGGAAAACGTAGGCGGCTAAGGCGCCTTCCATTTTCCAGTAGGCGCCTTAGCCCATCCTGCACACTTCATCTGCCTCGACTCGCTGTCGCCTTCATTCGCATGCCGATGACGCGATGCGTCTGAGCCGCTGGCAGTCGCCACAACGTGTGCGCCGCCGGTTTCAGCCCTGCTGCCAACCTCAGCCGCTACACCCGCAGCCGCCGGCCGCCGACCCGCCCGCGCAACCCGCCGTTTCGCCCGCATCGTTTGCCGCCAGGGCAGCATCCAACGCGACGACGAAGTCGATCACGATCTGCTGTGGCCGGCGTTCCACGTACTCGATGCGCACCTGACTGCCGTAGCGCTGTTCGATCTGATACAGCAGCGGCAGCGGATCGTGGTCGTTGACGAAGCGCATGCGCTCGCCGTCCGCGAGCGATTCGATGGCGCCGAATATCGCGGCGTGCCGCAGCCGCTTCGCAATGCCGCGTGCGTCGAAGATGAAGGTGTTGAGGCTCGAACTGTCGGTCATGGAAAGCTCCGTTGAGAAGAAAAATTCAGGAGTGGGAAAGATCAGGATGCGTCCGCGTCGCGCGAGGGGCGTTGGGCGAACGCGCGTGGTTCACCGGCACGTGCGCCGTGGGAATCGTGCGGACCGCGCTTGCTGTTCGCGCCACGAGCGCCACGAGCGCGCCGCGCCGCCACTACCGCCGCGGCCAAGGTCAGCGCGAAGAGGGCAATCGCCGCGCCGCTCGCTGTGCCGCCCGCCAGGCGCAGCGCGAATGCATCGGTAAGCCCGCCCGTTACGCGCAGCGCGAGTGCGCCGTGGAGCGCGACGAGAGGCAGATAGAACGCCGGGAGGTACTTCACCGGCAACCGCGTGAGCGCCGGCAGGATGATGGGTGCGTGGCCGAACACCATCGAAAACACGAAGCCGAGTGTGAGCGCGTGCAGCGCTGCGTCGTGCCAGGGGTGGCCCGGCAACAGCGCGCCGCTGAAGCCGAGCACGCCGCTTACCGCGAGCCACGCGTAGCCGCTCAGCAGGCACACCGCAATGAACCGCGTGAGCCCGCGTTGACGTACGGTGTAGCGCGCGATGTCGTAGCGCACGAGCCACGCAGCGAGCAGCACGAGGCTCGCTGCAAAGAGCCGCATGCCGCTTGCGGGTTGCCACAGTGCCCACGGCAGGCTCGCGAGCAACCCCGCTACCGGCACACAGAAGCTATGCCGCGCGAAGCGCGGCAGACGCAGCATGCGCGTGAGTTCGAGGCGCTCGGCTGCGATGGTGAGCACGAGAAACGCGAGCCACGCGGGTACCGCATCCAGTGCGTTGTCTGTAGCGAACCAGACCACATTGCCGAACCATCCGCACAGCCCCGCCAGCGCGAGCATGTAGAGGTGAAACGCGCGCTGGCGTTGCAGCACGCGAACGTTCGCCGCGAGCGCGACGGTCGCGGCCAACACGAGCAACACTTGAGCGACCACAGGCGACACGCCCGCAACCAGCATGATCCCCGCGAGGATCGCCGCAGCAGGCGCCACGAAATAGAGACGCCGTTGCAGCGCGACCGCGCGTTCAAGGCTGACGAGTCCGCCGAAGAACACAGGCAGCATCAGCACGCCGTGCCACGCCGCATTCGCCGCCGCGTGCGCGGGCACGCTCACGCCGAGCCGCGCGAGACCCGCCAGCAAGGCGCACGCGAGCATCAGCGCGATCACGACGGCAGCAAGCGCCTTGGCACAGCGAAGGAGCAAACGCGCGGCGTTCATGTTGTCAGCTCTCGAGCCAGCCCAGCGCATCGCGCGCCGCGTCGCTCATCATGGCCGGGTCCCAGGCGGGTTCCCACACGAGTTCAACGTCCACTGGTACGCCGGCCGGTGCAGCAGCCTGCGCGGCGGCCTTGACGTCGTCGAGCATCATCTCGCCCATCGGGCATGCGGGCGACGTCATCGTGAGGTCGATTCTGATGCGGCCTTCCGCAAGAACGATGTCGTAGACGAGCCCGAGATCGACAACGTTCACGCCTACTTCGGGGTCCACCACGGTGCGCAGCGCTTCGCGCATTGCGGCAATGATCGTGTTCATGGCAATCCTCGATTCAATGCGAGTGCAGGGCGCCTGCGGTGCAGCGGTCCGTGCCGCACGCGCCCTTGCCGCTCAAACGCGTTGCGTAACCCGCTTCGCCGTTGCGACCGGTTGCAGTCGCGTAGGCTCCACGCGGCGCAGCAGACGCAGCGCGAACCAGCCCAGGTAGAGCACACCCGCGGCGAACAGCACGTCGCCAGGCACACGCATCCACACGAGGGCCTGCATGATGGGCGCGTGCACGATCTCAGGCGAACGCGCGTACCAGAGTCCCTTGCTGACGCTCGCCCACGCTTCGTAGATGCCCGAAGGCAGAATCGAGAGAAACACCATCATGAAGAGCCCCACGTTGAGCAGCCAGAAGGCGGGCTTGAGCAGCGTGTCGTCCCACGCGGCGCGCGGCGAGAGGCCGCGCAGGCAGAACAGCATCAGGCCGATGCCGAGCATGCCGTACACGCCGAAGAGCGCGGCATGGCCGTGGGCCGGCGTCATGTTGAGACCCTGCACGTAGTAGAGGGAGATGGGCGGGTTGATGGCGAAGCCGAGCAGCCCCGCACCCACCGTGTTCCACACGCCCACGGCCACGAAGCAGAGAATCACCCACTTGTAGGTCTGCACCCACGGTGCGGCTTCCGTTCTGCGATACGTGTGCCAGCCTTCCAGGCCGATCAGCGCGAGCGGCACCACTTCGCACGCGGAGAACACGGCACCCACGGCAATCACGGCAGTCGAGGCGCCGGTGAAGTACAGGTGATGCAGCGTGCCGAGAATGCCGCCCGAAAGGAACACGATGGTTTCGAGCACGATGGCGCGATTGGCGCTTTCGATGCGAATCAGCCCGAGCCGCGAGAAGATCAGCGCGATCACTGCCGTGGCGAAGACTTCGAAAAAGCCTTCCACCCACAGGTGCACGAGCCACCATCTCCAGTACTCGATCATCGAGTAGTGCGTGTGTTGGCCCCACGCGAGCGACGACGCGTAGAAGAGCCCGATGCAGGTAGCCGAGAGGAACACCATGGCGATCAAACCGCGGCCGCTCGTGTTGCGGTCCTTGAGTGCGGGCAGCAGCGCACGACCCAGCAGGAACAGCCAGAACAGCAGACCCACGAACAGCAGCAGTTGCCACACGCGGCCCATGCTCGTATAGGCGAGCCCTTGATTGCCGAGCCAGAAGCTGAAGTTCGTGCCGAGATGCTGCAACGAACCGATCCAGCCAAGCGCCGTGGACCCCGCCACGATGAAGATCAGCGCCCAGAACAGCACGTCGACGCCGAGCTTTTGCAGCTTCGGTTCGCGCCCCGAGAGCAGCGGCGCGATGTAGAGGCCCGTGGCAAGCCAGGCCGTTGCGATCCACAGCACGCCGAGCTGCGTGTGGATCGTGCGGCTCACCACCCAGGGCAGCACTTCGGCAAGCGGCAAGCCGAAGAAGGTGTGCCCCTCCACCGCGTAGTGCGCCGTGATGGCGCCCATCCCGACCTGCGTGAGCAACAGCGCGATCACCACGTAGAAGTACTTCTTCGTCGCGCGCATGGAGGGCGTGGGCTCGACGTTGAAGAGCGGGTCCGTAGCGGGCGTTTGCGCCGGCGTTTCGTCGCTGCTATGCGCCGTGTGGTACCACATCATGCCGGCGATGCCGCCGAGCAGCAGGATCACGCTCGCAATCGACCACATGCCGTTAGCCACCGTGGGCGTATTGCCGACGAGCGGCTCATGCGGCCAGTTGTTGGTGTACGTGATGTCCGATTGACCGGGCCGGTTCGTGGTGGCCGACCACGCAGACCAGAACACGAACGAGGCGAGCGCGGTGCGGTCCGCGGCATTCGGAACCGAGCCCGCGGTCATCGCGTATTGGTCGCGCAGCGTATCGAGCGAGGCGTCCGTGCCGAACAGGCCTTCGTAGTGCGCGGCGACCTCGCGAATGGCGACCGCCCGCGCGTCCGACACCGTGAGCCGGCCCGAGGCGGCGTCGTAGCGGTTGGCGCGCATTTCGCGTTGCAGCCGTGCGTCGAGCAAGCCTTGCTGATCGGCGGGAAGCGTTTGCCAGGTCTTGCCGAACTGCTGTTGGGCCCACACGTCGCGCAGCCGCAGCGCTTCGCGGTGCAGCCAGTCGGCGGACCAGTCGGGCGCCACATAGCTGCCATGGCCCCATACCGTGCCCACCTGTTGTCCGCCTGCGGCAAGCCACACCTGCTGGCCGCGACGGATCTGGTCGCCCGTGAAGAGCGGCTGGCCGCTTTCGGTCACGACCTCGTTCGGAATCGGCGGTGCCGACAGATAGATTTCCCTGCCCAGCCACAGCAAGGCCCCAAATGACAGCAGGCAGACGAGCCCGAGCCATGTCCATAAACGACGCGTAGATTGCACTTTCTTCTCCTTCCCAGCGGATGCCGCAAATGTGTCTGCGATCGCGTTGGGCTCGCAGGCGTTAAACATTCATTTTCAGTAAATGTTATTGGCATCATAGGTCGCGCCGGAAAGGGATGTAAAGCGCGAAAAGCAAGCTGAATGGCGGACTCACCATGGCGAGTCCGGACGAAAAATATATTGAAAATATGTATTTAGGCGCGTTGACCGTCGCAGCGGCGCAAGTGGGCTGCGCTGTTTGGTCACAGCCTCTTGAAGCGAGGCGCGTGGCGGAGAAACCGCGGAAGGCGGCGCGTGGGCGTGTCTATATGGAGGACGTTGCGGCGGCCGCGGGCTCGAACGCCTCCGCAATGCAGTCGATCAGCGTGCGCACGCGCCGCGGCTGCACGGCGCTTGCGGGATACACGATGCGCAGGTCGATGTCGCCCGCCGAATAGTCGGCGAGCAGTTCCACCAGCGCGCCCGAGGCGAGGTCCGCCTGCACGTCGAACAGCGACTTCAGCGCAATGCCGTGGCCGTCCAGACACCATTGGCGCGCGAGTCCGCCGTCGTTGGCCACGCGGCGGCCGCGCACCATCACGCGCTGGATCGTGCCGTCGATGCGAAACGGCCACTCGCCGTAAAGGTCCTGGCCGAAGCGCACCACGATGCAGTCGTGCGCCGTGAGGTCGCCCGGATGCTGCGGCGTGCCGTGCGCGGCGAGGTATGCGGGCGAGGCACACACAAGCCGGCGATACCCGCCCAGCGACCGGCTGCGTAGCGAGCTGTCCGCGAGCATGCCGTGGCGGATGGCGAAGTCGAGCCCCTGGCCGACCAGATCGACGTAGCCGTCGCTCAGGTGCAGGTCTACGGTGACGCCGGGATGGTCGGCCATGAAGGCGTCGAGGATCGGCACGACGCGCCGCCGCCCCATGTCGAGCGGCGCGCTCAGGCGAATGGGGCCGGAGAGCGTATGCATGCCGAGCCTGATGGTGCTTTCCACTTCCTCCGCTTCGGCCAGCAGCCGCCGCGCGCCGGCCACGAGCATGCGCCCTTCGTCCGTGAGACTGATGGCGCGCGTGGTGCGCACGAGCAGCGCCGCGCCGTAGTACTTCTCGAGCGAGGCCAGCCGCTCGGAGACCGTGGCAGGCGAAAGTCCGAAGTCGCGCCCCGCCGCCGCCAGCCCGCCTTTCTCCACGATGCGCAGAAACAGCGCGAGGTTCTCCAGAATCACTTTTCGGCACTCCCGAAATATTTTTTCGAAACCTACCCGATTATCAGGAAAAGCCGCAAGGGCTACAGTCTGCCGCGCAACAGCCATTCAACGGCATCGACGAATCAACCAGGAAAGGAATTCGCCATGGACATGGAATATCGCGCGCTTGGACAGTCGGGGCTCAAGGTGCCCGCGTTGAGCTTCGGGGCCGGCACGTTCGGCGGCAGCGGGCCGCTCTTCGGCGCGTGGGGCAACACGGACGCCACGCAGGCTCGCCGTCTGATCGACATCTGTATGGACGCGGGCGTGAATCTCTTCGATACCGCCGACGTGTACTCGAACGGCGCCTCCGAGGAAGTGCTGGGCGCCGCCATCAAGGGCCGCCGCGACCGCGTGCTGATCTCCACGAAAACCGGCCTGCCGACAGGCGATGGCCCGAACGACGCCGGCACCTCGCGCTTTCGTCTTGTCCGCGCGGTGGACGACGCGCTGCGCCGGCTCGGCACCGACTACATCGACCTGCTGCAACTGCACGCCTTCGACGCGGCCACGCCCGTCGAAGAAGTGCTGGCCACGCTCGACAGCCTCGTGCGTGCCGGCAAGCTGCGTTACGTGGGCGTATCGAATTTCGCGGGCTGGCAGATCATGAAGTCCCTCGCGGTGGCGGACCAGCACGGCTGGCCGCGCTATGTGGCCAACCAGGTCTACTACTCGCTGATCGGCCGCGACTACGAGTGGGACCTGATGCCCCTCGGCGCGGACCAGGGGCTGGGCGCGCTGGTGTGGAGCCCGCTGGGCTGGGGGCGCCTCACGGGCCAGGTGCGGCGCGGTGCGCCGCTGCCCGAACGCAGCCGCCTGCATGAAACGGCGAGCTTCGGGCCGCCGGTGGACGACGAGTATCTCTACCGCGTGGTCGATGCGCTCGACGACGTGGCCGCAGAGACCGGCAAGACGGTGCCGCAGGTCGCGCTCAACTGGCTGCTGCAGCGGCCCACGGTGTCGTCGGTGATCATCGGGGCTCGCAACGAGGCGCAGTTGCGGCAGAACCTGGGCGCCGTGGGCTGGTCGCTCACGGCGGAACAGGTGGCGCGCCTGGATGCGGCAAGCGCCGTTACGGCGCCTTATCCGTACTTTCCGTATCGACGGCAGGAGGCGTTTGCGAGGGTTAATGCGCCGATGCGGGGGTGAGGGGGGGAAATGCCTTAATGGGATTCGCCCGGCATCGCGTACAAGACCAGATCGGCGCCGTCGATGCCGTGATAGCGCATCGACAGCCGATACCCGAGCCGATGCAGCTGCAAGGGAATTTCGATCATGTCGGGCGCGTGATGATAGATGCTCACGGCGAGCATGGGCTTCTTCTCGCGCAGCAGGTCCAGCGATTCGGTGATGATGGCCGACTCCGCGCCTTCCACGTCGAACTTCACATAGCACGGGCCGTCCACGTCTTTCATGAAGTGTTCGAGCGTATGGCAGCGCACCACGACCTGTCCGTTTTCGGACAGCCGCGCCGCCATGTCGCCCGTCGCGTCGAACCGGAGTTCGCCTTCTTTGCCATCCACGGCCGCGTGGTGCGCGACGTGGTCGATGCCGAGCGCCTCGAGATAAGCCTGTAGTTTCGCGAAATTCTGTGGGTCCGCTTCGATCGCGACGATCTTGCCCGGACGCGGAAAGTGCTCGACGAAGAGCTTCACCGTGTCGCCGTCGAAGGCGCCCGCGTCGATGAAGCTCACTTTCTCCTCGAACGGCAGACCGATGCCGGCCGGGAAATACGGCGTGGCCGAATGCTCTTCGAAGTTCCATTCGAGCGTGAGGCGAAACGTGAGCTGTTCCAGGAACGTGCGACGCGATGTTTCATCGGCCAGCGCTTCGTACAGCGCCACGATGTCGTCGCGATAGCGGCGATAGACGTCCGGGTGCGCGGCATGGGCGAACGTCAGTTGCGGAAAGAGCCACGGAATATGCATGAACGACAGCGTGTTCGGGCCGAATCGCTGCAGCGTCTTGAGGTAGTCGTGGCGCGGGTTGTGAATGCACACGATCACCGTGGTCGAAGCATCGGGCCGCTCGCCGAACACCGGCAACCCTTCGATGATCGTGCCGCGCTTGCCCGGCGTGTCGTCGATGAATCCACGCGGCTCGACACCGATCTGCCGGAACTGCGCGAGCGCCGCGCGGCCCATGTTGCCCGCGCCGAGCAGACAGAAATTGTTCGGGTCGAACGCAGCTGTCTTCGCGTCGAGTTCGCGGGCCGCGCGTTCGAACAGCGCGTCGATGGTTTCGTGGAGAGAGGTCATAGCCTGTTGATCCTGCTTTGCCGCCATTCGATGGCGGACGGTGCCGTTTGCCTGCCCTGGCCGAAGAACACGCGTTGTTCGTGCGTCTTCAACCGGTCGCCGATCATGCCCATGAAGTCGTACTGCTGGGCCATGAACGGCGGCACGATGATGTGATTGACGGCGCGCCGCTTCGCGTTCGACGAATTCTTGCCGGTGCGGTGAAACAGCATGCTGTCGAACAGAATCCAGTCGCCGGGCTGCGCGTGCACGCACAACTGGTTTTCCAGCACATAGCGGTCGGACGGAAACTTCTCGACCTTGTGCGTGGCAGGCAGTACGTAAGTGCCGCCCGTGATGTCGTCGAACGGATCGACGCAAAGCAGCGCGCTCAACGCGAGACAGCGCGACGAAGTCCAGTGCTGGTAGTTCAGGTCGCGATGCCACGAGAACTGATAGTGGTTCGTCGTGGGCACGTTGATGATGGCGTTCTGCGAATACAGGATGTAGTTCCTGCCCAGCAGCGCATCTGCCACTGCGTGCACCTTCGGGTCCATCGCGACATCGATGAAGAGATCGAAATCGGCGCACGGCGCTCTCGCGATGTTCGCGTCGTTGATTCGCGCCAGGTTCTGTTCGCCGCCCAGCGCCTCGCACTGCTTCTGATACGACTTGTCCGAATACTCGGAGACGCGCGCGATCGTGGCGGCATCGAAGCTGCCGCGAATCACGCTATAGCCTTTCGTGAAAATCTCTTCGACACAGAAGTCGATGTCCGTGGCCGATGTGTGCCTTTCGGTGATGCCGTGGCAGATAACGTGTTGGTCGAGCGTGCTCATTGTCTGGGTGAGATATCAGGCGGTTCGATTCAAAGCGGCCACGAATAGAAGTCGTGCACGACGGTGCGTGCGCCGAACGCCTCTTTCTGGGCGATGAGCCCCGCATTCAGCTTCAATCCCTGTTCTTCGGTCGAAATGCCGAAGCTGAAGAATGTGCGGTCGTGATACTTCGCGATCAGTTCGGCTACTAGCAGATCCAGTGCGCCGATTTCGCGGCCATCGTCGGAATTCGCCATGTATTGCGTGTGGACCACGTGCCCGAAGTCGTACAGCACGACGCCGGCAAGCAGCGCCTCTTGCTGCTCTGCGACGTGCAGCGTGATGGCATCGGGAAAGCGGCCGGACAGTAATTCCAGTTCGGCGCACGAGTGAGTGGGCTTCGCGCCGAACTTCCCGAGCACCTGCGCAAGCAGCGCGTGAAAGCGCTCGAAGTCATGCGACTGCCGAACCGTGACGCCGCATTTCTTCGCCTTGTTGATAGCCCACTTGCGGCCCTTCGAAAACGAAAACGGTTCTTGCAGATGAATCACCGACGACGCATCGCGCCGAACCAGCTTCGCGCCGGCGCAGGTCAACGCGTAGAGATCGTTCTGGCAGGGCAGGCGGTGAAACACGGCCGGAACGGCCTTGTAGACGACGGTCTGCACGCCGAGCCCGCGGTAGTGTTCGCGAATGGCGGCAAAGGCGAGCAACGTGTCGTGCGTGCCCAGGTCCTCGGTGTGAAGCAGTCCGCCGTAGGTGAGCCCGCCGTGCGAACTCACGGTCTCGCCGCTGCGGCTCGCGGGAAAAACGGCCACGGGCTTCTGATTGCGCAACAGGATCAACGAACAGTCTTCGAACCGGTCCCGGTGGTAATCCATGTAGCCGCGCAGATGCAGCAGATTGCCGTTGCACGACTGCCGCACCGTCTGGTCCCAGAGGGCGGCGTCTTCGGTCGAATAGGGCTTGAGCGAGATCGTCGTGTCCACGGCGCGTTTGAGGTTCAGTGTGTCGCCGTGCGGCTCAGCGCGGTTCGATCTCGTCGAGCGTCACGCCCGTCGCTTTTGCGCAGCCGAAACCGTCGTAGCCCATGTTGTTGCCGTTGTAGAACATGTAGGTGTCGTTGCGCACGGTAATCAACGCGGGGTAGCAGAGCGTTTGGGAGTCCCAGCCCGTCGCGGAGAGCGCGATGCCGAGCTGATCGTCGTGCCGCGTCCAGCGCCTGCCATCGGGCGAGCGCGCGAGCCCCGGGAAGTAGTCGCCTTCGCGCGTGCCCTTCGTGTAATACATGACGTGCTCGCCGCCCATCACGTAGACGCGCGGCCGGCCGATGCGGTACTCGCTGCCGCGCACGTCGACGCAGAGGTCGCCTCGCCGCGGCACGTCGAGCAGGTCGTCGGCTTCCACGTAGCGAATGTGATATTGCGGAAACGGCTTGCCGTCGATGATTTCCCAATCGTCGCCGGATGCGTACCAGAGCCGCCAGCGGCCGTTTTCGAAGCGTGCCGTATGGATGGCGCCGATGGTGGACTGGCCCGCCGCGCGATCGAGAATGGGCGATTCGCTGAGGCGCGCAAACGAGTGGCCGCCGTCGGTGGAAAGCGCGACGCCGCTGAATGCGAGGAACTTGGCCTTCGCCACGAGTTGAAAGCCCACGTAGAACATGTACACGCCGCGCGGGCCGCGCACCACGTCGCCCAGAATGACGCCGTTGTCGTCGAAGCAGCCGTTGCGGCCGATGTCGAGCACGGGTGCATCGGCAACATGGAGAACGTGCCGCGGGTCTTCGGCGTCCACGTCCACGTAGCCGATGCGGCTTACGCCCGCTTCGTCGCGAAAGCCCGCATACACGCGAATCGTGCGGTCATCGAGCCTGAAAGGCGTGGGCGTGAGCGCCGAGTTCTTCATCCACGGCTTGCCTTGCGTCGCGGTATGAAAAACGGCGCCCAGTTTTTCCCAATGAATCGTCGTCATGTGCGTGCGGTGGAGGTCTTACAGGTCCACTTCGGTTGCGAGCTTGCCCGGCACCTGCTTCGCGCCCGTGGCAACGTAGATGCGGTTGGCTTCGGTGTCTTTGGTGATGAGGGCGCCCGAGCCGATCACGCATTGGTCGCCCACCTTCACGTGGTCGTTGAACGTGCTGTTCACGCCGAGGAAGCAGTATTCGCCAATCTCGCAGTAGCCCGAGATCACCACGTGCGACGAGATGAACGTGTGGTCCTTCACGACGCTGCGATGCCCCACGTGATTGCCGCTCCACAGAATGCAGTTGTTGCCGATGGTCACGAACGGCTGGATCACGTTGTTCTCGAAGATGAACGTGTTTTCGCCGACCACCGCGTTGCGCCAGACGAACGCGCGCGAGCTGATGTAAGTAGCGAAGCGGTAGCCCTTCTTCTTCGCGTCCAGGTAGAAACGCGTTCGCAACGCGTTGAGCTGCGACGACGGAATCGCCACGAACACGGTGTATTCCGAAGGCGGGTAGAGCGTTTCCAGCTCTTCGTACGCCACCACGGGTTTGCCGTTGAGTTCCGGCTGGCGGATGTAGTCGCGCTCCACCGAAAACGCCACGACCTCGTAGTCGGAATCGTGCGTGAAGTATTCGTCTGCGATCTCGGCCATTTCGCCGGCGCCGATCAATACGAGTTTGCTGGCCATCTTTGCTCCTCCTTCAAAGCCCCGGCTATGGATGACCGAGGCTGCTCACACCGCGTCTACCTGTACTGCGTCACCCGCACTTCAACCCGCGGGAATGAATGCGTGCCATTGCCCGAGGAAGCGGTCGTCGGCGCCCGGCACGCCTGCGGCCAGTTCCCGCATCAACGCGCTGAAGGGCGCCATGTTCGCCACGTCCGCCATGCGGGTTGCGATGATGGCGTCCACGGTCCGGTAGCACTGTGCCGCCTGTTCATGCTGCAACTTGCCGAGGCGCTGTCCTGCGACGCCCAGCGCGGCCCACGCGAGCACGGCGAGCTTGTACGCGTGGCTCGTCGTCTGCTGCGTGATCTGCTGGGGGCTCAGGCGGAAGTAGCCGAGCGGGTCGTTGATCACGCACAGCGGCTTTCTGAGACTCGCCGAGAGAAAGAGCCCGATGTCCGCGAGACCGACGTACGAAATGCCGGCGAGCGTCGTATCGAGCAGCAGGTTCGCAGCGTCGCGCGTGAACACCGCGTTCGAAAATTCACCGAGCCAGTTGTTGCACGCCGGCACCGTCAACGCGAAGGCAAGCTCGGGCGGCAGCGAAAACACGCGCTGCTGATGCTGGACGACCGCGTCCGGACGCGGCAACTGACTCACGGGCTAGCCGGACTCGAGCGCAGTCCACCGGCGGCTCACCGAGCAGTCGAACGCGCCGCCTGCATGCACCGCGGCGTGAAACGCGTAGAACTCGGGATAGATGACGTCGTCGTCGAAGAGCAGGTGGGCGAGCGGCGTCGCGCCATTCCAGGTCCTCAGCAAATGCCGGCAGTTTTCGATGCCGCCCGCGCGTGGACCCTGGATCACTTCGATGTTCATGTCCGCCGTCGCGCTCTTGAGCGGTTCGCTTTGCAACGCGGCGAGAAATGCGCCGTCCGGGCTGTCGTCGGAAACGATGACGCGCGCCGGCTTCAGCGTCTGGTGCTTGAGCGCGATCAGCAGCTCGTTGAGGTACTTCGGCTTGTAAGCCGGAATGAGGGTCGTGATGGTCATGAGTTTATGGGCGCGGTTTATGGGCCCGAAACGCCGCCGAAGTAGTCCATCACGGCCTGCGCGACGGTATGTACGTGCTCGGCCTGCAGATACGTGGCAAAGGGAAGGCTCAACACTTCAGACTGCAAACGCGTGGCGATGGGCAGATCGGGCCACGTCTCGTTTGCGTAGGCGCGCTGGTGATGACTTGCAATCGGATAGTGGACGAGCGTGCCGATGCCGCGTTCGGTCAGGTGCGCCTGCAACGCATCGCGATGCGGCGTCTGGATGACGAAGAGATGCCAGACCGGCCCCACATGCGGCAGCGCCACAGGCAATTGCAGCGGCGCCTTGGCGAGCGCCTCGGCATAAGCGCCTGCCAGCGCGGCGCGGCGCGCGTTGTCCTCGTCGAGATAACGCAGCTTTACGCGCAGCACGGCGGACTGCATTTCGTCCAGACGCGAATTGACGCCGGCCAGATCGTGCCGGTACTTCACCTCGGAACCGTAGTTGCGCAGCTTGCGCAACGTGGCGGCGAGTTCGGGGTCGTTCGTCGTAACGGCGCCGCCGTCGCCGAGTGCGCCCAGGTTCTTGCCCGGGTAGAAGCTGAATCCTGCGGCGTCGCCCAAACTGCCCGCACGCCGGCCGCGATAGCGGGCACCGTGCGCCTGCGCGGCGTCTTCGATCACACGCAAGCCGTGCTTGCGCGCAATCGCGTTGATAGGGTCCATGTCGGCCGGCTGGCCGTACAGATGCACCGGCATGATGGCGCGCGTGCGCGGCGTGATGGCGGCTTCGACGCGCTGCGGGTCCAGGTTGCAGGTCTTCGGGTCCGGTTCGACAGGGACGATGCGCGCGCCGGCCTGGCTCACGGCGAGCCACGTCGCGATGAACGTGTTGGACGGCACGATCACTTCGTCGCCGGGGCCAATGCCATAGGCGCGCAGAATCAGATGCAGCGCGTCGAGCCCGTTCGCTACGCCGATGCAGTGCTCCACGCCGCAATACGCGGCGAATTCGCGTTCGAAGGCGAGCGTTTCTTCGCCCAGCACGTAACGGCCGGAGTCGATGACGCGGCCCACCGCGCTACGGATTTCGTCTTCGTAGCGCGCGTTGGCCAGCTTGAGATTCAGGAAATCGATTTTCATGCGTCGTTGCCGGTGCGCCGGCGGCCAGAATGTGCCCGGACCGTTTGCTCAGACCGTGGCGGCCTCGGGGTTGCGCGCGAGACGCAGGAATTCGTCGTGATCGCGAATGTAGTCGGCGGGATCGAATGCTGCGGAGGCGAGCACCATGCACACGCCGCCCGACGAGAAGTTGTCGAGCGTGCGCCACATCATCGGGCAAATATAGAGGCCGTAATACGAGCGGTTCAGATGAAAGCGCCGTTGCCGGTCGCCGTCGTCGAGCACGATGTCGAAGCTGCCCGACATCGCGATCACGAACTGATGCAGGTTGCGGTGCGCGTGCGAGCCGCGGTCCGAGCCGCCCGGCACGTCGTAGAGGTAATAGACCCGTTTGATGTCGAACGGGACGTGGTTGTCGCCCTCAACGAACGTGAGATTACCGCGCGGGTCGGTAATCTTGGGCAGTTCGATGATCCTGCAGTCGTTGAGTGGCATGACCACGTTCCTCCTGGCTCTGTCCATTGACGTTGAGCGCGCGTGGCGCGGGAGCCGCCGCGCACGGCTTTATGACTGGTTAAAGCTTAGTCCCGCAGGGCGCCTTTCAATCCGCCAAACAGAGTGGGCGTTTTGCCCCAATTCCGTGAGTGGGCCGCAGAGCGGCTTTACTGCGTGACCGCGCGCCTTGCTTCGATAGCGGCGTCCAGCAATGCGCCGCGCGTGCGCTCGAAAAGCTCCAGGTAGCCGGCGTCGCCAGTTTCGATGGCAGCGAGCTTCAACGCGTCCAGCATGGCGAGTTCGCCCGGATAAGGGCACACGAGCGAGCCGGACATCGGCAGACTCAACGGATCGAAACGCGCGGCGCGCCAGTGCGGCTCGGTGGCGAGCAGCAAAGACGCGATGCGCTCGATCACGAACACCTTCGCAGGCACCATCGTGCTGCCGTAGGGCACCGGCCCGTTGAGCAGTGCGGCAAGCTCGCCGTTGCCGCCTTCCGCCACGCCAAGGAGCATTTCGCAGGCAAGCAGCCAGCGGCGCCAGAACGCGGGCGTGGCCACGAAGTAGTTGCAGAAGATGGCGGAGCGCGAGTCCATGGCGAGCGTGTGCGGATCGAACCCGGGTGCGACATAGGGCACCGCGCTTTCAAACACGCGCCAGATGTCGGGGTGATTGGTGGCCGCCTGCTCGAAGGTGTTCAGATGGAACGCGCCCTGATCGAAGTAGGGCGAGAAGCTGATGACGTCCGTATCGGCCGGCACGCTCGCAATGAACGCATTGACAACGCTGGAGTCGAGCAGCGTCTTCTGCGCGAAGCGCGGCGAAAAGAAGCCGTAGAGCGTGTCTTCCTTCAACGCGCGCGAGAACAGGAACATGCGGATGGGCCAGTATTCACGCCAGTCCGCGCGGCCGCCGCGGTTGTCGAGCGGAATGAAGCCGGGGTCGAGCAGCAGGCGTGTTTCGTCCGAGTAGAAAATCTGATGGATCTCGATGCGCCGGTTGCCGGCCGCCAGCCGTGATGATTCAAGCATGATCTGCCTCTGAAAGTTGCTCGCCGGTTGCCCGCGACTTGCTTGCGTCGTGTCCGCGCGAGGAGGGGCCAAGGGACCCACGCAAGGCAGGAGTTTGAATGCCGGGCGCCCGTTCTTATCGCTGGAACAGCAAGCCAATTCCTGCCTATTTCGGGGCCAAGGCTGCGACGTGGCCGATGGTTTCGGGCGCCAGGCGGCCTTGGCGATGTGCCGAAAACGCACGGCAGCCGGCCTTTGCGTGCCGGCGCTGCTGTCCAAAATGGGCTGGAAACAAGGTGCTTTTCCGTCGATTGAAAGCCGGACGTCAGCGCTAAGCTTGCTCATCCTCCGGAGGGCCGCCCATACGTGCCAGGCCGGGCCGTTTCCATTTTTCGTCTCTCCCCCATGAAGCCCATCCGCCTGGTTTGCGGCACCCGCCACAACGAAGCCGACTTCGTCGCGAACTCCGCGCTCGGTCGCTCGCTGAAGCTCTATCACCACACGCCGCCCGCGCAGCTGCTGCTGTTCGACAACAACTCGGCGGGCCTGTCGACCATCTACAACCGCGCCATCGACCATGCCGCGCAGAACCCGGCGATCCTCGTGTTCGTCCACGACGACATCTCGCTGTGCGACTTCTTCTGGATGGAGCGCATCTACGAAGCCGTGCAGCGTTTCGACGTGGTGGGCCTTGCGGGCAACACGCGGCGCGTGCCGCGCCAGCCGGCGTGGGCTTTCGTCACGCCGGACTTTCAGTGGGACGCGCGCGAGTATCTGAGCGGCGTGGTGGGGCACGGCAAGGGTTTTCCGTGCAATAACGTGTCGCGCTTCGGTCCGGCGGGCGTCGAATGCAAGCTGCTCGACGGGCTGATGTTGATTGCCGACAGCGAGCGCCTCGTGCAAAGCGGCGTGCGCTTCGACGAGCAGTTCGACTTCCATTTCTACGACATGGACTTCTGCCGCCAGGCCGAACTCAAGGGGCTGCGTATGGGCACCTGGCCTCTCAGCGTCGTGCACGAGAGCGGCGGCGCGTTCGGCACGCCGTCGTGGCGCGCCGGTTACGAACGCTATCTGCGCAAATACGGCGAATGAGCACGTTGCCCACGGCTTCGTTTCCTCAGGGCGCGCCGGCACCGGCCGGCGCCGTGCCGCCCATCGAAAGCGGCCTCGCGCTTCAGCACGTGGGGCGCTTCGCGGAGGCGGCGGCCGTCTACCGGCAGATTCTCGCGGCGCAGCCGAACCATCCGGACGCGCTGCATCTGCTCGGACTCATCGCGTATCACGAAGGCAACTACGCGCGCTCGATGGAGCTCATCATGGCCGCGCTCACCTACCGCGCGAGCGAGATCTACTACAGCAATCTGGGCAACGCCCTGGGCGCGATGGGCAAGCGCGCGGCCGCGATGGAAAGCTATCGCCAGGCCATTGCGCTCAAGCCCGACTACATCCACGCGCACAACAACCTCGGCAACATGCTGCGCGACGACGGGAAGTTTGCCGAGGCGGTGCAGTGCTTCAAGACGGTGATCGCGCTCAAGCCCGATCACGCGGAGGCCTACAACAACCTCGCCAACGCGCAGGTGGATCTGGGCGATCTGGACGGCGCGATTGCGAGCTATCGCCGCGCCATTGCGTTGCGGCCCGATCTCGCGTCGGCGCGCAGCAATCTGCTGTTCATCCTCAGCTATCGCGAGGACCTGAGCCCGGCGGGGTATCTGGACGAGGCGCGCGCGTTCGGCGAAGAGGTGAGTGCGCGGGCGCGGCCGTGGACGAGCTGGAACGTGCCGCTCGAGCCGCGTCGTGAAGGCCAGCCTTTGCGCGTAGGTCTCGTATCCGGCGACTTCAAGGTGCACCCGACGGGGCATTTTCTGGAGAGCATCCTCGCGCACGTCGATCCGCGTCGGCTGGAACTCGTGGCATATCCCACGCGCCGGCTCGAAGACGCGCTCACTGCGCGCATCAAGCCGCGCTTCGCCGCGTGGACGAATCTCGCTGCGCTCTCCGACGAAGCGGCGGCTCAACGTATTCGCGAAGATCGCATCGACATGCTCGTGGACCTCTCGGGCCACATGAACTTCAACCGGCTGCCCGTGTTTGCGTGGCGACCCGCGCCGTTGCAGGTCAGTTGGCTCGGTTACTTCGCGAGCACGGGGCTCGCGTCGATCGATTACGTGCTGGGCGACCCGCACGTGTTGCCCGCAGGCAGCGAGGCGCAGTTCGTCGAGAAGCTCTGGCGTCTGCCCGACAGCTATCTCTGCTTCACGCCGCCCGCGGAACAGGTGGCTGTCGGCCCGTTGCCGATGCTCGCGCAGCAGCACGTCACGTTCGGCTGCTTCAACCATCTGATGAAGATGAACGACGCGGTGGTGGCCGTGTGGGCGCGTGTGCTGCACGCGGTGCCGGGCTCGCGGCTCTTCCTCAAGGCGGCGCAACTCGATGCCGCGTTCGCGCGCGAGACCACGCTGCGCCGTTTCGCGGCGCACGGCATCGGCGCGGAGCGTCTGATTCTGGAAGGCCGCTCGCCGCGCAACGAATACTTCGCGGCCTACAACCGCGTGGACATTGCGCTGAGTCCGTTTCCTTATCCGGGCGGCACGACGAGCGTGGAAGGGCTGTGGATGGGCGTGCCGGTGCTGTGCCGTCGCGGCGACCGTTTCCTCTCGAACATCTGCACGAGCATGCTGCATTCGGCGGGGCTGCCAGACTGGATCGCCGAAGACAACGACGACTACGTTGCGAAGGCCGTGGCCTTTGCGCACGACCGCGAACGGCTGGCTGCACTGCGCGGCGCGTTGCGCGATTCGGTGCTGGCCTCGCCGCTGTGCGACGCAGCGCGTTTCGCGCGCAACCTGGAAGCCGCGTTCGACGGCATGTGGCAGGCGCGCGTGGCGAGCGCGTCGTGAGCCATGTGACGAACCGCAGCGCTACTTGATACACGGACACCCCATGCATGACATCGGCCGGCTGCTGAACACGGCGCTCGCGCACCACCAGGCCGGGCGCCTCGGCGACGCTCACAGCCTCTATCAGCAGATTCTTCGCGTGCAGCCGAAGCACCCTGATGCGCTGCACTTCATGGGCCTGCTCGCGTGCCAGCTTGCACAGCACGAGGCGGGCATCGTGCTGATTCGCGAATCGATTGCTGCGAACCCGAGCCCGATCTACTACAACAACCTCGGCAACATGCTGCGCGAGCATGGTCGGCTGCCCGATGCCATCGACGCCTATCGGCAGGCCATTGCGCGCAAGCGCGACTACGCGGAAGCGCACAACAACCTGGGCAATGCGCTGCGCGAGTCCGGCGATGCGGCCGCCGCGATGCAAAGCTGCGCGCAGGCCATCGAACTGCGGCCAGGCTATGCCGAGGCCTACAACAACCTCGGCAACGCGCTGAAGGACATGGGGCAGCTGGACGCAGCCGCAGCGAGTTACCGCAAGGCGATTGCGGCGAAGCGCGATTTCAGCGAAGCGCACAACAACCTGGGCAACATGCTGAAGGCGCAAGGGCAGATCGACGCGGCCATCGCATGCTATCGGGCGGCCATTGCCTGTGCGCCGCAACTCGCGGTCGCGCACGACAGCCTGGCCGGCGCGCTCATGCATCAAGGCGATATCGACGGCGCCATCGAAAGTTACCGGCACGTCGCGGCGCTTCAGCCGCAGGTGGCCGCGGCGCACAACACGCTCGGCAATGCGCTGAACGCGGCGGGTCGCGTGGGCGAGGCGGTGCCGTGCTACGAGCGCGCCATCGCGTTGCAGCCTGATTTTCCCGATCCGTATCACAACCTCGCGAATGCACTCAAGCGCGTGGGGCGGCCCGAACAGGCGCTTCAATACGCGCAGCGCGCCATCGCGCTGCGTCACGACTCGCCGTCGTTTCACAACAACCTGGGCACCATTCTCGCGGACCTCAATGCCTTCGATGCCGCCGTCGAAAGCTATCGCAAAGCGCTCGCGCTGAATCCCGATTTCGCGGAGTCGCATACGTGCGTGCTGTTCGGGCAGTCGTATTGCGCGGGTTGGTCGGCGAATGCGCATCTCGCGGACGCACGCTATTTCGGCGAACGCATGACGGCGCGAGCAAAGCCTTTCGACGCGTGGCCCGCGCTCGCGGACGGTGCGGATGCGGCGCAGGGCAAACGTCCGCTGCGCATCGGCTTCGTCTCGGCGGACTATCGCAAGCATCCGGTGGGCTACTTCCTGGAAAGCGTGCTGCGGCACCTCGACCGTACGCGTATCGAGCCGCTCGCGTACTCCAACGGCTTGCAGTACGACGAACTGACGGCGCGCCTGAAGCCGCAATTCGCCGCGTGGCAGGCCATCAACGAGATGAGCGACGAAGCCGTGGCGCGCCTCGTTCACGACGACCGCGTCGATATCCTCGTCGATCTTTCGGGGCATACCGGACGAAACCGCCTGCCCGTTTTCACGTGGCGCCCCGCGCCGCTCCAGGTGAGCTGGCTCGGCTATTTCGCGACCACGGGGCTCGCGCAGATCGACTACATCGTGGGCGACCGCTACGTGACGCCGCCCGAAGAGGAATCGCATTTCGTGGAGCGCGTGTGGCGGCTGCCGGACAGCTACCTCTGCTTCACGCTGCCCGCCGCCGACGTGCCGGTGGGCCCGTTGCCCGCGCTCTCGGCGCCGACGGGCGAGGTCACGTTCGGCTGCTTCAACAACCACAAGAAGCTCAACGACGGCGTGGTGCCGGTGTGGTCGCGCGTGCTGCATGCGGTGCCGGGTTCGCGGCTGCTGTTGAAGAACCACCAGCTCGCCGAACCGAAACTGCGCGAGCAGACGCTTGCGCGCTTCGCGGCCCACGGCGTGGGCGCGGACCGGCTGCTGCTCGAAGGGCCGTCGTCGCGCGATGCCTACTTCGCCGCGTTCAATCGCGTGGACATCGCGCTCGATCCGTTTCCCTACCCCGGCGGCACGACGAGCGTAGAAGGGCTCTGGATGGGCGTGCCCGTGCTGAGTCGCCGTGGCGACCGCTTCCTCTCGCATCTGGGCGAGACCGTGCTGCACACGGCGGGCCTGCCCGAATGGATTGCCACCGACGATGACGACTACGTCGCCCGCGCCGTGGCGTTCGCGCGCGATCTGCCGGCGCTCGCGGCGCTGCGTGCGGGCTTGCGTGAGCGCATCGTGGGCTCGCCGCTGTGCGACGCGCCGCGCTTCGCCAGAAATCTGGAAGCCGCGTTTGCGCAGATGTGGGAGCGTCGGCTCGCGCAAGGCATGGAGAGCACGCAATGAATGCAGGTGTGATGGACACGCCATCGCAGTGGGTCGAAAAGGGCCTGACGTTCCACCATGCAGGTCGGCTCGACGAGGCGCGCGCACTCTACGAACGCGCGCTGCAACAGACGCCGCGGCATGCCGATGCGCTGCATCTGCTCGGCGTGATCGCGATGCAGCAGGCCCGCTATGCCGACGCGCTCGACCTGATGGCGCGCGCTATCGAAATCAGCCCGCAGGCGATGTACTACGACAACCTGGGCTGCGCGTTGCGCGGCTGGGGCAAGCTGGAAGCGGCGGCGGAGAGTCACCAGCAGGCGCTGGCGCTCGACCCCGGCAGCGCAAGCGCGCACAACAACCTCGGTCTCGTGCTGTTGCAGATGCGCTTGCCCGCCGCCGCGGCGGCGAGTTTTCGCCGCGCCGTGGAATGCCGGCCCAACTTCGCGGACGCGCACTGCAATCTCGGCAACGTGCTGCGCGAGATGGGCGACCTGGAGCGCGCCGCGGAGCACTGCCGCACGGCGATTGCGCTGAAGCCTACGCTGGGCGAAGCGCACAACAATCTGGGCAACGCGCTCAAGGAGCAGGGCAAGCTGGCCGAGGCCGCCATCTGCTATCGCCAGGCGCTTGCGCTGATTCCGCACGACGCGCAGGTGCCGCTCAACCTCGGCATCGTGTTGCGCGAGCAGGGGCAGCATGAGGCGGCCATCGAGTGCTTCAAGCAGGCGGTGACGCTGCAACCCGCGTGGCACAACGCGTGGGGGAATCTGCTCTTCAGCCTGAGCTTCGCCGAAGGCACGTCGCCTGAGCAGTACCTCGCGGCGGCCATCGAATACGGCACGCGCGCCGCCGCGCAGGCGCGGCCCTACACGGACTGGCTCACGCGCAGCGCCGACGCCGGGCCGCTGCGTATCGGCTTCGTGTCGGGCGACCTGAGAACGCATCCGGTGGGCTTCTTCCTGGAAGGTGTGTTGGGTCAACTGGACCGAACGCGCGTGGAATTGCTCGCCTACACGACGAAGCCGAACGAAGACGACCTCACCGCGCGCATCAAGCCGCTTTTCAGCGGCTGGCGCAGTCTGATAGGACTCACCGACGAAGCCGTCGCACGCACCATTCGCGACGACGGCATCCACATCCTGCTCGATCTGGCGGGGCACACCGACGGCAGCCGCGTGTCGGTATTCGCGTGGAAGCCGGCGCCCGTGCAAGCAAGCTGGATCGGCTATTTTGCGTCGACCGGCCTTGCCGCCATCGACTACGTGCTCGGCGACGATTGCGTGCTGCCCGCGAACGAAGCGCATCACTTCATCGAGCGCCCGTGGCGTCTGCCGCGCGGGTATCTGTGCTTCACGCCGCCGGTCGAAGTGGCGAGCGACGCGGACACGGAGCGCGCCCGCCCGTTCACGTTCGGCAGCTTCGGCGACCTCGTGAAGGTCAACGATCGCGTGACGGCAGTGTGGGCGCAGATTCTGCGCGAGGTGCCGGATGCGCGTCTGTTCCTGAAGGCGAAGCAGCTCGGCGACGAAACCGAACGGCGCGCCACGCTGGCGCGCTTCGCGGCGCACGGCATCGAAGGCTCACGGATCGTGATGGAAGGCGCCTCGCCGCGTGCCGACTATCTCGCGGCGTACCGGCGCGTGGACATCACGCTGAGCACGTTCCCGTACCCCGGCGGCACGACGACGGCCGAAAGCCTTTCGATGGGCGTGCCCGTACTTTGCCGGCGCGGCGACCGCTTCCTCGCGCATCTGTGCGAGACGGTGGTGACGAGCGCGGGTCTCGAAGACTGGATCGCGGCCGACGACGAAGACTACGTCGCGAAGGCCGTCGCTCAGGCACGCGACCGCGAACGCCTCGCGGCGTGGCGGGCAGGGCTTGCGGCACGCGTGCAGGCTTCGCCGCTCTGCGACGCACCGCGCTTTGCGCGCACGCTGGAGGCCGCGTTCGAAGCGATGTGGCGCGCGCAAACGGGCGTAGGCGCATAGGCGCGTCCGCTTATAGCCGAGGCCTACGCCGCCTCTCGAGATAAAGCCGGAAAGAAAAAAGCCGCATTGCTGCGGCTTTCAGGGTGAATCGATATTCCCGCATTTCGTATGCGGTTGTGCTGGTTGTTCCCGTTATGCCGTGCCGGAGCGCGTTCGCTCTGGCGTCGCGTACCTCAAAGCTTTCCCGTCTGCTGATAGAAGCCCGCCGCGGCGATGCGCGTCAACGCGTCGCCGAGCTGGTTCGTCATGACGTCGCGGCCGGCCGTGGCGTGCCCCGTGATGGCGGCGTCGAACTGCTGGATCGCGCGAATCTTCGCCATCGCCTCGGGCGGCTGGTCCGCCGTGAGCGACATGATGAAGGGCGAGCGTTCCTCGGCCAGCTGGGCCGCGCGCAGCCAGTCGCCGGCCGACGCCGCGGCGCTCATGGCCTCGGTCAGTTCGTATGCGCGATCAAGCGATTGCTGTGACATCTGTTTCATCCTCGACGGGTTCGTCAGTGAGGCAGGTGAAGCGTTACGCCGTCTTGTTCAGCGTGCCGGCGCTGCCGTTGCCGCCGAACAGCTGGTTCAGGTACGTGGTGTTGCTCTGCATCGTCGTCATCAGCGTGTTGAGCGCGGTGAACTGCGCGTTGTACTGGCTGGTGAGCGTCGCCTGGTACGCGGTCAGATCGCTTTGCTGTTGCGTCAGGTTCGAGAGGTCCGAATTGAGCGCCGACGTGCGCTGGCTGATCATGCCGCCAGCCTGCGTGTACTGGTTCGCGTAGGTGTTGAGCGTCGTGCCGATGCCGTTCGTGGTGTTGAACAGTGCGGACACCGTGCTCGGGTTCGACGTGACCGCCGTCTGCAGCGTCGTGCTGTCGATCTTGATCGTGCCGTCGGGCTGGAGATCGAGGCCGATGGAAGCCAGGCTGTAGGTCGAGCCGCCCGTCGTCACGCCGCCGCTGATGATGCTCGCGAGGCCGTTCACGGCCGAGTTCGTCATTGCGTCGCCCAGCAGGGGGCCGGCCGTCGCGCTGCTCGTCGACGAAGCGGCGCTGTAGGACGTGAGCGACGACGTGGTCGAGACCCACGAGTTGTAGGCGTTGACGAAGTTGGTGATCGCGGTGACGGAGGCGTTGGTGTCGTTTGCCACAGTCAGCGTCTGCGTGGTGCCCACCGCTGCGCTCGTGAGGTTCAGCGTGATGCCCGTGAGCGCGGTGGTGTTGGTGTTGCTCGCGCTCGTGACAGCGTTGCCGTCGATGGTGAACTTCGCGTCCTGAGCGCCCGTGACCTGCGTGAAGCTCGACGTGTTGAGACCCGAATCCACACCGCTGCCCGCCGAAATGGACACCGTGTTCGCGGCGCCCGTGGCGTTGGACGTGAGCACGAGGTGCTGGCCGTCCGCGGCGGTAATGACGGTGGCGGTGACGCCGGGGTTGTTCGATGCGTTGTTGATGGTCGCAGCGAGGCCGCTCAGCGTGTTGTTCGCCGACGTGAGGTTCACGCTCATCGACGTGCCGCCCACGCCGACCGTTACCGTGCCGGTGCCGAGCGTCGCGTTGCTCGCATAGGCGCCCGACGAAATCTTGTTGGCCGTCGCGATCTGCGTCACGTTGATGGAGTACGAGCCGGCGACAGCGACGCCGTTTTTCGGTGTTGCGGTGATGCCGGTGCCCGAGAGGCTCGCCGTCAACTGCGTGAGCGAGGTGCCGTCTGAGAGGCCGGAAAGATTGGTTTGCAGTGCTGCAAGCGACGACTGGATCTGGCCGATGGCCGACAGTTCGGTGTTGTCGCTCGTCTGCGCGTTCGTGAGGGTCGCGGCCTGGCCCGCGGTCTTCGCGGTTACGAGGGCCGAGACGAGCGAGTTCACGTCGAGCGTCGACTTGGTCGCGCCGCTGATAACGGACTGCGCCGCTTGCGCGAGCAGTGAGCTCACATCGGTGGAGGTCGTCGAGGTGGTCGTGGTCATGCGTAGCTCCGTTCGTAACGAGCGGGTCAGGTCGCGGCGCCCGGATGGAGGCAGGGGTGTGTCCGTTTCCGGTCGAATGCCTGCGGGTTACTGTCATGCGGACAATGCACATCGGGAGGCCGTGCCTCCCGATGCCGCTGTTCGCGTTGTTTCTTTCATACCGCCGCGCCTTGCGTGCTGTCTGTTGCGTGCTGCCGAAGGCGCGGCGCCGGACACGCGGCCGCAAGCGGCGCGCGCCCGGAAGGTCAGGCTTACTGCAGGAGCTTCAGCACTTGCTGCGGCAGCGAGTTCGCTTGTGCGAGCACCGAGATACCGGCTTGTTGCAGCACTTGCGCCTTCGAGAGGTTCGCCGTTTCCGAAGCGAAGTCCGCGTCGACGATCTGCGACTGTGCGGCGCTCAGGTTGGTCGATTCCGTCTGCGTGTTCGTGATGGCCGACTGGAACGTGTTCTGCGTTGCACCGAGCGTTGCCTGGAAGTTGTTGACTTGCGCCAGCGCTGCGTCGATGGCGGTGATCGCGTTCTGTGCGCCCGACGTCGTCGAGATGTCGATGCCCGACACGCCCAGGCCCGACGCGTTCCACGTGGTCGAACCGAAGTTCGCCGTGATGGTCTGGTTGGCCGATGCGCCGATCTGGAAGTTCACGCTGCCGAGGCCGCCCAGCACGCTCTGGCCGTTGAACGTGGTTTGCGTTTCAACGCGGTTGATTTCCGTCAGACGCGTCGTGACTTCGGTCTGCAGGTTCGCTTGCGCTGCCGAGCCGAGCGAGCCGTCGCCCGATTCCACGGCCAGCTGGCGGATACGCTGCAGGTTGGCCACGGTCGACGAGATCGCGCCCGAAGCCGTTTGCACCATCGAGATGCCGTTGTTCGCGTTCATCACGCCCTGGTTCAGCGCGTTGATGGCGGCGGTTTGCGTGGTGGCGATGGCGAGGCCGGCGGCGTCGTCGGCGGCGGTGTTCACGCGCTTGCCCGAGGACAGACGCGTGATGGCTTGCGACAGGGCGCTTTGCGAGCCCGACAGGTTCGTCTGCGTCGTCAACGACAGAATGTTGGTGTTGATGTTCAGCATTTGCTTCCTCGTTTGGTATGTGCCTCGGATGTAGGCTGGTTTGGTTGTAGACGGCGCGCTTCTTGGCTGGCGCTGACCGTCTTTCCTGGTTGTCGGCGGCGGCTGCGGAAAACTTTAGGAAACTTGCGCCACAAATTGGGGGGCGAACTTACGCCAGGCTTGCGGCCGGGGCCGCGGGGCGGGCGCGTGTGACTGTTACGGGCCGTTGCGGGCGGGACTGTGAGGCCTGGCGAGGCGGCGTATGCTGAACGTTCGGTCAACGGGACTCGTGGGGTTTTGTCATGCAGAAACGCACCATTGGTACTTCGTCGCTACAGGTCGCGCCGCTGATGTTCGGCGGCAACGTGTTCGGCTGGACGATCGACGAGGCAACCTCGTTCTCCATCCTCGATGCATTTGCGGACGCGGGGCTCGACTTCATCGACACCGCCGACGTCTATTCGGCCTGGGTGCCCGGTAACGAAGGCGGCGAGTCGGAGACGATCATCGGCAAGTGGCTCGCGAAGAGCGGCAAGCGCGACAAGATCGTGCTCGCGACCAAGGTGGGCAAGCACGCGAAGCGGCGCGGGCTCTCGGCAGGAAACATCCTTCTGGCGGTGGAAGATTCCTTGCGGCGCCTGCAGACGGATTACGTCGACGTCTATTTCTCGCACGAAGACGACGGCGAGACGCCGCTTGCAGAGACGCTCGGCGCGTACCAGCGGCTGATCGAGGCGGGCAAGGTGCGGGTAATCGGCGCCTCCAACTACAGCGGGGCGCGGCTGGAAGAGGCGCTGGAGGTGTCGCGGCGCAACGGTCTGCCGCAATATCAGTTGGTCCAGCCTGAATACAACCTGTACGACCGGGCCGGCTATGAGGCGGACATCGAGCCTGTCGCGCTGGCACAACGGCTGGGCGTCGTGCCGTACTACAGTCTCGCGAGCGGGTTCCTGACGGGAAAATACCGATCTCGCGCGGATCTGGCGAAAAGTGCGCGGGGCAGCCGCGTGGAGCGGTATCTGGACCATCGCGGCATGCGCATCCTCGGCGCGCTCGATAGCGTGGCGGAGCGCCGTGGCTCGACGCCGGCGGCGGTGGCGCTTGCGTGGCTGATCGCGCGGCCCAGCGTTACGGCCCCTATTGCGAGCGCGACCTCGCTCGCGCAACTCGAGAGCCTGGTGGCGGCCGTTCACCTGAAGCTCGATCCGGCCGATATTCAGGCGCTGAATGACGCCAGCGCTTGAGCGGCGCAGTGAGTATCGGCCCCTGGGCACGACGCAAGTGCCTGAGCGGACTGACGAAAGTGTGGCCGGAGCCCGGTTTTTCTGCTATCCTACCCGGCGAATTGAGATCCTTGCCCGGTTTGGTCGCCCGCTGTTACAGCGGTTTTGGCAGCCGAATTGCTAGCCAAACCGGCGGTCAGGCGTGGAGTTACGTGTAGTTGCAAGACGCGTCTGACCGCGTTCCGCAGTGAACTCCCCACTTCTCTATTCCGGCCTCCGTGGCCGCCTTGCCTTTCGCTCCAATGTGGCATCGCCGCGCTGGATCGACCGGAGGGCCGGTGCGTGGGCGGCATTGCCGCCACGCCTTGAACCGTAAATTGACTCAGGAATGACATGACGACGATTGTTTTGAAGGAAAACGAGCCGTTCGAAGTGGCCATGCGCCGCTTCCGCCGCACCATCGAAAAGAATGGGCTGATCGCCGAACTGCGCGAGCGCCAGTCTTACGAAAAGCCGACCGCTGTGCGCAAGCGCAAGAAGGCGGCTGCGGTGAAGCGTCTGCACAAGCGTCTGCGCAGCCAGATGCTGCCGAAGAAGCTGCACTAAGGCAGTCTTCGCCGGCCACGCCGGCAGGCGGAACGAAAACGGCGGTGCGAGCTCTGTAGCTCGCACCGCCGTTTTTTTATGGGTTCTCTTGGGAGATCGATTGCCTGGTGTTGCTGAGTGGCGTATCGCTGCGTGTGACCAACGTGGCTGGTCGGTCTCGCGTTGAGGTGTCGGCGTTCGCCCCGCCACTCCACGCTTCACCTCAGGGGCAAGCATGCGGCGCGCGAAGCGCCGTTACGCGGCGCTTCTTACGCGGTCAGGCGAAAGCCCAAACTGACGCGCAATGGAGGTGAATCGGTCCTGCCATTCCCACGTGCCGAAGACGTCGTGCACGTTCTGCAGGCAACTGAGCAATTCGACCGTCGTGGGATCGTAGACATTGATGCGTGCACGCAGCAGTGCGCGCTTCAACGCGGCGACGCCGACGTCCATGTACGCAGGCGTTTCGTCGGAAGACTTGCCGATGTAGCGAACGGGAATGCCTTCCATGGCCGTCATGTAGTCGCGCGGCTTGATGAAGCTGCCCACCGGACAGCCTCCGCAGTACCCGCGATAGGCGCCGCCTCCACGCGGCAGCAGCGCAGCGCGCCCCTGGCCGAACAGGTGGCCGACGGCCTGATTGAAGATTTCCTGGTGCGTCAGGAAGTTGAGGTTGCTCATGTGCTGGTCCCCTGCGCCGTGCGCGTAGCCGTTTGTTTGTCTGTAACGGGATGTGGTCAGTATCCTGCGATCGGCGCCGCGCAAAGCTTCGACGAAGCGGACAAAAGTGCTCCAGTTCGACGCATGGATCGCGTGCCCCCGATTACGCGACATGCAACGTCGCGGCGGTCACAGTTATAGCGAGTTGTGGCACAGGAGGCGAAGCGTTCGGTGAGGCGGCAAGCACGCGCTATGCGAGGCGGCGCTAATACAGCCGCCTCGGCGACCCGTGCGAAGGCTTGCCGGGCAAGGCTTTGCTGGCATCGTCGGAGCACTTGTGCGGACTTTCCCCAATGTGGGTTTTCATCGCGCGATAGTGTTGCGCAAACACCGAAAGCCTGGCGCCGCGCGTGGTCCGCGCCTCATCCCTTTCTCATCCAGTAAATGGCGCGGTCCGTGCCTCTGTACGACCCGCACATCGGCCTGCCGCCTCACGCGTTCAACGGGCCTTCTTCGGGCGCATCTTTTTGCCGAGCGCGGCGCAGAGCGCCCGGCACGCGCAGTGGCGTTGATGGTCGTTGACCATGCCCACGGCCTGCATGAAGGCGTAGCAGATCGTGGTGCCCACGAACTTGCAGCCGTAGCGCTTGAGTGCCTTGCTGAGGGCATCGGAGACATCGGTCGAGGCCGGCGCATGGCCGTAGCTCTCCCAATCGTTCTGAATGGGCGAGTGATCGACGAACGACCACACGAAGCTGGCGAGCGAGCCATGCTCGGCGCGAATCTGTTGCACGGCGCGCGCGTTCACGACCACCGATTCGATCTTGGCGCGATTGCGCACGATCGCGGGATTGGCCACCAGCGTCTCGATCTGCTTCGGCGTAAAGCGCGCCACGGCGTCCACGTCGAATTGCGCAAACGCCTGGCGATAGCCTTCGCGCTTGTTCAAGATGGTCGACCACGACAGTCCTGCCTGCGCGCCCTCAAGCACGAGCATTTCAAAGAGATGGCGATCGTCCTGAGACGGCACGCCCCATTCGGTATCGTGGTAGTGCGCGAGCGCTTCGCTTGTTGCCCAGTTGCATCGCTGTGTCACGTGGCGGCCTCCGTCCGTCTGCGCCGATCTTGCGAGGTTTGTCGACCGGCGAGCCAAGCATAGCGGATAGAGCTGGCAGCGCAACCCGGCCGTTCGGCCGATTGCCGGCACGGTTCGGAGCAGATAGTCTCTGCGGCACGGCTCGATGTTTGGCTCAACCTTGCTTTGGCGAGCGGCTCTCGCAATGAACATGGAATCCACTTTCTATCTGGTTGGCGTCGACGGCGGCGGTACGGGTACGCGCGTGGTGCTCGGCGACGCGCAGGGTGTCGAGCTTGCGCAGGCGTCCAGCGGGCCCTCGGGGCTCGGGCTGGGCATCGGCTCCGCATGGCAGGCCATCGAGGCCGGCTGTCGCGACGCCTTTGCTGCGGTGGGCCGCCCGCTCGCCTGGTCTCACTGCGTGCTGGGCTGTGGGCTCGCGGGCGTCAACAATCGCGACTGGCTTGCCGCGTTTCGTGCGCAGGCTCCGCAGGTCGCGGCACTCGCAGTGGAAAGCGACGCGTACACCACATTGCTTGGCGCGCATGGCGGCGCACCGGGCGTGGTGGTGGCGCTGGGCACCGGCAGTATCGCGGCCGTACTGGACGAGGCTGGAGAGTGCCGCATCGCCGGGGGTTACGGCTTTCCGTCAGGAGACGAGGCGAGCGGCGCGTGGTTGGGTTTGCGGGCGGTCGGTTACGCGCAGCAGGCTCTGGATGGGCGCGCGCCCGCCGATGCGTTCGCTGCCGCATTGCTCGAGCAGATGGGCGCGCATGATCGCGACAGTCTGATCGTGTGGCTGTGCGAGGCGAACCAGACGGCGTACGCGCGTCTCGCACCCATCGTGCTGGCGCATCGCACGCATCCATTTGCTGTGAGTCTGCTTGCGCAGGCGGGCGAGGAAATCGGCAAACTTATTGCGGCGCTCGATCCCTCGGGCAGTTTGCCGGCGGCGCTGTGCGGCGGACTGGCTGGGCCGCTGACCCAGTGGGTGCCGGAACGGTATGCCATGCGGCTGCGCGCGCCACTTGCCGATTCGGCCCGCGGCGCGCTGCGCCTCGCACAGCGGGAAGCAGAGAGGCTCGGCATGGCGTGAGCCTTAAGACGCCAGCGCACACCACGCCGCTGAGCGGCGAGCGTCTGGAGAGGCGGCCAGAGAACATCGCCCCTCGGTGCTACCATTTTTGCTTCTCAATCTGCGGGACGTTTTTCATGTATCAGGTCATCGCCACCGATCTCGACGGAACCCTGCTCAACGCCGATCACCAGGTGGACCCGTTTACCGTGGATACCGTGAACCGGCTGGAGGCGAAAGGACTGCAGTTCGTGATCGCGACCGGCCGGCACTATGCCGACGTGGCGGGTATTCGCGAGGTGCTCGGCATCCGCTCGTATCTCATCACGTCCAACGGCGCGCGCGTGCATGCGCCCGACGACACGGTGATTCACGCGCGTAATCTCGAAGCAGCCACCGTGCGACGCATCGTGCAGCCTGAAATCGTGGGCGAGCATGGACGGGTGATCGTGAGCCTTTTCGCCGACGACGCCTGGTTGATCGACCGCGAAGCGCCGAAACTGCTGGCTTTCCACCAGGACTCCGGCTTCACGTATCAGGTGACTGACTTGACGCGGCACAGCGGCGAGGACATTGCGAAGGGGCTCTACGTCGGCGAGCCAGAGGACCTGGCCGAAATCGCGGCGCGCATCGAACGCGAATTTGGCGACGCTGTGTACATCACGTATTCGCTGCCCGATTGCCTGGAAATCATGGCCGCGGGCGTATCGAAGGGTCGCGCGCTTCTGGCGGTGCTGGCGCGGCTTACCGTGGATGCATCACGTTGTGTCGCGTTCGGCGATAACCTGAACGACATCGATCTGCTGGAGACGGCGGGCCATCCGTTTATGATGAACAACGCCAATCCGAAGCTCATTGCTCGCCTGCCGCACGTGCCGCGCATCGGCAATAACTTCGAAGCCGGCGTTGCACACCATCTACGCAAGCTCTTCGAGCTGGATGACGAACTGGCGTCGTAGGAAGGTGACTCGCCGAGGGCGGCCCGGCGAAGAGGGATCCTAAGCGAAGACGGGCTCTGGGCGAAGAGCGACGACCCGCAGAATGGGTAGACAACGCAACGGAGGCGCAGCGTGAGCGCGCATTGCACGCGCTCGATGTTGCGTCGCCCTGGTCGACATCGCTCGGCATTGCCTGGTTAACCGTGCCAGCCCCAGCCGCGGCCGCGATCGCGATCCCAGCCGCCGCGATCGCCGTCACGCCACCCGCGGCCGTCGCGGTCCCACCCACGATGATCCCAGCCGTCGTGCCACCGTGGTCGCCCGTAGTAGACAGGCTGCGGCGCGCTATAAACCGGCGCCGGCGCGACGTAGGCGGGCGCGGGCTGCACATAGACGGGGGCCGGTGCGCCCAGCGAGAGGCCGATGCTGAGGTCCGTGTGTGCCTGGGCGACACCGCACGCTCCAGCTGCGAGACCCGCTGCAACGAGTACTTGAGTGACGATGCGCTTCATGATTGTTCTCCTGTGACGCGACGTGTGTGTCGCACAGGTTCAATCTACGCGCGGCGAGGAGGGCGTTCTGCGACGAGATGTTACGGGGTGCAAGCGAGCGTCGCGGTGCCGAATGGCCGATCCACGAAGGGCCGGCGATGTCCCGCACCTATTGGGGTGGGCCAGGGTACCGCGACACGCGGCGCGACGGACAGTCGTGGCAGTGTGGTGACGCATCGGCTGTCGGCTGGCCAATCACGTTGGCACCCACTGCCGTAAACCAGCCTTACATCTGTACCAGTTCTTTAAATACGATTGAGCCTGAACACCCTCGGTCCGGCATCCGGACGAAAGCGTGCTCAGGGTGCCGACGCAGCCGAAGAACCCGCAGCCGACGACCCAACCGCGTCGCCACCCGGCAGCGCCGCGCACGGGCAGTCCGTTGCCCGGCCGTCCAGCCCTTCGTGGTCGTGCTTGAACGTCGCCTTTGGTGAGCCGCCGCGCCAGTCGAGTTTGACGACGTAGATGCTGTCGAAATCGTTGCTTGCCCACTTCGGCACGTCGGCGGGTGTGCCGCCATGCGCGGACATCAGCTGACGCACCAGTTGTTCGATCAGGCGATGCTCCCACGCAACCACCACGGTCTTATTGCGCCACGCTGGATCCACCAGCGTGTTGCCAAGCTGCTCGATGTGCGAATAGCCGTAGGGCGTTTGAACCGGCATGCCGAACGCGATTGCGGTGGGCTCGATGGTCGCGAGCGGGCGCACATAATTCCATGCATGTCCATTGTCGTTCTTCTTTTCGCCGGGATCGGGCGCGTAGATGGCATCCGGCTTGCCGAACTTCGCCGCGATGACGGCGGGCAGCGCCAGCGCGCGGTTGAGGCCTTGGCAATTGAGCTGTCCGAGTCCTTGGGACGGTTTCTCGCCGTGGCGCACGAACACGAGCGTCTCCACATCGCCCGATGCAGCCCATGCCGCGGCAGGTGCCATCGCGGCGCCAACGCCAGCGGCAAGCCATAACGCCATGGCGGGCAGGAGTGTGGTGGAACGCGGCATGGTGGGCACCGGAGGGGGGATCAAGATCGGACGATTCTAGCAGCGCGCTTCGGCACTTCTTCCCGTTGATCGCCGCACCTGTCGATGCATACTCGCGGCGTGACGGCCGGCGCCAACCCACCCGGAACGGACACAAAAAAGGGCGCCGAAGCGCCCTTTCGTCCATAAGCCCAGTCTGTCGAGCGGGTTTTTTAGCTTCGCTAAAAGCTGTCTCGAATCCCGGCTCACGCAGCGGGAGTTACGCGGCCGACGCGGCGGACACCGCCTGGCCTTCCGGCTTCTTCCCGGCCACGACCGGATAGATCACGCCGGCAATTACGGCGCCGATAATGGGCGCCACCCAGAACAGCCAAAGCTGGCCGATAGCCTCGCCGCCGACGAACAGCGCGGGGCCGGTCGAGCGTGCCGGATTCACCGACGTGTTAGTGACCGGAATGGAGACGAGATGGACGAGCGTGAGGCACAGGCCAATCGCGATCGGGGCGAAGCCGGCCGGCGCGCGCGTGTCCGTGGCGCCCAGAATGACGAAGAGGAAGAACGCCGTCATTACCACTTCACAGATAAACGCGGCGGCGAGCGTGTAATGGCCTGGCGAGTGGTCGCCGTAGCCGTTGGTCGCAAAGCCGCTTGCAACGAGGTCGAAGCCCGGCTTGCCGAGCGCGATCTGCGAGAGCACGAATGCGGCCAGCACGGCGCCTACTACCTGGGCCACGATGTAGGGAATGACGTCCCGTGCCGGAAAGCGCCCCGCAACGGCCAGGCCGACGCTGACGGCCGGGTTCAGATGGCAGCCCGAAATATGCCCGATGGCGTAGGCCATCGTCAGCACGGTAAGGCCAAAGGCGAGCGAGACGCCCACGAAGCCGATACCAAGGCCATGAACCGGCCCTGCGAAATTGGCGGCCAGCACGGCGCTGCCGCAGCCGCCGAAGACCAGCCAGAAGGTGCCGATCAACTCGGCCGCGAGTCGTTTGGACAGATGCATTGTGCTTGATCTCAAGTTAGGTCGATATGACGGCATCGCAAAATGCCAATGCCGAGTGCGCCGGATTCTACGGAGATTGCACGCTGCGGGATGTCAAGGATTGTAAATTCCAGAGAGAAAGCGTTTACTATTTCGCGATACCCTTCAGTAAATTTAACACTTGCCGATAACCAATAATTATCTGACGATATCGGCAGTGCAGTATTATCGTGCATTGCGAATTCCCTTATTTGCGGTTAATCTGCCGCCAACCTGCTTCAAGAAAAAGGGAGAATGGAAATGTCGCAGTACGCAGAACTCAAGGCTCAGATCGCCCAACTCCAGGCTCAGGCCGACGAGGCACGGCGAACTGAAGTGGCGGACGTGATTGCGTCGATCCGCCAGAAAATCGCGGAATACGGCCTGACCGCGCAGGACCTCGGATTCCCCACCGGCGCCCGCCGCGGCCGTCCGCCCAAGAAGGCGCCGCTGCCGCCGCGATACCAGGATCCGAAGACGGGCAGTACGTGGAGCGGTCGGGGCAAGCCGCCCAAGTGGATTGCCGGCAAAAATCGCGAGCGCTTTCTGATTACCCAGTAATTGGTGTGCGGCTGCGCACGCAGCGCGCGGCAACAGGGCCGCTTCGCCTCTTAAGGCGAAGCGGCTTTTTCGTGTTGCCATGCAACCGCTGAATGAAAAAAGCCGCCCTCTATGGACGGCTTTTCATGAAAAATCGACAATCTTTGTCATTTAACGCCAGGCAAACGATTCACTGTCGCAATCGCCTCGTATTTGCACAGACGTTACAGAGCCAGAAGGGCGACGGCATTGCGCCGCCCGCCAGACTTTTTTGGGACCGTAATATGCCGCAAGCTAAAAGACGGGTACGTTTGCAAGCGCGGGCCGGCCTGCACGACCGTCCGCTCAGCCTGCCGCCACCCGCCGCAGCACCGGCCGGCGCGTCGCCTCCAGCAAGGTGGCGTAGCTGTCCAGATAGTTCTGCGCCATGGTCTTCGACGTAAACCGGCGTTCGAACTGTTCGCGGATTGCGTCGCGCGACAGCTCGTCGATATGCGTCAACGCCGCCACGGCGCCCTGCACGTCCTCGACGATATAGCCGGTCACGCCCTGATCGATCACCTCGGGCACCGACCCGCGGTTGAATGCGATGACCGGTGTACCGCAGGCCATCGATTCGATCATCACGAGGCCGAACGGCTCCGACCAGTCGATCGGGAAGAGTAGCGCCTTCGCCCCGGAGAGGAACTCGGGCTTCTGCGCCTCGTTGATCTCGCCGATGAACTCCACGTGCGCCTGCGAGAGCAGCGGCTCGATATCGCGCTTGAAATATTCCTCGTCGACCTTGTCGACCTTCGCCGCGATCTTCAGCGGCAGGCCGCTTTGGGCCGCAATCTTGATGGCCGTGTCGACACGCTTTTCCGGACAGATGCGCCCGAGGAACGCCAGGTACTCCGGCTTGCGGTGCGCCTGCGGTGTCAGCAGTTGCGAGGGCAGGCCGTGGTAGACCGTGTTCAGCCAGTTCGCCTGCTTGAGCGGCTGGCGCTGCGAATCCGAAATCGAAATGACGGGCGCTTCGGAAAACGTATCGAAGACGGGCTGCAGTTCCGGCAGATCCAGGCGGCCGTGCAGCGTGGTCACGAACGGCGTGTCGAGCGAGGAGAACAGCGGGAACGGCAGGTAATCCAGGTGAAAGTGCAGCACGTCGAACTCGTGCGCGACGCGGCGCACCTGCTCGAGCAGCAGCACGTGCGGCGCCATGGCGTCGCGAATGGTCGGATCGAGCCGCAGCGCGCGCGGCCACGCCGCTTCCAGCCTGGCGGAAGTCACGGAATCGCCGCTCGCGAAAAGCGTCACGTCGTGGCCCAGTTCCACCAGGGCTTCGGTCAGATAGGACACGACGCGCTCAGTGCCGCCATACAGCTTCGGCGGGACGGCTTCATATAGCGGCGCGATTTGTGCGATACGCATTCTGTGATCTCCTTGAGAGGGCGACTGTGCCGCGACAGTGTGCGTTCGCACGGCAAAGCAACCGGATAAAAGGGGATGCAACGCACGCGACACGGAGCAAAAAGCTTGCCGCGGTTGCCGGCGCAGGCCGGCCCGTGTCCGATGCAATGTCGGGTTATCCCTTAAGACCCATTATCGGGATTGAGCCGCTCAATTCGAGGTATTTTGCATTCGCTTAATGTTGTTACAGCGCGAAATGGCGCCATGACTCACCGCGCGCGGCGGGGGCGAACGCCTGCACGACAAGGCGCGAAGGGCCGCGCGGCAAGGCGCCGGGAAGGCCTCGTTCACGTCGGCGGCTGTTACAACAGCCGCATGTCCGCCCCATGAAAAATCTCTATAATTCGTGCGCCATGCGCCAAAAAATCGGCGCAAATTCGGCCAAAAATGCCTTTTACATCCGCATTTATCCGGCCGAAGTCTCCAATCCTTTCCTGGCATTACCTTCCAGCCCGGCTGTAGGAAAAAATCTGACAGCATTTATGGAGTTTTCCGGCAACGCGCCGGGGCGTCTGTCCGATTTCCGATCCATTTCCCTTTGGCCACAATGCTCCCACGACCATAAACGGGCCGTTCGCTCTGTCTTGCGCAGAAGCGAGCGAGCAAACGTTTCCGCACCAGGCCTGACCAGCCAGCTTCGATTTCGGGGGAACCATGAGCGCCACCACGACCAGTGACATGCTCACTGAGATCAAGGAAGTGAATCTGTCGTACCTGTTGCTCGCCCAACGTCTGTTGCGCGAAGACAAGCCGATGGGCATGTTCCGCATGGGCATCTCCGAGCAGCTCGCCGACGTTCTGGCCAGCCTCTCGCTCGCGCAGACGGTGCGGCTGGCGGCGTCGAACCAGGTGCCGTGCCGCTTCCGCTTCGACGATCACGCCATTCTTTCCTCGCTTGCCGACAAGGGCAAAACGCTTGCGCACGCGCAAACGCATTCCGCCATCCTGATGGCGGGCCAGCCTGTCGAGCAGATCGGCTGATGCGCGCCCCACGGGCGCTCCACCCGCACACGGGACACGAGGCGCATGGCCTATAAGAGTGTGGTACTCGAGGTCCGCGAGATCACGCTCGCGATCGAGCTGATCGAACTCGGCGCGCGGCTGCAACTGCTCGAAGCCGAGACCGGCCTGTCGCGCGACCGGCTCATCAAGCTGTACAAGGAACTGAAGGGCGTTTCCCCGCCCAAGGGCATGCTGCCGTTCTCGACGGACTGGTTCATGACCTGGCAGCCCAACATCCACTCGTCGCTGTTCTACAACATTTACCGGTTCATGATCGACCACGGCGGCTGCGAGACCATCCAGTCCATCGTGAAGAGCTACCGGCTCTACCTCGAACACGTGCAGTTGCAGGGCGAGGAGCCGGTGCTGAGCCTCACCCGGGCGTGGACACTCGTGCGCTTCTTCGACTCGGGCATGCTGCAGATGACCGGATGCGTGCGCTGCGGCGGACATTTCGTCGCGCACGCCCACGACCCTCAGCAAGGCTTCGTATGCGGTCTGTGCCAGCCGCCGTCGCGCGCGGGCAAGACGAGGAAGCCCGCCATCGCAGCCGAATCGCCGCTGCTCGCCTCCTGAGGCAAAACGCACCGCTCCTTACGCTGGTGAGGTTTTGCACCACCGCGCCTCAAGTAAGCACCCATGAAGCCGTAAAGCAGATACCGCCTGTCGCCCCCGGCAGGCGGGCCGATGCACCGGTCAAGTGCATCGGCAGGTCGGCCTTGACTGGCGGCGTGGTCGGATCGCCCGGAAGTCGCCGTCGCCTCTGGGTTTACACCGGCGCGACGTCCCCCTTTTCCACCAAAGTTTTCCGCTGCACTGCCGTAAACCGGGTAAACGACGCGGCCAACAACGGCCTCGCTCGATTCTTGTGAGGGCTCGGCAGTGCTGATTTTCGTGGGAACACTCGTAACGCTGTTGTCCGTCTTCGGCGGCTACGCGCTGGAGGGCGGTCATCTGGCCGCGCTGGTGCAGCCGGTCGAAGTGCTGATGATCGCGGGCGCCGGTTTCGGCGCGTTCATCCTCGGCAACGGCATCAAGACCATCAAGGCGACGGCACGCGTCATTCCGACCCTTTTCAAGGGGTCGAAATACAACAAGGACGTGTACATGGAGCTGATGGGCCTGCTTTACGTCCTGCTCGCCAAGGCGCGCAAGGAAGGCACGCTCACGCTCGAAGCCGACATCGACGATCCGGACAAGAGCCCGATCTTCACGCAGTACCCGAAGATCCTGGCCGACCGGCACATCGTGGAATTTCTGACCGATTACCTGCGCCTCATGGTGGGCGGCAACATGAACGCTTTCGAGATCGAAAGCCTCATGGACGAGGAAATCGAAACGCATCACTCGGAAGGCGAGGCGCCCGCTCATGCGCTCGCGAAGGTCGGCGACGCGATGCCGGCGTTCGGTATCGTGGCCGCGGTGATGGGCGTGGTGCACACCATGGCCTCCGCCGACAAGCCGCCGGCGGTGCTGGGCGAGATGATCGCGCAGGCGCTCGTGGGTACCTTCCTCGGCATTCTGCTGTCGTACGGCCTGATCGGGCCGCTCGCGAGCCTCGCGGAGCAGCGCGTGACGGAGTCCACCAAGATGTTCCAGTGCATCAAGGTGACGATTCTCGCGAGCCTGAACGGCTACGCGCCGGCCATTGCCGTGGAGTTCGGCCGCAAGGTGCTGTTCTCCACCGAGCGTCCGTCGTTCGCCGAGCTCGAAGAGCACGTGCGTCGCGTGAAGGCGAAGTAACCAGGGCGCGCCGGAGCACCGAATGAGCAAGGACAAGGATCGCGCCATTGTCGTCAAGCGTGCTGCCCCCGCGAAGAAGGGGCATCACGGCGGCGCGTGGAAGCTCGCCTACGCGGACTTCATGACCGCGATGATGGCGTTCTTCCTGCTGATGTGGCTGCTGAGTTCGGCGTCCACCACGCAGCTGAAGGGCATCGCCGAGTATTTCAACCAGCCGCTCAAGATCACGCTCTGGGGCGGCGACCGCAGCGCAGAGGATTCGAGCATCCTGCGCGGCGGCGGCCGGGACATTTCGACGGACCAGCAGGGCATTACGCGCATGAGCGACGGCTCCACGTCGCACGCCGAGCATAGCCAGTCGCGCGCCGACGACCAGGCCATGAAGCAGCTGCAAGGCGAACTGGAGCGTCGCGAGCAGGTACGCCTGCACGACCTGCAGGTGAAGCTGATGGCCGCGATCGAGGCGAACCCGGTGCTGCGCCAGTTCAGGCAGCAGATCCGCATCGACTCGACGCTCACCGGCCTGCGCATCGAGATCGTGGATACGCAGAAGCGGCCGATGTTCGCCACGGCGAGCGACGAGGTGGAGCCGTACATGCGCGACATCCTGCGCGAGATCGGCAAGACCTTGAACGACGTGCCGAACCGCATCGTCGTGCAGGGCCACACCGACGCCGTGCCGTACGCGGGCGGCGAGAAGGGCTACAGCAACTGGGAGCTTTCAGCGGACCGCGCGAACGCGTCGCGCCGCGAGCTGATTGCAGGCGGCATGGACGAAGCGAAGGTGCTGCGCGTGCTGGGACTCGCCTCCACGCAGAACCTCGTGAAGGACGATCCGCTCGCGCCGGAAAACCGTCGTATCAGCATCATCGTGCTCAACAAGAAGTCGGAAGAGGCGCTGACGCGCGACGACACGACCACGACGACGCTCTCGGACGACGCCGCGGGCGCGGGCCGGCAGCTGTTCCCGAAGATCGCGCCGGAGATGGCGTCGGCGCCCGTGCAGGCGCGGCCGCAGCCGCCGCTGATCCAGGAACCGCACCCGGCGCAGCAGCAACAGGCGCAGCAGCAACACGAACAGGCAGGGCAGTGAGGACTTCATGATCAGGAACATTCTGGCGATCGACGATTCGGCCGCGATGCGGCAAATCATCTCCGCCACGCTGACGGCGGCCGGCTACGAGGTCACGGTGGCGTCGGACGGTGAAGAGGGGCTCGAAAACGCGCTGGCGGTCCAGTTCGACCTCGTGCTCACGGACCAGCACATGCCGCGCGTGAGCGGGCTCGATCTGATCGGGCGGCTGCGCAGGAACCCGGCGTACCAGAACACGCCCATCCTGCTGCTGACGACCGAAGACAGCGAGCCGTTCAAGGACGCGGCGCGTGCGGCGGGCGCGACGGGCTGGATCGAAAAGCCCGTGGACCCGGACCTGCTCACGGACCTCGTCGCGTCGCTGTCGGAACAGGAAGCGTCCTGACGGGAGCGACCCGGCCAGCAGACCGGCCAGACTCGCGGAAGGCAACGGACAGCATACGAAGTACAGACCCAGATATCTCGCGGTGAACCAGGCATGACACTCGACATCACACAGTTCTATCAGACGTTCTTCGACGAAGCGGACGAACTGCTCGCGCAGATGGAGCAGCTCCTGCTCAATCTGGACATCGGCCGGCCCGATCCCGAAGACCTCGCAGCGATTTTCCGCGCGGCGCACTCCATCAAGGGCGGCGCGGCCACGTTCGGCTTCACGGCGCTCACCGAGACCACGCACATTCTCGAATCGCTGCTGGACCGCGCGCGCAACAACGAACTCGTGCTGCGCAAGGACATGATCGACACGTTCCTCGAAACGAAGGACGTGCTCTCGGGCCAGCTCGCCGACTATCGCGCGAGCGCCGAACCGGACGCCGCCGCAGCCGCCGCCGTGCGCGCGAAGCTGGAGCGGCTCTACGCCGAAAGCCGCGGTGCGGCCGCGCCGGAGGCGGCGCAGCCTGCCGCTGCGGCGCCGGCCCCTGAAGCGGCACCTGCGCCGGCCGCGCCCGCACCGCAAGCCGTGGCGGCCGAACCCGCCGCGAGCGGCCCGGCCAACGGCGCGCCCGACCACGTCGTCGATGAAGCCATTCAAGCCGCACCGTCGAGCGCAGGCGCAGCCGCCGGCGCCGACGCGGCAGAAGGACCCCACCTGAAAATTACGCTACGGGGCGTAGGGGAAAAGGACCAGGAACTGCTCGTCGAAGAACTGGGCAACCTCGGTCACATTGCCGGACAGGCAAAAGAAGGGAACGACCTCACGCTGTGGGTCGACACCGACGTGCCGTCCGACGACATCGTTGCCGTGTGCTGCTTCGTGATCGATGAAAGTCAGATCTCGATTGGCCGCGGCTCCGCGCCGGGACAGGGCGAACAGCAGGGCGAGCCTGGAACGCCTGCCGCTGCCGCTCATGAACCGGCGTTGCCGGCAGCGGTCGCCACGCAACCCGTTGCGCCGCCGCCCGCCACTTCTTCGAATCACACCGATGCCGCAGCGAGCCAGCCGGCCGCGCCCGCAGCGTCGGCACCCGCTGTTCCCGCGCCGGCACCGGCAGCCGCACCGGCCGAGCCCGCCGCCGCAGCGGCCAAGCCCGCAGCCGCCGCCGCTTCGGCGGAAGAGCGCAAGGCGCGCCCCGCCGCAGCGGCCGCGGGCAGCGAAGGCAGCTCCATTCGCGTGGGCGTCGAAAAGGTCGACCAGCTCATCAACCTCGTCGGCGAACTCGTCATTACGCAGGCCATGCTGGCCGAAACCACCAGCACCTTCGACCCGGCGCTGCACGACCGGCTCTTCAACGGCATGGCCCAGCTCGAGCGCAATGCGCGCGACCTGCAGGAAGCCGTGATGTCCATCCGCATGATGCCGATGGATTACGTGTTCAGCCGCTTCCCGCGTCTCGTGCGCGACCTCGCGTCGAAGCTCGGCAAGGAAGTGGAACTGGTCACGTTCGGTCAGGCGACGGAACTCGACAAGAGCCTGATCGAGCGCATCATCGACCCGCTCACGCACCTCGTGCGCAACAGCCTCGACCACGGCATCGAAACGGTGGAAGCACGCCGCGCCGCAGGCAAGGGCGCCACGGGCCAGCTCGTGCTCTCCGCCGCGCACCACGGCGGCAACATCGTGATCGAGGTGAGCGACGACGGCGCCGGCCTGCGTCGCGACAAGATTCTCGCGAAGGCGATGAAGCAGGGCCTGCCCGTCTCCGACACGATGACCGACGACGAAGTCTGGCAACTCATCTTCATGCCGGGCTTCTCCACCGCCGAACAGGTCACCGACGTGTCGGGCCGCGGTGTGGGCATGGACGTCGTGAAGCGAAACATCCAGGCCATGGGCGGCCACGTCGAGATCACTTCGCACGCGGGCAAGGGCACGACCACGCGCATCGTGCTGCCGCTCACGCTCGCCATTCTCGACGGCATGTCGGTGAAGGTGGGCAACGAGATCTTCATCCTGCCGCTCAACTTCGTGATGGAGTCGCTCCAGCCGCGCAACGAAGACATCTACACGGTCGCCAACGGCGAGCGCGTGGTGCGCGTGCGCGGCGAGTACCTCCCGCTCGTGGCGCTGCACGAGGTGTTCTCGGTGGAAGGCGCGCGTACGGATCCGACGCAGGGCATCGTCACGATTCTCGAGACGGAAGGCCGGCGCTTCGCGATGCTGATCGACGAACTGGTCGGCCAGCAGCAGGTGGTGGTGAAGAACCTCGAGACGAACTACCGCAAGGTGCACGGCATTTCCGCCGCGACCATCCTCGGCGACGGCAGTGTCGCCCTGATCGTGGACGTGGCGGCATTGAATCGCGAGACGCGCGCGGCGCACGGTTCGCTCGCGGCGCTCGCATAAGCAAACCTATTAACCGAATCTTTTCCCAACCGTTTGGGGGCTAACGTGGCAGAAGTCCAATCCATCCAGAACAGCGGCGCGAGCGGCGGCGCCCTCGCGCATCGTCGCGACGCGCAGCAGGCCGAGGCGGGCGGTCAGGAATTCCTCGTCTTCACGCTGGGCGCGGAAGAGTACGGCATCGACATCCTGAAGGTGCAGGAAATTCGCGGCTACGAAAGCGTGACGCGCATCGCGAACGCGCCCGACTTCATCAAGGGCGTGATCAACCTGCGCGGCATCATCGTGCCGATCGTCGACATGCGCATCAAGTTCCACCTGGGCCGCGTGGAGTACGACCACCAGACCGTGGTGATCATCCTGAACGTCGCGCATCGCGTGGTGGGCATGGTGGTGGACGGCGTGTCCGACGTGCTCACGCTCCAGACCGACCAGATCATGCCGGCGCCGGAATTCGGCGCGACGCTCACGACCGAGTACCTCACGGGCCTCGGCACCGTGGACGGCCGCATGCTGATCCTGATGGACATCGAAAAGCTGATGACGAGCCGCGAAATGGCGCTCATCGAAGCGCTGGGCGTATAAGCCCGACGCGAACCAGTTATGCCGGGGGGCGCAGTCGGCGGTGACGGATGCCTGCGGGCTCGCAGCAGGCGGGCGTTCGTTGCCTGACCGGGGAAAGCAGTGAAAAAGGGTGCAAGCCGACAGGACGCAGTTCACGAGAAGCGGCGCAACGCCTGAATCGAACGAACGGGTATGAACACGCGCATGTGCGCGCACGGTTTTCTGGCAGGACAACTGCAGCTCAAGTGAGGAGTATGACGATGTTGCAGAAGTGGTCGATCCGCACGACCTTGACGGTGGTCGGACTCATTCTGGTCGCGCTGACCCTCGTGGTGGGCGCGCTGGGGCTCGTCGCGCTTTCGCGTGCGAACGGCTCCATCGAAACGATTGCGCACGGCGACCTCGTGGCCATTCGCGCGCTGAACGACGCGTCGTCGTTGATGCTGCGCACGCGGGTGGCGATCGATCGCGTCAGCACGCTCACGGCGGGCGGCAACACGGACGAAGCGAAGAAGGTGCTGGACCGCGCCCAGGAGCTGTACGGCAAGTCCAACGAAAACTGGAAGACGTTCCTCGATACGCCGAAGGCCGGCATCGAGCAGACGACGCTCGACGAACTCGGTACCAAACGCACGTCGCTGCTGCGTGACGGCGTGGACGCAGAACTCGCCGCACTGCGTGCAAGCGACCTCAACGCGTACCACGCGATTGCCGACACGAAGATCAGCCCGATGTTCGTCTCCTACGACAACACCGCCGCGCAGATCGTGAAAGCGTTGCAGGACCACGCCGAGAACCAGCAGTCGAGCGCGCAATCGCAGATCGGCCTGATGCAGACGCTGATCGGCGCCGTCATCGTGGTGGCGCTCGTGATGGTGGTGGCCATCCGCCTGATGCTGCGCGGCCTCATCGTGCAGCCGCTCGCCGACGCCGCGAACTGCTTCGAGCGCATTGCCGCCGGCGATCTCACGCAACAGATCGACGTGCGCAGCAACAACGAAATCGGCCGGCTGTTCGGCAGCATTCGCCGCATGCAGGAGAGCCTCGCGACGATGGTGCGGTCCGTGCATACGAGCACCGAATCCATCGATACCGGCGCGCGCGAAATCGCCATGGGCAACACGGACCTCTCGCAGCGCACCGAGCAGCAGGCGGCCTCGCTCCAGGAAACGGCCTCCAGCATGGAACAGCTCACCGGCACGGTGAAGCAGAACGCCGAGAACGCGCGTCAGGCGAGCCAACTGGCCGTGAACGCGTCGGACATCGCAACGCGCGGCGGCGAAGTGGTGAGCCAGGTGGTGCACACCATGCAGGACATCGCGTCGAGTTCGAGCAAGGTGGTGGACATCATCGGCGTGATCGAAGGCATCGCGTTCCAGACCAACATCCTCGCGCTGAATGCGGCGGTGGAAGCCGCCCGCGCGGGCGAGCAGGGCCGCGGCTTCGCCGTGGTGGCGGGCGAAGTGCGCAGCCTCGCGCAGCGCAGCGCGAGCGCCGCGAAGGAAATCAAGGAACTCATCAGCGACGCGGCCGGCAAGGTGGACAGCGGCTCCGAACTGGTGGGCCGCGCGGGCACCACGATGGACGAGATCCTGCAGGCCGTGCGCCGCGTGACGGACATCATGGGCGAGATCAGCGCCGCGTCCGAAGAGCAGTCGAGCGGCATCGAACAGGTGAACCGTGCCGTCGTGCAGATGGATACGGTCACCCAACAGAACGCGGCGCTCGTGGAGCAGGCCGCGGCCGCCGCGGCATCGCTTGAAGAACAGACGCGACAGCTGCAGACCGTGGTGGGCGGATGGCGCGTGGCCGGCGGGCAGCGCCCGCAGGCCTCGTACAGCGCGGCAAAGCCGGCAACGGCAACGGCCGCAGTAGCGCCGAAGGGTTCGAGCGCAGGCGGCGCGTTGGCGACGTCGGCGAAGACGGTATCGACGAGGGCCAAGGTTGCGACGACGTCGCGCGCGGCGGCGAGCAAACGTGGCGCACCGGCATTGAATGCGGAGAAGTCCGCAGCGGCCGAAGCGCAGGGCGCCAACGCGGCGAGCGAAGCCGCGAGCGCAGCCAGCACGACTGGCGCCGCGCCGGCTCATGCCGCCACGGCACAGGCTCCGAAGGCCGCGCCGGCGCCCCGCACCGAGCCGTTGTTGAGACCGAAGACAGGTGCATCCGCCGCAGCGTCGCGCGCAAGCGAGACGAGCGCCTCGGATGCGGATTGGGAAACTTTCTAGCAGGCATGCCGCGATTGCAGGCAATTACCAGGCCCTTACCCGGTAGTTGGCAGGCATGTCCCCACGAACGGGAACAGGCGCAAAGCCTTGCATGACAGGCACGAAACATCATGATGGCGAGGCGCACACCACAGTCCACCCAGCCCGATCTGTCTGACCGGCAGAAAATGGGCGAGCCGGGCCGGGACTTCGAGTTCACGTCGGCGGACTTCGCACGCATTCGCGAGCTGATCCACCGCCGGGCGGGCATTTCGCTCTCGGACCACAAGCGCGACATGGCATACAGCCGTCTCGCGCGGCGTCTGCGGGCGCTCGGGCTCGACACGTTTCGCGACTATCTCGACCAGCTGGAAGCCACCAACGATCCGGCCGAGTGGGAAGCGTTCACGAACGCGCTCACCACGAACCTCACCGCGTTCTTCCGCGAGGCGCATCACTTCCCGATCCTCGCCGACTTCGTGAAGCGCCGTCAGCAGCCGGTGTCGGTGTGGTGCTCGGCGGCGTCGACGGGCGAGGAGCCGTATTCGATCGCCATGACGCTCGTGGAAGCGCTCGGCGAGCAGGCCGCGCGCCACGCCACGGTGCTCGCTACCGACCTGGACACCCAGGTGCTCGCCAAGGGCGAGGCCGGCGTCTACGCGTTCGATCAGGTGAAGCATCTTTCGCAGGAGCGCCTGAAGCGCTTCTTCCTGAAGGGCACCGGCGCGCACGCGGGGCTCGTGAAGGTGCGGCCCGAACTGCGCGCGATGGTGCGCTTCGAACAGCTCAATCTGACGGATGCCGACTACGGCTTGCGCACGCAGTTCGACGCGATCTTCTGCCGCAACGTCATGATCTATTTCGACAAGCCGACTCAGTCGCAGGTGCTTTCGCGCTTCGAGCCGCTCGTCAAGCCGGGTGGCCTGCTGTTTGCCGGCCACTCCGAGAACTTCACCTACGTCACCCAGGCGTTTCGCCTGCGCGGTCAGACGGTCTACGAACTCACGCGCGATAGCGCCGAAAGCACGCGCAGCGGCGCGCGCGCCGGAGCTGCGGCAATGAGCGGAGCGATCGCATGAGCACGACATTGCCGGTTGCCACCAACCTGTACTACGACAACCACTTCCAGCGCCCCGGCGTGAAGCTGCTGCCGAACGAGTTCTACATGACGAGCGAAGACATGGTGCTCGTCACGGTGCTCGGCTCGTGCGTGGCGGCGTGCATTCGCGACCGCACCGCGGGCATCGGCGGCATGAACCACTTCATGCTGCCCGACGACGGCGCGGACGCGGGTCAGGCCGCGTCGGACTCCATGCGCTACGGCGCGTATGCGATGGAAGTGCTCATCAACGAGATGATCAAGGCGGGCGGCCGGCGCGAGCGCTTCGAGGCGAAGGTGTTCGGCGGCGCGGCCGTGCTGGCCGGCATGACGACCATCAACATCGGCGACCGCAACTCCGAGTTCGTGCGCCGCTACCTCGCGCTGGAAAAGATTCCCATCGTGGCGGAAGACCTGCAGGGCGAGCATCCGCGCAAGGTCGCGTTCCTGCCGCGCACGGGCCAGGTCATGGTGAAGAAGCTGCGCCTGCAGCAGGACCCGAGCGTGGCCGAGCGCGAACAGGCGCTTGCGCGGCAAACCGCCGAAGCGCGCGCCGAACGTCTTGCGAGAGCGCGCGCCCGTGTCGAACTCTTCGGCGGCCCGCAGGCTGCCGCTGCACGCCCCGACTCGCCTCGCGCCGGCCCGGCCGGCGCGCCTGCGCGCCCGGGCGGCGCCGCGAAGCCGCGCATCGAGCTGTTCGGTGCGCGCTCCCGCCCCAACAACCAGGACAACAACGCCAAGACAGTAGAGGAGGCGTGACAGCTGTGCAAACGATCAAGGTTTTGTGTGTGGACGACTCAGCGCTGATCCGCAGCCTGATGACGGAAATCATCAACAGCCAGCCGGACATGACGGTGGTGGCAACGGCGCCGGACCCGCTCGTCGCGCGCGAGCTCATCAAGCAGCACAACCCCGACGTGCTCACGCTCGACGTGGAAATGCCGCGCATGGACGGCCTCGACTTTCTCGAGAAGCTGATGCGCCTGCGGCCCATGCCGGTGGTGATGGTGTCGTCGCTGACCGAGCGCGGCTCGGAAATCACGCTGCGCGCGCTCGAACTGGGCGCCGTGGACTTCGTGACCAAGCCGAAGGTGGGTATTCGCGACGGCATGCTCGAATATTCCGAAAAGCTCGCCGACAAGATTCGCGCCGCGGCTCGTGCGCGGGTTCGCCAGGCCGCGCCCGCGCATGTCGCGGCGGCGGCCGCAGGTGCCGGCGCGGCGGCGCCGCTCATCAACAATCCGCTCGTGAGTACGGAAAAGCTCATCATCGTGGGCGCCTCCACGGGCGGCACCGAAGCCATTCGCGAAGTGCTCGTGCCGCTGCCGCCGGATGCGCCCGCGGTGCTCATCGCGCAGCACATGCCGCCCGGTTTCACAAAATCTTTTGCACAACGGCTCAATGGTTTGTGCCGGATTACCGTTAAAGAAGCTGAGCACGGCGAACGCGTGCTGCCGGGCCATGCGTATATCGCCCCGGGCCACGCGCACCTGCTGCTCGCGCGTAGCGGCGCGAACTACATCGCCCATCTGTCCGACGACCCGCCGGTGAACCGGCACCGTCCGTCGGTGGACGTGCTGTTCCGCTCGGCGGCCCAGCATGCGGGCAAGAACGCGATCGGCGTGATCCTGACCGGCATGGGCCGCGACGGCGCGGCGGGGCTGCTCGACATGCGCAAGGCGGGCGCGTACACGCTTGCCCAGGACGAAGCGAGCTGCGTCGTGTTCGGCATGCCGCGCGAGGCCATTGCGATGGGCGCCGCCGACGAGATCGCGCCGCTTGCCGACATGAGCCGCCGCGTGATGGCGCGCCTTGCGTTGATGGGCGACCGCGTGCAGCGCGTATGATGCCGTTCGGCTGCGTCGCGAACGGGCGCGCGTACGCCGCACACACAATTTGCACAGAGGAACCAAGATGGATAAGGGAATGAAAATTCTGGTGGTGGACGACTTTCCGACGATGCGCCGGATCGTTCGCAACCTGCTGAAGGAACTGGGCTACGCCAACGTCGACGAGGCGGAAGACGGCGCGGCCGGGCTCTCGCGCCTGCGCGGCGGCGGCTACGACTTCGTGATTTCCGACTGGAACATGCCGAACCTGGACGGTCTCGCCATGCTGAAGGAAATCCGCGCCGACGCGAGCCTCTCGCACCTGCCGGTGCTGATGGTGACGGCCGAGTCGAAGAAGGAAAACATCATCGCGGCGGCCCAGGCCGGCGCGAGCGGCTACGTGGTGAAGCCCTTCACGGCTGCCACGCTCGACGAGAAGCTCAACAAGATTCTCGAAAAGATGGCGAAAGCCGGGAGCTGACGTGAACCAGCCGACCAGTGCGAAAGCCGCCACGCCGCGCGAGGGCGGCCACGAGGAAGCGGGTGAACTCGCAACCGACCGCATTCTTGCCCGCATCGGACACCTGACGCGCACGCTGCGCGACTCCATGCGCGAGCTCGGGCTCGACAAGCACGTGGAACGCGCCGCCGAAGCCGTGCCGGACGCCCGCGACCGCCTCAAGTACGTAGTCGCGATGACCGAACAGGCCGCCGAGCGCGCGCTCAACGCCATCGAGATCGCCAAGCCGTTGCAGGAACGCATGGAGCGCGACGCCGGTGCGCTCAACGAGCGCTGGGCGCGATGGTACGAAGCCCCGCTCGGCCGCGAAGAAGCCCGCACGCTGATGGACGACACGCGCGCGTTCATCAACACGGTGCCCGACGCCACCGCGGCGACCAGCCAGCAACTGCTCGAAATCATGCTGGCCCAGGACTTTCAGGATCTGACGGGCCAGGTGATCAAGAAGATCATGGACGTGGTCTACGTGATCGAGCAGCAATTGCTGGGCGTGCTCGTGGAGAACATCGCGCCGGAGCGCCGGGAACAGTTCGCGGCCACGGCTGCGGCGCTGGCCGCCGCCGAGTCGTCGACCGGCAGCCCCGAAGGGTTGCTCAACGGCCCGCAGATCAATCCCGAAGGCAAGGCCGACGTCATGCAGGACCAGTCGCAGGTGGACGACCTGCTGGCGAGCCTGGGGTTCTAGCCGGCTGCTACTGCCTCCAGTCGGCTTCTTGCCCGGGTTGTCGCTCGTAGCCGGCATGTAGTCCGGCTTTCGGCCGGAGTCCGGCCCGAGCGTGGCCGACTTCGGTCGGGCTTCAGCCAGGGGGCTCGGCGTTCGCCCAGGTTGGCCCCTGGGTTGGTCCCGGCTTGGCCCCGCGCTTTGACCCGGGTTCGCCCCGGGGTTTGCCCAATCCCCACCGCCGTCTTTTCGCTTCCGATCTTCCTCTCCCGCAAGCCGGGGCGGCCGCCTGTGCGGCACGCCCCGTGCTTCGCTTCCCCGGCCTTGAGCGCGGACTGTCTGTTTGGCCGCCCGTCCCAAGCGCAGGCATACTACGCCGTACGCCCGGCCTCGCGCGGCGCTCATGCCGCAGCTCAGCATCGCTTGCCGCCCAGCGCGCGGGACCGAGGCGCCGCGGCACAGCGTCGTCTGTCTGGCCGGCGTTGCGCCCCCTCATCACAGCGGCCCACCCAGGCCGTGCATCGGGAGGACTATGAGCGCGCTGAACCGAATCACGCGCGGCGTCGCAGCGACGTCGCTCACACTTGGCTGTTGGCTCTTGGCCAGCACGAACGCCTTTGCCGGCTTGGGCGCCGCGCCCATGACGACGCCCGCGGGCGCCGCCGTCACGGGCGTGACGACGCGCTCGCCCGGCGCGGCCTCCACCTCGGCGTCCACCGTTGCGCGCGCCGCGACGCAGGCTTCCTCCTCGGGCATGACCTCGGGCGGCGGCACTGCCGCCGCTTCCTACACCGTGCGTGAGACCAGGCTTGCCAGCGGCACGGTGGTGCGCGAGTACGTCGGACCGGACGGCACCGTGTTCGGCGTGGCGTGGCAGGGTCAGCAGATGCCCGACCTCTCCGCGCTCCTGGGCACCTATTTCCCGCAGTACCTGGCGGGGCTCAAGGCGAACCGGGCGGCCGGCGCTGTGCGTGGCCCCGCGACGGTGGAGCAGAGCGGCCTCGTCGTGCATTCGGGCGGCCACATGGGCGCTTTTTCGGGCCAGGCGTGGCTGCCGCAGGCGCTACCCGCGGGCGTGAACACGTCCGACATCCAGTGACAAGCCGGCATACACAGGCCGAACAGGCTCAAACAGGCCACCGGGCCAGGGAGACATAGCGTGCGCATCGGACTTCGTAACGGATTCGCCGGGCAGGTCGCGGCCCGGTTCGTCAAATGGGGGCAGGTGGCCACGTTCGTCGTGGCGGCAGGCATCGTCGCGGCCTGCGGAGGGGGAGGGGGCGGCGGAGGAGGTGGTGGTGGAGGGGGCGGCGGCACGCCGAGCGCGGCCAACACCGTGCCCGTCACCGTGGACCGCGGGCTCTTCGGCGTGGTCAACATTCCCAGCGTGAGCGTGACGATCTGCGTGCCCGGCACCTCGACGTGCCAGACCATCGATCACGTGCAGCTCGACACCGCGTCCTACGGGCTGCGCGTGGTGAACACGGCGCTCAATTCCACGATGCTCGCCCAGTTGCAGCAGGCGAGCGTGGGCGGCCAGCCGCTTGCCGAATGCCCGCACTTCGCCGACGGCTACACCTGGGGCAGCATCCGCAACGCCGACGTGAAGCTGGGTGGGGAGACGGCCGGCAACATCCCGGTCCAGGTGATCGGCGACATGGGCAGCAGCACGGTCCCGCAGGACTGCCAGAACTTCGGCGTGGGCAACAACACGGCGCAGGACCTGGGCGCGAACGGCATTCTCGGCGTGGGCGTGGCGCCTGCGGACTGCGGCGCCGCCTGTGCCGGGTCGGCCGCGAGCAGCAATTACTACACGTGCCCGGGCGGTCTGACCTCCACCACCTGCACGGCGACCACCGTGCAGATCGCCCAGCAGGTCGCCAACCCCGTGCCGCACTTCGCCACGGACAACAACGGCGTGATCCTCGAGCTGCCGCAGGTCTCGGACTCCGGCCAGGCGTCGGCGAGCGGCACGCTCGTGTTCGGTATCGGCACGGCGGCCAACAACGCGATGACGGCTTCGCAGCAGTTCCAGACCACGCAGTGGGGCGACCTGGTGGGCAGCACGTTCAACGGTGCCACGGTGACGGCGTTCCTCGATTCGGGCTCCAACGGGCTTTTCTTCGAGGACAGCGCGTTGCAGCAGTGCGGGAGCAACTTCCAGGGCTTCTACTGCCCGTCGTCCACCCAGACGCTCAGTGCCACCCTGCTAGGCGCCAACGGCACGAAGGCCACGGTGAACTTCAACGTGGCGAGCGCCTCCGCGCTGTTCGGCAACGGCAACAACTTCGCCTTCAACGACCTGGCCGGCACGATCGGCTCGGCCACCACGCTCGACCTCGGCCTGCCGTTCCACTTCGGCCGCAACGTCTTCGTGGGCATGGACCGCACGGGCTCGGGCGGATCGGCGCCGTTCGTCGCGTTCTAGCGCGAGGGCGGCTCTGGCTGGCCGGGCGCGGTCGCTCAGGTGGACCGGTTGGTCAGGCGGCTAGCGTCTACGCCGGGCGCCGACCGCTGACCGCCGACCGCGCCAGCCTACGGCGGCTTTCGGCGCGGCCGAACTCGCCCTGACGGGCCGCCCGACCCAAGCAGCCCTGCCCAGCGCGCCTTGCCGAGGGCGCCTTGCCGAGGGCGCCTTGCCGAGGGCGCCCGCCCTCCGCCCACCCGCCTGCGGGCTCCCCGTCCACCGTCCCCCGGACCGCACGCCCCCGCCCCGCCTCATCCGCCGAAATACCCCCGTTTCTCCGTCTTTATCCGTCGATCATCCATTGCGCAGCGCGGGAATAATCGCTCTCACTGAAAAAGGGCATTCCGCCGCGATCGACTGGAGAACCTGGTGGCAGAGGACAGCGACCTCGAAAAAACCGAATCAGCCACTCCCAGGCGCCTGGAAAAGGCGCGTGAGGAAGGGCAGGTGGCGCGTTCGCGCGAGCTCGCCACGTTCGCGCTGCTTTCGGCGGGGTTCTTCGGCGTCTGGGCGATGTCCGGGCCCATTGGTCTGCATTTCCAGACCATCCTGCGCAGCTCGCTCACCTTCGACCACGCCACCGCCTTCGACACCGGCCGCATGCTGGTGGGTGCGGGCGGCGTGGTGCGCGAGGCGGCCTGGGTGCTGCTGCCCGTGCTCGGCCTGACGGGCCTGGCCGCGCTGCTCGCGCCCATGGCGCTGGGCGGCTGGCTCTTTTCCACCAAGTCGATCGGCGCGAATTTCAGCCGGCTCGACCCCGTGGCGGGGCTGGGCCGCATCTTCTCGATCAACGGGCCGATCCAGCTCGGCATGTCGCTCGCGAAGACGGCGGTGGTGGGGCTGATCGGCGGCGTCGCGATCTGGCGCCACAAGGACGACATCCTCGCGCTCGCCACCCAGCCGCTCCTCACGGCGTTCGCCAACGCCACGCATCTGGTGGCCATCTGCTGCGCGATGACGGTGGCCGGCATGTTCGTGGTGGCCGCGCTCGACGTGCCGTACCAGATGTGGAGCTACCACAAGAAGCTGCGCATGACGAAGGAAGAGGTGAAGCGCGAGCACCGCGAAAGCGAGGGCGATCCGCACGTGAAGGCGCGCATCCGTTCGCAGCAGCGCGCCATGGCGCGCCGCCGCATGATGAGCGAGGTGCCGAAGGCCGACGTCGTGGTGACCAACCCGACGCACTTCGCCGTCGCGCTCAAGTACACGGACGGCGAGATGCGCGCGCCGAAGGTCATCGCCAAGGGCGTGAACCTGGTGGCCGCGCGCATTCGCGAAATCGCGACGGAAAACAACGTGCCGCTGCTCGAAGCGCCGCCGCTCGCGCGTGCGCTCTATCACAACGTGGATCTGAACCGCGAGATTCCGGGCCCGCTCTACGGCGCGGTGGCCGAGGTGCTCGCGTGGGTTTATCAGCTGCGCCGCTTCAAGACCGAAGGCGGCGAGGCGCCCGTCGCGCCCACCGAATTCGACGTGCCGCCCGAACTCGACAAGGGCGGCGTGTCCGACGAAGACGCCGCCGAGGAAGCCGCCGAAACGCTTTCGGGCGAAGGCGACGGCACTGGCTCACCGGGTGCCCCGTCCGGCGGCCGCAACAAACGTGGTAACGAAGGAGCCTCTGCATGAACGCCCGCACCGGTTTGCTCGCGCGACGCGCCGACGTGCTTCAGGGCACGAACCTGCGCGCGCTGGCGGGGCCGATCCTGATCTGCATGATCCTCGGCATGATGATCCTGCCGTTGCCGCCGTTCCTGCTGGATCTGCTGTTCACCTTCAACATCGCCCTTTCGGTGATGGTGCTGCTCGTGTCCATGTACACGATGAAGCCGCTCGACTTCGCCGCTTTCCCGAGCGTGCTGCTGTTCTCCACGCTGTTGCGCCTGTCGCTGAACGTGGCTTCCACGCGGGTCGTGCTGCTCGAAGGCCACACGGGCCCGGACGCCGCGGGCAAGGTGATCGAGTCGTTCGGCCACTTCCTCGTGGGCGGCAACTTCGCCGTGGGTATCGTCGTCTTCATCATCCTGATGGTCATCAACTTCATGGTGATCACCAAGGGCGCGGGGCGTATTGCCGAAGTGGCGGCGCGCTTCACCTTGGACGCGATGCCCGGCAAGCAGATGTCCATCGACGCCGACCTGAACGCCGGTATCATCAACGAAGAGCAGGCAAGAAAGCGCCGCTCCGAAGTGTCCCAGGAAGCCGAGTTCTACGGCTCCATGGACGGTGCCAGCAAGTTCGTGCGCGGCGACGCCATTGCCGGCCTGCTGATCATGGTGATCAACATCATCGGCGGGCTGATCGTGGGCGTCGTGCAGCACGGCATGGACTTCGCCGCGGCGGGCAAGAACTACACGCTGCTCACCATCGGCGACGGCCTCGTGGCGCAGATTCCGTCGCTCGTCATCTCCACGGCGGCGGGCGTGATCGTCTCGCGCGTGGCGACCAACGAGGACATCGGCACCCAGCTCACCGGCCAGCTGTTCACGAACCCGCGCGTGCTGATGATCACGGGCGTGATTCTCGTGCTGATGGGCCTGATTCCGGGCATGCCGCACTTCGCGTTTCTGGTGCTGGGCGGCGGCGCCATCCAGCTGGGCCGCGTCATGAAGAAGCGCGGCGAGGAAAAGAAGACCTCCGCCGCACTCGTGGACGTGGCGCCCGCGGCACTCGCGCCCGCCGAGAACACCGAGGCAAGCTGGGACGACGTCGCGCTCATCGACACGCTGGGCCTCGAAGTGGGCTACCGCCTCATTCCGCTCGTCGACAAGAATTCGGACGGCGAGCTGCTCAAGCGCATCAAGAGCATCCGCAAGAAGTTCGCGCAGGAAATCGGCTTTCTGCCGCCCGTCATCCATATTCGCGACAACCTCGAACTGCGGCCCAACGCTTACCGCATCGCGCTCAAGGGCGTGGAGGTGGGCACGGGCGAGGCGTATCCGGGCCAGTGGCTCGCCATCAACCCGGGGCAGGTCACGGCCGCGCTGCCGGGCACGCCGACCCAGGACCCGGCCTTCGGCCTGCCCGCCGTCTGGATCGACACGAACCTGCGCGAGCAGGCGCAGGTGTACGGCTACACCGTGGTGGATTCGAGCACCGTGGTGGCCACGCACCTGAACCACCTCGTGGTGACGCACGCATCCGAACTGCTGGGCCGCCAGGAAGTGCAGGCGCTGCTCGAGCGCATGCAGAAGGACACGCCCTCGCTCGTCGACGACCTCGTGCCGAAGGCGCTGCCCGTCACGACGCTGCAAAAGGTGCTGCAAAACCTGCTGGACGAGGCGGTGCCCATCCGCGACATGCGCACCATTCTCGAAGCGCTGGCCGAACACGCGCCGAAGATCAGCGACCCGCACGACCTCACGGCCATCGTGCGCCTCGCGCTGGGCCGCGCCATCACGCAGCAGTGGTTCCCGGGCAACGGCGACATGCAGGTGATGGGCCTCGACGCGAACCTGGAGCGCGTGCTGTCCCAGGCGCTCACGACGGGAGCGAACCCAGGCCTGGAGCCGGGGCTCGCTCATACGCTGCTGGAACAGACGCAGAAGGCGATGACGCGCCAGCAGAGCCTGGGCCTCGCGCCCGTGCTGCTCGTGCAGCACTCGCTGCGCGCCATGCTCGCGCGCTTCCTGCGGCGCAGCCTGCCGCAGCTGAAGGTGCTCTCCTACGCCGAAGTGCCCGACACGCGGCACGTCAAGGTGGTCAATGTGATCGGCACGGCTTGACGGGCGGCGCCGCGCGCGGCGCCTCCTTCCATGTTCGCGCAGTATCCCCGCGGTGTGCCGTCAGCGCCGCCGCGGTTCCCTGGTAGCGGCCCGCAGTCTCCCCTCAGTCTCCCCTCAGTCTTCCCTCAGTCTCCCGTCAGTCCTCGCCCCGCAGCGCCCCCTTTTCAGCCCGATCAAACGAATTGCCTGCATTTCCCCGCGCTGATCCATCGATAGTCCCCCGTTCACCTCCTCAATAATTTCACCATCGGCAAAGGCTTTGTCGCGCACCAGGTTCCTGCGGAGCCACCGCGCAACGAAGCCGGCGCCTCGCAATTGAAACGCCACGTCAGGGTCGTCAACCTCATCGGGGGTCAGCTTGAACATCCGCAAATTTATCGGTGCCACCAGCCGCGACGCGCTACGCCAGGTGCGCGAAGTGCTGGGTCCTGACGCAGTGGTGCTGTCGAACCGCACGCTCGACGACGGCAGCGTCGAGATCGTCGCCGTAGCCGACCGCGAACTCGCGGCCATCGCGCCTGCCGCGGGTGAAGGCGCCAACGCAGGTGCCGCTTCGCGCGGCTTGCCGCGCAGCGGCGCGGCGCCGGTTGCAGGCAACCCCGTTGCCGGCCTGGGCGGCAACCCCTACGCGAACGGCATGCCGGACGTGTTCTCGTCGGTGTTCGGGGCCAGCCCGGAAGCGGGCGCGGGCCGCGCGTCCACGTCGGACGACGAAGACGACGCCCCGTCTTACACGAACGCCGCCGCGCAACCGGTGACGAAGCCTGAAGCGCAGGCAGGCGGCGCGCTTACCACGCGTGTTCCCGCGCTGGACCGACCGGGCGCGTTTGTGGCCCAGTCTGCGGCGCAGTCCGCAGGCCAGGCCGACAGTGGCGGCGGTGCCGATCGCTTCGCTGCCGAATCCGCCGCGATCCAGGCAGGTGCGCCGGCGCGTCCGGCCGCGCGTCCTGGCCCGGCCCACGCCGCCGGTCATGCCACGACCCAGGCGCCCGCCGCCAGCCGCGGCGCGCCGTTCGCCACGCCGGCCGCAGGCGTCGCCATGCCGGCATCGGCTGCGCCGTCGTACTCGGACAAGACACGCGCGCCGCGCACGATGGCCGAAACGAACCCCTGGCTCATCGACCACGCGCGCCGCATCGCGGACAAGGACAGCGCGGGTCAAGGCGAAGGGCACAGCGCGAAAGCCGCGGGCATGACGCCCGCCGACGCCATGGCCAAGGGCCTCGGCATGCCCGCCGACCCGCACGACGAACACGGCCACCACCGCGTGGAAGGCGCGGGCGTGCTCAACGTCAGCACGCCGGACTGGGCGCGCGAAGCGGCCCAGCTCGCCGCACGCCGCGCCACGCAACGCATCGCGCCGGCCTTCGATCTGCCGGGCAACAGCCAGCCGGCCACGCCGCCCTCGATCAACGCCAAGGCGCCCAGCGACGCCGCGGGGGCGAGCGCCTCGGCCAGCGTCACGGAAGCCATCAAGGCCCGCATCGAGCAGGTAGTGAACGAAACGGTGATGAGCGAGCTGGCCTCCATGCGCGGCATGATGGAAGAGCAGTTCGCCGGGCTCCTCTGGGGCGAGCGCCAGCGCCGCAGCCCCACGCACGGCGCCCTCACCAAGCAGCTGTTCGCCGCCGGCTTTTCGGCCCAGCTCGTGAAGATGGTGGTGGACAACCTGCCCGAAGGCAAAGACCCGGAAGGCGCGCTGGAATGGGCGCAGTCGGTGCTCGAATCGAACCTGCCCGTGCTGGAAAACGAAGACGCGCTCATGGAACGCGGCGGCGTGTTCGCACTGATGGGCCCGACGGGCGTGGGCAAGACCACGACCACGGCGAAGCTCGCGGCGCGCTGCGTGATGCGCTTCGGCGCGAGCAAGGTGGCGCTGCTCACCACGGACAGCTACCGCATTGGCGGCCACGAGCAACTGCGCATCTTCGGCCGCATCCTCGGCGTATCGGTGCATGCGGTGCGCGACGGCGCCGACCTGCAACTCGCGCTCACCGAACTCAAGAACAAGCACATCGTGTTGATCGACACGATCGGCATGAGCCAGCGCGACCGCGCCGTAACCGACCAGATCGCCATGCTCTGCAGCGCCGGCCAGCCGGTGCAGCGCCTCTTGCTGATGTCCGCGACGAGCCACGGCGACACGCTCAACGAAGTGGTGCAGGCCTACCAGAGCACGGCGGACAAGGCGCCGCTCGCGGGCTGCATTCTCACCAAGCTCGACGAGGCCACCAACCTGGGCGGCGCGCTGGACACCGTGCTGCGCTACCGGCTGCCGGTGCACTACGTGTCGACCGGCCAGAAGGTGCCCGAGAACCTCTATGTGGCAACGAAGCGTTTCCTGATTCGCAGCGCGTTCTGCATTCCGCGCGAGCACTCGCCCTTCGTGCCGCACGAAGACGACATCCCGGCGCTGCTTTCGGCGCTGTCCACGCGTTCGAACGCCGACCTGCACGAGGTTCGCTTTGGATAAATTCGTAGCCGACCAGGCGGAGGGGCTGCGGCGGCTGCTCGCCCGTAGCGGCTCGCGAGTCATCGCGGTGACCGGCGGCTCGGAGAGCGTGGGACGCACCACGACAGTAGTGAACCTTGCGGCGGCGTTGGCCGAGCAGGGCAAAGACGTGCTCGTCATCGACGAGTGCCTGGGCGACCGCTCCGTGAGCGCCACGCTGGGCGGCCTGCATGGCGTAGGCAATCTCGCCGGCGTGATGCGCGGCGAGGTGCCGCTCGCGGCGGCCGTGAGCCGGCATCCGCTCGGCTTCGGCGTGCTCTCGGCCTGGCGCGGCAGCCAGGAAGGCTACACCGCCGAACAGTACGGGCTCGTGCTGAACGGCCCCGCCGACGTCGTGCTCATCGACGCCGGTCTGGACAAAAACGGCGCGCTCTCCGGGCTCGCCATGCGCTCGCACGACGTGATGGTCGTGACGCGCGTCTCGGCGCAGGCCATCACCGATGCCTACGCCGCCATGAAACGTCTTCATTTCGCGCACGCAATCGCGCAGTTCCGCGTGCTCGTCAATTACGTCCAAAGCGCGGCCGATGCCCACACGGCATTCGAGAACCTCGCAGGCGTGGCGGGTCGTTACCTCACCGTCTCGCTCGAAAACGCAGGCTGCATTGCGGCTGACCCACACATGGCGCGGGCCGTCGAGCTCGCACGCTGCATCGTGGACGCTTTTCCGTCCGCGGCCGCCGCGCGCGACTACCGGCATGTCGCCGCAGAACTGCAGTACTGGCCCATGCGGCCAGCCATGTCGTCGCGCGCGGCCATGACGCGCCCGACCGTAACAACGTCGGCCCCATCGCCATCCGTGTGGCAGGCCGACCCGGCCGCCGAATGGCCGTCGGCGCAGCATGCGTGACGCCACTCGGGGACTTCAGGCAGGAGAGCACGATGTATAACGCTCAGGGAAAAATTTCGCAGGCCGACGTGCTGGCGAAGTACGCGCCGCTCGTAAGACGGCTGGGTTTGCAGCTCGTGGCGAAGATGCCGGCGAGCGTGGATCTGGACGATCTGATCCAGGCCGGCATGATCGGTCTGCTCGATGCGGCGAGCCGCTACAAGGAAGATCAGGGCGCGCAGTTCGAAACCTACGCGAGCCAGCGCATTCGCGGCGCCATGCTCGACGAGCTGCGCAGCAACGACTGGCTGCCGCGCAGCCTGCGGCGCACCTCGCGCGAGGTGGAAAGCGCGGTGCACCAGGTGGAGCAGCGGTTGGGCCGCTCGGCGAGCGAGACGGAAATCGCCGGGCACCTCAACATGCCGCTCGACGAATATCAGTCCATGCTGCAGGACCTGCATGGCAGCCAGCTGATCTACTACGAAGACTTCGACCGTTCCGCGGACGACGAGCCGTTTCTCGACCGCTACTGCGTCGATCACTCGGACCCGCTTTCCGCGCTGCTCGACGAAAGCCTGCGCGCGGCGCTGGTGGAAGCCATCGACAAGCTGCCCGAGCGCGAGAAGCTGCTGATGTCGCTCTACTACGAGCGCGGCATGAACCTGCGCGAAATCGGCGCCGTGATGGAAGTGAGCGAATCGCGCGTGTGCCAGCTGCACAGCCAGGCCGTGGCGCGACTGCGCACGCGCCTGCGCGAACTGGCCTGGGCAGGCGCCGAGGCCGACTGAGAAACCTGACCGGGGCTCGTTCGGGGAGGGTTTGCGCCTTCTTCGGCGAGCGTTGCGCAAGGGGTTGGGCGCGACGGCGATGGCCAGGCTTCCGGGCCGCCTTCGCTGCGTTTGTGGGGCGGCTGGTTTTCTGCTGCTTTATCGGCGCCTGGGTTGCGCGTTGTTTGCGTTTCGTCTGCACCCGGCTCGCGGCCTGGTCCGCGGCTTTATCCGCGCCTTGTCGGATTCATCAGCGGCTTTTCCGTGTGCCTCGCGTTCGCTCTTCGTCCGCTTTGCCCCTCCTCATCTGCGGGCTTTTCGCCCGTAACACCACTAACACTTTCTTACACCACGCTTTCTGGCGGGTGGCTACACTTGCGCCCGCGTTATCACTAAAACAATGGGGTTAAACCAGATGCTCAAGAAAATCGCAGGAATCGCCGTGTTGACCGTGGCTTCGGCCGCCGTATCGCTGCCGGCCGTGGCCGGTGACTTGAACAACGCGCTCGGCGGTGGGCTGGGCGGGGTAGCGGGCGCAGCCGTGGGCGGCGCGCTGGGCGGCAGCACGGGCTCCGTGATCGGCGGTGCGGTGGGCGGCGGCGCAGGCGCCGCGGTCACGTCGAACCGACGCGAACGCACGGGCGCCATCGTAGGCGGCGCACTGGGCGGCGGCGCCGGCACGGCGGCAGGCAACGCGATGGGCGGCCGCACGGGCGGGCTGATCGGCGCGGGCCTGGGCGGCGGCGCAGGAGCGGCACTGGGCGGCAACATCTCGCGCAGCAATTCGTACGCGGACGAGGGCGAGCGCGGCTATCGCAGCACGGGCCACCACCGCAAGCATCGCAAGCACTGGGATTGAGCCGCGAGCAGCAAAGGCAAGAGGATCGAGAAAGGCGCAACGACGCCTGAGGCTGAAAACCAGGCTTGAACGCCTGGTCTGAAAGCACAACGGGCCGCACATCCGGAAGGATGTGCGGCCCGTTGGTTTTTGATGCGGCTAGTCGGTCAATTCAGAGCGTTCAGCGACGACGCGGCGCCCGGATCTCGCGCCGCACGTCTCGAAAGCCGCCGCGATCGAATCCGCTCAAACCCGCCCGAACGACGGAATGCGCCCGTCCGGTCCGTACAGACCGGCCTTGTGCTGCGCGCCCTTGAGCACGTCGAGGGCACGGCGGTTGTATTCCATGCGCGTGTGGATCAGCACGCCGTTGGTGGCATTGGAGCGCTTCGCGCGTTCGGCGGCCTTTTGCAGCAGCGCCCATTGCGTGGCGAGCCGCGGGTCCGCCCCGGAGGCCAGCTCCATGCCGCGCCAGCCGGGCGGAAAGCCCAGCTCCGCAAGCTGCGCGTCGCGCAGCTTTTCCAGCGCGGAGAGCTTCTCGACCAGTTCGGTCTTCATCTCGATGATGGGCGGCAGCTGTTCGAGCGGAGAGAGGGCCGTCAACGCCTTCTCTTCGCACGCGAGCACCGAAGCGAACGCTTCGACGGCGGCATATTCGTCGATGACGGTGGCAAGGAGGGCGTCTTTCATCACAATCACTCAACTCGCAGTCGGCTTGCCGTACCCGGACGAGGGTGCACAAGCCGTGGTCAATTGGCTGCTGCGCGCGGTGCTTCGCCGGAAGGTGCGGCGAAGCACGGTGAACGCGCAGGCCAACCGGGGTTAATTCCCCGCCGACCCCGCGCGCGTTTGCAGCAGGCTACGTGCCGTTTCGAGAACGGCGTCGGCAATCTTGCCGGTATCGATACTCAGGCTGCCGTCGCGCAGCGCCTGCTTGATCGACTCGACGTGTGCCGTATCGATGTCCGCCGCGCCCGACGCGGCGAGGCCGCGCAGTTGCGCCGACAGCGCCGACAGGCTCACGTTCGCGTCGCCGGACGCGCCGCCGCCCGTGGACGGTGCGGGGCTACCGGCTGCGCCTTGCGTGCTGGGCGCGGCCGTTTCGCCTTGCTGGGTACGCTGCAGCCCGTCTTTTAGCGACTGCAGGCTCGAATTGCTGGTGGAATCGACTTTCACGATTGGCTTCCTGAACGGTTGACCGCAGTCTCCGAATTCGACTGAGGAATCCGGGTTCCGCGTGGCCTTCTTCGGCCACGGTGGGGCGCGTCATGGGCGCTGCTTTGCCCAGATTAACGGCAGGTACCAATCAAACTTTAGTGCATGGGCGGCAAGGCCGCCAAAGGGCCAGCCAGGCAAATTGCCGGCGCGGCCGCCGCACGCAAGGGCCATAACAGCCCGTCGAAACCCCTTCACCACCCGAGGCGCACTGGGCGCCGGTCCCCCTCTCCTTTCCCAACCACGGCACAACCTGAAACGCTCAAAGCTGGATCTCCACGGTGCCGCCTTCTTTCACGATGCCGCTGATGATCTGGCCATTCGCCGTCTTCACGCGCACCTGCTGGCCGGGCGCCGCGTTGTTCATGGCGCTGCCCTCCGACGAGATCGAAAAACCGGGGCCTTGCGCGACCACGCGCACGGTCTGCCCGATCGTCACGGAACTGGCGCTGCGCAGCATGTCCTGGCGCAGCGGCAGCCCGGCGGGCACGCGGACCAGCGCCACGGCGCCGATAGCCTGCGACGGGTCGGTGACCACTGCCTGCGGCAGCAGCGTGAGATCGCCGTCGCGCGCCACGAGGTCGGCGGCGCTGAGCGGCTCGCCGGGGGCGATGGCGCGCGACGCCGTGTAGTAGGTGGCCTCGACCGAAATCTTCGCCTGCAGGTAGAGCGTCCACGGACGCTCGCCCGCGCAGCGCACGCCCACGGTGGTGCGGCCCCACATGCGGGTGCCGGCGGGTGCGAACGGCTGCATCGTCGTGCACGCCGCGAGGCCGCGCGGAAAGACGTTGGCCACGGTGATAACGACCTTGCCGGGCAAGCCGGCAGCCTGTTGCTGGAGCCAGGCAAGCGCGGCACGCCGGATCGATTCGCCGTCCTGCTGGCCTTCGGGTACGGCGGTTTGAGCGGCTTGAGCAGGCTGAGTGGCTTGAGCGTTCGATGCAGGCGCCTGGGAGATTCCCGGCACCGTGGCCTGCGCGGGCTGAACGCGCTGATACGTTTGTGCGGCCTGCGCCGGCACAGCGCGCGGCACCATGCGCTCGAAGCGCGGCGCGGTTGTTGCGTAGCCGGCACTGGCAGGCGGATTCATGGCGATGGCCTGCGGCGCGACGCTCGTCTCGCGGCCCTGCGCGGACACCGACGCCGCCGCGGGCGTCACGACCACCGGCATCACCTGGCTCGCCGCCACGGGCAGGTTCACGCGCATCAAACCGGACGCCATGCCCGGCCGGGACGCGGACGCGTCTCCCGGTCCCGCGATCACGATGGCGCCGTCGGCCTTCGCGGCCTGCTCGAAGCGATCTGGGGCGCCGGCACTTGCGGTCGGCCGCATGGACGCGGCCATCGTCGACTGCGCGGGCGAGAGCGGCTGCATTCCGGCGTTCGTGCGTTGCGCCGTCGCACTGGACGACGCGCCGGCCGGGCTCGTCACCATCCTGCTCATGGCGGCGAGCGCGTCCGGGTTCTTTTCGCCCGGGCCAGGAATCACGATCGGCTCGCCCGTACCCTGGGCGTGCGCGGCGGTCGAAACGAAGAGGCCCAGCGTGCCGGCGCTTGCCGAGAGTGTCCACGCAAGCGCGACGAAGAGCCGGCGCAGCGCAGGCGCGCGGCCGACGCGTGCCGGGCCAGCCGGAACGCGCGAAGCAGCCGAAGCGCCCGGCGCCATCGAAGCATCGAAAGCCGTTTCAGCAGCGGTCTCTACAGTCGACAAGGCGGTCGGAGCATTTGAAGCGGGCTCGTTCATCGCCACTCTCCACGGCCCGGTAAGGCCAAACAAGAACCAGACGGCAGGCCCAGCGGCCAACAACAAACAAGGACCAACAACAAGGGCCAACAACAAGGGCCAACAATACGAGAGGCATTCTAGAGAGCCCCCCCTTCGCGCAAACGTCGAATAGAGGCCCCCTTCCCCGGCTATTCCTCCGATTGCGGCTTGCGTCCCAGACCTAAGATGCACCACAAGCAAAAAGGCCTTCCACGCGGCCACCGCTGCAAGGGTGACGCAAGGAAGCGTTTTTTCGGAGAACCGCAATGCTGGACAAACTCGATGCCGAATTCGCCTTCGGGCGCGAGGCGCTCGATGTGCGCGCCTACCGTCAGGAGCTGCTCTCGTCGAACATCGCCAACTCGGACACGCCGGGCTACAAGGCACGCGACGTCGATTTCGCGTCGTCGCTCGCCGGTGCGCTGAGAAAGAGCGGCGCCGCGACGGGAACGGCCACCTCGAACGCCGCGCCGCTCGCCATGGCGCAGCCGGCCGGCGTGACGAGCGGCATGACCATGGCGACCACCGAAGCAGGCCACATGGCCGGCAAGGCGCGCCTGACGCCCACGGGCGGTTCTTCCGACGACTACGGCCAGCTGCAGTACCGCATTCCGACGCAACCGGCGCTCGACGGCAACACCGTCGACCTCGACAGCGAGCGGGTGCAGTTCGCCGACAACACGCTGCACTTCGAGACCGGCATGACCGTGCTCACGCAGCAGATCAAAGGCATGCTCGCGGCCATCACGTCAGGCAGCTGACGCGGCGGCCCGCCCTCAGGCAGTGACTCGCGCAGTAAAGCGGGGCACGCGGCAAAACAGGGCAGGCAGCAAAGCAGGAAGCCGGACCGGCGGCACAGGCCACATGCAGCAGGCCGCACCGGTCGGGCAAGAGACAAATCGCTACGGGAAAGCAGGCGGGCCGTGCGCAGGAGGCACCAGGGCGCGAAAGCGCAAGGGTGACAGGCGCGGCCCGCGCAACCGCCGGCCAATGCAGGCCGGCAACGAGAGGTGAGATTCGCCATGCCATCGCTGATGAACATCTTTAGCGTCGCCGGCTCTGCACTGTCCGCGCAGTCGGAGCGGCTCAACGTGACCGCGTCGAACCTCGCGAACGCGGACAGCACGACGGGACCGGACGGCAAGCCGTACAAGGCCAAGCAGGTCGTCTTCGCGGTGCAGCCGCTGGGCGGCGCACGCACGCAGAGCGGCCAGCAGGTGGGCGGCGTGCAGGTGACGGGCGTGGTCGACGACCCGACGCCCATGAAGACTTCCTACGACCCGGGCAACCCGGCGGCGGACGCGAACGGCTACGTGACGTTGCCGAACGTGGATCCGGTGCAGGAAATGGTGAACATGATTTCGGCGTCGCGCTCGTACCAGGCGAACGTGGAGACCCTGAACACCGCCAAGACGCTGATGCTCAAGACGCTCACCATCGGCACCTGAAGAACAGACGGAGAACCGCCTTGACCACCCAGACCACGATCGGCAGCAACGGCACGACCATTTCGCAGACGCTGCTCGACACCATGAACGGCACGTCGAGCGCAAGCAGCTCGTCGTCGAGTTCGTCCAGTTCGTCCAGCACGTCGCCCACGGCACTGCAGAACACGTTCCTGCAACTGCTGATTGCGCAGATGAAGAACCAGGACCCGACCAACCCGATGGACAGCTCGCAGATGACCTCGCAGCTTGCCCAGATCAACACGGTGACGGGCATCAGCCAGCTCAACACGTCGCTCACTTCGCTCGCCACGCAATTGAACGCGGGCCAGCAGGGCCAGGCGGCGCTCCTGATCGGCTCCACGGTGCTCGCGCAAGGCACGACCTCGACGGTGGCAAGCGGCAAGGCGTCGGCCATCGGCGTGCAGGTGGCGACTGCGGCAAGCAACGTGCAGATCACCATCAAGAACTCGTCGGGCCAGGTGGTCAACACGATCAACGTGGGCAGCGTGCCGGCAGGCGTCACGCCCATTTCGTGGACGCCCACCGACGCGCAGGGCAACACGCTCGCCGACGGCACGTACACCATCAGCGCGACCGGCACGATTGCCGGCAAGTCGGGCTCGCCCACCACGCTGTCGGCCGCCACGGTGCAAAGCGTCGTGCAGCAGACGGACGGCACGCCGGGCCTCGTGCTCTCGAACGGCAACACCGTCGGCATGACGAGCGTGGCCGCGATCCTGTAAGGCGCGCGCGGCAAGGCTCTCAGGCAGATTCACAGCACAGTATTCATCGATATATCCCGATACGGAGACCGTCATGGGTTATCAACAAGGTTTGAGCGGTTTGTCGAGCGCGTCCAACGACCTCGACGTGATCGGCAACAACATCGCGAACGCGAACACGATCGGCTTCAAGCAGGGCGCGGCGGTTTTCGCGGATGTCTACGCGAACTCGGTGGCCACCGCGGTGAACAACCAGATCGGCCTCGGCTCGCGCCTCGCGGCCGTGCAGCAGCAGTACAGCCAGGGCACGATCACCACGACCAACCAGGCGCTGGACGTGGCGATCAACGGCAACGGCTTCTTCCAGATGTCGAACAACGGCACGCTCACGTACTCGCGTAACGGCGTGTTCCAGCTGGACAACCAGGGCTACATCACCGACACGAGCGGCCTCAAGCTGATGGGCTACGCGGCCAGCAACGGCGGCGTGATCAACACGGCCACCACGGTGCCGCTGCAGGTGCCCACCACCAACATCGCGCCCACGGCCACCAGCGTGATTACCGGCCAGTTCAACCTGAACGCGCAGGATTCGCTGATGCTCGGCGCGCCCAGCGTGGCCGTGACCACCACGGGTTCGCTTGCCACGAGCGGCTCCACCATCACGAACGGCGCGGCAGGCACGAACCTCGACAACTACACGATCAACTTTACGTCGCCCACCACCTACACGGTGACCGACACGACCACCGGCGTGACCGGCGCGGCGCAGACCTACAGCACGGGCACGGCGATTTCGCTCGGCACGGGCCAGACCGTCACGCTGACGGGCACGCCTGCCACCGGCGACAGCGTGGCCATCACACCGAACCCCACCACGTTCAACGCCAACAGCGCGAGCACGTACAACTACCCGACCTCGATCCAGGCGTACGACTCGCTGGGCGGCACGCAGACGGTGGACCTGTACTTCGCGAAGACGGGCGTAGGCGCATGGACGGTGTACGGCGGCGTGGCCGGCGGCACGATCTCGAAGATCGGCACGGCGACGTTCAACTCGTCGGGCACGCTGGTGAGCACGACGGACGCCACGGGCGCCCCGACCACCACGCCGCTCGCGTTCAACTTCACGATTCCGACCAGCGACGGTTCGTCCACGCCGCAGAAGCTCACGTTCAACATCGCGGGCACGACGCAGTTCGGCGGCAAGGACGGCACCAACAACCTGACGCAAGACGGCTTTGCGGCCGGCCAGCTGACCAACTTCACGGTGGGTACGGACGGCACGCTCACGGGCAACTACTCGAACGGCAAGACCCAGGCACTCGGCCAGGTCGTGCTCGCCAACTTCAACAACCCGAACGGCCTCGTCGATCTGGGCAACAACCAGTACGAAGCCACCTCGGCCTCGGGCGTGGCGCAGATCTCGGCGCCGGGCAGCACGAACCACGGCACGCTGCAAGGCGGCGCGGTGGAAAACTCGAACGTCGACCTGACGAGCGAGCTGGTGAACCTGATCACGGCGCAGCGCAACTACCAGGCGAACGCGCAGACGATCAAGACCCAGCAGACCGTCGACCAGACGCTCATCAACCTGTAATACCTGGCGGCCTCATCATGGACCGGCTGATCTATACCGCGATGACGGGCGCCACCCAGGCGCTCGAGCAGCAGGCAGTCGTCGCGAACAACCTGGCGAACGTCTCCACGACGGGCTTTCGCGCGCAGCTTGCGGCGTTTCGCGCCGTGCCGATGTCGTTCGGCGACGGCAACACGGTGAACACGGACACCACGCGCACCTTCGTGCTGGCGTCCACGCCCGGCGCGGACTACACGCCGGGCCCGATCCAGCAGACCGGCAATCCGCTCGACGTCGCGGTGCAGGGCCCGGGTTGGCTCACGGTGCTCGACAGCAACGGCAACGAGGCCTACACGCGCGCGGGCAACCTGCACGTGGACACCAACGGCCAGATCGTCAACGCGATGAACCAGCCCGTGGTGGGCGGCGGCGGCCCGATTTCGGTGCCGCCGGGCTCGGAAGTCACTATCGGCAAGGACGGCACGGTCTCCGCGCTGATCCCGGGCGACCCGCCCACGACCATCGTCAACGTCGATCAGCTGAAGCTCGTGAACCCGGACCCCGCCACGCTCAAGCACGGCGACGACGGCCTTTACCGCACGGCGGACGGCAACCCCGCCGACGCGGACCAGAACGTCGTGCTCGCGCCGCAGTCGCTGGAAGGCAGCAACGTGAACCCGGTCTCCGCCATGGTCGCGATGATCACGAACGCGCGGCAATTCCAGATGCAGACCAAGCTGCTCGAATCGGCCAGCCAGAACGAACAGTCCGCCAACCAGTTGCTCAACTTCAGCTGACGGGCTCGCCCGCAAGCCAGCCCACAGGAGAAGATTCAAAGTGAACCGCTCACTCTATATCGCCGCTACCGGCATGAATGCGCAGCAGGCGCAGATGGATGTCATCTCGAACAACCTCGCGAACGTCAGCACCAATGGCTTCAAGGGCTCGCGCGCGGTGTTCGAAGACCTGCTTTACCAGACCATCCGCCAGCCGGGTGCGAACTCCACGCAGCAGACCGAACTGCCCTCGGGCATCCAGCTCGGCACCGGCGTGCAGCAGGTCGCCACGGAACGCCTGTACACGCAGGGCAACCTGCAGCAGACCGGCAACTCGAAGGACGTGGCCATCAACGGCGCGGGCTTCTTCCAGGTGCAGATGCCCGACGGCACGAACGCCTACACGCGCGACGGTTCGTTCCAGACCAACGCGCAGGGCCAGCTCGTGACTTCGAGCGGCTACCAGATCATTCCGGCCATCACAATTCCGCAGAACGCCACGTCGATGACCATCGGCAGCGACGGCGTGGTGTCGGTCACGACGGCCGGCTCGAACAACACGCAGCAGATCGGCTCCATCCAGCTCGCCACGTTCATCAACCCGACGGGCCTCGAAGCCAAGGGTGAAAACCTGTTCGCCGAAACGGCGTCGTCGGGCGCGCCGAACGTGACCACGCCGGGCCTGAACGGCGCCGGCTCGCTCAACCAGGGCTACGTGGAAGCGTCGAACGTGAACGTGGTGCAGGAACTGGTCAACATGATCCAGACCCAACGCGCGTACGAGATCAACAGCAAGGCCGTGACCACGTCCGACCAGATGCTGCAGACGCTCTCGCAGATGCCGGTGTAATGGTCTGATCCGGGCCTGATCGTGGCCCGGATCCGGCTGAAAGTGCAGGAAGGATGGAAGGATGTCGCAATTCATTGAAACTACGCGGATGAAGGCCCTCTCGGGCGCGGTGCTGCTGGCCGCGCTCGCGGGCTGCGCGCTCGTGCCGAGGCAGCCCATCGTGCAGCAGCCGATGACGGCTGTGCCGCCGATGCCGCCGCAATCGCAGACCCCGGGCTCGATCTACAACCCGGGCTACGCGGGCCGGCCGCTCTTCGAAGACCAGCGTCCGCGCAATATCGGCGACATCCTCACCATCGTCATTTCGGAAAACATCAACGCGACGAAGTCTTCCGGCACGGGCGCGGGGCGCAACAGCGCGACCGACTTCAACGTGCCTACGGCGGGCTTCATGGGCGGCATCTTCGGCAAGGCCAAGCTGTCGGCCACGGGCGACAACACGTTCAAGGCGACGGGCGGCGCGAACGCGTCGAACACGTTCAACGGCACGATCACCGTGACCGTCACGAACGTGCTGCCGAACGGCAACCTGGTGGTAAGCGGCGAGAAGCAGATGCTCATCAACCAGGGCAACGAATTCGTGCGTTTTTCCGGCGTCGTGAATCCGAACACGATCTCGGGCCTCAACTCCGTGTACTCCACCCAGGTGGCGGACGCGAAGATCGAATACTCCGCCAAGGGCTACATCAACGAGGCGGAAAACATGGGCTGGCTGCAACGTTTCTTCCTGAACGTGGCGCCGTGGTGATCATGAGCTTCACTCTCTTTTCCGCCTGCCGCCGTCTGGGTGCCGCTGTTTTTGCGGCGCTGGCGCTTGCCGTTGGGCTCGGCGTCGCCGCCCCGAGCGCGCACGCGGAGCGCCTCAAGGACCTCGTGCAGATCCAGGGCGTGCGCGACAATCCGCTGATCGGCTACGGCCTCGTGGTGGGTCTCGACGGCACGGGCGACCAGACCTCGCAGACGCCGTTCACGACGCAGACGCTCGCGAACATGCTCGCGAACCTGGGCATCTCGATCAACAACCAGTCGGCGGGCTCGGGCAGTTCGAGTTCGTCGTCGCTGTCGAACATGCAGTTGAAGAACGTTGCGGCCGTGATGGTCACGGCGACGCTGCCGCCGTTCGCGCGGCCAGGCGAGGCGATCGACGTGACCGTGTCGTCGCTCGGCAATGCCAAGAGCCTGCGCGGCGGCACGCTGCTGCTCACGCCGCTCAAGGGCGCGGACGGCCAGGTCTACGCGCTCTCGCAAGGCAACGTGGCCGTGGGCGGCGCGGGCGCAAGCGCCAACGGCAGCCGCGTGCAGGTGAACCAGCTGGCCGCGGGCCGCATTGCGGCGGGCGCGATCGTGGAGCGCGCGGTGCCTACGTCCGTTTCGCAGGCGGGCACCATGCAGCTCGAACTCAACGACATGGACTACGACACCACGCAGCGCATCGTGGCCGCCGTGAACAACGCCTTCGGCAGCGACACCGCCGTGGCGCTGGACGGCCGCACGATCCAGCTGCGCGCGCCGACGGACAGCGCCCAGCAGGTCGCCTTCATGGCCCAGTTGCAGAACCTCGACGTGACGCCGGCCAAGGCCGCGGCGAAGGTGATTCTCAACGCGCGCACCGGCTCCATCGTGATGAACCAGATGGTCACGCTGCAAAGCTGCGCCGTGGCGCACGGCAATCTCTCGGTGGTCGTGAACACGCAGCCGGTGGTGAGCCAGCCGGGGCCGTTCTCGAACGGACAGACCGTGGTGGCGCAGCAGTCGCAGATCCAGCTCAAGCAGGACAACGGGGCGTTGCGGCTCGTGACTGCGGGCGCAAACCTGGCCGACGTGGTGAAGGCGCTCAACGCGCTGGGCGCGACGCCGGCCGACCTGATGTCGATCTTGCAGGCCATGAAGGCTGCGGGCGCGTTGCGCGCCGACCTCGAGATCATTTGACGGGAGCATGAGTTGAATTCCGATCCGTCTCTGAAGGGCAACGAACTTAGCCAGCGCTTCGCGCTCGACGTGCAGGGCTTCGACGCCCTGCGTGCCCAGGCGAAGAACTCGCCGCAGGCCGGCCTCAAAATGGCCGCGCAGCAGTTCGACGCCGTGTTCACGCAGATGATGCTGAAGAGCATGCGCGACGCGACGCCCTCCGACGGCCCGCTCGATTCGCACGACGGCGCCACGTTCACGTCGATGCTCGACCAGCAGCTTTCGCAGCAGATGTCGTCGAAGGGCATTGGCGTGGCCGACGCGCTTTTCAAGCAGCTTTCGCGCAACGCGGGCGTGCAGGGCGGCGACGCCAACGCGGGCAACAACGCGGCGCTTTCCGCGCTTTCGAAGGCATTCGCGAACCCGTCCGCCAACGGCGCGCTCGCCACGGGCAAGGGCTACACGCGCAACAGCGCGCTCACGCCGCCGGTGCGCGGCGACGGCTCGTCGCCGAAGATCGACGCGTTCGTCGACAAGCTCGCCGCACCGGCGCAGGCCGCGAGCGCGGCGACCGGCATTCCGGCGCGTTTCATCATCGGCCAGGCCGCGCTCGAATCGGGCTGGGGCAAGCGCGAAATCACGAACAGCGACGGCACGCCGAGCCACAACGTGTTCGGCATCAAGGCCACGAAGGACTGGACGGGCAAGACCGTCTCCACGGTGACCACCGAATACGTGAACGGCCGCCCGCAGCGCGTGGTGGAAAAATTCCGCGCCTACGACTCCTACGAGCAGGCGATGACCGACTACGCGAGCCTCCTGAAGGACAACCCGCGCTACGCGCAGGTGCTGAACTCGTCGCACGACGTGAACGGCTTTGCGCAAGGCATGCAGCGCGCGGGCTATGCAACGGACCCGCACTACGCGAAGAAGCTCATCTCGATCATGCAGAAGATGACTGCCTGAAGAGCGCCTGAAGCGCGCCTGAGCGTTCGCGGCAACGACCGCGAAGAACGACCGCAACAACCGAACAAGCAACCGCACAAGGCCGCAGCGAGGCCGCACGAAAACACGCGACGGGGCCATGTCGTGAGAAGAAGACGGTGCAGGCCCGTCGTTGCTCCACGCCGAAAGGCGGCGGGCGGCGGCGGGCCGAGCCGCATCCGGAAAGCATAGGTTTCAGGCATAAGCGCCCGCTCCTGGGTCATCGCCCGAGGTTTTAACGTTTGCGCCAAATATTTGCCATGCGGGCCCTAAACTTTGGCCTTATGCTGCCGCTAATCAGACAAACCAGCGACCGCGCGGGGCGTCTCCGCATGGTCGGACGCGTGCCGAAAGACCGCGGAGACCGGCACCGAGGGGGCACGGCTCCCGGGGCAAGCGCCCGGTCGGGACTTCGCGCGTCGCACGAACATGCACATCGGCAAGGCCATGGATATCACCCAGTCAAACGGAGAAAACGCCGAAGCGAACGGCGCTTCGGAGGCAGACGAGGCGCTCGACTTCGGACGGCGCAACCCGCTGGAAATCGGCGTGCAGTTGCGCAATCTCGTGAACCGCGGCGACTTTCTCACCGTGCAGTACAAGGGCGGCCAGCTTGTCACGCGGCTGCTCGACGTGGATGTGCGCGGGCGCGTCTTCACCTTCGACTGGGGCGCCGTGGAGGCGCACAACAACGGTTTGCTCATGGCGCCGCGCTGCCAGTTCCACGCCTCGCCCGACGGCGTGCGCATGGAGTTCGCCACGGCCACGCCGCGCCAGACGCGTTTCGAGGGCCTGCCCGCGTTCGAAGCCGACTTTCCCGAAGTGCTCTATTACGTGCAGCGGCGCGAGTATTTCCGCGTGGAGACGCCGTTGCTCGAGCCGTACCTGTGCCACGGCCGGTTCCCGGAAGGCGAGCCGTTCCGCTTCGAGGTGCACGACATCTCGCTGGGCGGCGTGGGCATGCGCACCACGGACGAACGCGTCGTAGGCCTGCCCATGGGCGTGACGCTGATGGACTGCGAACTCGCGCTCGGCCCGCAGGGCACGCTCTCGCTCGACCTGCAGCTCGTTTCGCATCGCATGTTCGACCTGCCCAACGGCTCGCAGCGTTATCAGTTGGGCTTTCGTTTCGTGACACTGCCGGGCAGCGCCGAAAACACACTGCAGCGACTCATTACGCAGCTGGAAATGAAGCGCCGCTCGCTCGTGCGCGCCTGAACGCTTGCCTGAAGGCAAGCCTGAACCGCGCCGATAGCCGTACGCAACAGCAGCACCGGTTTCACCTCACCGTCTTTCCCGCGCGGTCATGTCCACGGCATGACCGCCGCGCGTGCCGCAATTCCTTTCCGAAAATTCTGCCGGCGCCCTAAAACTTTCCGCGCCAAAGCCGATAAACACGCAGTTATCGCCATAACAGGACGAGTACGCGCGAAAGCGCCGAGGGACCACGGAACAATGTCCAGCAACCTCTTCAATATCGGCTTGAGCGGCCTCAATGCCGCCCAATGGGGCCTCACCACGACGGGCCAGAACATCAGCAACGCGTCCACGCCGGGCTACTCGGTGGAGCGGCCTGTCTACGAGGAAACCGCGGGGCAGTACACGTCCTCGGGCTTCCTGCCGCAGGGCGTCTCGACGGTCACGGTGCAGCGCCAGTACAGCCAGTACCTGAGCACGGAGCTCAACAGCGCGCAGTCGCAAAGCGGTTCGCTCACGGCGTACTACAACATGATCGCGCAGCTCAACAACCTGGTCGGCAGCCCGACCGCGGGTATTTCGAGCGCGATCACGTCGTATTTCACGGGCCTGCAAGGCGTGGCCAACAGCGCGTCGTCGCTGTCGGCGCGGCAGACCGCGATGAGCTCGGCGCAGTCGCTTGCCGCGCAGATCAACGCGGCCGGCGCGCAGTACGACCAGATGCGCCAGAGCGTGAACACGCAGTTGACCGACACCGTCTCGCAGATCAACACGTACACGAAGCAGATCGCCGACCTCAACCAGCAGATCCAGGCCGCCAACGGCTCGGGCCAGCCGCCCAACCAGCTGCTCGATCAGCGCGACCAGGCGGTGTCGAGCCTCTCGCAACTGGTCGGCGTGCAGGTGGTGCAGAACTCGAGCGGCTACAGCGTCTTCATGTCGAGCGGCCAGCCGCTCGTCGTCGGCACGGGTACGTACAACCTGTCCGCGGTCACGTCGCCTTCGGACCCGAGCGAGCTTTCCGTCTCCATTCAGGCGGCGTCCAGTTCGGGCGCGTCCAACCCCGCCACCTTGCTGCCCGATAACCTCGTGAGCGGCGGCACGCTGGGTGGACTGCTTGCGTTCCGCAGCCAGACGCTCGATCCGGCCGAAGCGCAACTGGGCGCCATTGCGACCAGCTTCGCGGCGCAGGTGAACTCGCAGAACGCGCTCGGCCTCGACATGAACGGCAACCCGGGCACGGCGCTGTTCACGGTGGGCAGCCCGACGATCTACGCGAACCAGAACAACACCGGCAACGCCACGCTGGGCGTGACGCTCGCCAACGCTTCGCAGCCCACGACGGGCGACTACACGCTCTCGTACGACGGCAGCGCCTACAAGCTCACGGACAACGCGACGGGCGCCATGATCGGCTCGTCCACGAGTCTGGCGAGCCCCATCGGCGGCTTGCAGTTCTCGCTCACGGGCACCATGAACGCCGGCGATTCGTTCGACGTGCAGCCCACGCGCGGCGCGCTCAACGGCTTCGCGCTCGCCACCACGAATGCGACCTCGATTGCAGCGGCTTCGCCCGTGCTGGCCTCCGCGCCCACCACCAACACGGGCACGGCGAAGATCACGCAAGGTGCGGTCAGCGCGGGCTACGTGCTGCCGTCCACGTCGACGACGCTGACCTACAGCTCGGCCTCGGGCGGTATCTCGGGCTTTCCGGCGGGCTCCACGGTGAACGTCAACGGCACCAACTACACGATTGCCAGCGCCGCCACCGTGGTGCCGTATTCGTCGTCCACGGGCGCTTCGATCTCCGTGAGCGGCAGCACCATGAACGCGGTGAGCTTCTCGATTTCCGGCACACCCTCCAACGGCGACACGTTCACCATCGGGAAGAACACGGGCGGCGGCAACGACGGACGCAACGCCCTGCTGCTGTCGAATCTCGTGTCGGCCAAGCAGTTGAACGGCGGCACCTCGACGCTCACGGACGCCTACTCGGGCTACGTGAACACGATCGGCAACCAGACGAACCAGGTGCAGGCGGCGAACACGGCGCAGACCACGCTCGTCACGCAGATCACCTCGGCGCAGCAGTCGGTCTCGGGCGTGAACATCAACGAAGAAGCGGCAAACCTGTTGCAGTACCAGCAGCTCTACCAGGCGAACAGCAAGGTGATCCAGACGGCATCCACGCTGTTCCAGACGCTGCTCGGCATTTTCCAGTGAGGCGATAGGCCATGCGCATCTCGACCACCCAGCTTTTCGGCCTGAACGTTCAGCAGATGAACAATCAGCAGAGCGAACTCGCGCAGCTGTACCAGCAGATCGCGAGCGGCCAGGCGATCTCGACGCCGTCGGACAACCCGCTCGGCGCGTCGCAGGCCGTGCAGCTCTCCATGCAGGCGTCCGAGCTCTCGCAGTACACGAGCAACCAGAGCACCGCGCTCACGTCGCTGCATGCGGAAGATTCAACGCTTTCCAGCGTGAGCAATGTCTTGCAGAGCGTCAACACACAGCTCGTGCACGCGGGCGACGCCTCGCTCAGCGACACGAACCGCGGCGCCATCGCGCAGGACCTGATTGGCTTGAAGAACCAGCTGCTCGGCCTCGCGAACGCCAACGACGGGCAGGGCAACTACCTGTTCGCGGGCTTTCAGACCACGTCGCAGCCGTTCAGCACCAACGCGGCGGGCACGGTGACCTACAACGGCGACACGGGCGTGCGCTCCATCCAGGTGACGAGCAGCCACCAGGTTGCCGTGAGCGACAGCGGCGCATCCGTGTTCCTTTCGGTTGCGGCGGTGGGCACGACGTCCATCTCGGCGGGCTCGGCCAGCAACACGGGCACGGGCGTGGTCGGCACAGTGAGCACGCTCAACGCCTCGAATCCGGCCAACCAGGACAAGTACACGATCACGTTCGCGGGCTCCGGCGCCTCGAGCACCTACACGATCACGGACAACACCACCGGCACGACGAGCGCGGCGCAGCCGTACTCGGCGGGCTCGGCGATCACGCTGGGCGGCCAGAGCGTCTCGATCACCGGCGCGCCCGCTGCGGGCGACACGTTCACCGTGACGCCGGCTACCCAGGCGGGCACGGACATCTTCTCGTCCATCGACGCCGCCATCGCCGCGCTGCAGACGCCCGTGGTGGGCACCGCAGGCTCGGCAAACCTCAGCAACTCGCTTTCCACCGCGATGCAGAAGGTGCAGAACGCCATGAACAACGTGGTGACCGTGCAGGCGTCCGTGGGCGGCCGCGAGCAGGAGTTGCAGGCGCTGCAGACCGTCACGCAGAACAGTTCGCTGCAGACGCAGAGCAACCTGTCCGACCTCACGCAGATCAACCTCACGTCCACCATCAGCAAGTACACGATGACACAGTACGCGCTGCAGGCGGCCCAGCAAGGCTTCGTGAAGATTCAGGGCATGTCGCTCTTCAACTACATCAACTGAGGACGGGAGCGCGGGACCGGGTGAGCCGTACCAGCCGCCCGGCATGTTCCGCGGCCCTTATCGGATACGCGGCCGGTTGATCTGTACCGGCCACCACCTGCTGTACTGCGCCGCCGCTTCGGGAGGGCTTGGGTCTGTTTTACGGCCGGCCCCGGCCGGCTTTCCGCTTCCGCGGGAACCGGCCGCCCGCGCGGCGCCCCGCCTGGCACTGTTCTCGACAAAACCACGAGCTAACCGCAAATCCCCCTTCTTTTCCCCCCATCGCGGAAGGCCAAAAGCCAGAACAATGCAAGGTACCAGCACTAACGCAACACCTTGAGCGAAATGGCGACCACGACCGCACCCCAGGCAGCAGCAGCCACGCCGGCGAAATCCGGCAAGATGAAGCGCATTCTTGTGATCGCCGTGATCGCGATTCTGGCCGCCGGTGTGGCGGGCGGCGCGACCTGGTTCTTCATGTCCCGGCATGCGGGCACGCCCGCTGCGCCCACCCCTGCGCCGCCGCCCGCGCCGCCCGTGTTCTTCGCGCTCGAGCCGATGACGGTGAACCTGCAGTCGGACGACGGCGAGACGCACTACCTGCGCATCGGCCTCACGCTGAAGCTCGCGGACCAGAAGACCCAGGACAAGCTCACCGAACACATGCCCGAGATTCGCAGCCGCGTGTTGCTCGCGCTGTCGAACAAGCATCCGCAGGATCTCGCGCCGCTCGAAGGCAAGCGCGCGCTGGCCGAGGAACTCAAGAAGCTGATCGAGCAGCCCACCGAGACCGGCAGTGCACCCGTGCACGTGCAGGACGTGCTGTTCACCGAATTCGTCGTGCAATAAAGACGGGCGAATCATGACGTTCTGCGCAGATCCAGCCGGTTCACGCCTCTATCGCGAGGAGTCGCACGCATCATGACTATGGGCCACGACGAATTCATGTCGCAGGAGGAGGTGGATGCCCTCCTCAAAGGCGTCACGGGCGAGACCGACCAGGATGCCGGCCAGACCGAGCACAAGGGCGTACGCCCTTACAACATCGCGACGCAGGAACGCATCGTTCGCGGCCGGATGCCCGGCCTCGAAATCATCAACGACCGTTTCGCGCGGCTGTTGCGCGTCGGCATTTTCAACTTCATGCGACGCAGCGCCGAGATTTCGGTGGGTCCGGTGAAGGTGCAGAAGTACAGCGAGTTCACCCGCAACCTGCCCATTCCGACCAACCTGAACCTCGTGCACGTGAAGCCGCTGCGCGGCACGTCGCTGTTCGTGTTCGACCCGAACCTCGTGTTCTTCGTGGTGGACAACCTGTTCGGCGGCGACGGGCGCTTTCACACGCGTGTGGAAGGCCGCGACTTCACGCAGACCGAACAGCGCATCATCAGCAAGCTGCTGCATCTCGTTTTCGAGCACTACACGACCGCGTGGAAGAGCGTGCGCCCGTTGCAGTTCGAATTCGTGCGCGCCGAAATGCACACGCAGTTCGCCAACGTCGCCACGCCCAACGAAATCGTGATCGTCACGCAGTTTTCGATCGAGTTCGGGCCCACGGGCGGCACGCTGCACATCTGCATGCCGTACTCGATGATCGAGCCGATTCGCGACGTGCTCTCTTCGCCCATTCAGGGCGAGGCGCTCGAAGTGGACCGCCGCTGGGTGCGCGTGCTCTCGCAGCAGGTGCAGTCGGCGGAAGTGGAGCTCACGGCGGACCTCGCGCAGATTCCCGTGACGTTCGAGCAGATTCTCAACATGCGTGCGGGCGACGTGCTGCCCATCAACATTCCCGAGCACATCGTCGCGAAGGTGGACGGCGTGCCGGTGATGGAATGCGGTTACGGAATTTTCAATGGTCAATATTCGCTGCGCGTCCAGAAGATGATCAGCGCGGCGGATACGATGAAGGAAGGTGGATATGAGTGACCTCAACGCAACGCCGGCTCCGGTCGAGCCGCCGCTCACCACGCCGGGCGCGGAAGCCGAAGAGGCCTCGCTCGACGATTGGGCGAGCGCGCTGGCCGAACAGAACGGCAACGAAGTGAACCCGGCCGCGGCGGGCGTGTTCCAGCCGCTCTCGAAGGTGGAGCCGAGCACCACGCGCAACGACATCGACATGATTCTGGACATTCCCGTCCAGATGACCGTCGAGCTGGGCCGCACGAAGATCGCCATTCGCAACCTGCTGCAACTCGCGCAGGGGTCGGTGGTGGAACTGGACGGCCTCGCCGGCGAACCGATGGACGTGCTCGTGAACGGCTGCCTCATCGCCCAGGGCGAAGTGGTGGTGGTGAACGACAAGTTCGGCATTCGCCTGACCGACATCATCACGCCGTCCGAGCGTATCCGGAAGCTGAACCGATGAAGTACGCAGCAGTCCGCCGCGCGCTGGGCGCGGCGGTGGTCCTCGCGGCCGCCATGCCGCACGCGCTCCTCGCGGCGGACATGAACGCGGTGAACAACGCCGCGAAGATCGCTTCGAACGTGGGTGCAGGCAGCGCGGTGCCGTCGCTGGGCGTGGGCGCCGTGTTGCAGACCATCGTAGGGCTCGTGGTGGTGGTGGGGCTGGTGTTCGGCTGCGCGTGGCTTGCGCGGCGCCTCGGCCTTCAGCCTTCGCAGCGCGGCGGCCTCGTGAAGACGATCGGCGGCGCGTCGCTGGGCGGCAAGGAACGCGTCGCGGTGGTCGAAGTGGGCGACACGTGGCTCGTGCTGGGCGCCGCGCCCGGCAACGTGCGGCTGCTGCACGCGATGCCTGCGGGCAGTGCGGGCGTGGCCGGTTCCGTCGCCGCGGGCACCACTCAATCGGGCATGCCGCCCGGCGCAGCCGGCGACCTGTCCGGCACCTTCGGACAGCGCTTTCGCGACGCCTTGAAAGGCGAAGTGGGCAAACGTTTCAGCCGGCGCGACGGCGGAGAGCAGTAAATGCAGTTCAACCGATTTTCCGCGCGCGGCGCAGCCGCGCTGATCCGCCGCTCTGTGCCTGCGTTTGTGCCCGCCTTCGTGCCGGCGCTGGTGGCAGCCCTGATGCTGGCGCATCCCTCGCTTTCCTTCGCGCAGGCCACCGGCCTGCCGGCGTTCACGACGAGCCCGGGCCCCAACGGCGGCACTACCTATTCGTTGAGCGTGCAGACCATGCTGCTGCTCACGATGCTGTCGTTCCTGCCGGCGATGGTGCTGATGATGACGAGCTTCACGCGCATCATCATCGTGCTTTCGCTGTTGCGCCAGGCGCTCGGCACGGCGACGACGCCGCCGAATCAGGTGCTGGTGGGCCTCGCGCTGTTCTTGACGATGTTCGTGATGTCGCCCGTGCTCGACAAGGCTTACACGGACGGCTACAAGCCGTTCTCCGACGGCACGCTGCCCATGGAGCAGGCCGTGTCGCGTGGCGTGGCGCCGTTCAAGACGTTCATGCTGCGCCAGACGCGCGAGACCGATCTCGCGCTCTTCGCGAAGATTTCGCACGCGGCGCCCATGCAAGGCCCCGAAGACGTGCCACTGTCGCTGCTCGTGCCCGCCTTCGTGACGAGCGAGTTGAAGACGGGCTTCCAGATCGGCTTCACGATCTTCATTCCGTTTCTCATCATCGACATCGTGGTGGCGAGCGTGCTGATGTCCATGGGCATGATGATGGTGTCGCCTTCCACGATCTCGCTGCCGTTCAAGCTCATGCTGTTCGTGCTGGTGGATGGGTGGCAACTGCTCATCGGGTCGCTCGCGCAGAGCTTCACCTGAAGGCCTGCAATTCAAGGAACACGACGATGACACCCGAATCCGTCATGACACTCGCGCACGAGGCGATGTACGTCGCGCTGTTGCTCGCGTCGCCGCTCTTGCTCGTGTCGCTCGTGGTGGGGCTCGTGGTGAGCCTGTTCCAGGCCGCTACGCAGATCAACGAAACCACGCTCTCTTTCATCCCCAAGCTGATCGCCATCGTGATTACGCTCGTGATCGCCGGGCCGTGGATGCTTTCCACCATGCTCGACTACATGCGCCACATGTTCACGAGCGTGCCGGCGATTGCCGGCTGAGGCGCGCGGCGCTTGTTGCCCCTCTTCGCCGCTCTTTTTTCGCCCTGTGCGTAACCGATGTTTTCCGTTACCTATGCCCAGCTGAACACGTGGCTCACCGCGTTCCTGTGGCCGTTCGTGCGCATTCTCGCGTTCGTGGCCACGGCGCCCGTGGTGGGCAACGCGGCGGTGCCGGCGCGCGTGAAGGTGGGACTGGGGGCGTTCATCACGCTGATCGTGGCGCCCGCGCTGGGCGCCATGCCGCAGGACACCGTGTTCTCCGCCGCCGGCATCTGGATTCTCGTGAACCAGTTCCTGATCGGCGTTTCGCTCGGCTTTGCGATGCAACTGATCTTTTCGACCATCGAAATGGCCGGCGGCATCATGGGGCTCAGCATGGGCCTCGGCTTCGCAACCTTCTTCGATCCGCACTCGACTGGCGCCTCCGAAGTGCTTTCGCGCTACCTCAACGCCATCGCGCTGCTTGCATTCCTCGCCTTCGACGGACACCTCCAGGTGTTCAACGCGCTCATCGCGACGTTCCAGGCCATGCCGGTTTCGGCGAACGTGCTCGGGGCGCCGGGCTGGCGCGCGCTGGCCGGATGGGGATCGATGGTGTTTTCGGCGGGACTGCTGCTGGCATTGCCCGTGGTGGCGGCGCTGCTCATCGCGAACCTTTCGCTCGGCATCCTGAACCGCGCCGCGCCGCAGATCGGCATTTTTCAGATCGGATTCGCGGTGACCTTGCTGGTGGGCCTGCTGCTCGTGCAGCTGATGCTGCCGAACATGATCCCGTTCTTCGGACGCCTGTTCGACAGCGGGGTCGAACAGATGGGGAGAGTGGCGGTGGGGTTTAGGTAGGGGGGCTTGCATCTTTTCAACGATGCCGTGAGATCGCTGGTAACTCCAAAAACGATACTGTAGCGTCACCCGCGTCAATCATCGATTTACGGGGTCGTGGTTGAGCTTTCGAAACTAAATGATGAAAACAAGCTTCTATACAATGCAGCCTTATTCTTATCATTCTTAGTCATCCTTGCTCCTGTATATTGAATGTAAGATACTGAGCGGGAATCATTTCCGGCCGCAAAAATTGTCTCTTCGGTCTCATTTAGTCGAAGCATATTTTTCGTCGGCTTTAATGCCGAATAACGCAACACATACACCTCGCCCCCTGGAATTTGAAAATGCTCATTTGATACCAAATTAAACATCCCCGGTCGCTCTAGCCCCTCGCTTGTCTTAATTTTAGTAAGACCATCTCCCAAAGACTCACCTTTAACTGCAAGCACGAAATCCGTCAGCCAACGCCAATCGTCCGCCGTGGAAGGAGGATTGGGTCTGGGCTTTATTTTTAAATCTCCAGTATAACGAAACGCGATATAGCACTCGTTGTTGCCAGAAATTTTTGCGCCATTTATCTCGACATATTCCAAGCCATTCGGCACCAGGAAAGTTGCATGGCAGTCATCCCGCGAGATACGCTCAGGCTCCTTGCCATTCGCAACAGTGATTGCAACTGCAAGTGCAGAAATGCCAAGGGCGGTAAAAATTGTTATTTTCATATGACGCCATCAAGTTGTCGGTTTGTAGTCAGAATTCTGAGCGACTTCATCATTCAGTTCGTAAAAAGCATTTCTGAATCCCTGGCTTCGCCATTCCAAGGAAAGCCCCGCCGGGTTGACACATTTCGTCACCTGAAGTATTGCCTTGTCGTCCGCTCCTTGATCTGCCCAGTAATTAATACTCAGTTTACCCAATGGAATAAACTTCTTTCTATGAGTCTCCGGATCTTTAACTAGCTGGAGCCTTTGTTTCTGCGCCCAGTACCAACCTGACGCATCACATGTGCAGTATGGATCCGTTGAGATTAGAGAGCTAGTTTCGTCATTGTTAAATGTCATGCAGCGATACGAGCCATAGCTCTCGTAATTTGATCTCCCGGTAATCTGAATAATGCCGCGCCCCTTGAATCGAACGCCGTCGCCCCTTACGGTATTGCCGACCGCATCTCCCTCCGGATGACCGGGCTCGTATTTATCGAAATATTCCGGTTTGCCCCCTTCGACCATAAATTCCAGGCGGCCTGTTTCCGCTGTCAGCTGACCGAAAAGATGAGCAAGGCGCAAGCTGCTGGACGATATTCCGTATTTCCGCGCTGCGATCTGAAAATTAAGATGTAGATTTGCCGGGCGCCTTTCTGCTACCTCGGTAAGTCGCTTGATCACCTCAGACTTCGAAAGAGGGACGACCTCACGGTTGTGGTCTCTAATCGTCTTACGGATACAGCGAACCGTCTCCCCCTTACTCAACCACCCACACTTCCTGAAGTGCCGGATAAACGCGAGCGGATGGAAAAACCAGAGCTTCTGCCCCGCAGGCAACCCCGTCACGTCCCAGAACTGCAGTTCCTTGAGGTACTTCAGAAAATCCTCGTAGCCCTTCCGGTTGCCGTGATAGAACCCGCCTTCGTCGAGCAGCTTCGCGAAGCGCGTCTCGTTGTGCGTGCTATCCCATTCGCTCGGCGCGTTGCAGATGAATCCGCGCAGGGCCCGACGTACCTCCTCATGGCCCTTCACATAGTACGAAAGTGCGTCTGCCTTCTGGACTTCAGTGGCTTCCTTCACGACTGTGGGCTGCTCGCTGGCCGCAGCGTCCCTGACGAGCTTCTTCAACAGGTCGACATCGCACAGGCCGTCACTGCCAAAAGGTGTATTGCCTTCACTGATCTTCTGCCAGCCCATGAAGGACGGGAAATCCGCGTCAGACAGCTTTTTGACCTCTGCCCTGCTGATATCGATGTAACCCTGCTTCCCCGTGTCGTAGGGTATCTGCACCCACGTCGCACGGGCTGCCTCCGGGAGGGTCGCAGGCGTTGAAAGAATGCGCCCGAAGCGCAGCATCTCGTATCCGTCGCTGGGGCAGGCTTCGTAGAGCGCCGTTGCGCGATGGTACAGATCGTATTCGTAGTCCTTCTCCTCGACCGGCGCGGATGTGAGCAGCGTGCGCGAGCCGTCCGCCGCAATGCTCCAGACGTTGGTGTACTTCGCTCCCTTGCTGAAGTACATCTCCACGGCAAGTGGCAGGGCATTCGTGCCTGCGTAGCCCGCCTTGAAGGCGATGCCGTGGAGTTTGCCGTGTGCGTCCGTTCCCTGGGGCAATGCGTAAAACTGCTGTCCCGCAGGAATGGTGAAACAGGTATGCCCCCAGCAGTCCGAGGTTGTCGCTGTTGCCGGCGACGTCACTCCGAGCTGCGTGTGCCCGAAATACGCTTCGAAATCGCCCGGCGTCATGAAGATCTCGGAGTGCATGTAGGTGACGCCCTGATAGCGCCCGAGAAAACCCAGCACATCCTTGCGCCGCACCTTCTGGCCGTTTCCCTTCGCCGCAGGCGTGACCTTGCCCTGGGTATCCGGCCCGGATGGTTTGTGCAGGAACGCCGGTAGCTGGGTCCCGTCGTGTCCGAACGTGTGGTATTCAGCAAGCGGCAGCAGGTGCATGTAGAGCGAATAGAACGTCAGCGCGCGTCCGTCGCCGGTTTCGGTGGCGTGCCTGAGCAGCACGAAACCCGCATTGCCGTTGCCGTCATCCATCGCATGCTGGCAGACGCGGTACGCCACCACCTCGCCGTCGGCGATGGCATGGACCGGGCCGTGCACGTCCGGCGCAAGATGGGAGCCGCAATGCCAGGTCCGGTCGGCTGCGACCGGATAGACGCCGTGCGCCAGCTCGAACCTGTCGACGGCATCCATCATGGGGTCGGGCTTCGATGCGTCGGTGGACGTGAGCCCCGATGCGGGCAGAAAGGGCGGGCTGATGATCATGACGTGTCAGTTCGTATGGGGAGGACGGTCGTTGAGCTGGAGATCGCTTTTCGGCAGGACGGGTAACGGGCCGGATTAAGCCGGCTAACCGTAGCAGCGGCGGGGCGCGGATATTGTCACTAATGGTCAAAACCCAGCCAGCCTTTACCTCGCGCGGTCATTGCCGGCGAATGTCATGCTCGATGCATGCTATTAGGCGCGACCCTTAATCGAACAATTGTGAACCGGATGCTCGAGAGGCGAGAGGCGGCTCGCGCACATTGCGCGGCGCCATTGGAGGATGACGCGGGAGACGCGGCAGCGATAACGACGACGCTGCGAAGAAGAGAAGGATCTGACGATCCCGGACCGAAGCGGCCCAGGATCACGGCACTGCGCTATTTACTGCTCAAACAAACGTATCGACCATTCCCACCGTTCGCCTGACCGTGGCCGTTGCGGCTGCGCTCACCGAACCGTCGTCGATGCCCGCCGTGCCCGTCACGCCGCCGTTGCCACGGCCGCTGCCCGACGAGCCCTGGCCGTTCTGCTGGGCCTGCTGGCCCGTTTGACGCGCAAAGCCGTCGCTCACGCTGGCACTGCCGAGGCCGATGCCGCCGGCTTCCATTGCTTCGCGCAGCTTCGGCAGCGCGGCTTCCACGGCCTCGCGCACCTGCTGGTGCTGCGAGACGAAGAGTGCGTGCGCGTGGTTGTCGGCCACCTGGAGCACGACCTGCAGCGGGCCCAGGTCCTTCGGGTTGAGCGTGAGTTCCGCCGTCTGCTGATGTGCGTTGGTGAGGAACACCACCTTCTGGCTCAGCGCGTCTTCCCAGTCGGGCGTGCCGACCTGCGGGCTGAGCGCGGCGGCGTTGGCTGCCGCAGCCATGCCCGGTTGCTGCACCACCTGGGCCGGTGCCGTCGCGGCGGCCTGGGCCGATGCCAGGGCCTGGGCGGCGTGCGCGGCGTCGGCGCCGCTCGCGGCCTGGATCGCGTTGCTCTGCGTCGCGTTCGAATTCGAAGCCAGCGCATCGGCCATGCTTTTCACGGTGGCGTCGGCGGTGGCTGCCGTCGTTGCGGTGCTCGTGCCGGCGGCGGTCGTTTGTGCGTCTTTCGCGCCGTTGTGCGCGTCGGCGAAGGCGGTGGTCCACGCGGCGCCCTTGGCGTTGCCGTGGCCGCTCGCGAGTCCGAAGCCGTTGGCCGCGGACCCGTTGCCGCTGTCGGCCGTACCGCCGCCTGTTGTGCCCGCACCCGACGCCTGGAGCGCTGCGCCCTGGCCGTTCGTGAGCGAGGCAAGGGCGGCTTGCAGGGCATCGCGCACCGACTTCGGATCGCTTGCCGTCGCCGTGGTCTTGCCTGCGCTCGCGCTGCCCGCTGCGCCCGCGCCCGCGCCCGCGGCGGCGCCGGCCGCGGTTGTCGCAGCGATGCCGGCAAGCGTGGCCGTGGGGCTGTTCGTGTCGCTGCTCGACGCGGCGTCGTTGCCCGCGCTCGCTTGAGCTTGCGCCTGAGCCTGAGCGGCCTGGGCCTGTGCCTGAAGCTGAGCCGCGACTGCTGCCGCTGCGGCGGCTTGGGTGGCCGCTTCGGTTGCGCTTTGCGTGCCGTCGCCTTGCGTTTGCGAATTGCCGTTGCTCGCGCTCTTCGTGCTGCTCGACGACTTGCCGGTGCCGGCCGTCGTCGAGTCCGTGGGCGCGCTCGACTGCGCATCCGTGGTGGACTGGCTGTTGCCCGACGAAGAAGACTGCGCCGCGTTCGATGTATTCGAGGCGTTCGATGCACCAGACGCGTTCGCCGCGGCCTGTGCCGACGAAGAAGCGGCCGCTGCGGATGAAGACGAAGCCGCGCTGCTCGCTGCGTTGCTCGCGTTCTGCTGCGCGTTGCTGGATGCGCTCGAGTCCGACGACTGCGCGCCAATGCTCTGCTGCAGCGTCTGCGCGAATGACTGCGCGCTGTTCGCGGCGGCGTTGGCGGCCTGGCGGCTGTTGTTGTCACTGCTCGACCCGCCAAGCAGGGAGCTGATCAATGAAAGTGGCGACATGCTGGATTCCGTGAGTGCGTGTATCCGGTCGTGATTAATCGTGGTTGAGCGTGGTCAAGCGTAGTCAGTGCGACGTCCGCTTCACAGGCCGTGCGTGCGCATGCGCAGCGCACGTGCGGCGTGCTCGTCGGAGTCGCGCTGTTCGCGCCGTGCCGTTCGTTTGGCTTCGGTCGCGTCGCTGCGCGCCTGCAGGACTTCATACGATCCCAGCTTCTGCTTCGAGCGCTGCCATTCGGGCTTCGCAGCCTCCACGCGCGCCGTGGCGGCCGCGAGCAGGCGCCGCTGCTGTTCGATGGCGGCGTCGAGCGTATCGATGAACGCTTGGAAGTTGCGCATGTTGCCCGCGGGCATGCCGTTCTGCGCGGAGTTCGTGAAGCGGGCGTGGTACTCGTCGCGGTACTGGAGCAGCGACTGCAACTGCGCCTCGACCTCGCCGCGTTCGCGCTGCACGCGTCCGAGCCGTTGCGCGGCTGCATCCACGTCGTCCTGCGCGAGGCCGATCAGTGTTTGCAGCGGAGTCTGCTGGGTCATGGTCATGCTCCTTCACCGAAGAGGGCGCCGAGCATCGCAACGCTCGACTCGAAGCTCGCGCTTTCGCGAAAGCCTTGTTGCAGGAATGCCTCGATGCGCGGGTACAGCGAGATGGCGCGGTCGAGTACCGGATCGCGCCCACTCGAATAGGCGCCTACGTTGATGAGGTCGCGGTTGCGCTGATAGCGCGACAGCATCTGCTTGAACATGCGCGTCTTGTCGAGATGCGCGTCGTCGATCAGCGCCGTCATCGCGCGGCTGATCGAGGCTTCGATGTCGATGGCGGGGTAGTGGCCCGCTTCGGCCAGTGCGCGCGAGAGCACGATGTGGCCGTCCAGAATCGCGCGCGCCGAGTCGGCAATCGGATCTTGCTGGTCGTCGCCTTCGGTGAGCACGGTGTAGAACGCCGTGATCGATCCGCCGCCCGCCGGGCCGTTGCCGGTGCGCTCCACGAGTGCCGGCAGCTTCGCGAACACCGAAGGCGGATAGCCCTTCGTGGCCGGCGGCTCGCCGATGGCGAGCGCGATCTCGCGCTGGGCCATCGCGTAGCGCGTGAGCGAATCCATGAGCAGCAGCACGTGCTTGCCCTGGTCGCGGAAATATTCGGCGAGCGAGGTCGCGTACGCCGCGCCCTGCATGCGCAGCAGCGGCGACACGTCCGCGGGCGCGGCCACCACGACGGAACGCGCAAGGCCGTCTTCGCCCAGAATCTGCTCGATGAACTCCTTCACTTCGCGGCCCCGTTCGCCGATCAGACCGATCACGATGACTTCGGCGCTCGTATAGCGCGCCATCGTGCCGAGCAGCACCGACTTGCCGACGCCCGAGCCGGCGAACAGGCCCATGCGCTGGCCGCGTCCCACGGTGAGGAGCGCGTTGATGGCGCGCACGCCCACGTCGAGCACCTTGTGGATGGGCTCGCGGTTCAGCGGATTGATGGAGGGCGCGGTGAGCGGCGCGTCGGTTTTCGAACCGAGCGGCCCGAAGCCGTCGAGCGGGCGGCCTGAGGCATCCACCACGCGGCCCAGCAGCTCCCAGCCCACGGGCAGGCGCTTCGCGCCCGCCATCGGGTCGGCGATCGGCACCGTTTCGAGCGGATAGACGCGCGCGCCGGGCAGCAGGCCCGCCACTTCGGTGGTGGGCATGAGGAACAGCTTGTCGCCGGAGAAACCCACCACTTCGGCTTCGGCCATCGGCAACGAACTGCCTGCGGGCAGCTCGATCATCACTTCGGCGCCCACCGAGAGACGCAGGCCCACCGCTTCGAGCACGAGGCCCGCGGCACGCGTGAGGCGCCCGCAGGCGCGCAGCGGCAGCGCGCGCGCATTGCGCTCGCGCAGGCCGTCGAGCCGGCCGCGCCACGCCTGCAGATACGGATTGGCCGCGAGCGCGGCGTCGTGCACGGGCGCCTGCGGACCGAACGACGCCAGCGCCAGCTCCTGTTCGAGCGGCGTGAGGTCGCTTGCGCGAATGGCGTCGATGGTCGGTTGCTTCACCACGTGCTCACTTTTCCAAGGGCGGCCGCCACGCGCTCCCAGCGCGTGCTGATCGCCGCGTCCACTTCACCGCTCGCCGCCTGTGCGCGGCAGCCGCCGCGTTCCATGGCGGGGTCGGTGCGCACGGTCCAGCCGCGCGTTTGCAGTTCTTCCAGCAGATACGCTTCCACCACGGGCAGGTCGGCCGGGCTCACCACGAGTTGCGGGGCGCCCGTGAGCGCGGGCTCCGTGGCGAGCACTTCGCGCGCCGCCGCGATGAGCGCGGTGGGGTCGTGCTGCACGTGCTGGCGCACCACCTGTTGCGCGATGTCGAGCGCGAGCGTGACGAGCGTTTCGGCCACGTCGGCCTGCGCGCCTTCCAGCGCCTGACGGAACGTTTCCGCGAGCGCGCCGATCTGCGCGGCCTGGGCGCGCGCTTCGGTCAGGCCCTGCTCGAAGCCTTGCGCGTGGCCCTGCTCGTAGCCGGCCTGGTAACCGAGCGCCTGGCCCGCGACGTGGCCCGAGGCCACGCCTTCGGCATGCGCGGCGTCGCGCAGCCGCTGGAGTTCGGCTTCGAATGCGCCGTCGTCGACGGGCTCTTGCGGAGGCGGCGGGTCGAACGACGCCATCTCCCAGCGCTGGTAGGCCGTGGCATCGCGGCGGCGGGCCGCCTCGTGCCGGGTGTCGTGCTCAGACATATGCGTCTTCTGCCTTGCCGCCAATCACGATCTGCCCGCTCTCGGCGAGATTGCGGACGACCTGCAGGATGCGGCGTTGCTGCGTTTCCACTTCGGACACGCGCACCGGGCCGCGCGCATCCAGGTCTTCGGCGAGCAGCTCGGCTGCGCGCTGCGACATGTTCGAGAGGAACTTCTGGCGCAGCGCGGGCGGCGCGCCCTTGAGCGCGATGATGAGCGCCTCGGACTCCACTTCCTTCAACAGCAGCTGGATCGCGCGGTCTTCCAGGTCGAGGAGGTTTTCGAACACGAACATCTGATCGACGATCTTCTGTGCGAGTTCCGCGTCGTACTGGCGCACGTTTTCGAGAATCGATTCCTCGAACTGGCTCGGCATGAAGTTGAGAATTTCCGCCGCGGTGCGGATGCCGCCCATCGGGCTGCGCTTCAGGTTGTCGCTGCCCGAGAGCAGCGTGGTCAGCACGTCGTCCAGCTCGCGCAGCGCGGCCGGCTGAATGCCGTCGAGCGTGGCGATGCGCAGCAGCACGTCGTTGCGCAGGCGGTCCGTGAAGCATGCCGCGATTTCGGAAGCCTGGTCGCGGTCGAGGTGCACGAGGATCGTCGCGATGATCTGCGGGTGCTCGTTCTTGATGAGTTCGGCCACGGCGGCCGAGTCCATCCACTTGAGCCCTTCGATGCCGCTCGTGTCGCTGCCCTGCAGGATGCGGTCGATGATCACGCCCGCCTTGTCTTCGCCCAGCGCCTTGGTGAGCACGCTGCGGATGTATTCGCTCGAATCGAGCGAAAGCGCGGTGTGCTGCTCGGCTTCGCGCACGAATTCCTGGAGCACGTCGTCCACCTGCTCGCGCGTCACGTTCTTGAGCGACGCCATGGCGAGGCCGATCTTCTGCACCTCGCGCGGGCCGAGGAACTTGAACACCTGCGCGGCTTCTTCCTCGCCGATGGACATCAGCAGCAGTGCGCTGCGCATCACGCCTTCGTTGTTCATGGCCATTGCCTGTCAGTGTTCGTCGCCGGGTTATTCATCGCTGGGTCATTCGTCACTGGGTTATTCGTCACTGACCCAGCTCTTGACCACGGTGGCCACGATCTTCGGATCCTGGCGCGCGATCGTGCGGGCGTACTCGAGATTGCGTTCGAACTTGTGCTTCTGGTTTTCGAAGGCCAGCTGCGCGAGTTCCGATTCGTCTTCGCCCAGCTTCTCGACCGGCGTGACGCCGTCGAGCAGCAGCGGCTCGTCGGGGCCGGCCAGCGCGGCGGCCGCGGGCGGCTCCGGCGGCGGGAACGCACGCCGCATGGCGGGCTTCACCATCGCGAAGTACAGGAACAGCGCCACCGCCGCAATGCCGATCCACGTACCGATCTGCTTGGCGAGCGCGATCATGTCGGGCTGGCGCCACCACGGCAGGTTGGCGTTCGGGTCCACGTCCGTGGTGAACGCGGCGTTCACCACGTTCACGGAGTCGCCGCGCTTGGCGTCGTAGCCCATGGCGTCCTTCACGAGCTGCTCGACCTGGGCGAGCTTTTCGGCCGAGAGCGGCTGCATGGTGGCGTGACCCTTGGCGTCCACGAGCGGCTGGTAATTCACCACCACCGCCACGGAAAGCCGCTTGATGTCGCCCATGGCGCCCTGCACGTGGCGCACGGTGCGGTCCAGTTCGTAGTTCGTCGTCTGGTCCTTGCGGTCGCTCACCGGGATGGCGGGCGCCGCGCCGCTCGCCCCGTTCGGCGCGACGACGGGCGCGGAAGCGGGCTGCGGCGGCTGGTTCGACAGCGCGCCGGGCACGCCGGAGGCGCCGCCCTGCGACATCTCGGTAGCCGTGCTGGTCTGCTGGCTGCGGATGGCGGCTTGCTGCGGCGTGCCGTTCGGGCCGTAGGTTTCGGCGGTCTGCTCGACCTTCGAGAAGTTCAGGTCGGCGCTCACCTGCGAGCGCGCGTTGCCGGCGCCGAAGAGCGGCGCGAGGATCGCGTCGATGCGCTGCTGCGTGGTGCGCTCCACCTGCTGCACGTACTTGAGCTGCGAGGCGTCGAGCCCGGCGCCCGAAGACGACGTGGTGAGCAGATTGCCGTCCTGATCCACGATCGTGACGTTGCGCACGGGCAGATCGGGCACGGCCGAAGACACCATGTGCGTGATCGCCGACACCTGGCCTTCGTCCAGCACGCGGCCCGGATACAGGTTCACGAGCACGGAGGCCGACGGCGCTTCCTTGTCGCGCACGAACACCGAAGCCTTCGGAATGGCCAGATGCACGCGCGCCGAGTGCACGCTGGAAATGGATTCGATGGTCTGCTGAAGTTCGCCTTCCAGCGCGCGCTGGTAGTTGACCTGTTCGGCAAACTGGCTGATGCCGAATTTCTGGTTGTCCATCAGCTCGAAGCCCACCGCGCCGCCCTTGGGCAGCCCCTGGGAGGCAAGGCGCAGGCGCAGCTCGTGGACCTGGTCGGCCGGCACGAGAATGGCGCCGCCGCTGTCGCTGAAGCGGTAGGGAACGTTTGCTTGTTGCAGTGCGGCAATGATGGAGCCGCCGTCACGGTCCGAGAGGTTGCTGTACAGCACCTTGTAGTCCGGCGCGCGCGACCACAGGATCAGGCCGGCCACGATGGCCACCAGCAACGCCACCGCGAAAATGAGCGGCGCACGCGGGTTGCCGCGCATCTGCCGCAGGCCTTGCAGCGACGACAGCCGTTGCGCGAAGCCGCCGCCCAGGTCGTCCGCGGCGCCCGGCTGGCCGCCGGCGGCGGGCGTGCCCGCGCCCGGCTGGCCTGCGCCGGCGAGGCCCATGCGGGCGTCGGGGTTGATCAACGAGTTGGCAGACGAATCCATGCGTCGGGTATCTCCGGAATGCGGGCGTCTGGCGAGCCGGCGGGCGCCCGGGCCGCGGAGGCTATTTCGGTGTCGCGCCGGCTTGGGCGCGTTCCGGAATGCCTCTCGTCAACTGTCCCGGGGGCGTACGGACGCAGACTTTCATGCCACCGATTATCCGCACGACCCCGCAACCCTATTGTCCGAATAGAGCCGGGTTTTCCCCCTTCTTTCCGGTCTTTCGGAAAGACCCCGCTGCTATGCTTTTCGTCAAGGCTGGACCAGGTGTCGCACGGGCCGCCGATAGTGGTCCGTGCGCCGCATCTGTCCCCGCTGCCGCCTCTCGCATTCCCCTGTAACGGGCGGCGCCGGGCCAGCCTTCCCATGCTCCTGGAGACATCATGACTTTGCCCGTGAACGCGCTTTCGTCGGCGCTCTCGCAGATCCAGTCGATGGCGGCGCAGGCCGCCGGCGGCTCGCAGAAGGCCGAAGAAAGCTCGGGCGCCGCGACGCCCGGTGGTTTCGCCGCGGCCCTCAAAGCGTCGCTCGACAAGATCAGTTCGGACCAGAAAAGCGCCGTGGGCGAAGCCCAGGCGTTCGAACTGGGGGCTTCCAACGTGTCCCTGAACGACGTGATGGTGGACATGCAGAAGGCCAACATCGGGTTCCAGTTCGGCCTGCAGGTGCGCAACCGGCTGGTGTCGGCCTACAACGACATCATGCAGATGTCGGTCTGACCCCCGGCGCTTCGGCGCCCGGTTCTACCACCCTGTGTCCGCGGCGGCTTGCGGCGGCGCCGAACGGCTACGCGCAGGTGCGGCGCGCCCCCGTTCAGGCCCCGTGGACTTCCCTCGAAGCAGGCTAAAGCTTCCCCGCGTTCTTCCGATAACACGGCTACAGCGGTCGCCTTGCATGTGCGCATGCGAGGCGGTCTCACCGTACCCACCGACCCAAGAAGAGGAGCGCCCCATGTTTTCCCCAGCCCATTCAGGAGCCAATGCGTACGCACGCGTAGGCGTCGAAACTGGGGTGATGGGTGCCAGTCCGCATCGCCTGATCGCCATGCTGTACGAAGGCGCACGCAAGGCGATCGCGCAGGCTCGCATGCACCTTCAGCAAGGCAACGTCGCGGCGCGCGGCGAGGCTATCGGCAAGGCGATCAACATCGTGCAGAACGGGCTGCAGGTGTCGCTGAACCAGGAGGCGGGCGGAGAGATCGCGCAACGGCTCGATGCGCTCTACACGTACATCGGGCGGCGCCTCGTGGAAGCAAATCTAAAACAGAGCGAAGCGATGCTGATCGAAGTGGACGGTCTCATTGCAACGCTCGAAGAGGCCTGGTTGGGCATAGCCCCGGAGATCGCGCGGATGGCGGGACAGCCGTCCGCGGAAACGATGAGATGAATTCGAAAGCAGAATATTTCGCCCGTTACGAGGCGATTGCAGCGCTTTCCGGGCGGATGCTGACGGCGGCTCGCGAAGCGCTCTGGCACGATCTGATCGGACTGCAGGACGAGTACCGGCGTCTCGTCGAGGCGCTCAAGGAGGCCGAGCAGGGCGTGAAGCTGAGCGACGCCGAACGGATGCGCAAGTACGACCTGATTCGCCGGATTCTCGCCGACGACGCGGCCATTCGCGACCTCGCGAGCCCGCGCATGGCGAGGCTTTCGCGGCTTTTTTCAGGCGCCTCGCATCCGGCGCGCGTGTTGCAGGAGTTGTACGGCGCCCGCTGAAGTGGCCACGCCGGGTTGGCCTGGCAGAAGTGGTCACGGGCGGGCGTGATGGGCGTTTTCCGATGGACGTTTTCTTATAACCAGCGAGTAACCAGCGACTTTAGGCCGGCAGGGACCGGCGCTGCACCCGTACCCGTCGCGCCGCCCGGCTCTGGACCGCGGGCTGCGGCGCGTGCCGGCGGTACGGGGCGACGCATCTTGGGGAGCGCATGAACGGAATCGAACCGGTAGCGGCTGCGCTCGCCGCGAGCCGCCTCGACAGTCTGCTCACGACCGGCCCCACGGGCGCCGCGGGTACTACGCAGGCCGGCGCATCCGCACTGGCGGCTGGCACCGCGGCCCAGCCCGGCGCTGTGCCGGCGCCACCGCCACCACCTCCCGCCTCGGCCCAGACCGCGCTTTCCGCCGTGGCCCTCACGCTCGACGCCATCGTGCGCTCGGGCGGCGACGCCACGCCCGCCGTGATCGGCACGGCGCCCATCTGGCCCGCGGCGCCTGCACTCGACGTCCATACCGTTCTGACCGCCCAAACTGCCGATAGCGCCAGTAGCGCTAATAGCGCGGCCTGGGCGGCCGCCGTGGCGGGGGCCGAGCTTGCGGATTTGCTCGAAGGGGCGGGTGTGGGGTCGGCAGTGGCTACCGCGGCGCAGGCCGGGGCGCAGACGGCGGGTACTGCCGGCGCCGCCGCGAGCACGGAAGGAAGCACGGCGGGGAACACCGCGGCAGGCGCCGGTGCACAGGCGGCCGGAGCCGCCAGCGCCGTGGTCGCGCCGGTTCAGGTGCCCGTTACCGCGCTCGCGGCCGCGCTCCAGCAGACCGTCTCCGAAAGCGGACTCTTCTACGAAGCTCACCTCGCCCAATGGCTGGCCGGCATGCGCACGCCTGCCCAGCTCGCGGGCGAGCCGCAGAACCAGCTCGTGGCCGCCGCGGCCACCATGCCGCCCGACTGGAACGGCGCCCCCGACGACCTCGACGCCCCCTGGACCGGACCCGGCTCCGCAGTCGCATTCGGGCAGCGCTTTGCCGCCTCTGGTGACGCGAACGCCTCCGCGGGCACGGGCCGGCCGTTCGGCGCGCCGCCTCAGACGGCGGGCGCGGTCGGGCCATTTCACGGTGAGCCCGGCGCCTACGCGGCGGCGTTCACGCCGCCTTCGGCGCAGACCTTGCGCGCCCTGCTGCACGGCGGCAGCGCGGCGCAAACGCAAACGTCCGGCTCCTCCGATGCCGCGCAGGCGAATGCGGCCGCCGTGCATCCGGCGACGATTCCCGTGGTGCGTCAGCAGCTCGATCTGCTCGCGACCGGGCAGTTTCGCTGGACCGGCGAGGCGTGGCCGGGCGTGCGGCTCGACTGGACCATCGAAGAAGAAGGCGGCGAGCGCTCGCGCAACGCGGGCATGGAGGCGGGCGAACTGCCGTGGCGCACGCGTGTCACGCTTTCGCTGCCCACGCTCGGCACCGTGGATGCCGAACTCACGCTGACGGGCGACGGGCTGGTTGCGCGCGTGCAGGCGAGCCCGGGCGGCGCGTCGCGGCTCGCGGCGCAAAGCGAGACGTTCCGGCGCGCGCTGGCGGCGGCGGGCATTGCGCTGCAGGGTCTGTCGATTCGGGAGATTGGTGGCAGCACGCTGGCGGGGGACGCCGAACCGCTGGGCGCGGGCTTCGCCGGCCAGCCGTTCCAGCCCGCGCAGGCGGCCCAGCCCAGACCGGCAGCCGAAGCCGCGAGCGCCTACGCGCGAACCGCCGCCGATACGCACATCCAGATTCCCGGCGCTGCATCCGCAGATGCCGCCGATGCAGCGGACGAAGCCGGCACGCAACCCGCGTCGGCCGCAACGGAAGGCCCGCTTCCCGTGGCCTCCCGCACGACCCATCTCGACTTCGACTGGGACATCTGATGAGCCGCACGCAACGCAAGAGCGCGGCTGCGCTGCTCTACGACGCCCAGAACGACACCGTCGCGCCGCGCGTGGTGGCGAAGGGCTACGGCCTCGTCGCCGAAATGATCGTGCAGCGCGCGAAGGAAGCCGGGCTCTACGTGCACGAAGCGCCGGAGATGGTTTCGCTGCTGATGCAGGTGGACCTCGACGCGCGCATTCCGCCCAAGCTCTATCAAGCGGTGGCCGAACTGCTGGCGTGGCTGCATCGGCTTGAAAGCGGGGTGGACGATCGGGCAGCCGACGAGGCGAGCGGCACGGGCGCAGCGGCGGCGGGCGGCGGCCCGGGTGGTGCCGCTGGTCCGGGCCCCGGCGTGGGGCCGTCGACACCGTTGCTGGGTGGTCCGTCACCCGGCGGTCCACCGCCCGGCGGCCTTCCACGTTTGCCCGGCAGTTAGGGCGGCAGACGCGTCGCTCGCTCCCCTTCCATCGCGGGCGCTATGCCGTGTCCCGCCCGGTCTCTATCGCTCCGGCCCGCCCTGCGCGGCTAAAACCGCAGCATCGTCCTGATCAACCGGTCGAACACCTTGCCGTAAGGCGGCGCCACCAGGTTGCGCGTGTTGAGGCGCGCCTGCGTGAAGACGGGCTTCATCTTCGAGAACGTCACGAAGCCGTCGTAGCCGTGGTACGCGCCCATGCCGCTTGCGCCCACGCCGCCGAAGGGCAGGCTCTCGCAGGCCAGATGCATCAGCGTCTCGTTGACGGCCATGCCGCCCGCAATCGTTTCGCGCGTCACGCGTTCGACGGTGGCCGCGTCGTCGTCGTAAAGGTAGAGCGCAAGCGGCCGCGGCCGCGCGTTGATGTAACGGATGGCGTCGTCGAGGGTGTCGTAGGGCACGACGGGAAGCAGCGGCCCGAAGATTTCCTCCTGCATCAGCGCGACATGGTCCGGTGCGCCGGTGATGGCGGTGGGCGCGAAGCGCCGGCTCGCGGCGTCCGACGGTGTATCGGCCAGCGCGTGCAGTTGCGCGCCGGCTGCCTGCGCTTCGTCGGCGAGGCGTTGCAGCCGCGCGTAATGGCGCTCAGAGATGATCGTCGTGTAGTCGCGATTGCGCGCCAGGTCCGGGTACAGCTTCGCGATGCGCGCGCGGGCACGCGCGACGAACGCGTCTTCGCGGCCGCGCGGCACGAGCACGTAGTCGGGCGCGACGCACGTTTGCCCGGCGTTCAGCGTCTTGCCGAGCAGCAGGCTATCCACGGCGTAGTCGAAGCGCGCGTGCGGCCCGATGATGGCGGGCGACTTGCCGCCCAGTTCCAGCGTGACGGGCGTGAGGTTCGCCGCGGCGGCGCGCATCACTTCGTGGCCCACGCGCGTGGAGCCCGTGAAGAGCAGATGATCGAACGGCATGCCCGTGAAGGCGGCGCCGATGTTGGCATCGCCATTCACCACGGCCACGTGGTCGCGCGCGAAGGTCTTCGTGACGAGCGTTTCGAACAGCGCCGACGTGCGCGGCGTGAACTCGGACATCTTGATCATGGCGCGATTGCCGGCAGCGAGCGCGCAGATGAGCGGCCCTGCGGCCAGCAGCACCGGATAGTTCCACGGCACCACGATGCCCACCACGCCGAGCGGCTGCGGCACGACCTTCACGCGCGCGGGACGCAGCCAGCGATTGGTGCTGCGCCGCTGCGGCTTCATCCACTGCTTGCCGTGCTTCAGCGCTTCGTCGATTTCGCTTTTCGCGAGCAGGAATTCGGCGAGCAGTACTTCCTGTTTGGCGCGATTACCGAAGTCGGCGCTCATGGCTTCTGCCAGCGCATCGCGGTTGTCGAGCAGCATGGCGCGCAGTGCCTTCAGATGGCGCGCGCGCTGCTCCCACGACGGGTACGGCGCCCGCAGATACGCTTCGCGCTGCTCGCGCAGCAGGGCGTCGAGTGCGGCAAGGTCCGGCAAGTCGTTCTTCATGCTGTGCTCTCCCTGGTGGTGCTGATGATGCCGCGCTTTCCGGCAGCGGCGATGCGCGGTCTGTGGTTTGGGGACGCCGCGTTGTGTTCGAATGTTTTCGATTCTTCGTTGCGTCTGTCGAAGCGCTTAGGCCTCACGCCTCATGCCGGAAACGCGCGAGCGACGAGCGCCGCGTGATCGAACGTGGCCGGCAGCGTGCCGTAGACGCGACCGCTGCTTGCTGCGCCGTGGCCTGCACCGTCCGCTGCGCCGGCAAGGCGCGTCGCGATGAAGGCATCGGCCACGTGTGCCGGCGCGTGGCGCACGAGCAGCACGGCCTGCGCGATCAGCACGAGCTGCTGGGCGATGCGTCGCGCGCTGGCCTCGCGCGTGGCAGGGTCGCCCTGATGCGTGGCGAGCAGGTTGACGAGCGCCGCGCCCAGCGCCGGGTGCCCCTGCGCGTCGTCGCGCCATGCGGCGAAGAGCGCCTGGGCCGCGTCGGCTTCGCGTTCCATGGCGCGCAGCACGTCGAGGCACATCACGTTGCCCGAGCCTTCCCAGATGGAGTTCACCGGCGCCTCGCGATAGAAGCGCGCCATCGGGCCTTCTTCGACGTAGCCGTTGCCGCCCCACACCTCCATCGCTTCGCCCGTGAATTCGAGCGTGCGCTTGCAGACCCAGAACTTCGCGGCGGGCGTCACGATGCGGCGCCACGCGCGCGCTTCGGGCGTACTCGCGGCGTCTTCGAACGCGCGCGCGAGGCGCATGAAGAGCACGGTGGCCGCTTCGGATTCGAGCGCGAGGTCGGCCAGCACGTTCTGCATGAGCGGCTGGTCGGCCAGATGCCGGCCGAACGCCGTGCGGTGCCGCGCGTGGTGAATGGCCTGCACGAGCGCCGCGCGCATGAGCGCGGCGCTGCCGATCACGCAATCGAGCCGCGTGTAGTTCGCCATTTCGATGATGGTGGGCACGCCGCGTCCTTCGTCGCCCACCATCACGCCCCACGCGTTCAGGAATTCCACTTCGCTGCTCGCATTCGACCGGTTGCCGAGCTTGTTCTTGAGCCGCTGCACCTGCACGGCGTTCTTCGTGCCATCCGGTGCGAAGCGCGGCACGAAGAAACACGAGAGCCCTTCGTGATCGCCGGTGCGCGCGAGCACCAGATGCGCGTCGCACTGCGGCGCCGAAAAGAACCACTTGTGACCGACGAGCCGGTACTCGCCGCCGCGTCCGCCGCTGCCGCCCAGTGCGTGCGCTTCGGTGCGGTTCGTGCGCACGTCCGAGCCGCCCTGTTTTTCGGTCATGCCCATGCCGATCATCATCGAGCGCTTTTGTGTGTAGGGCAGGTCGCGTGTGTCGTGGTCGCGCGAATAGAGCGGCGCACGCAGGGTCTCGAAAAGCGCGGGCTCGCGTTGCAGGACGGGGATGCTCGCGAAGGTCATGGTGAGCGGACACAGCGAGCCCGACTCCAGCTGCGCGTGCAGGAAGTAGCCCGCGCAGCGTGCGGCCATGGCGCCGCGTTGAGGGTCCGAAAACGGCAGCGCGTGCAGCCCCTCGCGACGCAGCAGCGCGAGCAGCGTGTGCCAGGACGGATGGAATTCGAGCGCGTCGATGCGTTCGCCGCGCGGGCTGTGCGTGGAGAGTTCCGGCGTGTGGCGGTTGGCCAGATCGGCGAGGGCGAGCACGTCGGGTGTGGTTAACGCGGCGCCGTCGCGCGTGAGCGCCTCGGTGTGCCAGCCGGCACCTTCGCGCTCCACGGCGGCAACCAGCGCTGCGTCGCTCGTGAACAGGTTGTAGTCCGCAAGCGGCGGCACCTGGTTGGTCACGTCGTGCGTCTTGCCGAAGGCCTGCGCGTCCATGTTGCTGTCTCCGTTTATCCGTCGGCTGGGGTGCTCGAATTCGGCAGCCGGCGTGGCCGTGGTTTAGACGGCGGTTGTCTGGTGTTTCGTTGTTTGCGTGGGGCGCCGGCGGGGCCGTTCCTTGCACCGCCGGATCGTCTCTGTTTGATTGTCTTGTGCGATGGCGCGCGGCGCGTTGCCCGTGCGATTCGCCTGCGTTTGAACGCGTCGTTCAGCATCCGCTGAAGCCAGCATCCATGCACCGGGGCGCCTGCGCGAGGTGCTTCATCATAGGTGCGCCGGCCGTCCCACGTTTAGAGGGATCGCTCTGGCACGAACGCGCCGTGCCGGGAGCAACGGTCCCTACAATGCGCAAAAAACAAACGTAGACAAGTGTGCACCCGGCACAGCCACGCGGCAAAACGCGGGCACGCAGAGGTGCAACCCAGCGGTGCAAATCAGGAGGAGCACATGGAGTTCGACTACATCATCGCCGGGGCGGGTTCCGGCGGCTGCGCGCTGGCGAGCCGCCTCGCCGATCTCTGTCCCGATGCGACCATCGCACTCGTGGAGGCCGGTCCGCACACGGAGCACAACCTCTTCGTCAACATGCCGGTGGGCGTGGCGGCCGCGGTGCCGTTCCGCATGAAGACCAACTACGGTTACGAGACGACGCCGCAGCCCGGACTCGCCGGGCGTCGCGGCTATCAGCCGCGCGGCCGGGGCTTCGGCGGGTCGAGCGCGATCAACGCGATGATCTACACGCGCGGGCATCCGCTGGACTACGACGAGTGGGCCCAACTGGGGTGCGAAGGCTGGTCGTGGCAGGACGTGCTGCCGTACTTTCGCCGCGCCGAAGGCAACGAGCGCGGCGCGAACGCGTGGCATGGCGCCGATGGGCCGCTCACCGTGTCGGACCTGCGCTTTCGCAATCCGTTTTCGCACCGCTTTTTGAAGGCCGCCATCGAGGCGGGCTTCACGCCGAACGACGACTTCAACGGCCCCGTGCAGGAAGGCGTGGGCTTCTATCAGGTGACGCAGCGCGACGGCCGGCGTTGCAGCGTGGCGCGTGCCTACGTCTACGACCGCGCGCAGCCCAACCTCACCACCATCGCGGACGCCGCCGTGCTGCGCGTCACCTTCGACGGGCGCCGTGCAACCGGCATCGAAGTGGCGCGCGACGGCCGTATCGAGCGGCTCACGGCGCGCGCCGAAGTGGTGCTCGCGGCGGGCGCATTCAACTCGCCGCAACTGCTGATGTGCTCGGGCATCGGGCCGGGCGCGCATCTTCAGTCGCTCGGGGTGCCGGTGCTCTACGACGCGCCGGAGGTGGGCCGCAATCTGATCGACCACATCGACTTCACGCTCAACAAGCGCGTGTGGTCCAGCGAGACGACGGGCTTCTCGCTGCGCGGCTTCGCGAAGATGGTGCCCGCGTTCTTCACCTTCATGCGCGAAGGGCGGGGCATGCTGACGAGCAACGTGGCCGAGGCGGGCGGCTTCATCAAGAGTCGGCCTGGGCTGGATCGGCCGGACCTGCAACTGCATTTCTGCACGGCTATCGTGGACGACCACAACCGCCACATGCACTGGGGGCACGGCTACTCGCTGCACGTCTGCGTGCTGCGTCCCGCGAGCCGCGGCACCGTGACGCTGGCGAGTCCGGATGCGCGCGTGGCGCCCGTGATCGATCCGCAATTCCTGTCGGACCCGCGCGATCTCGATCTGCTCGTGGAAGGCGCGAAGCTGGCGCGGCGCATCGTGGAGGCGCCGTCGCTGGCGAGTGCAGGTGGCAAGGAGCTGTACACGAAGCCGGGCCAGACCGACGCCGAGTTGCGCGAGGTCATCGCGCGCCGGGCGGACACCATCTATCACCCCGTGGCCACGTGCCGGATGGGCGGCGATGCGCGCTCCGTCGTGGACCCGCAGTTGCGTGTACGCGGCGTGGAGGGGCTGCGTGTGGTGGATGCCTCCGTGATGCCGACGCTCATTGGCGGCAATACGAATGCGCCGACGGTCATGGTGGGCGAGCGCGCTGCCGAATTCATCGCGGCGGCGCGTCGCGCACAGCCCGCGGCGGTGCTGGGCGTGGCGGCTTGATGTGCGCGCCTGGCTCCGGCGCCTGGGTCGGGAAGCCGGCCGGCCCGCGCGCCAGCGGCCCGATCAACTTCCGGCGATGCTGCCCGTCGGGTCCAATCCGTGAATCTGCATGAAGTCGCTGCCCGCCACGCCGGGCAGCGTTTCGCGCGCCACGTCGAGCCAGGCGCGCGCCGCATTCGATAGATAGCCGTTGCGCCGCCAGCCTACGGCCATGTCCCAGGGAATCTGCGGGTCGGTGACGGGCAGGCACGTGAAGCGCGTGACGTCCAGCCGCCGGCAGTAGGGCGCCGGCAGCAGCGCGACGCCCACGCCCGCCAGCACGAGCGCGGCCATGAAGTCCCAATGCCCGCTGCGTCCGACGATGGCCGGCGTGAAACCTGCCTTGGCGCACGCGTTCAGCACGACGTCGTTGAGCGCGAGGCTCTCGCCGTAGAACACGAACGACTCGCCCGCCAGATCGGCGAGCGACACCGCCTGCGCGCTGTCCCAGCGCGAGCCGCGGCGCGCCACGAGCCAGAGCAGTTCGTGCGTGAGGGGCAGCACGTCGAAGATTTCAGGGTTCACGGGTTGCAGCACGCCGCCCAGTTCCAGTTCACCCGCGATCAGCGCGGCCTCGATGGCGCGCGAGCCCTGTTCGAACAGTTTCAGTTCCACCTTCGGGTAGCGCTGCCGGAATGCGGCGATGGCGGGCGTGAAGAGCGAGCCGCCCATCGGCGGAATGCCGATGGTGAGCTGGCCGCGCCCCAGCGTGCCCAGGTCCTTCAATTCGGCCTGCAACTGCGCGTGCGCGGCGAGCACGTCCTGACCGCGCTGGTAGACGATGCGGCCGGCGTCGGTGAGCACCATCTGGCGGCCGTCGCGCAGGAGCAGCGGCGAGCCGATCTCGTCCTCCAGCGACTTCACCATTTTGCTGATGGTGGGCTGCGTCACGAACATGAGTTCCGCGGCGGCGGTGAAGCTTTGCTGGCGGACAACCTCGACGAAATAGCGAAGGGCGCGCAGTTCCACGATGAGAGGCTCCAGAATTCCAGTTTGGAATGATTTTGATGATTCTAAGTCATTATATTTATGCTGCGTCGCAACCTATACTTGTTCGCGTACGAAGTCACTAAGGGTTTGCCATGACTGCTCACCGTTCATCCGCTGTTACCTCCGAAGCTCGCTCTGCCGGCTTGATGCGCGTCGCGCGCATCGCCGTGCAATCGGCCGGCCTGGCAGGCATGTGGTTCGCGGCAGATTTCACGGTGCGTGCGCTCGGCCTGCCGGTGCCGGGCGGCGTGGTGGGCCTCGTCGTGCTGCTCGTGCTGCTGTTCTCCGGCGGCATTGCGCCGCGCTGGGTGAAGGCGGGCGCGGACTGGCTGCTCGGCGACATGCTGCTGTTCTTCATTCCGGCCGCGGTGGCCGCCGTGCAGTACGGCGGGCTCTTTCGCGAAGACGGCTGGCGCCTCGCGCTCGTCGTGATGGCGGGCACGCTGATGGTGATGGTGGCCGTGGCCGTTGCCGTGGATCTGGCGGCGCGCTTCGAACGCCGCCTCGCGCTGCGGCGCGCGCTGACGGCGCGCGCATTGGCCCGCGTCTGAGCGCCGGGGCTGAACAGAGACGGCGCTGAAAACAGGACTGAATCATGAGCACCTTCTCGGGCACGTTCTACGCCTCCCTCTTCGCGGACGACGCCTCGCGGCTCATCGCGGCGGGCTGCTTCGTGCTGACGGTGGTGCTCTATTTCGCGTCGAAGTGGCTCTACGCGCGCTTTCCGAAGCCGTGGCTCACGCCGCTCCTCACCGTGCCGGCGGTGCTCGCGGCCATCGTGCTGGTGCTGCACATTCCTTACCCCGTGTACTTTCAGGACACGCGCTGGCTGATGTGGCTGCTGGGCCCCGCCACGGTGGCCTTCGCGGTGCCGATCTACGAGTACCGTGACCTGCTGAAGCGCCACTGGATTTCGCTCGCGGTGGGCGTGACGGTGGGCATCGTCGTGGCCGTGGGCGGGTCGCTCACGCTGGCCAAGCTGCTGCATCTGTCGCCGGAATTGCAGCGCAGTCTGATGACGCGTTCCGTTTCCACGCCGTTTGCGCTGGCCGTTTCCGACAAGATTCACGCGCCGAAGGACCTCACGGCGCTCTTCGTAATCGCCACGGGCGTTTGCGGCATGCTGTTCGGCGAACTCGTGCTGGCGCTCGTGCCGCTCAGAACGCGCCTGGCGCGCGGCGCGCTGTTCGGCGCGGCGGCCCATGGCGTGGGTACGGCGAAGGCGCGCGAGCTGGGCAGCGAAGAAGGCGTGGTGGCGAGCCTCACCATGATGATCGCGGGCGTGACGATGGTGCTGCTCGTGCCGCTGCTCGAACTGCTGCCCATCTGACTTCCTGATACGTCTTTTTGACGCCTTTCGCTCCGTCTTTTCGCGCGTTTGCGCCGTCAAACATTTGCTACAATCGCGCCTTGTCTCCGAGGAGCGCTGCGACGGGCCTGCCATCTGCTGATGGTCATCACGGCCCGCCAGGCTCGGGGGCTTTCAATCCGGTCTTCCTTTCCATGTGCAGCGCGTTTCGCGCGCGGGCAGGAAGCCGCATCGAACGGCGCTCACGTCATTAATTTCTAGTCTTTTTAGAAAGGAGGGCGTGATGAACGCCGCAGTCTTCGAATCGAACCCGTCCCAGGATTACCTCGTTGCCGACCTCTCGCTTGCCGCGTGGGGCCGCAAGGAACTCAACATCGCCGAGACCGAAATGCCCGGCCTCGTGCAGATTCGCGACGAATACAAGGCGCAGCAGCCGCTGAAGGGCGCGCGCATTGCGGGCTCGCTGCACATGACCATCCAGACCGGCGTGCTGATCGAGACGCTCAAGGCGCTCGGCGCCGACGTACGCTGGGCCTCGTGCAACATCTTCTCGACCCAGGACCACGCTGCCGCGGCCATCGCCGAGGGCGGCACGCCGGTGTTCGCGTTCAAGGGCGAATCGCTCGACGAATACTGGGAATTCACGCACCGCATCTTCGAATGGCCGAACGGCGAGTTCGCCAACATGATCCTGGACGACGGCGGCGATGCCACGCTGCTGCTGATCCTGGGCTCGAAGGCGGAGAAGGACCGTTCGGTCATCGCCAAGCCCACCAACGAGGAAGAAGTCGCGCTGTACAACGCGATCGCGCGCCACCTCGACGCCGACCCGACGTGGTACTCCACGCGCCTCGCGCACATCAAGGGCGTGACCGAAGAGACCACGACCGGCGTGCACCGCCTGTACCAGATGGAGAAGGAAGGCCGTTTGCCGTTCCCGGCCATCAACGTCAACGACTCGGTCACGAAGTCGAAGTTCGACAACCTGTACGGCTGCCGCGAGTCGCTCGTGGACGGCATCAAGCGCGCCACCGACGTGATGATCGCCGGCAAGATCGCCGTGGTGGCGGGCTACGGCGACGTGGGCAAGGGCTGCGCGCAATCGCTGCGCGGTCTGGGCGCCACGGTGTGGGTCACGGAAATCGATCCGATCTGCGCGCTGCAGGCGGCGATGGAAGGCTACCGCGTCGTGACGATGGAATACGCCGCCGACAAGGCCGACATCTTCGTCACCGCCACCGGCAACTACCACGTCATCAACCACGATCACATGAAGGCGATGCGCCACAACGCGATCGTCTGCAACATCGGTCACTTCGACTCGGAAATCGACGTTGCGTCCACGCGCCAGTACCAGTGGGAAAACATCAAGCCGCAGGTGGACCACATCATCTTCCCGGACGGCAAGCGCGTGATCCTGCTGGCTGAAGGCCGCCTTGTGAACCTGGGCTGCGCGACGGGCCACCCGTCGTTCGTGATGTCGAACTCGTTCACGAACCAGACGCTCGCGCAGATCGAACTGTTCACGCGCGGCGCGCAGTACGAGAACAAGGTGTACGTGCTGCCGAAGCATCTGGACGAGAAGGTGGCGCGCCTGCATCTGGCGCGCATCGGCGCGAACCTCACCGAGCTTTCAGACGACCAGGCGAAGTACATCGGCGTCGAGAAGACGGGTCCGTTCAAGCCGAACCACTACCGCTACTAAGCTCATGCGGTGTGTTCCGTGCGGCCCTGTCTGAATGGTCCGTACGGAACGCACGCTCGAGCCTTGGCCTTCATCGCGCGCCCATCGCATCTCCAGCGCGATCACGATAACGACGCAACAAGGCAACAAGCATAAGGAGCCTTCCATGACCGTGCTGCTGACCTGGCTGATCAACGCGCTCGCACTGCTGATCATCACGTGGCTCGTGCCGTCGATTCATATTCGCAGCTTCGGCACGGCGCTGATCGTCGCGATCGTGCTGGGCCTCATCAATGCGCTGCTGCGTCCGGTGCTGATCCTGCTCACGCTGCCCGTCACCATCCTGACGCTCGGCCTCTTCATCCTCGTCGTGAATGCGCTTTGCTTCTGGCTCGCGGCGTCGCTGTTGAAGGGTTTCGAGGTTTCGGGGTTCTGGTCGGCATTCTTCGGCTCGATTCTCTACAGCATCATTTCGTGGTTGCTCTCGGCGCTCGTTTTCGGCAACCGCAGCCTCGGCTGATGTCTGTTTCTCTCCATGAATCCGATCGAACTTTCATTTGAATTCTTCCCGCCGAAGACGCAGGAAGGCGTGGAAAAGCTGCGCGCCACGCGTGCGCAGCTTGTGCCGCTCAAGCCGAAATTCGTCTCCGTGACGTTCGGCGCGGGCGGCTCCACGCAGCAGGGCACGCTCGACACGGTGCTCGATATCGCGAAGGACGGCATCGAAGCCGCCCCGCACCTGTCTTGCATCGGCTCCTCGAAAGAGAGCCTGCGCGCCATTCTCAACCGCTACCGCGAGAGCGGCATCCGCCACATCGTGGCGCTGCGCGGCGACCTGCCTTCGGGCATGGGCGAAGTGGGCGAGCTGCGCTACGCCTCTGAGCTGGTGAGCTTCATCCGCAACGAAACCGGCGACTGGTTCCGCATCGAAGTAGCCGCGTATCCCGAATACCATCCGCAGTCGCGCTCGCCGCGCCAGGACATGGAAAACTTCGCGCGCAAGGTGAAGGCCGGCGCGAATTCGGCGATCACGCAGTACTTCTTCAACGCGGACGCCTATTTCCGTTTCGTGGACGACGTGCGCAAGCTCGGCGTGGACGTGCCCATCGTGCCCGGCATCATGCCGATCACGAACTTCTCGCAGCTCACGCGTTTTTCGGAAATGTGCGGCGCCGAGATTCCGCGCTGGGTGGCGCGCCGTCTGGAAAGCTTCGGCGACGACCGCGAGGCGATCCGCGCGTTCGGTCTCGACGTGGTGACGGACCTGTGCCGCCGCCTCGTGGATGCGGGCGTGCCCGGCCTGCATTTCTATACCCTCAACGCCGCCACCGCCAGCAAGGCGATCTGCGAGCGGCTCGGGCTGTAATGGCTTCATCGGGCACTCGCCGTGCGGCGGGTGCCCGTTCCTCTCATCGTCTCCCTTCGGCCTCGCGCCCGCGCAAACTCCTTGTTGCAGCCCCGCCATGCGGATTTTCGTCTGCTTGTGACGGGCGGCGAACGTCAGTAATATCGCGCTACGCTGGCTCCGGCCGGCTCCGATCCTGGAGGAAACATGAAGCAAAACAACCTGTTGCGCACGGCGCGGCTCACCATGCTGGCAGCCGTCGCAGCGGCATCGATGGCGGGCGCCCAACTGGCGAACGCCGCCGATATTCCCAACAAGACCCTCGTCTACTGCTCAGAAGGCAGTCCCGCGGGCTTCGATCCGGCGCAGTACACCACGGGCGTCGACTTCACGGCGAACACCTTCACCGTCTATAACCGTCTCGTGGAATTCGAGCGCGGCGGCACGAAGGTCGAGCCGGGCCTCGCCGAAAAATGGGACGTCTCGCCGGACGGCAAGACCTACACGTTCCACCTGCGCAAAGGCGTGAAGTTCCAGACCACGTCGTTCTTCAAGCCGACGCGCGAATTCAACGCCGACGACGTCGTCTTCACCTTCGAGCGCATGCTCGATCCGAACCAGCCGTTCCACAAGGCGTACCCGGTGCAGTTCCCGTACTTCACCGACATGGGCCTCGACAAGCTCATCGCGAAGATCGAGAAGGTGGACCCGTACACGGTGCGCTTCACGCTCAACGAAGTGAACGCGCCGTTCATCCAGAACATGGCGATGGAATTCGCCTCGATCCTTTCGGCCGAATACGCTGACCAGCTGCTGAAGGCCGGCAAGGCCGCAGACATCAACCAGTATCCGGTGGGCACGGGTCCGTTTATCTTCCGCAGCTACACGAAGGACGCGACCATCCGCTTCGACGGCAACCCCGACTACTGGAAGCCGGGCGCGGTGAAGATCTCGAAGCTGATCTTCTCGATTACGCCGGACGCGAGCGTGCGCGTGCAGAAGCTCAAGCGCAACGAATGCCAGGTGATGAGCTATCCGCGCCCCGCCGACATCGCGCCGCTGAAGGCCGAGTCGGGCATCGCGATGCCGTCGCAGCCGGGCTTCAACCTGGGCTACCTCGCCTACAACGTCGAGCACAAGCCGCTCGACAAGGTGGAAGTGCGCGAGGCGCTGGACATGGCGATCAACAAGAAGGCGATCATCGATTCGGTCTACCAGGGCGCCGGCCAGGCGGCCACGAACCCGATGCCGCCGACGCAGTGGTCCTACGACAAGAACCTGAAGGCCGCGAGCTACGATCCCGAAAAGGCGAAGGCGCTGCTCGCGAAGGCCGGCTACCCGAACGGCTTCGAGATCACGCTGTGGGCCATGCCGGTGCAACGTCCGTACAACCCCAACGGCAAGCTGATGGGCGAAATGATCCAGGCCGACTGGGCCAAGATCGGCGTGAAGGCGAAGATCGTCACGTATGAATGGGGCGAATACATCAAGCGCGCACACGCGGGCGAACAGGACAGCATGCTGATCGGCTGGACGGGCGACAACGGCGACCCCGACAACTGGCTCGGCACCCTGCTGGGCTGTTCCGCGATCAACGGCAACAACTTCTCGCGGTGGTGCTACAAGCCGTTCGACGAACTCGTGCAGAAGGGCCGCGAAACGACGAGCCAGGCCGAGCGCACGAAGCTCTACACGCAGGCGCAGCAGATCTTCGCGCAGCAACTGCCGTTCTCGCCCATTGCCCACTCCACGGTCTACCAGCCGGTGAGCAAGAAGGTGACCGACATGCGCATCGATCCGCTCGGCTACGCCCGCTTCGACGGTGTCGGCGTGCAGTAAGGCGCGAGCGCTACGCTTTTCGCACCGTTTGCATAGCAACTAGAAAACAGGTCGAAAAAGGTCCGGCGACGGGGGCATGAGCCCCTTGTCGCCGGTTGCGTTTTCATCTCCCCCAATCAAGGGAACGAACCATGTTCCGATTCGTCTTGCGCCGCATCGGCATGGTGATACCGACCTTCATCGGCATCACCATTCTGGCGTTTGCGCTCATCCACCTGATTCCGGGCGACCCGATCGAGGTGATGATGGGCGAGCGCGGCGTCGACCCGCAGATGCACGCCGAAGCGATGCATCGCCTGGGGCTCGACGAGCCGCTGCCCATGCAGTACATCCATTACGTCCAGCACGCGTTGCAGGGCAACCTGGGCACGTCTGTCGTCACCAACACGAGCGTCATGAGCGAGTTCCTCGCGCGCTTTCCCGCCACTGTCGAACTGTCGATCTGCGCGATGCTGTTCGCGCTCGTGGTCGGCTTGCCTGCCGGCGTGTTCGCGGCGCTCCGGCGCGGCACCGTGGTGGACCACGGCGTGATGGGCACCGCGTTGACCGGCTATTCGATGCCGATCTTCTGGTGGGGGCTCATCCTCATCATGGTGTTCTCGTCGAACCTGGGCTGGACGCCGGTGTCCGGCCGAATTGCCGTGGAGTACGACATTCCGCACGTCACGGGCTTCATGCTGATCGACGCGCTGCTTTCCACCGACGAAGGCGCGTTCCGCTCCGCGGTGAGCCATCTGATCCTGCCGTCCATCGTGCTCGGCACCATTCCGCTCGCGGTGGTGGCGCGCATGACGCGCTCGTCCATGCTCGAAGTGCTGCGCGAGGACTATATCCGCACGGCGCGCGCCAAGGGTCTTTCGCCCGTGCGCGTGGTCGTGGTGCATGCGCTGCGCAATGCGCTCATTCCTGTCGTCACGGTGATCGGTCTGCAGGTGGGCACGCTGCTCGCGGGCGCGGTGCTGACCGAAACGCTTTTTTCGTGGCCCGGCGTGGGCAAGTGGCTCATCGACGCGATTTCGCGCCGCGACTATCCCGTCGTGCAGGGCGGCATTCTGCTCATCGCGACACTCGTGATCGTGGTGAACCTCGTCGTCGATCTGTTGTACGGCGTGCTCAATCCGCGCATTCGCCATACGAGGTAACGCCGTGCAAGAACCCAACCGTATCCGGCGGGCGCCTGTGCAGGCGGCCCGCATCGTTCCGAGGGAGGCCTGACGCATGGCCGACATTCAAAACACTGTGCCCCAGGCGGTGACGCCGCCCAGCGGCCGCGCGCTCGCCGCGCGCGAGTTCTGGGCCAACTTCTCGCGCAACCGCGGGGCCGTGGGCGCCGGCGCGATCGTGCTGCTGCTCGTGTTCGTCGCGATCTTCGCGCCGCTCATCGCGCCGCACAGTCCCATCGAGCAATACCGCGACTTCGTGAAGATTCCGCCCGCGTGGCTCGAAGGCGGCAACTGGAAGTTCGTGCTGGGCACCGACGAAGCGGGCCGCGACATCCTCTCGCGTCTCATGTACGGCGCGCGGCTGTCGTTCTGGATTGGCTGCGTGTCGGTCGTGCTCGCGCTCATTCCGGGCGTCGTGCTCGGGCTCGTGGCCGCGTTCTTCGACAAGTGGGCCGACACGCCCATCATGCGGCTCATGGACATCCTGCTCGCGCTGCCTTCGCTGCTGCTCGCGGTGGCGGTGGTCGCGATCATCGGCCCGGGGCTCACGAACACGATGCTCGCCATCGCGATCGTCGCGTTGCCGGGGTATGTGCGGCTGACGCGCGCATCGGCGCTCGGCGAATTGCAGAAGGAGTACGTCACCGCGTCGCGCGTGGCCGGTGCGGGCACGCTGCGGCTGATGTTCTCGCAGGTGCTGCCCAACTGCACGGCGCCGCTCATCGTGCAGGCCACGCTCGGGTTTTCGTCGGCGATTCTGGATGCCGCCGCGCTTGGCTTTCTTGGCCTCGGCGTGCAGCCGCCCGCCGCGGAGTGGGGCGCGATGCTCGCCTCGGCGCGCGACTACATCGACAGCGCCTGGTGGATCGTGACGATGCCGGGTCTTTCCATTCTGATTTCGGTGCTCGCCATCAACCTGCTCGGCGACGGGCTGCGCGACGCACTGGACCCCAAACTCAAACGGATGGCCTGACATGGCAGACCTATTGACCATCCGCAATCTCGCGGTGAACTTCAGCGGCCTGCCGGCGGTGGACCGCATCAACCTCTCGGTCGCGCCCGGCGAAGTGGTGGGCGTGGTGGGCGAATCGGGCTCGGGCAAGAGCGTGACGATGATGGCGCTGATGGGCCTGATCGACGCGCCGGGCAAAGTCACTGCCGACGAGATCACCTTCGACGGCAAAGACCTGCTCAACGCGTCGCCGAAAGCGCGCCGCAAGATCATCGGCAAAGACGTGGCGATGGTGTTCCAGGACGCGCTCACGAGCCTGAACCCGAGCTACACCGTCGGCTACCAGATCAAGGAAGTGCTGAAGCTGCACGAAGGGCTGCGCGGCGACGCGCTGGAGCGGCGCGCGCTCGAACTGCTCGACCAGGTGGGCATTCCCGATGCGAAGAACCGCATCACGGCGTTTCCGCACCAGATGTCGGGCGGCATGAACCAGCGCGTGATGATCGCGATGGCCGTGGCCTGCAACCCCAAGCTGCTGATTGCCGACGAGCCCACCACGGCGCTCGACGTGACCATCCAGGCGCAGATCATGGAACTGCTCGTGCGTCTGCAGAAGGAACGCGGCATGGCGCTCGTGCTCATTTCGCACGACCTCGCGGTGGTGTCCGAAGTCGCGCAGCGCGTGGCCGTGATGTACGCAGGCGAGATCATCGAAACGAACCGCGTGCCCGATATCTTCGAAGCGCCGCATCATCCGTACACCGAAGCGCTGCTCGCCGCGATTCCGGAGCACAACGTGGGCGCGGTGCGCCTCGCGGCACTGCCGGGCATGGTGCCGGGCCGCGACGACCGTCCGCGCGGTTGCCTCTTCGCGCCGCGCTGCAAGTACGTGGTGGACGACTGCACGAAGGCGCGGCCGTCGCTGGACCCGGTGCCCGGTTCCGGCGAGTTCGCGCGCGTGCGCTGCATCAAGCCGCTGAACGTGGCGGGCAGCGGTGCTTCGCAACCCGCGCATGCGCCGTCTTCCACCCAATCGACTCAACCGGGAGGCGCACGATGAACGCAGTCCCTCAGGTGCCTCCGCGCGACACCCACGCGTCCGTCACTGACCACGTGCTCGTGGCGGACCACCTCGCGAAGCACTACACGGTGCGGCGCGGCATGTTCGGGCATGGCACGGTGAAGGCGCTCAATGGCGTGTCGTTCGCGCTGGAGCGCGGCAAGACGCTCGCGGTGGTGGGCGAATCGGGTTGCGGCAAGTCCACGCTCGCGCGCCAGCTCACCATGATCGAGCCGCCTACCTCGGGGCGCCTCGTGATCGACGGTGTGGATGTGGCGGGTGCCGACCACGCCACCATCGTGCAACTGCGCCGCCGCGTGCAGATGGTGTTCCAGAATCCGTTCGCCTCGCTCAATCCGCGCAAGACGGTGGAGCAGACGCTGGCCGAGCCGCTCGTCATCAACACGCAGACGAGCGCCGCGGAACGCGCGGAGCGCATTGCCCACATGATGCGCATCGTCGGGCTGCGGCCCGAGCACGCGAAGCGCTATCCGCACATGTTTTCGGGCGGGCAGCGTCAGCGCGTGGCGATTGCGCGCGCCATGATTCTCGACCCGCAGATCGTGGTGGCCGACGAGCCGGTGTCCGCACTCGACGTCTCCATCCAGGCGCAGATCCTCAACCTCTTCATGGACCTGCAGGACGAGTTCAAGACGAGCTACGTGTTCATCTCGCACAACCTCTCGGTGGTGGAGCACATCGCCGACGACGTGATGGTGATGTACTTTGGCGGCGTGGCCGAGCTGGGCGACAAGAAGACGGTGTTCGAGCGCCCGCGGCATCCGTACACGCGCTCGCTGATGTCGGCTACGCCTTCCATCTTCGAGGCGGACCGCCGCATCAAGATCAAGCTGCAGGGCGAGCTGCCGTCGCCGCTCAATCCGCCCTCGGGCTGCACGTTCCACCAGCGTTGCCCGTATGCCGTCGAGCGGTGCCGCACGGAGGAGCCGAAGCTTCGCGAAGTGGATGGCCGTCAGGTATCCTGCCATCGTGCAGAGGAGGTGGGGGAATCGGATGCCTGAAGCGACGGCGGCGCGTCGTTTTACGCGCCGCTTGTGTGAAAGCGGCGCGCATGCTGCTTCACGCCTGGTCTCTTTGCGTTCTGTTTTCCCGAGCCGTGTTTCGACCCGGCCGACGCGGCGCTCGCGTGGGCGCCGGCAGGTGGGCGCAGTGCTCGTCGTGGCGCTGATGCTTGCCGGGTCGGGGCGATCTGGTGACGTTGCAGAGTCGGGCGGCGCGCCGGGCTTCTGGCGAGGCGCGTCGTCTTTCGTTTCCGTGATTTCTGTCGCACAGGCCGCGGGTGCCGCTGCGAATACGCCCGGAAGTGCCTCGGGGTCTCCGGGTTCTGCGGGCGCGCCGTCGGGGGCAACCGGTGCGGCCGGCGCGGTGAGTGCGGGCGGTACGGGCGTGGCGAGGCCGCCGGTTTCGCCGCCGCCACGCGGCACGAACGCGCCGCGCGCCACCTTGCCGGGCTTCAATCCGCCGCCGGGCGCATTCAGTTCAGCCTCGGGCACCGTGGCGGGCGGCCCCGTGCGAACGCAGCCGGCGCGCATGCCGTTCTACGTCGCTACGCGCGGCACGACCACCATCTACCTGCTCGGCACGCTCCATGTGGGCGACCCCGCCGACTATCCACCGGGCCAGCCGTTTCGGCCCAGCATCCTCGCCGCGCTCACGGCCTCGCCCACGCTCGCACTCGAACTTTCGCCTGACGACCTGCTCGTCTCGCAGGACGACGTGACGAAGTACGGCGTCTGTTCGCGGCCGTGCCTGCCGCGGCTGTTGCCGGAGCCGCTGTGGCACCGGCTCGAGACGCGTCTGCGCGGCAACCCTGCCGCACTCGACGAGATCCGCACGATGCGGCCCTGGCTCGCCTCGCTGCTGGTGGAGACCTACGACTCGCTCTCGGCAGGCCTGCAAACCGAATACGGCACCGAGGCGCAGTTGCAGAACGTGTTCCTGAAGCTGAAGGGGCGCAAGATCGTGGGCCTCGAAACGCTCGCGGAGCAGATGCGCGCGTTCACGGGCCTCACGCTCGCGCAGCAGCGCGAGATGCTCGCGCAAGACCTCGTGCAGACGCCCGCGCAGAATGCGGCGGACGTGCAGACGCTGTTGCGCCTGTGGCGCGTGGGCGACGCGGATGCGATCGCCGCCTGGCAGGCCGCGAAATCGGAACGGCTGGCGCGCGACCGGCGCGTGTCCGACGCCGTGGACAACAAGATCGTCTACGAACGCAATCGCCGGTTCGTTACCCGCATGCTGGCGATCGCGGCGCCGAACCGGCCGCTCTTCGTGGCGATCGGCGCGCTGCACCTGGGCGGACAACGCGGCGTGCTGGCGCTGCTGCGCCAGCACGGCTTCGTCGTCGATCCGGGTTGAGGCGGGTTGAAGCGGGATGAAGCCGCGCTGAGTCTGGGTTGAATCAGGCTGACGCCCTGCTGAAACGCGGCCGAAGCCCGCCGAAGCCGCGGGCCCTTCGAATCAGAACCCGAAGACGTTCAGCAACACGATGTTGGCCGCCAGAATGCCGAGCGCCGTGGGCACCTGCACGCGGATCACCGCGTTCTTGTCCGGCAACTCCAGCAGCGCGGCGGGCACGATGTTGAAGTTCGCGGCCATCGGCGTCATGAGCGTGCCGCAGTAGCCCGAGAACATGCCGATGGCAGCCATCACGGCCGGGTTCGCGTGGAACATGCCCACCAGCACCGGCACCCCGACGCCGCCCGTCATCACGGGAAACGCCGCGAAGCCGTTGCCCATGATCACCGTGAAGAGCGCCATGCCCACGCAGTAGACGATCACGGCGACCACGCGCAGGTCCATGTCGATGTACGACGTCGTGACGTGCGCCACGGCCTTGCCCACGCCGGCATCCGAGAACACGAGGCCCAGCATGCCGAGCATCTGCGGCAGCACGGCGGCCCAGGAGAGTGCGTCCACGAGGCGGCGCGCTTCCTTCACCGACTGGCCCACCGTGTCGCGCGTCAGCATGCACGCAATGCCGAGCGCGATCACGCAGCCCACGCCGAAGCCGATCAGCGTCACGTTCTTCGGCTCGATGAGCGGCGTGCCGCCGAACACGAGGTGGCTGGCCGACAGCGTCAGCACGACGGTGACGAGCGGAATGGTGAGCGCGGGCACGAAGAGCTTGTTGCCGAGGCGCACGGCGCTGGCGCGGCGCGCTTCATCGGAGAGCACTTTCGGTTTTGCCGCAGTCACGCCGCCGAAGCCGGCAATGAGCGCCATCGCGATCACGAGCACGCCCACCACTTCGGGCGGCAGGCGGTCGCCCACGAGAAAGATCACGGCGTAGACGATCCAGAAGCCGCCCGCGGTGAAGCGGCGCGGATGCTCGCGGTCCGTCACGATCATGCCGCCGATCACGAGCAGCACGATGCCGAGCAGCCAGAACAGATAGTTGATGGTGAGCGTCATGCTTCGTCTCCCGTGGCGGCGTTCGTGTGAGCGGCGGGTGAGGTGGGCGTATCTCCGTGACCCTTGCGCTGGCCGCCCAGTTCGCGTTCCAGCTTGCGGTCGAGCAGATACAGCCGGAAGCCGTGGATCAGGAACGCGCAGATGGCCGTGGGAATGCCCCAGACCGCAACGTGCATCGGTTCGACGGAGACGCCCGCTTCCTTGAGGAAGGTGGTCATCAGCACGATGGCGCCGAACGCGACGAAGATGTCTTCGCCGAAGAAGAGGCCCACGTTGTCCGTTGCGGCGGAGAACGCACGCAGACGCTGACGCACGGCGTCGGTCAGTTTGCCGAAGCGGTTTTCGGTGGCGCCTTCGGCCATCGGCGCAATCAGCGGGCGCACCATCTGCGGATGCCCGCCCAGCCCCGTCAGGCCGACCGCGGCAGTGAGCTCGCGCACGAGCAGATAGACGATCAGCAGACGCCCGGCCGTGGCCGCCTTGATGCCGGCAATCCACATCTGCGCGCGTTCGCGCAGGCCGTGGCGTTCCAGCAGACCGATCACGGCGAGCGGCAGCAGGATGATGAGCGGGATGTTGCGCGTCTTGATGAAGCCGGTGCCGATGGCGGCGAGAATCTTCTCGGGCGGGAAGTGTGCCGCGGCGCCGGTGGCGATGGCGGCCACGGCGACGATCAGCATCGGATTGAACCGCAATACGAAGCCTACGATGATGACGGCCACTCCAATGAGCGGCCATAAGCTGACGGTTGTCTGCATCAGGATCTCCAAACGGGGTGTGGATTGGGCCGCCTTGCCTCGTTGGCCGCTGGTGGCGGTTGGGGATGGCGCATGACGGCTCTTGAGGTGCTGCGCGGCTCTGCGCGGCCGCTTCGACATCGGGTACTGCTTGATGCGGGTGACGCTTTTTTAGTGCTGCTGCGTGCTGCTTTTCGAATGCTGTCGGTTGCTGCTTGCTGCTGTTTCTTGCCACTGCCGGTCGCCGTTGGTGCTCTTGCCGTTCGATGCCGTTGCATGACGCATGCGGCCCGACCGATTCGTCATGCCTCCGACGGCCAGCGCATTGCTTCACGCGTCGCCGCGGTTCACCGCATCTCGCCTCGGCCCATCTCACCGAACCGCATCGGCCTTTTCAAACCCGCGCTGCGCTCGCTGCATGCACTTCGATGCCGGCCGCGTCGAGCGCCGCACGAATGCGCTGTGCGAACGCGAGCGCGTGCGGACCATCGCCGTGCAGGCAGATGGTCTGCGCGTGGAGCGGCACCCATTCGCCCTCGACGGACTGCACGCGCTGCTCGCGGATCATGCCGAGCGTGCGTTCCAGCACGGCGTCTTCGTCGTCGAGCACGGCGCCCGGCTGCGAGCGCGGCACGAGCGAGCCGTCGGCGCGGTAGCCGCGGTCGGCGAACACTTCCTCGATGGCGACGAGACCCGCGGCGCGCGCGGCCGTGACGAGCCCGCTGTTCGCGAGCGCGAACACGGCCACCGACGGATCGAAGTCGTGCACGGCGGAGACGATGGCATCCGCGATCTTCGGGTCGCGCGCGGCCTGGTTGTAGAGCGCGCCGTGCGGCTTCACGTGCGCGATGCGTGCGCCTTCGGCCTGCGCGATGGCCGAGAGTGCGCCGAGCTGGTACAGCACGCCCGCGTAGATTTCGCTCGCGGGCAGGTCCATTTCCTTGCGGCCGAAGTTCTCCGGGTCGTTGAAGCTGGGATGCGCGCCGATGGATACACCCTTCTTCACGGCCCAGCGCACGCACTCGCGCATGGCGTTGGCGCCGCCCGCGTGCCAGCCGCACGCGATGTTGGCGGAGCTGACGAGATCGAGCAGCGCTTCGTCGGAGCCGCAGCCTTCGCCGAGATCGGCATTCAAATCGATTTCCATGGCCTGTCCTGTTGGTGCTGGACGCCGTCGGCGTCCGTCATGTTGCTTACGCTGCGCGCGCGGTGTTGTCCGCGGTGCAGCGTTCTTCGTGCATGGCGATTGCGGCATCGATCTGCCGCAGGTACGCGTGTTCTTCGGCGAGCGCGGCGCGCGCTTCGTCCGGTGTGGTTTCGATGAAGCGCACGCCGCCGTTCAGACGCACCTGCGCGAGCTTCCAGAGGTCCGCGCGAATCACCGAGCCGATCTTCGGGTAGCCGCCCGTGGTCTGCGCGTCGCCCATCAGCACGATGGGCTGGCCGCTTGGCGGCACCTGGATCGTGCCGGGCAGCACGGCATGCGAGAGCAACTCGGTCTTGCGGCTGCGCGCGAGCTGCGTGCCTGCGAGGCGGTAGCCCATGCGGTTGCTGTTGGGCGTGACGAGCCATTCGTCCGACCAGAACGCCTGCTGCGCCTCGCGCGTGAAGCCGTCGTATTCGGGGCCGGGCAGCACGCGGACCGGCACGGCCCATGGCAGCCCAGACGCATGCCGGCCGCGCCGGTGCGGTTCGTCCACCTGCGCGAATTTGCACCAGGCGGGCGCGGCCACGCCGAACTCGCGCGTCGTGGGGCTGAAGCCGGGCGTGGTGCGCGTGGGCACGCCGAGCGGCAGGCGGTCGCCGTCCTTCAGCGCGCGGCCGCCCAGGCCGCCGAATTGCGCGCCGAGGTCGGTACTGCGCGAGCCGAGCATGGGCAGCACGTCGATGCCGCCCGCCACGCAGACGTAGCCACGCATGCCGCGCTTCGCTGCCTGCAGCGCGAGTTCCTGGCCCGCCTGCACCGGCAGGCTCCACCACGACCACACGGGCTTGCCGTCGAGTGTCGCGCCGAAGTCCGTGCCCGTGATGGCGACGCGCGTGGCGCGCGGAAAGCGCAGCACGAGCGGGCCGAAGGTCACTTCGAGCGCTGCGGCGTGAGGCCGGTTGCCCACCAGCCGGTTGCCCACTTCGAGCGCGAGGCGGTCGAGCGCGCCGGCCGTCGCCACGCCGAGGTGACGGTAGCCGTGGCGGCCCTGGTCTTGCACGGTGGTCAGAAGACCCGCGCGGATCACTTCGATCATAGGCTGACCCCCGCGATGGTGAAGCGCACCCGGTCGCCCGGCTGGAGCAGCGTGGGCGGGTTGCGCGAGGGGTCGAAGAGCCGCAGCGGCGTGCGTCCGATGAGTTGCCAGCCGCCGGGGGAGGCGGCCGGATAGATGCCGGTCTGCTCGCCGCCAATGCCGATGGAACCCGCCGGCACTTCCAGCCGCGGCTCGGCGCGGCGTGGGGTGTGCAGCGCGGACTCGAGGCCGCCCATGTAGGCAAAGCCTGGCTGGAAGCCGAGGAAGAACACGACGTAGTCGCCGGCCGCGTGGCGACGGGCCACGTCTTCGGGCGAAAGGCCGGTGTGCTCGGCGACCGTGCGCAGGTCGGGGCCGGCTTCGCCGCCGTACTCCACGGGAATTTCCACCTCGCGCCCTTCGGCATGCGCGCGCGGCGCGGCGTGCCAGGCGGCCGCCAGCTGTTCGCCGAGCTGGGCGGCGGTCGCCTCGAGCGGATCGAACACGACGGTGAGATTGTTCATGCCCGGCACGACTTCGAGCACGTGCGGCCACGTATGCGCCGCTTCGGCGGCCGCCCAGACGCGGCGCTGCACGTCGAGCGTGGCGGGCGGCGGCGCTTCGCAGACGATGGCGCTGTCGCCAAGCGGATAGATGCGGGGTGAGCTCATAAGTCCATGGGTTCGGTGTGGACGACGGCGATCGGCCTTCGGTGCGCTCGAACGTTCAAACGGTAGGACGGCGCATGGGCGGGCGCAACCGCGAGGCGTTTACCGAAGTTCGTCGACTGCCGTCGTTCGCTTCGTCGTGTAGCGTACATTCTCAATAATTTATCTACAAATTATCAATAAGCGTTTTTGCCAGGGCCGCCGCCTGCTGCGGCGTCGTACACTCTCGCCACGACTCCAAACCGCCACTCCGGGCACCCGCCATGTCGCGCAATCCCACGAAAATCGTTTCCTCCGAGCACCTCGTTTCTGAAGCAAGCGCTGAACTTTCGGAGTTCGAGTACGCGCTGATCATGGCAGGCAACGCTTTCAATCGCTGGATGGTGCGCTGCATGTCGGCGGCGGGCGTGAAGGACATGACCGCGATCGAGGTGTCGCTGCTGCATCACGTGAGCCATCGCGAGCGCCGCAAGAAGCTCGCCGACATCTGCTTCGTGCTCAACATCGAGGACACGCACGTGGCCACCTACGCGCTCAAGAAGCTGATGGCACGCGGCTACGTGGCAAGCGAGAAATCGGGCAAGGAGGTGTTCTTTTCGGCGACGCCGGAAGGACGCGAGCTGTGCCTCAAGTATCGCGAGGTGCGCGAGAGCTGCCTCATCGCCGCGCTCAAGGAAAGCGGGCTCACCAACGAGCAGATCGGCGACGCAGCACAACTGATGCGCAACATCTCGGGGCTCTACGACACGGCGGCGCGGGCGGCTGCCTCGCTCTAAGAAAGCGGTGCGATGAAGCGGCGAGGCGCACAGGCGTCGATCGATGCTCAGCTATTGGCGGCCGTCTTCTGCCCTGTTGAGGCAGGATAAGAAGCCGCGTCGGTGACGATCGCATCGAGCGGAATGTCGTGCGCCTCGCGCGCGAACGCGGAGGTGCGGCAGGTTTCGTAAGCGACGCCCACCGTGACGGGCCGCGATTCGCCGGGCCATGCCGCCAGCGTGCGATCGTAGTAGCCGCCGCCGTAGCCGAGACGATAGCCGTCGTCGTCGAAGCCGACGCACGGCACGAGAAGCAGGTCGGGAATCACCACGCGGTTCGACGCGGGCTCGGGAATCTTGTGAGGGCCTTCGCGCATCGGCGTATCTGCTGCCCACGCGTGGAATTCGAGCGGTGCGTGGCGATGGCGGATCACCGGCAACGCTGCCGTGCGATGACCTTCGATCGCGAGCCAGGTGGCGATGACATCACGTACGTCGACTTCGCCTCGCACGGGCCAGTAGAAGCCCACGCAAGCGGGCTCGTAGTGCTCCAGCATGTCGAGCACGCGACGCTTCAACGCCTTCTCTCGCGCGGGCTCGCGAGCGGCCAAAAGACGCGCTTCCAGCAGCCTTGCACGCAGGTCGTTTTTCGATTCCGCGCCGGGGTTGCGTGCTATGCTTGGGTTCACTTCGCGCTCCAGAAACAACGATGTCAACACGCCTTCTTCGAGTATATCGCGCGGCCGGTCTCATGCTTGCCGCTGCGGCACTCGTCGCATGCAGCACGGCGTCGGCCGTGCGTCCTGTTCCGGTTTCCCAGCTCAATAACGACGACCAGATTTTCGTGCAGCTGCGCGAAGCGGCGCGCAACAACGATGCGGCGCGCGCGGCGCAGCTTGCGTCGATGATCCCCGACTATCCGGCGCCGTCGTACCTCGAGTATTTTCAGCTCAAGCCGCAACTGTTCGACTCGCAGGGCCACGCGCGCGTGGACGCGCCCGACCAGCCGGTGCTCGCGTTCCTTCAGAAGTACGATGGGCAGGCCATCGCGGACCGGTTGCGCAACGACTACCTCGTTGTACTCGGCGCGCGTCACGACTGGCGCAATTTCGACGACCAGTACGCACGCTTCGTTCTCAACGACGATACGCAGGTGAAGTGCTATGCGCTCGAATCGCGTGCATCGCGCGGAGAGAACGTGGCCGACGCGGCGCGTGCACTGCTTGTGGAGCCGCGCTGGTACGGCGACGGCTGCGTGGATCTCGTCACGGCACTCGCCGCGAAAGGCCAGTTCAGCACCAACGACGTGTGGCAGCAGATTCGCCTTGCCTACGAGCAGAATCAGCAGACCGTCGGCGGCCGTCTTGTGGACGCGCTCGGCTCGCAGGCGCCGGATCCCGCCACGTTCAGCCGCGCCGTGAGCACGCCGCCGCTGCTGCTCGCGCGCGGCGTGGGCCCCGACAACACGTCTCACCAACTCGCGCTGCTCGCGGTCACGACGATGGCGCGCAACGACCCGGCGATGGCCGCCGCTACCTACGCGGCCGTGGCGCCGCAATTGAGTTCGCCGGAGCGCGCCATCGGCTGGGGCACGATCGGCTATCAGGGCGCGCTCAAGCAGATGCCCGCGGCCGTGGACTGGTACCGGCTCTCGGCCAACGCGCCGTTGTCGAATCCGGCCTACGAATGGCGCACACGCGAAGCGCTGCTCAACGGCGACTGGACCATGGTGCGTTGGTCGGTCGAGCAGATGCCCGCCGCGCTGCGTGCGCAGCCTGCCTGGGTGTACTGGCACGCGCGCGCGCTCAAGCAGGCCGGCGACACGGCTCAGGCCAATGCCGAGCTCGAGCAGATCGCGCCGGGCTTCAACTTCTACGGTCAGCTCGCCACCGAAGAACTGGGTCGCAAGATCACGATTCCGCCGAAGACCCAGGTGACCGACGCCGAGATCGACAAGGCCGGCAACACGCCGGGCTTTGCGCTCGCGCGGCGCTTCTACGCGCTGAATCTGCGGCTGGAAGGCAACCGCGAATGGAACTGGCCGCTGCGGGGCATGACGGACCGTCAGTTGCTCGCCGTAGCCGAGTACGCGCGCCGTATCGAGCTTTACGATCGCACCGTGAACACGGCGGACCGTACCAAAACCGACCACGACTTTTCGCTGCGCTATCTCGCGCCGTTTCGCGACGTCGTTGAGCGCGACGCGCAGTCCACGGGGCTCGACGTCGAATGGGCCTACGGGCTTATCCGCCAGGAGTCGCGCTTCATTCTCAACGCGCGGTCCGACGTGGGCGCAAGCGGCCTGATGCAGCTGATGCCGGGCACAGCGCAACTGGTGGCGAAGAAGATCGGGCTTGGGCCGCTTTCGCGCGAGCAGATGAACGACATCAACACGAACATCCTGCTCGGCACGAACTATCTTTCGATGATCTACAATCAGTTCGATGGTCTGGCTGTGCTGGCCACAGCCGGCTACAACGCCGGGCCGGGCCGTCCGCGCGCGTGGCGCCAGGCACTGCCGCACGGCGTGGAAGGCGCGATTTTCGCCGAGACCATTCCGTTCACGGAAACGCGCGACTACGTCAAGAATGTGTTGTCCAACACGGTCTACTACGCGGCGCTGTTCGAAGGGCGCCCGCAATCGCTGAAAGAGCGGCTCAGCTACATCGCTCCGTAAGCGGCAGCATCCCCGCCGCGCTTAAGGCCGTACAGATGGCCCAGGCGCGGCGGTCCGCCAGCAGCGTTCATCGCCTGCACCGCGCGGAGGCAGTCGCCGCGACCGCCGCCCGCGCACGAACGAGGGAGTCGAACATGCGACATCAGGTCATCGCAGTCATCGGCGGCTCCGGATTCATCGGCAGCCATCTCGTCAATGCGCTCGTGGAAGCCGGCAAGAACGTGCGCATCGCCACCCGACGCCGCTACAACGCGCGCCATCTCACCCTGCTGCCCATCGACGTGATCGAAACCGACGTGTTCGATCCGGTGAAGCTCGCGAGCTTCGTCGAGAACGCCGACGCGGTCATCAATCTGGTGGGCACGTTGCACGGCGGCCGCGGCGATCCCTATGGTCCCGAGTTTGCGAAGGCGCACGTGGAATTGCCCACGAAGATCGTGGCGGCGTGCGAAGGCAAGGGCGTGCGTCGGCTCGTGCACGTGAGCGCGATAGGCGCCGACCCGGCTGGCCCGAGCATGTACCTGCGCTCGAAGGGCGATGGCGAGCGCGCCGTGCATTCGGCCGCGGAACTGGCCACCACGATCTTCCGGCCGTCCGTCGTGTTCGGTCCGGAAGACACCTTCCTGAACCGCTTCGCGTTCCTGCAGAAGCTCTTTCCCGTCATTCCGCTCGCCATGCCGGACGCGAAGTTCCAGCCGGTCTTCGTGGGCGACGTGGCGAAGGCCATCGTGAACGTGCTCGATCTGGATGCTTCCATTGGGCGTACTTACGAACTGGGCGGGCCCACTGTCTATACGCTCGAGCAACTGGTGCGCTATTGCGGCGAGGTGATCGGCCGGCACGCGCGCATCGTGCGTCTGCCGGATGCGCTCGCGCGGCTGCAGGCGCTTTCGTTCGAGTTCGGCCCCGGCGAGCCGCTTATCTCGCGCGACAATCTGGACTCCATGAAGGTGGACAGCGTGATGAGCGGGCCGCTCGCGCCTGAACTCGGCATCGAGCCCGCGAGCATCGAAAACATCGCGCCGCTGTATCTGACCGGCGCCTCGGCGCGCTCGCGCTTCGACACGTTTCGCGCCAGTGCCGGGCGCTGAGCGGGCGGCGTCCGCTTTGTGCAGTCCATCCGGTTCATTCGTTCCTTGCCCCATCACACAACATGAAACTCGTTATCGGTGACAAGAACTATTCGTCGTGGTCCATGCGTCCCTGGGTGTTGCTCAAGCACTTCGGCATTCCGTTCGAAGAGGTCATGATCGAACTGCTTCAGCCCGACACGAAAGCCTCGATCCTGCAGTACTCGGCGTCGGGCAAGGTGCCGTGCCTGATCGGCGGCGACGGCGTGCCCGTGTGGGACTCGCTCGCCATTGCCGAGACGCTCGCCGAGCGCTTCCCGCAGCACGCGATGTGGCCGCGCGATGCCACGGCTCGCGCGCGGGCTCGCTGCGTGAGCGCCGAGATGCATTCGAGCTTCGGCGACCTGCGCTCGCAGATGTCGATGAACATTCGTGCGTCGTGGCCGGGCCGCGGCGCGACGCCGGGCGCGCTCGCGGACGTCGCGCGCATCGATACGCTCTGGCGCGACTGTCTTGCCGCGAGCGGCGGCCCGTTCCTGTTCGGCGAGTTCGGCATTGCGGACGCGATGTACGCGCCCGTGGTCATGCGCTTCAACACGTATCAGCCCGAGATTTCCGCTGTGGCGCAAGTCTACGTGGCACGCGTCAACGCGCATCCCGCGGTGGCGCAGTGGGTGGAAGAGGCGCATCGCGAGACCCACCGCATTCCCAGCTACGACGTATGAATATCTACGCAGTAGGCGGTGCCATTCGCGACGAACTGCTCGGCGTGCCGGTGCAGGACCGCGACTACGTGGTAGTGGGAGCGACGCCCGAGCAGATGATCGCGCAAGGGTTTCGTCCCGTCGGCAAAGACTTCCCGGTGTTTCTCCATCCCGACACGAAGGAGGAATACGCGCTCGCGCGCACCGAACGCAAGACGGCGGCCGGCTATCACGGCTTCCAGTTCTACTACGCGGCCGACGTCACGCTCGAAGAAGACCTCGCGCGCCGCGACCTCACCATCAACGCGATGGCCCGCGAGGTGCGGCCCGACGGCGAGCTGACCGGTCCGGTGATCGACCCGTTTCACGGCGAGGCCGACCTGCGCGCGCGCGTGTTCCGGCACGTGAGCGACGCGTTCCTGGAAGACCCGGTGCGCATTCTGCGCGTGGCGCGTTTTGCCGCGCGCTTCACGGACTTCACCGTGGCGCCGGAAACGGTGGCGCTCATGAAGAAGATGGTGGCGGCGGGCGAAGTGGACGCGCTGGTGCCCGAACGCGTGTGGCAGGAGGTGTCGCGCGGGCTCATGGAGCAGAAGCCTTCACGCATGTTCGCGGTGCTGCGCGAATGCGGGGCGCTTGCCCGCGTGCTGCCCGAAGTCGATGCGCTGTTCGGTGTGGCGCAACGTGCCGACTACCATCCCGAGGTCGACACAGGCGTGCACGTGATGATGGTGGTCGATCACGCCGCGCAGCAGCGCTACGCGCTGCCGGTGCGCTTTGCGGCGCTCACGCACGATCTCGGCAAGGCGACCACGCCCGAACACGTGCTGCCGCGTCACATCGGCCACGAAGGCCGCAGCGTCGATTTGTTGAAGCCGCTTTGCGAGCGCCTGCGCGTGCCGAACGACTGCCGCGACCTCGCCGTTCTGGTGGCGCGCGAGCATGGCAACATCCATCGCGTGATGGAGATGGGCGCGGCGGCGCTGGTGCGCCTGTTCGAGCGTTGCGACGCGCTGCGCAAGCCGGCGCGCTTCGCCGAGGCGCTGCAGGCCTGCGAGGCCGACGCACGCGGCCGCCTTGGCTTCGAGTCGCGCGAGTATCCGCAGGCGGAGCGCCTACGCGAGGCGCTGGTGGCAGCGCGATCCGTGGATGCCGGCGCGATTGCGAAGGAGCACGCGGAGCGCCCGGAGCAGATCAAGGACGCCGTGCACCGCGCGCGGGTGAAGGCGGTGGCGCGGGCGATTGGCGGTGGGGAAGAAGCGGCGGAGTAGGCGATGCAGGTGCGGCGGAGTCACTGCGTCGGGCGTCGCGCATCCCGAGCCGAATGCCGCTGCCGCGCCGCTGTGCCGCGCTAACGCGGCAGCGAGCCACCGCGCTCAAAGCATCCGCACGATGAGCGACAACACCATCGAAATCACGAGCGTCGACATGAACGGGAACGGATACTCGCGCCCGAACAGCCGCAGCGTGAAGTCGCCGGGCAGCCGGCCGATGCCGATCTTGCGCAGCCACGGCAGCGACCCCGAGAGAATCGCCACCGCGATGAACGTGGTGAGCAGCCAGCGCAGCATGTCGTGTCGGTCCCGGGCCTGAGGTGGGCTTAAAGCGTATGCGAGCGGTCGCCGCGCGAGAACGCGGTGAGGGTCTCGCCGATGCCGCGCGAAAACGCGATCACCTTGAAGAGCTCGCCCATCTCCGCTTCGGAGAGCAGCTTCTGGACCGCGTTGGCCGCGGGCAGGAAGTGCTCGATGTCCTGCGGGTCGATCGCGGCCAGCGCATCCGTGATGCCGGCGTTCATCAGGAAGCGCGCCTGCGACGTGTAGCCGAGCAGGTCCGCGCCGGCTTCCACGCCGGCCTCGGCGATGCCCGTGAATTCGACGTGTGCGGTGATGTCGGTGAGACCCGGGTAAAGGAACGGATCGCCGTGCGCGCGGTGCCGGTAGTGGCACATCAGCGTGCCTTCGGCGCGCTGCGCGTGGTAGTACTCGTGGCGCGGAAAGCCGTAATCGATGAAGAACGCCGCGCCGCGCGTGAGCATCGAGCACACCGTGCGCGTGAACGCGAGAGCCGCTTCGTGCGTTTCGGCGACGTAGCCGCTGTCGGCGTCGATGCCGGCCAGCAGTGCCGCATCGGCCGGCGAGGCGAGCGGGCGGTCCGCGAAGGTGAGGCGGCCATCCGCGCTCACCGTGACGCCGCGCTCGTACCAGACGGCGCCGGCACCGTTTGCGCCGTGGCCATTGATCGTGTGGCCGTTGAGCGCCGGCGCCGATTCGCGGCGGGAGTCATGAGCGACAGCGCCGGCGCCGTGGTCCATGCGCACGAAGAGCCGCACCGGCATTGCGTCCAGCACCTCGTTGCCCACTACGACGCCTTCGAAGTGCTCAGGCAACGCGTCGAGCCAGCGCACGCGGTTCGCGAGCGCGGGTGCTTCCGCTTCGATCGTTTCGCGCTGGCGCTCGCGCAGCTCGCCGGAGAGCTCGACGATGGAATAGGTCTCGAACGTCGCGTCCAGCGCGGCGAGCGCGTTCAGCAGCCCGGCCGCCAGCTTGCCGGTGCCCGCGCCGAATTCCATGACATGCTGCGTGCCGCTCGCAGCAAGCGCCTCGGCGATGGGGCGCGCGAGCGTGGCCGCGAAAAGCGGGGACAACTCGGGCGCCGTGACGAAGTCGCTACCGTCTTCGGCGCGTCGGCCGAATTTGATCGCGCCGCCGCTGTAATAGCCGAGGCCCGGCGCGTACAACGCGCGCTCCATGTAGCGATTGAACGGCAGCCAGCCGCCGGCCGCCGCGATCTCGCCGCGCACGAGGTCGGCCAGCGCATCGGACTGCGCCAGCGCGGTAGGGCCGGGAGCAGGTAAACTATCGGGTTCGAGAGCTTTCGGATTCATTCCCGCATTGTAAATGGCTCCTTTATGCTTTGCCGGGATAGTAGAGGATTGCTGACGACAACAAATTCAACGGGTTACATCAGCCACACGTGATTTTTTTATCGCGGAGTTTTTTGAATTTTCGATGCCGCTGTGCCGCCAGTGTGCCAGGGCGCTTGCCGCCGAGCAAGAACTCTGTAGTGGCACATGTCAGGCCTCTTTGCGAGAAACGCGCGATCTTTCGTGCGCATGCGCAAAGTTATTTAGCCGTTGAGAGCATGATTTGACCCTGATAAAATGGCGATACGGCTGAAAAACCGCTCACACACCGGTTTTCGGCTCGCCGCTCGCGCCGCAGCGCCTGTCTGAGCGAATCCGCAGGAAATTTGCCGGATTCCCGCCTCACTTTTCTCCTTCCGATCTGCCCGAACTGTCCGATGCCGCCAGGCAGGCGTAGCTGCGCGCTTCTTTTTCGCGTTTTCAGGAGCTGATCCATGCCTGTCCTTCCAACCGGAGTCGAGAGCACCCCGACGACCTTCACGCCCGCATTTCCGTTCGTGGCGCAGACCAGCGATTTCGACGATGTGTTCGCATGCGCCGCGATGCTCTCGGGCAAGAAGATCGAGGAGGTGAAGGATATCGCCATCGCCAAGACGAAACATCCGGCGCGAGGGCCGTACTACCTCGGGGAGAGTCATATCGCGGCACTCCTGGCGCAGCTGGGCTTTGTCGCGACCGTCTACAAGGAGGTTTCCCGCGTATCCGATATTCCCGACGTCGCGCTGATTCTCGTGGACTACAACGACGATATGGAGATGGGGCGACACATCCTTTTTCATCGCGGCAAGGCCTCGCATGCCCCGGGGACATCAATCGAGTACGCGCTGGATCCGGCGCCGTGGTGCAAACCCGCCGACCGCGTCCGCACCAACTTCAAGTCCATCGCCGGTCACTGGGTGATCGGCATCCATCCCATGGGCGGCAAGGGAGCGGCGGGCAAGTAATCCTGCCACCGGAGCCGAAGTTTTTCGACGTGCCAGCGTCAGGGGCCAGTGCCAGCAGCACTGGCCCTTTCGCGTTTACGGGCCGCCGGCCGTTCCGGTGACCCGTACTCAAGGAGATTTTGATGAGTATCGAAGATGCGACCGCAGGACCCGAACCCGTTCCATGCCGTTCGCTGCAACCGCCGGCGCCGCTCTTCGCGGTGGGCCGGATCGTCGCGACGCGAGGCGTACTGAAACACCTCGAACGCCACGGCATTCAGGCCGATCCCTATCTGCGACGCCATGTGCGCGGCGACTGGGGCGACGTGCCGCCCGAAGACGCGCTCGCCAACGAGCAGGCCGTGAAGTGTGGTGCGCGCGTCCTGTCGTCGTACGAAGTTGCGGGCAGGCGCGTGTGGATCATCTCCGAAGCGGACCGTTCGGTGACGACCCTGCTGTTCCCGTCGGAGTATTGATCCATGCCGGCCATTCCCACTACCGTCACCATGATCGGTGCCGGTTTCGCGCCGGCGTTCAGTCGGGTGGAGCAAAGCGGCGACTTCGACTGTTCTTTCGCGGTGATTGCCATGATCTGCGGCACCACGCTCGATGCTGTGCGCAACGTCGCCATCGGGCGGTTTCATCACCCTGCGCATGGCCCGTACTGGATTACCGGCGAACTGATTGCGAAGCTGCTCGGGCACTTCGGGTACGAAACAGGCATGTATGAAGAGCCGACGACGCTTGCTGACATACCCGATCTGGCCATTGCGCTTGTCGACTACGATGAGCGCACCAACCTCGGCCGGCATGTCCTTTTCCATCGCGCCCGCGCCGGCCACGACCCGAAGGTCACCGTGACGTACGTAATCGATCCGGCGTACTGGATCGAGCCGCACGACTACGTGCGAACCTGTCTGCCCGCGATCCAGTGGTACCTCGGCATTCGTGTCCTGGGCGAAGCGCGGCCTAAGGTGCCTTCACCGACGTATCGCCGGATTCTGCCCCGGTGTCGGGCGCCGGTTCGGCGACAAGCTCGGCCATCGTCACTCCCAGTGCCCTCGCGATGCGGTCGATGTTGCAGATGGAAATGTTGCGTTCACCGCGCTCGACGGAACTGATGTAGTTCGGATGCAGTTCGGCCGCCTCGGCCACCTTCTCCTGGGTCAGTTCTTTCGCCTTGCGGATGCGGCGCATGTTGGCGGCGAACAGGACTCGAACATCCAGCTTTTGAGTTTGGTTGGGCATGCCGGAAGTGTTCCGGCGCCTACCGCTTAAAACCACACACTTTAAGTTTGGTTTCGGGTAAAGTACGCCCGATAACCAAACTCAAAGTGTTATTTCTATATTTCGGGGGTATTCCAATGAAACGGGCTTTTCTCGCGGCAGTGCTGGCCGCGTCAGCATCTATCGCCAGTGCGCAGAACCTCTCCGATCAGGACATCAACCTGATGGCGGCAGCGCAGAAGGCAGTCAAGACTTACAGGCAGGGCGGGGTAACGGGGATCTATTCGGCGGTTACCCAGTGTTATGGGCGCTTGCGCCAAGGTCAGAAGGCATTCGGCCGGAGCGTCGAGTTCTGCATTGCGCTCGACATCAGCGGCATCTTCATCGACTCGGAAATGGCGGGCGCCGAGGGCTTCCCGCGTGATTCGCGCTTCGTGGACGCGACGGCGGCAAATCGCATGAACGAAGTTCTGCGGCGCTACGGGATCACGGCGAGCGATGACGACACGCGTGCTTACTTTGCCGCACGTGTCGAGCGCATCAGGAAGTACACCAACGACGCCATGCTACTCGGCTGAGGCGCAAAAAATGAAGCTGACAACATCTGCTATTGCCATTGCAGCATCGGTAGTGGTCTTTGCGGTTATGCCTTGCTACGCGGCCGGCAAGATTGAGGTCGCCCGTTATGAAAAGCAGGTCGAGCGTGCCGCCGTGAAGGAGTGTGATGGCGACACGGGCGACGGCGTGGGCACAACAGCGTACCCGGGGAATCTCGCCGGTACCGGGCCGGTAACGATCATATCGGCTGGGGCCAACGGCTGCGCGGGCGGCCAGGCTCCGCGAACCTGGCTGTGGGTGTTCTTCGCCGATGGCGGCGCCAGCCAGGTGATCCCGTCACCGAATTTCATCGAATCGATCGGGTTCGACGGCGACAGGATCCTCGTCAAAAGCCTTGAAGTCGGGCAGGAAGATCCGCCGAACTTCCCGAGCCATCTGACCCAGCTTGTCTACAAGCTCACCGGTCGGAAACCGACCCTCGTCAGCAGCCGGTTGCTGGCGATCAAAAAGGACTAGGCAGGGAGGTACGGCGAGCAGGTTCCGTCTCCCGCTCCGCCAGGCTACGGGAGTGGAAGCCCCGCACGGCATGCTGCCTTGCGCCGTGCCCTGCAGCGGCGAGCTTTCCAGGCTATGACCATTCGATTTACGGTGCGTCGTCGATTGACGGCGCGTCGATACCTATGGAGGCAACGCTATGGCGTTCTGCGAGCAGTGCGGTACACCGTTGTTAGAACGCGCGCTTTTCTGTGCTGGATGCGGTAAAGCGATCACGTTCTGCGCAGCGTCGCGGGCAATAGCGTCCGATACGACGCACTCAACGCTCACGCCTTCGCGAGCGTCCACTGTGAGCGACTTCGCCGAATTGCCGGAAAAGTGGCGGCAACGCTTTGCCGCGATCGAGAAGGCTGGTGGCGAGGGTGTCCGCTGGTGGCGCTGGCCGAACGCCAAAGAACTGACACACAGGGAGAAGCGGCTGATTACGTCGAACCTGTGGGCGTTCGTGTTCGGGCCGTTCTATTACGTGTATCTCGGCATGTGGCGTAAGGCCATCACGCTGTCGCTCCTGGCGCTCGTCATCGATGCAATTCTCGTCGTGGCAGGTGACGTGCTGAACATGCCTGTGGATAACTTCCTGTGGATCGTCTCGGCCGTCATGTTCAGGCAGTGTGCGAACGTCGATTACTACCGGAAGGCTGTGCTCAAACGGCGGCAGTGGTGGTGACGAAGTTTGATGATCTCAGTCGACCGGTTTCGAATTTGCGAAGCGGCCGAATCGCGGCTTCTCACCACGGTTTGCTTTGCCGTTGCCTCATCCGACGCGACGAATCCAGGGGGCCGGACACGCCGCCGTCAACCTTCAGCATGTGCGCGTAGATCATCGTGTTGATCACGTCTGCGTGCCCAGCAGCGTATGCACAGCGCTGATCTCATATGCCAACTGCCACCGGTGGGTGAGGCGACATCGCGTCCAATCCACGTTATTCCTCGCGCACGCCCAACACTTCAGGGAAACTCATGTCCGACCACGTCAAATTCAGAATCAGCGGCTATGCAGCGAGCAGAGCATTCTTCCTGAAGGCACTCGAACCGCTAGGTGTCGCGGTTGTCTCGGACGATCCGGCAACGTATGGTCTCGAGCTTCGCCCGGAGGGTAAGGTTTCATTGCGCCTGTACCAGACCGGGCAGACGCCGGCACGTCTTCACTTGGTGTTCACGGCCGAAAGCCGCCAGCAAGTCGAAGCTTTCTATCGAGCAGCCCTCGCAGCGGGGGGCAAGGACAATGGCGCGCCAGGTTTGCGTCACCACCACGCGAACCACTATGCCGCTTGTATCACTGGCCCCGATGGAAACAACATCGAAGTGGTTTGCCACAACGAGGCCTGAGCCTTGATCGACTGGACTGGCGAGACCGGGCCATGCTCCATGTCAGACGTTCGTGGCACGCAATCCGACTGTGGCGCACTCAACACACGGCTTATCGGTGGCGAAAGCGACACGCTGAACGACATCAACTACTAACCTGGCCACAGGTTGCAAGGCATGTTTACTAAACGGATTCGTTACAAACCAGCACACGACCACAACCTATCTCCATTAACGGGGTTCGGCTACGAGAAACTTTCCACTTGACGTAATCCCGAGGCGCAAAGCGTCGCTTCGCCAACTCAGATCAACGAAACTGAAGCCAAGGCATCTCGCCTTGGCTTTTTACATTTCAAGGAGGCATTCGTGACCACCGGTCGATTTCCTACTTTGCTTGCCGTGACGGGGGCCGGGCAGATGATGCGTGGTCCGCTTTGCGAGTTCTTTTCGGGCATAACGCTACTGCTGCACAAGCCGCCCTGCGAACCCGACTGCGTCGAAGCCGATTCCAACCTACTGTTTAACGCGGCGAAGGTGGCCGAAATGGCGTTGCAGATCCTCCATGACGGATTGGCCTCCATCGGGCCATTGCACTCTCAGTCGACTCAGCAGATCACCGACGGGCATCTTCGTGTCATGCATGCCGTAGCGCTGGGTCGATCACAGGTCGAGCTGTGCGAGGAGCTTTCATATGCCTACGGGCGGGGGATTGATTATCTCCTGCCTGGCGCCGACTACGTTGCGCGGGAGGGCGGGGAGCCGTGAGCGTCATTTCGTATCTGCGTGTATCGACTTTCGGGCAGGCGGTCGAAAATCAGCGGCAGGCCATCATTGCGGCGGGCTGGATGATCGAGAAAGAGTTCCGCGATGAGGCGACGAGCGGCAGCACAGCTGCTGACAGCCGCCCCGGTTGGGCCGAATGCGCCAAATACCTGCGAGATGGCGACACCCTCGTCGTCTACGCGCTCGACCGACTCGGTCGAAGTACGCTTGATGTCCTTTCGACTATCAACTCGATGCACGAGCGCGGAGTGCGACTTGTGATCCTCCAGCAACAGTTCGACACGGGTACGCCAGCGGGTCGCCTAGCGTTGACCATGTTCGCTGCGTTTGCCGAGTTCGAGAACAGTATCAGGAAGGCGCGGCAGCGAGAAGGGATAGCCCGCGCCCGCGCGGAAGGTGGGAAATATCGAGGCCGCAAACCTAAGCTCACTGCAGAGCAACGAACCGAGCTAAAGAATCGTTTCGATGCTGGCGAGAACCGCAGCCAGCTTGCTTGCGATTTCAATATTAATCGTGTGACGGTTCACAGGTATTGCGCTTCTCCCCGCAGCTAATGGGGCGTGCGTTGAACTCCAGCATAGGGGCTCGCTCAATACGACGCGCCGGCCCAGACCAGCCTGTGGCGTGCCGCGTGTACGTACGCGCAATCGCTCTCTGGTGCGGCCCTTATACACCGATCTCCAGCGAACCTGTACATTTGCAAGTTAGCCGCGTCAACACCGACCGATATGGACCGTTTAGCGCCAGAAGCACGCAGTCGTCTGATGTCTCGCGTGCGAAGCAAAGATACCCAACCCGAAATGACCGTGCGTTCGTTTTTGCATGGAGCTGGGCTCAGATATCGGCTCCACGATCACAGTCTGCCGGGAAAGCCAGACTTGGTATTTCCTTCTCGTGGAGTCGTAGTATTTGTACACGGATGCTTTTGGCATGGCCATGCCGGATGCAAAAAGGCCGGTATGCCGAAGAGCAGGCAGGAATACTGGCGTTCCAAGATCCAGGCGAACGCTGAAAGGGACGACCGGGTGATTCGTGAGCTGCAGGAGTCTGGCTGGCGCGTCCTTGTCGTCTGGCAATGCGAGATTTGTCCCGAGTCGCTTGGTCGGTTGAGCCGAGAGATCCAGCTTGTTCCCAAGACGGGACGGCCACGGCGACGCGTTGTATCAGGCGCGGCAAAGGCTCGCTAACGACTTGCCGGCCGGTTCCGGTAACAGTTCGGCACGGGCTTGGAGGAATGATTCAGTTAGAATTGCAGGTTTTATCGAACTTCCAAACTGAGCAAGGAAGATGACTAGACCCATAGGGATTGATCTGTTTTCGGGGGCCGGAGGTCTCAGCCTAGGCTTTGAGCAGGCTGGATTCGATGTTGTTGCAGCGGTTGAGATCGATCCAGTGCACGCTGCCGTCCACAAGTTTAATTTCCCTAATTGCAAGGTTATTGCTCGCTCGGTGAAAGATTTAAGCGGTGAACGCATTCGCTCGCACGCGGGCATTGGTAATCGCCAAGTGGACGTAGTGTTTGGCGGTGCTCCTTGCCAAGGATTTTCCCTTATCGGTCAGCGCATTCTCGACGATCCTCGAAATTCGTTGGTTAAAGATTTTTTGCGCATCGTCCACGAGCTTGATGCAAGTTATTTTGTTTTTGAGAATGTCAAGGGTCTTACTGTTGGCAAGCATCGTAAATTTCTCGATGAACTGATAACGGAGTTTGGCGAAATTGGCTATGACGTAAGAAAAGAATGGCGCGTACTGAACGCATACAACTACGGCGTTCCTCAAGATCGTCAACGTCTCTTTTTGCTAGGTGCAAAGAAAGGCCTGCCGGTTCCGCGGTATCCGGATGCAACAAGCGTGTTTCCAGGCGGAAATGGTACGATCCTCCCGACCGCTCCGACCTGTTTGGATGCACTGGGGGATTTGCCAGATGCTGAAAATTTTAAATCCCTATTCAATAGAGATGAAGTGGTGACGAAGCAATGGGGGGAGCCTAGCTCTTATGCGAGGGATATGCGCTGCGTTGGAGAATCTGGATGGTTCTATGGCTATAAGCGAAAATGGGATCCCTCTATATTGACGTCAAGTCTCAGAACCGATCATTCAGATATCTCTCGGCGCCGATTTGCGGAAACCGATCCGGGCAGCGTGGAACCTGTGTCTCGTTTCTTCAAATTGCACCCGAACGGAGTGTCGAACACTCTTCGCGCGGGAACCGATTCTGCTCGAGGGGCATTTACCAGCCCCCGGCCGATTCATTTTAAATATAATCGCTGTATCACGGTGCGTGAAATGGCACGGCTACACGGTTTTCCCGATTGGTTTCGACTGCAAGAAACCAAGTGGCACGGCGCGCGCCAAATCGGTAACGCAGTTCCGCCGCCATTGGCGAGGGCCGTTGCGGGACAGGTCTTGGCTGCCATGGGAGTAACTCCAAGCAAGCCGAAGAAAGTTCTCGAACTGGGGGATGTCGCGCTCTTGCGAATGGGCATGAGCGAGGCGTCGGCCTACTGGGGTATTGATGCACCCATTGGCCGACGCGACCGTAAAAGTGGAGCGAAGAAGCGGAGACAACACGAGATTGAAGCATCTCGCTCCGAGTTACTGAAACTTGTACCGCCGGACGTTGACGATATGGATTTGGTCGATGTCTACATGAGGTGAAAATTCGACAATCCAAATCGTATTGAGGTTGTCACGCCATAGGCCAATGCTTCGCACGGCCAAGCCGGGCATTGGCGGTTTTTCAAGCGCGTAGGTGTTGAGATTTAGCGCTTGGGACCAGGACAACTTATCTTGACCGCCTTTGCCCGAGATAGGTACAAGCGTGTGCCGATTCCCGTCGATTCCCGCTTGTACTTCATCGATCTCGATCTGCCCGTAGCTAACGGTGGTGCGGTGATGACCTTGGATTGGCCACACCTTAAAGCCGAGTACCGTGCTCAGCAAATCAATATTTCTTACGCGAGTAAACACAGCCTGCTCGTCGTTGCCTAACAAGGCAGAGATGAATGGCGTAGTTTGATCGGCCACAATCTCAAGTGGCGGATTTCCCAGTTGTGTAGGGTCAATGATATTTTTTCGCAAAGTCCGACGTAGTTTATATAGTCCCTTTCCCCGTTGAAGCCACGTCATAGGGCCGCACTGCTCGACTTCTTGGGGTAACTCTCGTCGAGCATCGTATGTATATTTGATGTCCGGAACATTGGCAACTTCGGAATCGATGACCCCATCCGCAACGGCATGCCGCATTGCGAGGCGCACATCCTCTTGGTCAAATTCGATCTCTAGCGGTAATGAGGCTGGCGTCATATTTGCCGTCAGCCGTCTGAATAAGTACACCATAATTCGGTCATACTTAGATAGCCCCAACAGTTGTCCCCGAGGCATTTGCGCCAGCATTTCCTACCCCCTTTGTGAAGTTTGGATGCATCATTTCACGATCCACGTCACGAGTCAACATCTTGATCGTGACGTGTCGCTGCGCGACAGCCCGCAAGAGGCCTTAGTTCTTCGTTTCGCCATGTTCGATGTTGAGACGGGGCCGCGCCGCCTCGGCGCATCGCTTCTTGGTCCCTAGGTTGATGGCGACCATCGCGCGTCGCTACTTTCCGATGCTCCATTTATGACCCCACTGCATATAAAGCAGGGTCGTTCCTTATTTATAAGAGGAGCCGTCGAGCTCTTTCAAGCGCGAGAGGGGTTGTCGACCACTTCCGGGCCACTGATCCTGCGACGAGCAACCCTCCAATTGCGTCGGGGAGGCCGCTGCTTCGCGTCTGTATGGCAAGGGCTCGGATGCTCCAAGGGCGTAAAAGTATGCCAAGATCGCCAACGTAACCGCTGCGAGCCGCAGTGAATGGGACACCGAAGATTATGCAAGGGAAACTCTCAGATCTAATTCGCGGCTATTCAATGCCGTACAGCAAGCGCTTGACTCAATCGCCGTCAGACGCCCGAGAATACGCGGCACTTGTAGATTTCCACATAAAAGTCGCACTGACGCTGCTGGCGGCGTACAGCGTTCGCGCCGCCGCTCCGATCAAGCTTGGCGATACCCCGGGGGTCGGCGCGATGCTAAGCGGAATTAAGCTCGCCAAGAAATGGAGCGCTAGTAAAGATTCGGTCGTCGCCGGATGGGCTGAATTCGCTGAAGGGTTTCTCAGTGAGTTTTCGAAGAACATCTACGACGGCAAAAGCTTCAAGACCATCCGGGATGAGCTTTCACATGGCACTCCAATTCCAGTTGAGGAAGTATCAGCTGCTGCCATCCGCGATGCGCTACGCGAGTTTTCGGAGGCAATCACGCAGCGCCTCGATGCACAGTTAGAAAAGTTCACCTATACCGCGAGCGGGGTCTCCATCAAGGCTTGGTGCGGCGCTGACGTGCAGGAACTCTGTCCTGTCTGGGACGCCAATGTGACGCAAGGCGTGATCGGCATTTATTCAACTTTCGACTCTGACGGTGTGTACTACCTTTGCCCTGCGACCGGAGCCTATCGCAACCACCGCCCGGAATGTAGTGGCCTAATGAACCCGGACACTGATTTAGGCGAGAATGCTCGCCATGGAGAGGTGTCTGATGCCGAAGCAACGTCGTTCGTTTTCCCCCGAGTTCAAACAGCAAGCAGCCAGCCTGGTGCTTGACCAGGGCTATAACTTTTCAGAGGCGAGCCGTTCGGTCGGCGTCGGCGAGACGGTGCTGCGCCGCTGGGTGCAGCAACTTCAGATGGAACGCCAGGGCGTCACGCCGAAGGGCAAGGCAATCACGCCGGATCAACAGCGTATTCAGGAACTCGAGGCGCGTATCGAACGCCTCGAGCGTGAGAAGGCCATTTTAAAAAAGGCTACCGCGCTCTTGATGTCGGAAGGCATCGAACGTACGAAGTAATTGATCAGATTGGCGCAAGCGAATCGGTCGAGCTGATCTGCGCGGTATTCGACGTGTCGCGGTCCTGCCTGTATGCCCACCGAGGGCGAGCCCGACGTGTTGATGCCGAGCGAATGGCACTGCGTAGCCGGGTACACGAGCTGTTCATCGAGAGTCGAAGCTCAGCCGGCAGTCGCAGCATCATGGGCATGATGCGCGAGGAAGGTACGGCGATTGGCCGCTTCAAGGTCAGCCGCTTGATGGAAGAGCTGGGGTTGATTTGCAAGCAACCCGGCAGTCATGCGTACAAACAGGCGACGGTTGAGCGGATCGATATTCCGAACCATCTCAACCGTCAGTTTGAGGTTGGTGCGCCGAATCAGGTCTGGTGCGGCGACATCACGTATGTCTGGGCACAAGGCCGTTGGCATTATCTGGCGGTCGTGCTCGACCTGTTCACGCGGCGAGTTGTCGGTTGGGCTTTCTCGACACGCCCGGACGCCGATTTGGTCGTGCGGGCGTTGGAGATGGCCTACGAGCAACGAGGCCGACCGCAAGGGTTGTTGTTTCACTCGGACCAGGGCGGCCAATACGCAAGCCGGAAGTTCCGTCAGCGTCTGTGGCGCTACCGGGTAAAGCAGAGCATGAGCCGTCGTGGAAATTGCTGGGACAATTCCCCGATGGAGCGGCTGTTCCGCAGCTTCAAGACGGAATGGCTGCCGTCAGTGGGTTACATGTCGGCGCAGGAAGCACACCGGGATATCAGTCACTACCTGATGCATCGGTACAACTGGATACGGCCGCATCAGTTCAACGACGGACTGGCGCCGGCTGTCGCGGAAGAAAAACTTAACGCAGTGTCCGGAATCAGTTGACCACTACAGAAAACACCCAAGCGTTCCGCGACGGCTTCCTGAGCAAGGATCCCACGGCCAAGCACTTCGGCCAGTTCCTATATGAGATCACACGAGACATTGCGGGGTTCTGCGAAGACCATTCGCCGCCGTCCTATGACTTCGGGGAAGGGCAGTACGCCGGAGTCATCTTTGTCACTTGGACGCAGCCCAGCAGTCAAGGGAACGTACATAGGACGGACCAGTTTCGGCGCGGACAGAATAACCGCTATGAATGGTTTGACGCCGGCGCCGGAGCTTGGATCGGATATTTGGACTTCCTGCGAACTATGGCGAATTGGGGCGTCCTCGCTCGGCGTGTGCGCATAGAACTAGACGAGCAGGAAAGGCGCAAGCAGGTCGCGGAGACCGGTCGCCCGCAGCCAGCCGCTGGAATGAAGATTCCCGCTGTTTTGGTCGAGGAGTCCGATTCTCGCAGATCAGCTCCGGAGCGCGTCGATCTTAAGCAGCGAGCAGACGCGGCCTGCGAGCCGTCCAAGAGTTTTACGACTGTATTCTTTGTTGTCGGCGACGCTGGCATGGGCAAGACCGAGTTGCTTCTGACCCTCGCTCGTGAACGCGCACGCGCAGTTGAGATCGACCCTGCGAGCGACGCACCCCTGTACCTATTCGTGAGTTCGGCTGGTCGTGCCCTCTCCAACTTAGACGACGCTATCAATACTTCGCTGAGCATCACGCGCATCCTTGATAGCCAGAGCGCCAAGACATTGTGTAGGAATGGCCTGCTCGTGCTTATCGTCGATGGTTTCGATGAGCTCTTAGGTAGTAGTGGCTACGACAATCCGCTTGGCTCGCTCGAAGGATGGTTTCGCGATTTGCGCGGTCATGGCGTAATGATCGCCTCCGCACGCTCGTCATACTACATGACCCGTTATCGTCGCGCTCTTAGCGAGACGACTGACCTTAATGTAGAGCACACGGTGGCGGACATTCAGCCATGGAGTCGCAGCGAAACCAATGCCTTCATTCGAAGCTACGGCGTTCGGGATGATGCCCTGTTCGATCTCAGTGATCGAGACTGGCACCTACTGACCATCCCGTTTTTTGCCAAAGCGTATGCGACATGGTGCGCAAGTCGAAGTGGCTTGCGTGCGGAATCAGTTGGAATCTTTCAGGTCGTCGTCGAGCAGTACCTTGAACGCGAGTCGATGAAGATCCTCGACCAAAACAACGTTCCAATACTCACGGCACCAGAGCTCCAGGTTTTGTTCGGCGAGTTTGCCGAGATGATGCACCTTGAGGGCAAGCGTGAACTGGAGCAGTCGTATCTTGAACTCTGCGCGGGTGCTGCATTAGGGCTTAACGATATAGACAAAGGACGCCCGGGATTGCGACGCAGGCTAACCTCATTGTGCGGTCTGTCTGTAGGAGAACTAATCGCGGGCGACAGCAAATTCGGCTTCTCTCACGAAGTAATCTACGATTGCTTTCTTTCACTAGCACTGCAGCGGAGATTTGAAGCCGGCATAGACAACGCCTACGTTGTCAACTTTTTCGCCAGGGGCGCGATCCATCCTGCGGTCATCGAATGGTTTGTGGCGGCCAACCCCGAAGCTGCACGCAGCGCATTGAACGTGCTTCTGCCAAGAGAAAACATCTCGCTCATATGGAAGAAGAACGTCGGCAGCCTTTGGGCCGCATTGCTCGATCATGATGCAGGTATGCCGCCACACCTTTCTGTGCCGGGACTTGTGTTTCAGACTGTCAAGTTAAGCAAAGGACACAACAGTCATCTAGGCATGCAAGATTCGAGCATTGACCAGCTCCTTGTTTCGAAGGGGGCGGCAACTGTGGATGTCAAGAACACATCCATCAGGTATCTCGAAGTGGACGCCATCTCGACGCTGAAGCTGCTGCGTAATATCGCACCTGAAATGATTCAGGAGATGCAGACGCCGGAGATTTACTGTGACACCACCCCTAAAATCCGGAGCGTCCTCGAAAATGCCGGGATTATTGGCCGAGAGGCCAGTGCCGCGACCCAAGAGTGGCTGGACACCGCGAATTTCTTCATCGAAGCGCTCATAAGCCGGCCGGACGCGCCCATCGTCGTCTTTTCGGATGACTTTGAGACGGAAGACAAAAAGCTGGGATGGACACGCAGGCTCGGATCCGCACAGTGGACCAACTTCGTCAATCGACTCACGCAGTGCCACTTGGCATCTTGGGAGCCGATTGTGAACAAGGGGCGACCGAAAAGCCGGCTGGTGTTTCACGTCCCACCCGCCGAGATTGCACGCCGTAACGTTGGCATTGCGGACGTAGCTGACTTCTGGAGCGCGCACTGAGCAACTGCGACAGGAAGATCGAAGTGACTTGGAGTCGCTAACACAAGTCGTCAACGAAGCGTGAACAGATAACGGCAGCAGCAAGGGAGAGCAACGCAACGTAAATATCGAGACGACGCGCAAAGCGAATGCGCAGTTTGCCGAAGCCGGCAAACCGGGCATGCGTGCGCTCGACCACCCAGCGATGCCGCGCGAGTCGCTCCTTGCTGTCTACGCCTCGACGGGCGGTACGTGCCGTGATGCCATCTACAACAATGTGCCGTTTCGATCCGAGCTTGCCCCGGTCTGTCGGGCGGGGGCCGGTTTCCTGGCCCCCGCGGGCTGGAAACACTGGCGGCATCAAGACTCGCCCGTTCCCAATCAATCTGGTCATGCTCACGCTGACCTGCGGTCTGCCAATCCCGTAGTGGTCGCCAGCATGTCATCCCGGCTGCCGAAACCAAGTCGTTGCGGCAGATCTTCCCACGGGATGCCCGTTTGCAGGACATACAAGATGCCGTTCAATGCTGCGCGGTCGGCGACCGAACGTCGCCGACCGCCTTTGGGCAACGGTGCGAATACAGGAATCAATGGTTCCTGCGCCGCCCGCAATTCGTTACTGATTTTTCGTCTAGCCATATCCTGGCGACATGGCTAGAAGAGTTTGCGATCCCGCCTATCGTGATCGACGAAGCCCTTCCCCCCAAACGATGATCGGATATCAATAGACGTTGGTTTTGGCCTTACTCCTACTACACGATTGGCAAAGGGAGGACTTTGTGCCTTTGGGAAAGTCGGAACCCGAATTAATCTGAAGTATGTGCCCACTGCGCGAGCTCTGGACTCGAATCGCGATGAATATTTTCCACGATAGCCAAGAATTCTTATTGCAGTAATTTTTTCCTTAAAGTACTCTTCCTCGGTACGTTTTCCTTTGCGTGTGATACCGGGGGGCTTATGAAGCTCGCGCAATGGTTCTTGTGCTTTTGCTTCATTTTGACCTCGGCGGCATGTTCGCATATGCCGCAGAATTTTCAGCTTGCCGCTGCCCCCCTTGCCGAGGCTCCTGATACTCCGGCCTCGGCGGCTTTTGTTTCTGGTGCGTCGGCTTCCGCGGGTGCAGCGCTTCCGGCATCTCATGTGGCGGGTACTGCAGGTGGGCTGACCAAATTCCAGGTTGTAAATTTACTTGTGCAGGACTCGCAACGAAAGTGTTCCGATTTTGTCGACTCACTCTTTGCACAAACGGCTGGTTCCGGATTTTTACTCGATACGTTAAGTACTGTTTCTTCGGCGCTGGCGACGGTTTTTACGCCAACGTCCGTTACGCATGCGTTTTCAGCTGGAAGCACTGTTTTCAGCGCGACGAAAGCAAGCATGAGCGCAGATTATCTGAACGCCTTGTCGATTTCGCATATTGCGCAGTCGATCCAGGCCACGTACCAGACGGACATTCGCACTTATCTGAAATACCTCGATAGTCTTGACACAACTGCACGAGATAATATTGACGTTTTCAATGAGCGAACTAGGATCCTTTCATACCATCAAGAGTGCTCGCTGGCCTGGGCGGAGGGCACTATTTCAAGTTCCCTACAATCGGGGGCATCTCAGGGAGGCGGGCAGGCGTCCGGGCAAATTAGCGTTTCATATACCGTACCCGATGGAGCGTCGGTTGACGATATCGCCAAGGCGATCGCCAACAAAATCAGTCAGGACCCAACAGTCAAGCAAGTGGGCATGTCGGCTGACCCGGACAGCGGTGGAGTTATCAAGTTCACCATGAAGAAAGCGTTTCGATTGAATGCAAGTGTAAATCCAGCCGCTCATCAGGGCGAGGCTACGATGAACAACGACAGCTCACCCGTGACGCTTACGATTAGCGGTCCGCCGGCGCCAGGAGACATCATCACGGTGAGCGGCACACCCCCATCTCAAATAACGCCCAGTGGATCATCGCAGCAGCCGGTGCAGAAGCCCGGTGCAGCGGTATTGCGAGCGGTGCGCAATAGGGTCGTGGAGTAGGACGGGCGACGGCGAGGTGTCTCAGCCAGACCTTTGTATTGATATCTTCTGGTGGGGACAGATATGAATCGATCTCGCAGGAAATTTATGCTCGGCGGTTCGCTTGCAATGGTTTGCACGAGCGCGACGTTTGAACTGCTCGGTTCGTCAGTGCGGGCCGATGCTAAAGAGATTGCATCGCTTCCTCTCTACCAGGTGTATGGCAGAGTCCAAGCCTTGCGCGAGGACGTGGACACAGCTAGGAAGATACTGGACGGCGCTCCCAACGACTCACCGCTTTCCGTGATGGAATATCTGGCTGCGATCACGCAAGTGTCCACGACAGGAGAGTTTTTCAATGAGCGTTGGGGTCATCGCGCAAACCCGCTGATTCGCCAGATGTTCGCCGACATAGGCTATGCACAGCAGGAAGACGCGGGTGATTGTACGCCTTGGTGTGCGGCGACCATCTCGTGGTGTCTTCAGCGATGTAAACTGAAAATACCGCCGAACGCACCTGTTGCACTGAGCTTTAAAGACTATGGACAGGAAGCGACCCAGACTGCCCGTGGTGACATAGCCGTGTTTGAGAATCGCTTCGAAAAAGGCAGTGGTCACGTGGGTTTCTATCTTAGCGAGGACTCAGCTTCGATCATTGTCCTAGGCGCCAATCAGTCCCAGTTCGTCAAGACTGGTACCGAATGCGGGCGCACTTATCCAAATAGCCGAATTGTTGAGAACAGTTTTATTAAGAATCCGGCACCGAACGATTCGTCGCATAGCTTACGATTGGTCGCGCGCCGTCGATGGTCAATCTGAAGCGGTAGACGACGCAAAGCTGCAGGGCCTTTCTACATTGCATTGGTTGTTCCCGTACGGTTCGATGCGGTTCGACCCGAGCCCACAATTCCGCGAGGCAGGCATGTTAAGTCCAACCATATGGATTGTCGTTTGGTTCATGTTTGCGAGCACGTTAGCCGTCCAATCATTGGCGCAGACTAATACGGAAGAGTCGGTGGTTGTCTTTCGGATCTCGGGTCAGCAGAGTATTCGAGGCGGAAAATTTGGTTCGCTAGCGGAGTTTCAGCATCGGCTTGCGTCGGCTGCGAAGCGGTGCGGCATACCTATCGCAAATGAAGACAGATTCGCGGACGGCACGCTAGGTCCGCAGACGTTCGCCGTGATTTTGAAGGTGGCGGCATGCCCGGATTTCGCTAACTCGCTTGCTACGGATGATCCCGCGCGCAACGGTGCCGTTTCGTCGGGTCTCTGGCGCGTCGTTGCGCCCGATCTAGCAATCCCTGACGGACATGACCGCTCCCACACGATGACGCTATCTTATGAATCCACGGACTACACTGATATCGAATTCAACGTAGGCACAACCGATCCGGGCATTCTCACGTGGGGACCGCTTGGCGCCACGGCGGGCCAGGCGCAGCAGGTCCAAGCCATTCTGCTGCTTGTCGATCAACAGTCTCCTCAGTTAATCGATCAAAGTTTCGCGAGTGAAGCGCACGCGATCCGGCTATTCGCGAATACCCACCGCACGTCCTCGCTGGAGGCCCAGGTGAGCGCAGTCAATGCATCGGCAAGCAGGGCGGCAGCATGGCGTCACGGGTTCGCGGCGCTCGGCGCAGTCAAGGAGGTTCGCGACGACTACGACATCGTGATGGGAGACGCGGGAACTGCCGGCATTTTCGAAGGCGTGGCGGATTTCTACTGTTCGTACTGGGCAAACGGCTGGAGGCCGACGGAAATCGACTACGCATTTTTCTTCGACCGGGCTGTGCAAATGGATGTGCGTCAGGCGAAAACCACCAAGGCTGTGACGGCAGTTCGAAACGTGGAGAATCGTCTCCAACGGTCGCTGAGCACGGCGGAAAGGCGGCGTGCCATCAGCGCGAATTTCACGGCCAGCCCGAGATGGGCGGAGGACCGTCTCGCGAGAGACGTCGCGTACTACATTGACGCTATCCCCGCCGCCTCGCTCACTAACCGTTCACTTAGTTCGCTGCGTGATGATTCATTGGCAATGGGTCCTCCCGTCGACGACGAGGCTGCACGATGGGAAGCTCGCTCTGGAAAGCGTGCTTCCGATTTCGGTTTATCTGACGAGAGGCTGTCGCCGGCTCCGCCTCTGATGGCAAAGGTCCGCGCCAATTGCAATGCACCGTAGCCATACGCAACAGCGGCTTTCGCCCGACACGACCGGCTGAATTCGCCCGCAGACAGGAGGCGATCGGGCTCTGGCTGCTTGGCACGTGGATTGATTCGTGGGCGCGCCGGGCCATGGAATTGCGCCCGCGCCGTTACGACACATCGCTGAGATTTACGCATCAAGCGTGAACTGGTAGACATGAACAACGATGCTCGCATGAATCATGGACATTCTGACGTAACCAAAGCAGATGGAAAGAATCACGGCGACATGACGACGTTGAGATTTGCAGACGAGGCGCGTGCCGCACCCTCCGCGGCGCAAAGTAAGGTACACAGCATATGCGTCTTGAAGTCGACTGGTGATCCATTCATTGACGCATTAAAGTTGCCAGCGCCCTGATGTGGTTGCACCACAACGACGTGGAAGTGATGTCGCTGCCCATTGAAATCCTTTAGCGTCGTGCGCACTTGCGCCGTCTTCGGCAGCTTTGTGCCGCGAGGCAAGAGTACTTGAAACCGGCTGGCCGTCCATTCCCAAAGCATCGCCACGCCGCGGCCGAGCCGGCCCATCAGATACTCGAGCGTTTCTGGGAAATGGACTCGGCCCAGGTTTTTGGTGGCTTGACCAAGTACCTCTTCGTACTGCTTTGGCGCCATGCTTCGCCCCGGATCGCTGGACGATGAAGCTTTCAGATGTACCATTACGAAAGCTAGGTGTGACGGATTGGTGGGCGTCGCAAAGCACCTATGTTTTGCCAAGACTATGAAGTCCGCTAGTTCGTTGGTGCCGTCGTCACAGATGCAGAAAGCGTACGAGTTAGGATCTGTGGCGCTGTTAAAGTGGGGGAAACATTGGGCCATGCCATCTCGGATCCACCAAGAAAACAAAGATGAGTCGGCACCGATCTGTGCCCAGACAACAGCCCTCCCCCCGCCACGCGGAAGTGGTTTTTCGCTTTCGATGTTCCAATTACCCGCGGAGAAATTGACCGGGGTGATCGTCCCTTCGTAGCTTGACGCTCGCGCATCAAGTATGGTCCACTCGCCCCCCCCTAGGCTGTGCCCCGACTCGTACCAGACTGACCAGATCGATCTGTTGCGCAGCAGCTGTTTGAATACATTCCACCGAGGCCATCCTTGCGAGTCGGTCGCTAAAACGGCTGTGACCGCTGTGTTGGCGAGCGTCACCGTGACATCGACTTGCCAATCTTGTTGGGCGCGATTCGCATTGGCATGGTCGCGGTCACGGATGTAAAGCGCGAAGTCCTGGTTTGCAGGATGGCCCGTTGTCGCAAGCTCGACCCGCGCCTCGAACTCTTCTAGGGACGACTTCGTAGTGTTATCGAGATCTGCCGCCGTGTCAGTGGAAATAAAAGAAAAATCGAACGCCTTTACCACAGAGCCGGCGGTTGGTGCTTGGGCCAGCGCCTGCGAGAGGATTGGAAGCGGCGAAAGGGTCTTGGTGCGCCGGTTAGCGATGTGTCCCACGAGCGCCTGAAAGCGAGAAGCGAAGTCCGCGACATCGGTTGTCGGGCCAATCCAGGCATAGGACCGTTTGGGACTCACCCCAACTCTGGAGACACCGCTGGCGACGGGGAGCCCCGTGTCGGCGCGGCCAGCGGAAGGCCTGAATGTTCTATCATCCAACGGGTTGAGCGCGGTCTCCAGTTGAGGTCCCGTGAGCACCTTGGAGTCGGCCTTGAAGGGCGACTTCCTATGGATGCCAGATAACCACAGCGTGCGCAACTTGGATGACCTCAGCAGGGCGTTTTCCAGAACGTCTGCTGCCATCGCCGTTAAGCCGGGCTGAGCGTCCAGATAGTCGTTGACACGCTTGCGAACTTCCGTGGCGGACGTCGACATGCCAAGAACTCGCCCGTTACTAATCAGGAGTAGGACGTGCTGCTCAACATCCACGACCGTTGGATCGTCTGTCCAGGCCGACTGGCTAGTTTTCTTGAAGTGTATGGCCCAGCCGCTGGTGCCGACTCTGTGCGGCAGCGCGGACTGGGCCACGATCACGATGTGGCCGCTGTTCGGCCCGCTTGCAGCCAACTCCTGAGCAATTCCGCCCGCGAGCGCCCTCAGATTCAGCAAAGGTGCTGTAGCGCATTCGTAAAGCTGGAACGCGGCATAGGGATGAAGCTGGTTAGTATTCAACGATACGGCTTGGGGATTTGTAGCCATAACCTTATTTGTCTTGATGGTTCTTCTATGCGACAGCCTGCCTTTCATCGGCCGCAGCGCGGGACGCTGCATGTACTTTGAGCTTAATCCACCAAACCAGTGGACCTTGAGTTTAATAGCCTTACCGCAGCGCATTTTCCCACGTGGCGACCGGAATCGGCGCACTCTCGGTTACTGAATCGACTCCGTCGGTGCCCGCTTTGGATCTATTGTGTTGAAAAACTCGTTGATGATCGACCTAGCGAGGTTTTCAGGGGTCGTCTTACCCTTGACCGATGCTCGCGAGCGGTTTGTAGACCGATCTGAGAGGTAGATTTTTCACGAGTGGTTCGTAAGCGGCGCGCGGCGAGTTTTCCAACGCAATAGATCGAATACGGGTTTTCGTCGACCCAGTGATGATGGCTTATCGTTGGGGTTTGCTAAATCGCTGGTCTGCATCGACGAACAGGCAGACGAACTCCAATCCGACACCGTTCGCCTCGGCTGATATCCGTCCATTGCAGATGAGGCAGGTTTCGGAGCGAAGCAGTCGTTCGAGTGACTGCTGCAAGGGTCAGACGAATGGCAGAGTTGGCCGAGGCTGTGTAAAAACTCGAAGCTATCCGCTTTTCGGGTGTCGCTTTACCCCTCCCGAACCGCTTCGAAACCCGTACGCGGTGATCTGGCGAGCCGAGTTTGTCAGGCGGTGCATTCGGCGGGAGTTTTCACACAGCTTCGGCCACCTCCCGATCATGTCGGGCGAAAGCCGCCGTTGCATATGGCTAAACGCCAACGCCACGACTGAAGCCCAGACGGACCCTGTGTCGAAAGCTGTAGCGTAATTCGGCAAAGCCGTAACGAAACGATGGCTTAGCCAAATGCAACAGCTGCTTCCGCCCGACGCGGTCGGCGGTAGGCGAGCCGGTACGATCAATAAGCATTAGCAACATCGCACCTGAAAGCAAACACTCAACCCGTGATATCGGCTTCCTAGCGAGCCTAGGCGATCCGATGGTTTCAAAACTTACCAGATCGACACCCAGGCCCTGCGTTATGTGCTTGTGCGCGAAACGCAGGACTCAACTACCTCTGTCACGCGCTACGATATGCTCATTGAGAAGCTCCGGCCGGTTGCTCCTATGCTCGCCGAAGAGAGCCACCGTTCGCACGCTGTGCACGTCAAGAAAGACATCGAGCCATTTGTCAAGGCTAGGGTGAACGCACTGTCAGTGACCCAAAAGAACGAACTCGTGGCTGAACTCGATAAGGTCCTCATTGCTCTGGCGCGCTTTGATTGTTGATTTGCACGGAAACCTGACCCGGCCAGGGCAGTAATTTGCATCGAATATTGACCCACGTAGAACACTGACCTGCTCGGCAACGGGCAGGGGAACGGAGTGATCGACGTGGCTATATTGAGCATCATCCGACGCTGGCACTTTCGCGATCAGGTCTCGTTGCGCGAGATTTCCAGACGGCTGGGCGTGTCCAGAAACACGGTCAGGCGTTACATCCGGGCCGGCACGGTTCTGCCGGCCTATCCCGAGCGCCACAGCCCCAGCAAACTCGACGGGTTTGCCGCGAAGCTCGCAGGCTGGCTCAAGACCGAGGCGAACCGGCCGCGCAAGCAGCGCAGGACGCTCAGGCAGATACACGCGGATCTGTGCGCGCTTGGCTTCACGGGCTCCTATGACCGCGTGGCGGCGTTTGCCCGGCGGTGGCGGCAGGAACAGCACGAGCAGGCGAAGACCACGGGACGCGGAACGTTTGTGCCGCTGCGCTTTGCCCCTGGCGAGGCATTCCAGTTCGACTGGAGCGAGGACTGGGCGGTGATCAACGGCGAGCGTGTCAAGCTGCAGGTCGCGCAGCTCAAGCTCAGCCACAGCCGGGCCTTCTTCCTGCGCGCCTACCTGCTGCAGACCCACGAGATGCTGTTCGATGCGCATCATCATGCGTTCGTCGCCTGGGGCGGCATTCCACGCCGCGGCATCTACGACAACATGAAGACTGCCGTTGACCGGGTGCGTCCCGGCAAGGTGCGCGAGGTCAACGCGCGCTTCAGCGCGATGGTGAGCCACTACCTGTTTGATGCCGAGTTCTGTAACGTGGCCTCGGGCTGGGAGAAAGGGCAGATCGAGAAGAATGTCCAGGACAGCCGCCACCGCCTCTGGCAGAAGGTGCCGGCGTTCGGTTCACTGGATGCGCTGAACGACTGGCTGGCCGACCAGTGCGTACTGCTGTGGCAGCAGACGCGGCACCCGGAGCAGGACATGACGGTCTGGGATGCGTGGTCGGCCGAGCGGCCCCACCTGATGCCGGTGGGCCAGCCGTTCGATGGCTTCGTCGAACATGTCAAACGCGTTTCGCCCACCTGCCTGGTGAACTTCGAACGCAACCGCTACAGCGTGCCGGCGTCGTTCGCCAACCGGCCCATCAGCCTGCGTGTGTATGCCGCAAGGCTGGTGTTCGTTGCCGAGGGGCAGGTGATCGCCGAGCACGGGCGGCGTATCAACCGCAGCCATGACCGCGGCGAGACGGTCTACGACTGGCGTCACTACCTGGCCGTCCTGCAGCGCAAACCGGGCGCACTGCGCAATGGCGCACCGTTCGCCGAGTTTCCGGAGGCCTTGCGCAGGCTGCAGGGCGTGCTGCTCAGGCACCCGGGCGGCGACCGCGAGATGGTCGAGATCCTGGCGCTGGTGCTGCTGCACGACGAACAGATGGTGCTCACCGCAGTTGAGCGGGCGCTTGAGGCGGGTGTGCCGAACAAGCAGACGGTACTGAACATCCTCAGCCGCCTGCTCGACAGCCCGCCTGTGCCGCCGCTGCAGACGCCGCAGGCCTTCGCACTGAAGGTCGAGCCACAGGCCAACGTCGGCCGCTACGACCGCCTGCGTGGCCGGGAGGACAGCCATGCAGCCTGAGGCCATGATGCAGATGCTCAAGTCACTGAAGCTGCACGGCATGGCCCAGGCGCTGGGCGAACTCGCAGCGCAGGACTCGCCGGCGTACAAGGCGGCTTCGCTGGTGCTGGCCGGGCTGCTCAAGGCGGAGATTGCCGAGCGCGAAGTGCGTTCCCTCGCGTACCAGATGAAGGTGGCACGCTTCCCGGCGTACCGCGACATGGGCGGGTTCGACTTCAGCTGCAGCGATGCCGACGAGGCGCTGGTGCGCCAGCTGTACCAGTGCGACTTCATCGACTCGGCGCACAACATCGTGCTGGTGGGTGGGCCCGGTACGGGCAAGACCCATCTGGCAACGGCCATCGGTGTGCAGGCGCTCGAACATCATCGCCGCCGCGTGCGCTTCTTCTCCACCATCGAACTGGTCAACGCCCTCGAGCAGGAGAAGCTGGGCGGCAAGCCCGGGCAACTGGCCACACGGCTCATGTATGCCGACCTCGTGGTGCTGGACGAACTCGGCTACCTGCCGTTCAGCCAGACCGGCGGGGCGCTGCTGTTCCATCTGCTCAGCAAGCTCTACGAGCGCACCAGCATCATCATCACCACCAACCTGAGCTTCGCCGAATGGGCCAGTGTGTTTGGCGATGCAAAGATGACCACCGCGCTGCTCGACCGGCTCACACACCACTGCCACATTGTAGAAACAGGCAACGATAGCTATCGTTTCAGAAACAGCACAACACAGCCAAAGAAGGAGCGAAAGAAGACCCAGATACCCACCGCATAACCCGCAAGGCTGGTCCAAGGGGTGGGTCAGAATTCAATGCAAATCGTGGGTCAGGCTTCCGTGCAAATCAACACGCTTTGATATTACTGTGCAGGCAGAAACTGCCTCGGTTCCTGTTAGCGAGAGCATCGAACGCGCGAAGCGAGCGATTTGGCTGAACTGACTGTGAAGTACCTTGGATGATAGGTTCGTGCTCAAGAGGCAGATTCACGTCGATGGCACCACCTGATTTCAGACGTCAGCGAATGCCCTCTTCATACCGGCTACCGCCAGCCGCGTCCGGCGGTAGCATTGCAACGTCCGAGGTCCCACATCGGGCTACAAATAATCATTTAAGCCAAACGTTGGCGAAGATCATGATGAGATCGTTGGGACTGGTCCACTACAAAGTTCAGGAAACTGAGTTCTTCCGCTCTCTCGTTCGAGCGATAGCTTGCGGTCCCAAAAAGGTTATTCGGGCTGATCGTGCGCGAAGCGGACACGGGCATCATCCAAGATAGATTTGCTGGGGCCTTGCACCCTTTCGTTGGATGCGATGGGCTTGCCAAACACCGCGTCAAATCCCCACTCAGCGCAATTGCGAAACTCCGTCGTGCTGTCGCGTAGGGGCAGCACGACGACCACCCATCGATAGTTCTGATATGGCGCGACGTAGCAATCGATTCCTCCGTTCCCCGGTTTCCTGTCGAGCTTAAGGCACCGGGTCCACGTTCCCTGTTTCTTTTTGTCCTTCGTCTTCACGTACCGAGTGTTGTCCAAATGGCTCTGGACGCGCTCGCGGACAAGATCGGCCTGCCCCCGATAGATAACGGGTAAACCTTCGATCCGGAGGCGGCAGCCGTCCCGTTTTTCCAGATTTGGCTCGAAGTCAGAGGCAATCATGTACATCCCCCTGCTCCGCCAGATAGTGTCGAAGCTATCGGCCGAGTCAATCTCGACAAATTCGTAGCCTGAGGTGTCAGCTTTCGGTGGGTGTTCCGTGAACAGGCGTTCGAACCCAAGGATCGACTTGAGCTGGATATCGCTGAGCACGAGGTCGTAGTCGTCAAACAGTTTCTTTGTGTATTGGCGAAAAGTCATTTCTTTTGTTCAGTGTACATGTGGACTGGATTCACCGCTGATTCTCGGAATCATACTCTACGTCTAACCATTCGTTCTTGTTATCCGAAAACGTCATGTGGGGAGCATCTATTTTTGCTGCGGCACCGGTAAGAGTGAAAAATTTTGACCGACGAATCGGTATCCGCCTTGGCGGACACCAGGGTAGGCGCGAGGTCCGGAAAGAGACTGCAGAGCTGGGAGAGGTACAAGGGGCGCGTGGTTGTTAAGCGTGCGTGATACGATCGACAGGCAAAGAGACGCACAGGCCCTGACCATGCCCCAACTAAACCGCTGGTTCGACATTCCAAACCTCCGCACGCCGTTCCTTGCGATCAATCTCAGCAACCCGAAGCCGGAAAGCAGGGAGACGAACGACAAGTTGTTTCCCAAGAGACAGACCGGTCACTGGCCTGTCACAAAGGCCGTTTTGGCGCATGGCATTGAAGGGCAGACGATCGTGCTGTTCTATTCTGACAAAGGCACAGCAACCATCTACGTGGGCACCTGCATTTCCAAATGCAAGACAGGGCAGACCAAGGACCGAAAGCCTCGCTATACCTTCACAGTGGCGCGGCCTTGGAAAGATGAGGGACACGCGGAGGTTTCATTCTCCAGGTTCTTCGAAGGCTTTCGGATGAGTGCCAACCCAACGGTGGTATGGGCAGATATGAACGGCTATGCGTCACCCACAGGCGAGGAGTTCTACCGAGAGGAGAATGATTCTCGGGAGGGTGAAGGTGGGGGATATAACGTCTTGGGGATATCCTCGCAGCGCATTGGCCACGGTGTCTTTGTTCAGCGCGTGGTCGACGTTTGGGGAAGACGATGTGCCCTCACCAACATAGAAACGCCGCGATTGGTCCAAGCGTGCCACATTGTCCCGTGGAGCGAAGCTACGCCGGAGGAGCGTACGAGCGCTCATAACGGCCTTATGTTATGCGCCCACCTTCACGCTCTATTCGACTCTCATCTGATTAGCTTCGATGCGGACGGACATCTGCTTCTCGCTGATGGTATCGATGCTAGTGTGCGCGCATTGACGCTGGCAGGAGGTCAAGTGCGGCTGCGTGAGATTCCCTCGGCGCGGCAGATCGAATTCTTACGGCGCCACCACGAAACCGCACATAAGGCCGGCCGTCGACTTGTTCGTGTATAGGTTAGGAGAGGGCAGATGGCGTTCACGACGGGGCACGTGCATGCAATCATGGCCTTAGGCGGCCAAAACCCTAGTCAGCATTGGGCGACGTTCGACGTGTCCATGGCCCAAGCGCACAAAGGACAGGCGACGCGCTTTATTACGACAATCTGGAATTATCATAGCGTCAAAAACGAGCAAAATAAGCGCGTACCGACGGTGGTGGCGATCTGCAAAGACGTATCGAGCGGCAGCTTTTGGTGTTGCATGAGTAGGCCGACACCCAGCACGACGCGCACAATATGGGTGACGCACTGGAACCGGCCCGAGCTTGCGTGCGGCAACCGCATACCCGTTATCGGCGTTTTGAAAGACGTTTATACGGGACGTTGTTCGTTGGAGCACGTGTTCGAAGTCGGCCGTATGCTGTTTTCCGCGAGCGGCGATGCACTCTGGATGGAACTCATCCCGACGAGGGAGTCGCCGCAGCAAACGCGGCCGATCGATATTCGTGCCCTGGTAGTCGATGACGAATCCGTCCGTTTCCTGTTTAACGTCGAAGCGGACCTGCAGCAGGCCGTCCAGCAATCCAGCCGGCTTTCTCGGGCAGAGCGCCTGGAGCGTTTGACGGCGGCACCAAGATTTCCTGCTCGGTTATCCTCGTCAACCTGATCCCCGTACGAGCCGCTTACTCAGATGTAGTAAGCCGTCCGCATGGTCCCCTCAAGCTATCGGTCTATTGGCGGACTACTGCGCTCGTCGATATCGCTGCACGGCCGGCGCGCAGCGTCCACGACCGGGTTCCCCTTATTTCCAGCGTCCACGACCGGATTCCCCTTATTTCCCCTTGAATCATCGGCAAGCGCAACGGAATCGCGAAATCAAGCATCCCTTTGATTTCATGAGGTTTATTTGAGTCAGGCTGTGCAAGCCTGCCCGCAGCAGTCCCCTTTTATCACTGTTCCTTATTTGCCGTGGTCTGCCGTCGTCGGTTGCGATGGAATTCGGATCGGCGGTCAACATCAGCCGCCATTTCCAACATCGCTAGGAGCATTGATGAACATGCGACATCTCACATCTTCGCTTTCGAAGGACGCGTCCCACGCAGACGGAGTCGACCCGACGCCAGCGCGGACCAAGCGGCAACCCGTAAGGCATTGGGTCGGGCCGACGTTGAACGTGATGACCGGAGAGGTCATCCATCCTGGCCAGTCACGTCCGCGCGCTCTCGTGCCGCAGTTCGGCGACAGACAGGCCGAAGGTGGCAAATCCGGGGTTGATCACTCAGCCGAGGCTCCGGCAACCTGCCCACCGAGCGCGTCGGCGGTGGAAACCTCGCCCAGCGAGAAGGAACCACGCAAGCGTCGCTACGGCACGCCGAAGGCCGAGCCGGCACTGACGCCGCTAGAAGACCGCCGCTGGCTCACGATCAAGCAAACCGCACAACGCTATCCGTATTCGGAGGGTGCCATACGGCATCTTGTCTTTCAGGCCGAGCAGTATGCGAAGCACCCCAAAAGCGGGCTTAAATCCAACGGGTTCCTGGCGTGCGTTGTTCGCCCCCACGGCACGCGTCGCGTATTGATTGACGCGGCGCAATTCGAGCATTGGCTGCAAGGTCAATAACGCGATCGGCCCGACAGCTGACTAGGTGCATGGCGATCCAGTCCATGCTCATTACTAACGTTTTGAGACCGCGACCTGTCAATCCAAGTGGCAGGTCGACGGTTCGCAAGAACTGACATACAGGATTAAGCATGGCGCGCGACGAAAAGAAACTGATTCAGTCGCAGAAAGCAGTTCAGTCTCAAAAAAACGCACAGAAAAATCGGGTGACTGGACAACTGCGTCTTTTCTCTGACGACCCACGTGTTCCATTTTCGTTCCATCACGATGCCGCCGCAGCTTGGCAAGGAGGGGCGGCGATCTTTGTCGTTGCAGGAACGCAATATCGACTGAAGCCGATTCCGACGATGCCAGAGCCAGCTCTTGTGCGCGTCATGAAGATTATGGTTCAACTGCATCACGAACGCGACTCGTGGCGCCCGAGGTTACAGAGAGTAGGCAGTGCAGCCGAGCACACGCTGAAAGACGGCACTCAGTGCGTCATCGCTTTGTGGGAGGCGACCGAAAACCCTTTTGTCGGCGTCGCAAGCCAGGAGGGGGTGCTGCACTTTCACTTCCCGCCTCCTGACCGATGGGCGGATATTGGCCTCGACTGGCTCCTCGCCGAACGTTGCGGTTGCGGGCGCTTCAACTGCGATCCCGCGCCGTTCCGACGGCTTCCTTGCCCCGAGGCTGATTGGTGAACCGCGGTCGACACGTACGTGGATGCGGTTAAAGCAACCACGTGCGATTTACCAAAATACACTTACTTTTTGCAGCCATGATTGACTTACTTAGCGTCAAAGGCCCACTCGGGCCACCTCAAGACCATCACGGAAAGCGCCTTGCGCATGTTGATGTCCATCGACTTTCCTGCCAGAAAACTAAAGCAGTTACCACGTTCATCCGGTGCCCGCTCACCGGCGTGCAGATGGAAGTCCGATACTGGATAGAGCAGGTCGGAGGAATCCCGATCGCGATGGTGTCGGTAAAGATCCCGCTTGCTTCAGCGACTATCGGCCAAAACTATGCACATGCGGGCCTAGGCGATATTCGTCTTGAAATGCGCTGTGCGGCCCTGCTTGTGAAGATTGCCTTGACTGCCTGTGGTTTCTCAGAGGGCGAGATCAGTCATTTCATTAAGCGCACTAGTACCGAACTGCTGGAATTGACGTGGCACATCGAGACGAAGAGCCGCAACGCTCAGGTGAATCTGATGAGGCGCACCCGAGAGGCATTCGATGGGCTGCGTTCGGTCAGTAGTCGCCACGATATTTCTGTTCGCCACGTAGAGTCCCGTCAGAAAGACAATGCCCGCAGCCTGCTCGTTACGCTGAAGAGCGGCGACGAATTCCGTCAGTATCAGAAGTACGACCAGGTTTTGGCAAAAACGAACAAGGGGAAAAGCAAGTATGCGGTTGTGTCGTCTATGCGACCGCGTGCGAAGGAACTCCTCGATACGATCGATACCCACGTTCGCAACGAGATTATCCTCGGCCGCGATACGCTGGAGAAGCTCAAGCTATCCCATCCGAACGCGTGGACCCCGGAATCGTTGCGCGGCGCTATCGACTGGTTCTGGCATAACGCGAGCCTGAACGTCGAGGGTTCTTTCGATCGTGCTTCGCTCGGAGAGGCGGCACGAAAGACGTTGGTTCGATATGAAGCTGGAGAAGCTGTCGAACTGTCGTTGTCTGACGTGACTTTCACGCGCCACCGCCGAAAAATCCTCGCTGCGGGCGGCCCAGATATCGACCCTCGCGCTGCGGGCCTCATGGGGAAGCTAAAGTCAGTGGGGCGTCAACTCGCGTATGACAAACGCTGGCGGGTTCCGGCCGAGTTTCGGAACCTGGTGCTTTGCGATGCCACCGCACCAGCAATCATTGAGGAACTGAAGTGGGGACTCGAATACGTCCGCAATGGCGTGCTGCCGGATATTGCTGATCAGGCGGCCCGGGATACGTGGGTGGCCCGCTGGCATAAGTTCGTCCAAAGCGAGCGGTTGTGGGACCGGCAGTTCGGTATCCAGGCAATTGATGGGTAGCGACCGTGATCTCGTCGAGGGATTGTTGGCCGATGCCGCGAAATCAGATCAATGAGTCGTCGCCGACAAGATCGATCGGTGCTGCGCCGATCAGGAATGTGTACTGGTGCATGGCAAGGTCGATGCCGGTTCGCAGCGCTTTCTTGAGTTTCTCGGACTCTGGCGCAGGCTGTTTAGGGCACGCTTTCCATCCGCTCTCTCCCCAAATGGTTTTGTGATACGGATCGGTCTGGTCATAGATTGCGTTCGCAATGCGGTCCGCACCTGTCGGCGAGTTGGCGCGTTTGGGGAGCCCAAGTTGCAATTCAAGCATGCAGAGTGCACGCTTTAACCAGAATTCTTGATGGTTCGTTGTGCCGGCTCTTTGCCGTATTGGATTTGCAAGTCGCTTCGACGATCCAAGTCGCTGCTGAATGGCCTGTAGTTGTTTTTCGACTGCCTTGAACTGTTGGGGCAGAGAATAAGCAACGTCAATCAATGCAACGTGCCAGTTCTGCCACGCGCTCGCTGGGTCACGAGCCAACGCGGAGAGGTCCGTCCGTATTGCACTAAACGGAATTGCTGCGGGTCGATCCGGCCGGAATGGAAGCACCTGCGGTTCAGGATCGGTGGACGCATAGTTTGCGAGAGGCTGCGAAGACACCCGACACATCAATTCCTGATAGTGCAGTGCAGCCTTCTGATTCGCGCGCAGCTGCGGTTTGATGTGACCATCGAGACTAACCGCGAATGCCATCTCGGATTCACGCACAAACCCGGTAAATAGGAATGGCGTGATAGTTGGTACGTCGACGCGAATGAGTGTGCCGTCCTTGTAAAGTACTTCAAATGCACGCTTCCGCGGAAGATTTTCGATCCTGCCAAAACTGACTACCTGCTCACCTCGATCATTGTAGCTTTCGATCCGCCCGTACACGACGGGAGGTTCAACGAACTTTGCGTTGCCCGCGTATCCGACAGAAATTTTCTTAAGCGTTGGGCCGGCTTTCCAAACGCTATCGCGCCCCGCGAAAAAAAATGGTTTGCCGACCGAGAAAATCGGCTCAGTGAGGTTAAAAAACCATGACTGCTCTTCGTCCAACTTGGGAAGGTCCTGCGAGGATGGATCGAACCAGTCGCCAATGCCATAGAGACGCACACTGTCGAAATCCCGCACTCGAAGCCTTCTTGGGTCGATATCGGGATTAGCGTCGAGAAACTCTTTGAGGGTGAGAGGGGCAGCATGCGGCCACTTGCACTGAGGCCCTAGAACTTTGCCGTTCAAGCTGAAATACCGGACATCTAATTCTTTGGCTCTCTCAAACCATTCACTACCCGGCCGTCCATTGCGAAGGTGTCTTCGGAGTGTTGTCAGTAGGCCTGGTTGACTTTGAAGCAGCTCGTAGTCACGGCGGTAGCCGGGGTTGAGGCGAAGGAATTTCCACGCCCAGTCGTCACCAGTCATCTTCAGTTGTGTTCTATCAAGGGCAAACGGGTATTTGCCTTGGTCGAGCGGAACGCTCAGAAGGGAACCTAGTTGATTAGTCATGGCAGATGTTCCAGTGTTACGTCGGGTCCGGCGTCGCTTGGTCGTCCTTCGAACTATCCGAACCGCCGAGGCGGGCGGCGTTTACGCGTGCGAGCACGCTAGCAATGTGATCTTTGCCGAAGTGAGCGTACCGCTTCACCATGTTCAATGTTCTGTGACCGAGGATTTCCGCGATTTCCGGCGCGGTAGCACCGCCCATCGCGAGATAGCTGGCTGTCGTATGCCTCAGGTCGTGAAACCGAAAATCTTCAATGCCTGCATGTCGACGTGCACTGTCCCACGCAGGATGGATGTTTATTGGCTGGTCGGGCACTCTGTCGCTCGGAAAGAGCAATGCGTCCGGGTCGGCGCGGCCCGTATGCTTATCCGCGTGTATAGCGTTCAGACGTTCGACTTCCTGTAGCGCTACGCCAGTCAGTGGTACGCCGCGCCGCTCACCATTCTTGGTCCGGTTAAGCAGGATTAGCCCGTAGCTGCCCTTCTGCTTTGGTAGGGAGATGTCGCGCCAGCGCAGACTGAGGATTTCGCTGCGCCGCATGCCGGTCGAGATCGCGGTAACAACGATGACATAGAGATAGCGGTTGGCGGATCGAGCCGCGGCAGCGAGGAGCCGATCACGCTCATCGTCGCTCAAATGGCGCACGCGTTCGTTGTTGACGCGCGGCTTGGCGACCTTGGACATCGGCGACGTTTCGAGCCATTGCCACTCCTTCACCGCTACGCTCAGCACGTGCGAAAATGTCGCGAGGGAGCGAACGACCGTGGCGGCGGCGCGGAGCCCGCCGCTGGGAGTCGGGATACTGGCGAACTCGTCGCGGCAGGTGCCGATTAACGCTGGCGTTAGCTCGGCAAGGCTGTACGCGCCGAGCCGTGACGACCACCAGTCAAGAACTCGGCCTTGATCCGCTTCGCGTTGCGGCTTGCGCGTAAGCAGGATCTCCTTGCGATACCTGTCGATCATCTCGCGCACGGTATGGCGCTCGGCTTCGACACGCTGTATGTAGCGTCCCGCGCGCAAATCGGCTTCCACCTGTGCGGCCCATTGCTTGGCGAGGGTCTTACTGTCGAAGGTTCGGGTCTGCGGAGGAAAGCCTTTCAGCCGAATCTGCACGTGGTATGACTTGTTCCCCTGCGCATCCTTGCGTTCACGGATCGTTGCCATGTGTTCTTACCTCGCCGTCGTCGGGTTGTGAGCGATGCGGCGAGCGGGATCGGTTATCGCTGATTGTGGTGGCTCTTTATACCAGTTGTGCCATGCGTGTGCCAAACCGCCAAAAAAGCGCTCGAATATTCGGGTAAAATACTGATTTTTATGCATTTTGTTGTGCATAGTGGATTTCATTGTAAATGAGCGCTTCTTCCGGCACTTTCGGCTCTGCCAGCGTTGAAAACGCGTCCCGTGCGTCGGCGGCGCGCGTCGTGCTCGTGACGGGCGCGGCGCAGCGTGTGGGCCGCACGCTGGCGCTCGGCTTTGCGGAGAAAGGCTGGGACGTGGGCGTCCACTACGGCACGTCGCGCGACGAGGCCGCCGAAGTGGTCGAGCAGATTCGCAAACTGGGTCGCCGGGCCGTGGCGCTGCACGCGGACCTCGCCGTCGAGGCGCAGGTCGCGGAGCTGGTGCCCGCGTGCACCGCGGCGCTGGGTCGCCCGGTTTGCGTGGTGAACAATGCGTCGCGCTTCGACGAAGACACCGCGCGCAACGTCGGCTACGAGAGTCTGCTCAAGCACACGGCGATCAATCTGGGTGCGCCGCTCGTGCTGGCGCGTACGCTGTACGAGGCTACGCCCGAGGCTGCCGTTGCCGACGAGCGCTTGCGCACCGTGGTCATCAACGTGCTGGACCAGAAGCTGTACAACATGAATCCGGACTACCTCTCGTACACGCTGACGAAGGCCGCGCTCGAAAACGCCACGGTGGCGCTTGCGCAGGCTCTGGCGCCGAAGGTGCGCGTGGTGGGGCTCGCGCCGGGGCTCACTTTGCCCTCGGCATGGCAGACGCCGGAAGCGTTTGCCGCCGCGCATCGCGTGACGCCGCTTGGCCGTGCCTCGCGCCCCGAAGATCTCGTGGCGGCGGCGCTGTATCTGGCCGACGCGCGCGCCGTGACGGGCACGACACTTCTCGTGGACGGCGGCCAGCACCTGGTGCCGCTGCCGCGCGACGTGATGTTTCTGACGCCGGGCGCCTGACGAACCGCCGCGCCCGGACCGAGTTGAACTGAAGACTGAACCGCCGAAGCAGAGCCGCACGCCGATGTGCCCCTCCGCCACGCCCGCCTGAACTGGAACGACCATGCTAGCCGCCTCCGCCGCCTTTGCGCATCCGAAACTCGCCGCGTGCCGCAGGCTTTTCCTGCGCAATTACGAGGTGTACATCAACATCGGTGTGCACGACTTCGAAAAACGTGGCGAACAGCGCGTCGTGATCAATATCGACCTGTTCGTGCCGTTCGCGCTTTCCACGCCGAAGGAAGACAAGCTGCGCGAGGTCGTGGATTACGACTTCATGCGCGCGACCGTGGCGAAGCGCGTCTCCCAGGGGCACATCCATTTGCAGGAGACGCTGTGCGACGACCTCGCGCGCGCGATGCTCGAGCATCCGCATGTGCTGGCGGCGCGCGTGTCGACCGAAAAGCCCGACGTTTATCCGGACTGCGATGCCGTGGGCGTCGAAGTCTTTCGCATCAAAGAGGACTGATTCATGAACGCTCCCGAGATTGCCGGCCCTGTAGCCGCCGCCACGCCGGCGGATGCCGTCGCGTTGCCGAGCGGGGAAGATGGCCAGGAAGCCGGCCGTCGCGCCCTCACGCGCCGCGAGCAGAAAGAAGCGTACGAGAACAACAAGCTCTTCAAGCGGCTCGCGCGCCTCGTGGGCCAGGCCATTGGCGACTACAACATGATCGAGGACGGCGACAAGGTGATGGTCTGCCTGTCGGGCGGCAAAGACAGCTACGCGCTGCTCGACGTGCTGCTGCGCCTGCGCGAGCGCGCGCCTATCGACTTCGACATTGTGGCCGTGAACCTGGACCAGAAGCAGCCGGGCTTCCCCGAGCACGTGCTGCCCGAGTACCTCACGCAACGCGGTGTGCCGTTCCATATCGAGAACCAGGACACGTACAGCATCGTCAAGCGGCTCGTGCCCGAGGGCAAGACCACGTGCTCACTGTGCTCGCGGCTGCGTCGCGGCATTCTGTACCGCGTGGCCGGTGAACTGGGCGCGACGAAGATCGCGCTGGGCCACCATCGCGACGACATCCTGCAAACGCTGCTGCTGAATCTGTTCTACGGCGGCAAGCTGAAGGGCATGCCGCCCAAGCTGCAGTCCGACGACGGCAAGAACGTCGTGATCCGTCCGCTCGCCTACGTGAAGGAAACGGATCTCGAAAAGTACGCCGAGCTGCGCGAGTTTCCGATCATTCCGTGCAACCTCTGCGGTAGCCAGCCGAACCTGAAGCGCGCCGAAATGAAGGCGCTGATTCGCGAGTGGGACAAGCGCTTCCCGGGCCGCGTCGACAACATGTTCAATGCGCTCGCGAACGTCGTGCCGTCGCACCTGATGGACACGAAGCTGTTCCCGTTCGCCGGATTGCGCGCCACGGGCCAGGCCGACCCGCAAGGCGACATCGCCTTCGACGACGATCCGTGCGCGACCACGGGCGGCGACGACACGCTCGCGAACGGCGCGACGAAGCCCATTTCGATCGTGCAGTTCGACGACCTTTGAGCGGACGGGGCGCGGCCGCGACGCGCTGTGACCCGCGCGGCCACGGGCTTCGGCAAGCTCGGCGCGGGCGCCGCGCCGGCAAATCGGTACATATGCCCATGCTAGAATGCCCGGCTTCCAATCCCGTCTTCTCGCCGACGCCATGAATATCGTCATTTTGGCGGCAGGCACCGGCAAGCGCATGCGGTCCGCGCTGCCCAAGGTGCTTCATCCTCTGGCCGGCCGGCCGCTTCTCTCACACGTCATCGATACTGCCCGCACGCTCGATCCCGCGCGGCTCGTGGTGGTGATCGGCCATGGCGCCGAGGCCGTTCGCAGCGCCGTTGCCGCGCCGGACGTGCAGTTCGCCGTGCAGGAGCAGCAGCTGGGCACCGGGCACGCCGTGCAACAGGCGCTGCCGCTGCTCGACCCCGCGCATCCCACGCTCGTGCTTTACGGCGACGTGCCGCTCACGCGGGCCAGCACGCTGCGGCGCCTCACCGACGCCGCGGGCCAGAACGGCTACGGCGTGCTGACCGTGACGCTCGACGACCCCACCGGGTACGGGCGCATCGTGCGCGATTCCGATGGCGAGGTGCTGCGCATCGTGGAGCAGAAAGACGCGTCGGAAGAGCAACGCCGCATTCGCGAAATCAACACCGGCATCATCGTGACGCCGACGGCGCCGCTTGCCGGCTGGCTCGCGTCGCTCAAGAACGACAACGTGCAGGGCGAGTTCTACCTCACCGACGTGGTGGAGCTTGCCATCGAGGCGGGGCTCGACATCGTCACCACGCAGCCCGACGAGGAGTGGGAAACGCTGGGCGTGAACAGCAAGCAGCAGCTGGCGGAACTGGAGCGCATTCACCAGCGCAACGTGGCCGACACGCTGCTCGTTGAAGGCGTGACGCTGGCCGACCCCGCGCGTATCGACGTGCGCGGCACGCTGGAATGCGGGCGCGACGTATCGATCGACGTGAACTGCGTGTTCGAAGGACGCGTGACGCTCGCGGACAACGTCTCCATCGGCCCGAACTGCGTGATTCGCAATGCGACGATCGGCGCAGGTACGCGCGTGGACGCGTTCACGCATATCGAAGGCGCGCAGGTGGGCGCGCAGGTGGTGCTGGGTCCGTATGCGCGGCTGCGTCCGGGCGCGGCGCTCGCCGACGAGGCGCACGTGGGCAACTTCGTCGAAGTGAAGAACGCGGCCATCGGTTACGGCTCCAAGGCGAATCACCTCGCCTATATCGGCGACGCCGACGTGGGCGCGCGCGTGAATATCGGCGCGGGCACCATCACCTGCAATTACGACGGTGCGAACAAGCACCGCACCATCATCGAAGACGATGTGTTCGTGGGCTCGGACACGCAGCTCGTGGCGCCCGTGCGCATCGGGCGCGGCGTGACCATCGCGGCGGGCACGACCGTCTGGAAGGACGCCGAAGCCGGCGCCCTCGTGCTGAACGACAAGACGCAAACGGCGAAGTCCGGCTACGTGCGTCCCGTCAAGAAGAAGACCTGAAGCTACGGCGAAGGCGGTTGCGCAACGCGAGGGCATGACCACCGCGCGGCTGTCTTCGAATTCAACCTGCAAGGACCGGAATAAGGACCGAAATCCATGTGCGGCATTGTCGGCGCGGTTGCGCAACGTAACATCGTCCCCGTACTGATTGAAGGACTGCGTCGCCTCGAATATCGCGGCTACGATTCGTGCGGCGTGGCCGTGGTGTCGAGCGAAGGGCCGCGCCGCGCGCGCAGCGTCGCGCGTGTGGCCGACCTCGACGAGCAGGTGCGCGAGACGCACCTCGATGGCGTAACGGGCATCGCGCACACGCGCTGGGCCACGCACGGCGCGCCTGTCACCGACAACGCGCACCCCATCTTCTCGCGTGACGAACTCGCGCTCGTGCACAACGGCATCATCGAAAACTACGAGACGTTGCGCGAGACGCTGCGCGGCAAGGGCTACGAATTCGTTTCGCAGACAGACACCGAAGTCATCGCGCACCTGATCCACAGCCTCTATCGCGGCGACCTGTTCGTCGCGGTGCGCGAGGCCGTGCAGCAACTGCACGGCGCCTATGCGATTGCGGTTCTACACAAGGCCCAGCCGCATACGGTGGTGGGCGCGCGCGCAGGTTCGCCGCTCGTGGTGGGCGTGGGTGAGCACGAAAACTTCCTCGCCTCCGACGCGCTCGCGCTGGTCGGCAGCACCGACCGCTTCATGTTCCTCGAAGAAGGCGACGTGTGCGAAATCACGCTGGAAGGCGTGCGCATCGCAGACCGCGACGGCAACGAGGCAAAGCGCGACGTGCGCCAGGTGCAGGCGTACGGCGGCGCAGTTGAACTCGGTCCGTATCGGCATTTCATGCAGAAGGAAATCTTCGAGCAGCCGCGCGCGATTGCCGACACCATTCCGGCCGGCGAAACGTTCGACGCCGCGTTGTTCGGCGACGCCGCCGGCAAAGCGTTCGCGGGTATCGACAGCGTGTTGATTCTGGCGTGCGGCACGAGCTACTACTCGGGACTCACGGCGAAGTACTGGCTCGAGTCTGTGGCCAAGATTCCGACGCAGGTGGAAATTGCGAGCGAGTACCGCTATCGCGAGTCGGTGCCGAATCCGCGCTCGCTCGTCGTGGTGATTTCTCAGTCGGGCGAAACCGCGGACACGTTGGCCGCGCTCAAGCATGCGCAGTCGCTGGGCCACGAGCACACGCTCGCCATCTGCAACGTGGCGACAAGCGCGATGGTGCGGCTCACCGAACTCGCTTTCCTGACGCACGCAGGCCGCGAGATCGGCGTGGCATCGACGAAGGCGTTCACCACGCAACTGGTGGCGCTCTTCATTCTGGCGGTGACGCTCGGCAAGCTGCGCGGCTACGTATCGGCAGCCGACGAGCAGAACTACGTGAAGCTGCTGCGCCACCTGCCCGCCGCGCTCAACAGCGTGCTGGCGCTGGAACCGCAGATCATCGCGTGGTCGGAAGAGTTCTCGCGCAAAGAGAACGCGCTGTTCCTGGGCCGAGGACTGCATTACCCCATCGCGCTGGAAGGCGCGCTGAAGCTCAAGGAAATCTCGTACATTCATGCCGAAGCGTACCCGGCAGGCGAACTGAAGCACGGACCGCTCGCGCTCGTGACGGAGGCGATGCCGGTGGTGACGGTGGCGCCGAACGACGCGCTGCTGGAGAAGCTGAAGTCGAACATCCAGGAAGTACGCGCGCGCGGCGGCCAACTCTACGTGTTCGCGGATGCGGACACGCGCATCGTCAACGACGAAGGCATTCATGTCATTCGGATGCCTGAACACTACGGACTACTGTCGCCGATCCTGCACGTCGTGCCGCTTCAATTGCTCGCGTATCACACGGCGTGTGCGCGGGGCACGGATGTGGACAAGCCGCGGAATCTGGCTAAATCCGTGACTGTGGAGTGAGTGTGGAGCGGCGCGAACTGCGTAGATGTTCGCGCCGGCCGCCGATCGTTAGCTCGAAAGCGTTCCGCTGGTCTGCGATGCAACGAGGCGCGGCAGCGGTTCGCAGTTGCATTGGCACAGGTCGCCTTCCAGCGCGACCACTTTCCCTCCCACCGACATCGTATGAGGCGAACCATCGGTGACGATGGTGCCGTCGGCATTGCACGTGCGGCAATGCACCGGCGCGCCGAGATACGCCAGTGGCCGACCATCGAACGATGATTCCGCAATGCCGTCGAGCACGATTCCGTTGTGGTCTGTCGTGTCGTCTTTCAGGATGAATTTTCTGGGCATGGGGGGCGTCCGTTTAGGCGTTTGAAGTCGGGCGATCAGGCCACTGTGGCGACCGTCGGCTGGGCGTTACTGCAGGCGGCTTCGATATAGGGGCGGCCAGATCGGTTCGCGGCTTGTCAGTTGCGCGATGTAGTGCAGTATCGCCATGACGAACAATGGGCCGCTTAATACGAGTGTGAAGAGACGCGCGCTGTAACCAATGCCGCCGATGTTGTTCAGCCCGAAAAACCACGCGCTAAGAGAGGCGCAGGGATGGCCCTTGAGGCAGATATGGCCGAATAGAGGGAATCGAGGCCGCGCCCCCTGTTGCGAATAGGCTCTATCGCAGACTTCGAGCACCGTATCGTTCATGGAAAAAACGGTGTGAGCATCGGTGATATCTGTCGCGACGGGCCTATGCACGTCGATCCGCCGAGACCTTTCCCTTTCCGTTAGAGGGCGCTTCAGGCTTACCCATGTGAGGTAGTCGTATGCCATGCATGGCGTCTTTCAGCGTTAGTGGATTACGTTGTCGCCGCGACGGTGTCTCCTGCCGCTTTCACCAAACGCCAGGTGACCCAATGAACTCGACGCTCGCCTGAACCTGGCGAAGGAGCAAGAACATCGGGCATCACCTGTCCCCTCGCTACTTCGATTGACTTTACGTCGAATCCTTTCGCTTCCCACGTGCCCGATACAGGGCAGACGTCCCCGGTTCGTACCTCGAGTCCCTTAACTGATTGGGTCGCAGTCGCGGAGTCGATGTGCATGGGTTCAAGGAAGTATTCCGATTCGTCAGGAATCACGCCATCGTTGTAGCGGGTGTCTTCCCACAGCAGGCGCCAATGGGTGGTTGTGCGCATCGTACGAGAGTCGACTTCGCTCCATTGACCCATGATGTTGGGGGCCTTCGTATCGCTTACCAGATAATTGAAGCATCCGTTGTTCTCGATACTTCTTATGCCCAAAGGCAGGACGCCCAGCGCCTTTTCTCGCTCGATGCTGACCGGCTCCCAGATTCCATCCACCGGTACGCGCTGCCCGGAACGGATGATGATGTCCGTACCGCCGGGCACTTCCGGAATCTCGGCGGGAAAGACTGGATAGGCCAATTGATAGAACCGGTATGTGTAACGTTCAGGGTCGAGCAAGGCACCAGGGCTGGAATATCGCGCTGACTTCTGTGGCCCGAAGGGAACCTCGATGGGGGCGTAGTCCCCCTCGTATGTGCTGGCAAGCAGCAGCCTGTTGAGCGCTTCGACTTTATCCGGGTAAGGCGCCGTCTGGGCGCCGCGCTCCCAGTAGTCGGGATGCGTGTACAGAAAGTTATGGACGGTCCCGCTCGTGTCGAGCGCAGCTTCAAGAGCCTCACCCGTGCGCCACACAAATCGGTGCCCGTTTCCCAGTTCTTCCACCCCTTTGGTGTACAGGCTCAGCGTTTCGTAGATGCGAGGTAGCAAATCGGCGTCCACGCGTTCCGCGGCATTTTTCGGCCAGGTCCGGACGGCATTTTCATATGCCCGGGTGAACACCTCCCAGGCGTCTCTTTTCTTTGCCCACAGCGAAAAGCTGGTCAGGCGCTTCAATAGCCAAAACACGCGGCGCCGGGTGGCGGGATCGTGCATGTCGTATTCTTTTGCGGCGTGGTCCATCAAATCTACTCCTGACCGCTTGCTGCAGTACGTGACGCAGCAACGGCTTTGCTGTTCGCCACCTTGGTTTGTATTTCATCGCTAGCAAGCCGGCGCGTGCCAGGCGGTACGCCCGCATCATCACGCTGCAGTCGAAGATCGACACCCGCTGCGAGCAAGCGCCATCTTGCCCAATGAACACGACGTTCTCCCGACCCGGGACAGGGGAGAAGGACGTCTGGCATTATCTGCCCCTTAAGGACCCGGATTGGCGCTACGCCAAGTCCGATGGCCTCCCAGGTGCCCGATATGGGACATATCTCGCCGGTTTGCACTTCCGTACCGGCGGGCAGATCGGTAGAGATCGTTGATTCGACTGCCTGCGGCTCGAGAAAGTACTCTGGCTCGTCTGGAATGACGCCGTTGTTGTACCGCGTGTCTTCCCAAAGCAGACGCCAATGCGTGCTTGTGGGCGAGGCACTGAATGTTTGTGGGTCGAATGGGCCATCGAGGGACGGTGCCCTTGTTCCCTGGACGAGATAGTTGAAACAGCCGTTGTTCTCGAATGTCTTGTCGCCCACAGGGACGATTCCCAGAAGCTTGGTTTGGGTCGACGTAACCGGCTCCCATATGCCATCGAAAGGAACGGTCTGGCCAGATCTGATGACAACGTCAGGCGGATCTGGCGGTTCGGGAAGCGACGCCGGGAACACCGGATATTCGAGTTCGTAGAATTGATGCCTGTAATTCTCCGGGGCAAGAAGAAATGCGGCTGATTGACGGTTCGCCACATCGCCGCTCGAGTCGACGACCTCGCAGGGTGCGTAGTCTCCATGGAACTCCGACATGTGCATCAACCGGGCCAGGGCGCTTACTTTGGGCGGGTACGCTTTTATCTGCGCGCCCCGCTCCCAGTACTCCGGATCGGTGTAGAAGTATTGGCAGAGGTGACTGTAACGATCCATCGCGGCGTCAAAGGGCTCACCGCTTCGCCAGACATGACGATGCCCTTGTGCCAGTTCCCTCAACCCTTTGTCGTACAAGCCAAGAATCTCATAAATGATCGGCAGGTTATCCGCCGGAACACGGTCTGTAGTGGTCAACTGATTCCGGACACTGCGTTAAGTTTTTCTTCCGCGACAGCCGGCGCCAGTCCGTCGTTGAACTGATGCGGCCGTATCCAGTTGTACCGATGCATCAGGTAGTGACTGATATCCCGGTGTGCTTCCTGCGCCGACATGTAACCCACTGACGGCAGCCATTCCGTCTTGAAGCTGCGGAACAGCCGCTCCATCGGGGAATTGTCCCAGCAATTTCCACGACGGCTCATGCTCTGCTTTACCCGGTAGCGCCACAGACGCTGACGGAACTTCCGGCTTGCGTATTGGCCGCCCTGGTCCGAGTGAAACAACAACCCTTGCGGTCGGCCTCGTTGCTCGTAGGCCATCTCCAACGCCCGCACGACCAAATCGGCGTCCGGGCGTGTCGAGAAAGCCCAACCGACAACTCGCCGCGTGAACAGGTCGAGCACGACCGCCAGATAATGCCAACGGCCTTGTGCCCAGACATACGTGATGTCGCCGCACCAGACCTGATTCGGCGCACCAACCTCAAACTGACGGTTGAGATGGTTCGGAATATCGATCCGCTCAACCGTCGCCTGTTTGTACGCATGACTGCCGGGTTGCTTGCAAATCAACCCCAGCTCTTCCATCAAGCGGCTGACCTTGAAGCGGCCAATCGCCGTACCTTCCTCGCGCATCATGCCCATGATGCTGCGACTGCCGGCTGAGCTTCGACTCTCGATGAACAGCTCGTGTACCCGGCTACGCAGTGCCATTCGCTCGGCATCAACACGTCGGGCTCGCCCTCGGTGGGCATACAGGCAGGACCGCGACACGTCGAATACCGCGCAGATCAGCTCGACCGATTCGCTTGCGCCAATCTGATCAATTACTTCGTACGTTCGATGCCTTCCGACATCAAGAGCGCGGTAGCCTTTTTTAAAATGGCCTTCTCACGCTCGAGGCGTTCGATACGCGCCTCGAGTTCCTGAATACGCTGTTGATCCGGCGTGATTGCCTTGCCCTTCGGCGTGACGCCCTGGCGTTCCATCTGAAGTTGCTGCACCCAGCGGCGCAGCACCGTCTCGCCGACGCCGACCGAACGGCTCGCCTCTGAAAAGTTATAGCCCTGGTCAAGCACCAGGCTGGCTGCTTGCTGTTTGAACTCGGGGGAAAACGAACGACGTTGCTTCGGCATCAGACACCTCTCCATGGCGAGCATTCTCGCCTAAATCAGTGTCCGGGTTCATTAGGCCACTACAGTACATCTTGCGCAGTCGCGCGTTCTCCGTTAATTCTACTTCTGATCCCGCTTACTGAACGGGAGGATCACCCTTCCTTTTCGGTTATAGGGCGCTTTAGGTGTATCCATGTGAGGTAGTCGTATGCCATGCATGGCGTCCTTCAACACAGCCTGTCACTCACCGCGACCACGGTCCCTCGGTTAGGATCTGGCGCTGCGAACTGCGCGAACTCCTGCCGCTAAAAGACAACCGCTCCCACCCGCGGCTTCGGCTGACAACTTATCAGGTTTGAGCTAGCGACTGCGGGGCGGTATTCCCGCATGCGGTTTCGACGTCGGCCGGCCACACCGGCTCGCGGCTCGTTCGCATCCCGATGTAGTGGAGCACGACAGTAAGGTAGACAAAAGGCCGGAGCACCCAGACCAATGTCGTGGCCAGCACGCTACGCTCTTTAAGCAGCGCCTCATCGTCGCGTGTCCATATGCGGCGGCTGTTGGCAAAGGACGGCCCCTTCGGAACCCATTCGGGCGTGGGGGCCGCTGAGGGACCGCCTTCCATGTAACGGCGGATATATTCGAACTGGTCATTCAGTCCGCGCACGATTGAGCGACCGTTCTCGGTCGATTCATCGTCGATCGTGGTCACCCGCGAGCCTATCGAGAAAGATTGTGTGATGCACCCGTGCTCGTCGAGCACATGGCAGCGGAGATTAAACACGAGCGCACGCGAAATGGGGTCCTTCGAGCGGGGTTCGATAAAGAAGAAAGCCTTGTCCCACGGCACCGAAATAACACCCTTCGCCCCCGCACCCCTGAACGCGTGGACCATACGTGTTTTCCGGTTAAACCGGACGGGGAAGCGCGTCCACGTGAAGTTCTCCTGATGCATGCCCCAGAGTGCGATGAAGATAATGCCAAAGCCGACTACCGAAAAGCCTGCCATGCATATCAATGCCACCATGCGCTCCGCACCGACGACATTCGCCGGAGGGTTCGTTATGGCCCAGAGTGTGAGCACCACAAGCATCAAGCCCATGGCGAAAATGAAAATGCAGCCATACGTAAGCAGTCCTCGTTGCGCGAAGGAGGCGTTAGTGGTTTCCAGATAGACGTCGTTCATTTCGAACACCGAGAAGTCGTCCAGCGCTGTGCTGCTTGCAGCTAGCTCCACTTTGAGTTGCCGGGCCTGTTCTTCATCGGTGAGCCGACGGTTCAGTTTCACCCAGGCGGTACCGTCCCAAGCCATGGTCATGCTCCCAAGCTGGTGTCGTCATTTGCGCCGCGTCCGTCCATGAAGGTACATCGGCCCGTCTCCTGTTTGCCTTCAAACCTTCACGGTTTCAGGGCCAGCAAATGCGCATTCGCGCTCGATGTCCTCCGGCCACACAGGCTCACGGCAGCTAAGCTGACCGATGTAGTGCAGCAACCCCGTCAAGGCAGCAAAGGGGCTAAAAGCCAGCACAAGCATTGCAAGTGGATTGCCACTCCGAAGCAGGCGCTTGTCGGAGCGCATCCAGATCTTCATCGAGTTGGACAGCGAAACCTCGGTCGGTATGTACTCAGGCGAAGGGACGTCGTACGGGCCGTTCTCCATATAACGTCGGATGTACTCGAATTCGGCAGACAGGATGTCGGCAATTTCTGCGCCTTGAGTGGTTGAGTCATCGCGAAACGATGCAACGCTCTTGCCCACGGAAAAGGACTGTACGACGTATTGCCTTTCGTCCAGCACGTGGCATCGGATGTTGTAGGAGTTCGTGCGCGAGACGACTTCCTTTCCGCGAGGCTCCACGAAAAAGAATGCCTTGTCCCAAGGAACCGAGATAACGCCTTTGGCGCCAGCGCCTCGGAACGCATGAACCATGCGAGTACGTCGATTGAAGCGAACAGGCAAGCGGGTCCACGTGAACCACTCTGTGTGCAATCCCCATAGAACGGCGCCGAGCAAAAGAACTACGCACAGGCCAATAACCCCTAATCCGATGAGACCTGCGGCCATCTCTCCGTTTTTCCGGATCGCATCTGGTACGTTCAACATCATGTGCGTGATGGTAGCTATGCCGAACAGGCACAGTGGGACTGCGAATATACCGCCGTAAGTCAGCATGCCCCGTTCATGGTATTGGGCGTTCGAAGTTTCCAGGAAAACGTCATTCCTCTCAAAGACTGAAAAATTGTCGTTTGGTGTAGCGGAAGCGGCGACACCAACCTTTAACTGGCGCGACTTCTCGTCATCCGTCAGGGGGCGACTGAGTTTGATCCGAATGATGCCGTCCCATGCCATGGCTTATGCTCCGAGACCGGAATAGGCCTTCTGCTCTTCGTCAAATGACAGGAAGCGGCCGGCTTTCTTGTTCGTTCCAAAATAGCTGCGGCCCAAGAACTCCTTGAGTTCGCGCTCCTTGAAGATCATGATCAGAACCCCCACGGCCAGGAGCAGCAATGTCAGTGGCAGAATTATCGCACTCGAACTTGCCGCCAAGACCAATATGCCCAATGCTAAACCCCCGGCGAACGAAATCGTGTAGAGCAGTGCCAGCCCGGCGTGTCCCGACTCCCAGGATTCTTTCGCATTTTTCAAATCATAGAATGCACCTACGAACGCCGCAGGTGCTGCGAGCCATCGAGCGGCAAACTTCAATCCACTTGCGACGTCCTCGGACAGTACTGGTGGAAGCTTTATGTGAATATGATGCGCAGCTTCAAGACTGCTTCCCGAGACCGAGGAAACCCCTCCGATCAAGGCGCCTATTGAACCATAGAATTTCAGCTTGGTTTCTTCGCTGTTAAAGTGAGTTGATTTTTCAAGTTCCTTTGATGCATAGTGGAAATTGATAAGAGCGAACACAGTACCTATTCCCGCGGACGCCACTTCGCCGCCAGTCAGTTTGCGAAAGGCCGGGACGAACGTCTTTTCGATTGATTCATCCGTCAACATAATCTTGTTTGCCGACGAAGCAATGTAGGCGGCTTTGTCCTTATTTAAGGCTCCCGGCATTTCAAAGGAACTGAGTTTGTCTTTGTCGACGATGATGAATTGGGGTACCGTTGTAACTTGACCTTCAGGCGTCTTTGTCGTGAACTGCTTTCGGATTGACGCTTTCAGAGAACTAAGTGAAGGCCTGCTCGTTGCGGGTGTCATTTCCCACATCTGCCTCGCGAAGTAGTTGATCCATTGCGACTGCGACCCCTGTACCGGCCGAACGATGACTTGCTTGCCACTCCGTGCGCACATGACCAGTACAGCCGTTTTCGCCGCGGCGGAATCCAGACTTGTCGCTATGATTTTTGCGATTGGAGCTCCTGTTTCATAAATAAGAGAAGCACCCTGCCTATAGAAGGCTGGCAAGGTCGCGATGCCCTTGCTTTCGAGTGCTTCGGCAGATTTAAAAAACGATTCCACCGTCTTTGCTGCTGTTTCACGCAATTCCGGGTATGGGTAATTGCCGGCTTCGGCAATGCGCTCTTCGTTAACCTTTTGATTAAGAATGAGCGCACGGAGAAGGAGATTTGTGGGGTCTTCAATTCGACCTTGTGCCCATTGATTCAACTGGTCAAAAGCCTCGCGCCGAGCAGAAGCGCCCTCTATACACGCCAGGAACGCACTTTCATAGAAAAATCCGCTCACCGGGTCTTGCGTATCGTAATCGTACTGAAACACGTGATGTAAGTTTGCGGAGGAGAGCCAACTGAGGTGGTCAAACGAAAGCGGCGTCCAGGTGTTGTGCTGCTCATTCTGGAAATCCTGCTTCGCTTTGGCCTTGTATTCTTCCGCCGCCGTAACGCTGACGGCGGTCGAGTAATCTTCCCAGGCGTTTTCTCTCACCTTTGGGGCCTCGGCCGCGGTTCTCGCCCGCAGGTCGGAAATGTCTTTATCCAGATGCTTGCCGCCATCGAAAAGCGAGCTGAGCGCCTGGGCTTGCATCATCTGGCCCTCCAGCATTTGTTCCGCAACCTGGTCGTCTTTGACTGCGCCATCCTCGATCGCTTCCTTGACGCCCTTAACCATGTCGGCGGACCAGCTTCCCCATTGGTATTTTGCCAATACAACACCAAATGCAAACCTGTTCTCCACATTCAATTCCTGCGTGATCCCAATCGGATCCCACAGTGCAAACACGGCGCCTTTGTGCGGAGCAAGGTGATCCATCGCGGCGTTGAGTGCGGCTCCTTCCGCGCTTCGGTCGCGGAACGGAAACGGGGATGTCAGGAAGGACTGAGTTGCTCCCCCCTTGTACTCGGAAACCAGCTGCTGCACATTCGATGCCGACGCAGCATGCGGCGCGTTGCCAGGGTTTGCATACCAGGCTGAAGCATTGAATGCCTGCATGCGTTTCGTACGACAGCCGTCTTTATCTGCTGCATAAGCGTCGCGTACTGCTTTCGTCCACTGGACCTCGCTGAATGCCATGAACACAGTGCCGATCTTGTCGGCGTTCTCGATGGTGATGCACTGCGCCAGTTCGGGGTGGCCCGTTTGTGTACACGAGAACGGTTTCTCAGTGGAGCGGTCGAGCATTACGTCGAGCGCGCATTCGTAGCAGTTTCCTTCCTTCGTTACGGCGTAACACTTCCACGCGGACGTCTTCGGATAGAAGACATACACATAACCGTATCGCAGGGACCGCAACGTGTATTTAGCCTTGCGCGACGCAACGTCCAGCACATGCGCACCGAAGCTGCCATTTACCAGCGGTATGCCGTCGATTCCGTGGGCCCGTGTGGCCGCTACCGCGGAATACCGCACGGGAAGAATGGGTAGTCCCTTCTTCTGGCACATCTTGCACTGGGTCGCCGGTGCGCCCGCGGATATCGCAGCCTTCGTAATCTGGCTGATACTTTGAAAACCGGTGTCGTCCAGCAGCATATAAGTCCTTCCTGAAAGACGGGTTGCGCTTGTCTAATCGAGCGGGTACTGCGCGCTTTCCTGTTTGATGCGTTGCCAGTCCTCGTCGCTCCATTGATCGATCGCCTCCGCGTAGGACGTTTCTTGCGACCGAGAAAGAACGGCCTGCACCTTTGGATGCCGGTCGAAGTTTGGCGCGACGAGTACGCCATGCAAGGCGAACGGAATCTGGTCTTCCACCGTAAGGCCATACCGTTCCGCCTTGTGCAGTTGTCTGTCAAGAAGGCGGGGCAGATCTTGAGGAATACCTATGCCTGCGGCGCGAAGTGGTTCAAGGGCACCTCTGACGAGCGCGATACGAGCAATCTGTCGATACTGTTCGCTAGTAACGGTGAGCTTTTCGTGCCCGACAACGTCGAAACGCGCCTCCTGCCATGAACCCGTCTCGTCCGGATAGCTCCAGCGCGTCACGGGGCCCATCAACGCTGCCATTTGTGACGATTCCAATATCCAGCGAAGATGGCTGTAGACACGAGGGTCGTAGTAGCGGAACACGCCGCTGCCGCCGCCCGGCTTGTCGAGCAACAAAGACGACGCAAGATGCTCGCGAACTTCATCCGTCGCGGCTTCGGTTTCGAAGATGCAGCAAACAACCGGCGGACGGCCGTCGTACCAATGGCCGATGGCAAGTTGCTGGACATGGGCAAGCTGACGCTCCACGTGCTCAAGGCGATAAAGAACTGGAGCCACGCCTTCAAGATCGGGGCGCTCGGTCGGCACGAGTTCGCCTATCTCGTAGGCATTTGGCGCGGGACGCATATCCAGGTCGCCGTTGCTCGGTTCTACAACCATATAGGTGGCGGTCATAGCTATCTCGTTCTGCTCGAAAGCTATTCCACCAAGGCAGCACCACTCTGCGCTGCCGAGGCAAATTGCGAGGCGCATGCGCCGGACGTCGGCGCGCTGTTTGATACGTTTTCTCCTTGCGGTCCCGCAAATGAGTGGCTTGCGCCTTTGAAGTCGAGTTTGCCTGGCGCATGCACCTGGACATCGCCGTTTGCTATGCGGATGACCGCGCCGCCCGCCGACAAGGTGATTTCCTTCTGGGCGCTAACGGTGACGGCGTCCGATGTGGAGATCACCTTCAAGGTCTTGTCAGCAGTGAGTTCCAGGTTGTCCGACAGAGCCATAACTTGCACCTTGCCCTTGCCGGCAAAGAGTTTCATGCCAGCGCCTTGGGCGAAGAGACTTATCTTCTGGCCGACACTCGTAATGAAAGACTTCGTGGCTGCGATGTACGTGCTGGAGCCACTGACGAGGTTGATATGGTCGGTCGCGGCTGCGTGTACCGACTTCATCGTGGTCAGACCAATGCCATTGGGGCTCCCCAACACCATGACGGGCTCGGAAAAGCCGTTAGCGGGGCTTGCATTACCGCCTGCCGCTCCACTACCGGCCTGGCTACTCTGAGTCGCGTTCGCAAATGCTTCGAGTTCACTATGCCCTTCCGTCAGGGCTTCCGCCTGTACGGCCGACGCCGAGTCGGACCGCGTTTGCATGACGTTTGCAGAATCGGAGAGATGGCTGTTTGCCTCCTTCACATCAAGAGGCTGGCTAGACGTGCCGCCGCGCGAGAAGGTAGACAGATAAAGTCCCTGTGCGGCGCGGACGGCCCCGTAGGCCTCGGTCTTCAAATCAAACCCCGTCCCCAGGTACGCCCCCCGGTTATTGTCCTGCTGGTCGATGAGATAACCGAGGTGCAGAAACGACGACGCCGTGGAACTGAACAGCTGTGCGCGGTTTTGCCCCGTCGTGTCGTCGAAGACGAGCTGGTTGAATCCCTGGCCCTTGTACTCCTTCGACTTGTAGCCCGACATCACGCCCTGCGTGTGCCACTGCGGGGTCTGCGCGCCGTTGAACACTGCGCCGGTCACGAGCGGCCGGTCGCAGTCCCCATCCAGAAACGTGACGACGACCTCCTGGCCGACCCGCGGCACGTACACGCCGCCGAAGTTGCTGCCCGCGTGCGAACTCATCACGCGCATCCAGCACGAGGCGTTCTGGTCTCCCGCATTGAGCCGGTCCCAATGCATGCGGACCTTGATGCGGTTCAGGCTGTCGGTATAGACCTCCTCGTTCGACGGTCCCACGACGGTGGCCGTCTGCATGTGCATCTGCGGCTTGCTGTGCTCGAACGGGCTGCGAAAGGGCACGGAGCGACGCTGCGCTTCCACTTCCGCCAGATAGAAGCCTTCGCTGCCGTCCAGGTTCTTGATGACGAACGCGGGGTCGGCGCCTTCGTGGGCGTCTCTTACCTCGGCCAACTGGCTGTGCAGGCTGTGGGGGAACGGTCGGCTGTTGCCGATGGGCAGGTTGTTCTCGATGTACCAGGTGACTGCGATGGCAGCGAATTCACGGTCCTGACTCGCATCGCGTTCGTGCTCGGGATGGCCCTGGAGCTGGAACAGTTTGCCGGCGTCGATGCGCCGGACGCTGCCGACGCCATGAAAGCGCTTCGCGCGCGACTCCCATTCTTCGAGCCTCAGCTTGGTGAGGTGGTCGCCGCGCTCGCTCTCGAGGTACGCGTACGCCCCGGTGTACTCGTAGACTTCGTTCTGATCGGGGAGCGCACCCTGATCGCCAACCGTTGGAAACGATTTCGCCTTGTGTGCGAGAGGCGACTTGTAATCAAACGTCGCCGTCGCATACGCCGCGCTTTGCAACGTCCGTGTGCCCGACCACTGCACGAATGCATCCGTTTCGCTGTTCACGCCGGACCGGTAAAACTGCACCTGCTCCGGCTCCACGGGCTTGCACATATAAAGGTCGTCGGTGACCACCAGCGTGTGCGACTTGCCGTCCGCCGCCTGTTCGAAGAAGCCGAACAGGCCCTCGGACTCCATCAGCCGATGCGCGAAATTCCAGTCGTCCTCGTATTGCACGCAGAACGAGCGGTTCGGTGTGGGGTTTCGCAACGCAAACCGGTACGCGCCGCGCGCCTGCGGGTGGTTGTCGAATACGGCTTCCAGAATGGATTCCACCGTCATTTCCTGAAAGATGCGTGCGTCCTTGCGGAACTTCAGGAAATGCAGCCAGGACGAGAACGCGAGCTGATAGCTGGTCAGCCTGCCGTCCGAGCCCAGTCGCCGCACGGTATGCACATAGCCGTGATGCGGCAGATACGACCGGTCGGATTGCTGAATCCACAGCGTGACCGGTTGCGCAATCAGGCTTTTCAACTCGACCGAATCTTTCAACGACACAACGTCGACGGTGAATTCGAAATTGCGACCCATGCGTGAGTGCCCGACGGCGCGCTGAGGCAATAGCACGTCGGGGCCGAGCGGCGAATCGAGTTTGAGTAACCGGTCTTGCTGGCTAATGCCCGCATTGATTATCGAAATGAGGTCTTGTGCACCCATAGTCGCTGCCCCGCCTGGTTTTTTACTTCTGGTTTGCGATGCGAATAGTAAATGGAAAGAAAGCGTCACACAATGCGGGAATGTAATCGGTATTTATTTCGCTTTACCGATATGTGTCAGGAAATAATTACGTTATCTCGAGCTTTGTTTTGGTCACGCAAAGGCATGATATTGGGGGAAAGACGACGCGATTGTTAAACAATGCAATCCCTGCGAATTTCATTCGTTTAGTGCTTAACATCTCGCCGTGGCGATAAGAGCGGCCACTCCTATCGAAAGAAACGCGGGGCTAAATCCAAGATGAATAAGCGGGGTAAATCCGGCAAAGCGTCGACGCGCGCCATGTTGTTGCCGCCCACAGCAGATTCGGTGCGCGAGCTCTCGCTGCGCTACCACCTGGCGTTGGCCGCGCTGCGTTCGGGTGAGGGAAACGGGTATCTGCTCAGCGAGTTGATTCGCGTGCTGTACGTTGCCTGGTATCTGCACGAGGACGGGTATGGTCGACCGGCCGCCGGGCTTTTCGCCGACGCCGAAGAGGCGCTCGACCGGAGCGCGTCCCGGGCCACACGCGACGATGCCTGGTATCTCGAGCCACGAGAGTGCGCCGCCGTGGAGAAACTGCTCGCCCTGCACGACGAGCAACTTCAGCAGGCGTCCATCAAGGCGATGCTGGCGGTCCAGAAGCGGCTTGCCCACTTTGCCCGCAGCGATAAGCGTGCGCCCTGGCAGAAGGGCGGGCGGGCCGCGGCATCGGCGTGACGGCCATCCTGTGACGAGTCCGGCGCGTCGCGCGTCGAGGCACCCGCGTCCAGCCATGAGGGCCGCTGATCTCGGGCATCATGACGGCCCATGGAACACCTCTTCCTCCACCTTTGGGCTCACCTTGCCAGTCATCCCGGCTGGACGCTCACCATCGTCTTTCTGGCCGCGTTTCTCGAGGCGGTCGCCGTGGTCGGCACCTTTGTACCCGGCAGCACGGTGATCTTCCTCGCGGGCGCGCTCGCCGGCGCGGGTTCGCTCAACCTGGCTGCGGTGCTGGCGTGTGCGGTGGTAGGAGCAGTCGCAGGCGACGGCCTCAGCTACTGGCTCGGCGCCCGCTTTCGCGAACAGATGCCGATGGTGTGGCCGTTTCGCCGTCATCCTCAACTGCTCGAGAAGGGTCAGGACTTTCTCTCGCGGCACGGGGCGAAGAGCATTCTGCTGGCGCGCTTCGTTGGGCCGATCCGCGCGGTCGTGCCGGTGGTTGCTGGCATGCTCGGCATGTCCGCAGGCCGCTTCTACCTGCTGAACGTCGTTTCCGCGCTGCTTTGGGCGCCCGCGCACATCGTGCCCGGCGCGGTGTTCGGGGCGTCGGTGCAGCTTGCGGGCGCTGTGTCGTTTCGGCTCGTGGTCGTCATCGTCTTGCTGGTGGGCATCAGCTGGCTTGGGTATCGCCTCGCGCGTTTGCTTTTTTTGCACGCGGGGAGTCTCGTGGACGAAGCAGGCGAATCGCTCACGCGTTGGGCGAGCCGGCATCCGGGCCGCGCCGGTCGCCTCGCGCGCCGGATACTCGACCCCGCCGAACCCGGTGCGCGCATCACTGTGGCGATGTCGGCGGTGGTCCTCGGCGCGGGGGGGGTGTTTCTCGCCGTGATGCAGGACGTGCTGCAAGGCGACCCACTCGTTCATGTCGATGGGGCGGTCTACCGTTTCCTGGCATCGGTGCGCACGCCGTGGAGCGATGCGGCCTTCGCCGGGATCGCGATGCTCGGTAGCGTCGTGACGCTCGGCGCGTTGGTCGCGGTCGTTGCCTTGCTGCTCGCCTGGGAGACGCGCTGGCGCGCGCTCGGGTACTGGCTCGCCGCGGCGGCGTTTTCGCAGGCGGTCATTCTCGTGGTGCGGCTCGCCATTCACCGCGCGGCGCCCGCCGCGGCCGGGGCGCAGGCGTACGCGTTTCCGAGCGATCACGTCGCGGCGTCCGTCATCGTCTATGGCTTTCTCGCGTTCCTGTTTGCGCGCCGGGCGCGCGGCGCAACGCGGGCCGTCGCCGTGACGGCGAGCATCGTCATCGTCGTGTTGATTGCGTTGGCGGGCTTGTACCTGGGCCGGTTCTGGTTCTCGGACGCCATTGCGGGCGCAGCGCTCGCTTGCGCCTGGCTCGTGGCGCTGGCGCTCGAATTGACCTGGCGAAACCCCATGCCGCCGAAACTGCCGCCGCTCTATCCGGTGGCGGTGTTCGGCGCGATGGCCGGCGCCGTTGGGCTGCAATTCGCGGCGGGCGGCGGAAGTCCGGGCAAGCCCGCGCTGCCCGCAACGGAGGGCCTCGCCCGGCCGACCATCGTCATTTCGCAGCGGACGTGGACGGACACCGCGTGGCGCCGGTTGCCTTGCTGGCGTACCGACCTGGAAGGCGACCGGAAGGAGCCGTTGTCGTTGCAGTGGTCCGCGAGCGCCGCCGGGATCGAGACCGCGCTGCGCGCTCAGGGCTGGTTGCCGGGCGTGCAGTTGTCGGCGCGCACGATTTTCTCGCTCGTGGCGCCCAACGTATCGGCCATGGCGCTTCCGGTTTTGCCCAAGCTCGACAACGGCGCGCCTTCGCCACTCGTGTTCGCGCGCGCGGGCGACGTGTCGGCGGAGCGCTTTGTGCTGCGGCTCTGGCCTGCGGGATATGCCGTCGCCGATCCGAAGAGCGGCGCGCCCGTGCCGCTTTGGACCGGCATGGTGGTGCGCGAGCGGCTGCTTCGCCCGGCGTGGCCGGTCAACGTGTTGCGCGTGGAACGGCACGGCGCGACCGTGGACGCGAACAGTGCCCCGGCAGGCACGCCCGCTGCAGCGCCGGATGTTGCGGTGATCGGCCGCCGTTCATGCGATGGCGTTACGGTGACGCTCCTCGCCTCTGTCTCCAGATAGATAGTGCGTCAGTACGTTTGACCTTCCTGCGGTGGGAAGCCCCACGATGGCGGGCACGCGGTTCGCACAGAAAGCGCGTCTGCCGCAACAAGGTTCTCGATGTTCCCATCCAAAGGAAAGGAGATTCGCTATGCGCAAGTTCTTCGGTGTTTGTACCTCTGTCGTTTGCCTTGGCGTGGCGCTCGGTCTGCCGGCCGCGCCCGCGCTGGCTCAGAGCAGCGCCTCGATGCCGGGTATGAGCATGTCGCCCTCGTCCGGCGCCGCCGGTATGTCGGGCATGCAGGCGGATGGAGGCGCATCGACGCAGGCCTTCAAGGGCGCCGACCAGAAAATGATGAAGAACATGGACGCCCCCTACACGGGCGACGCCGACAAGGATTTCGTGGCCCACATGATTCCGCACCACCAGGGCGCCATCGATATGGCGAAAGTCGAACTCAAGTACGGTAAAGATCCGGAGTTGAAGCGGCTGGCGAACAACATCGTGAAGGCGCAGCGCGACGAGATCGCATTCATGAAGCGCTGGCAGTCGAAGCACGCTGCGCAGTGAGCGTGCGGGGCGCCTTGATGGCGCCGCCTCGCGTGCCGGCCCGCGTGCACCAATTCAAATGTGCAATTTATGCAGTCGGGCCGGCTCAGTGAACTCAATGGTCGTGATGCCAATCGGGGCCACGCCGGTCGTCGCCGCGATGCCATTCGTCGGGACGGTGGTGATCGCCGGCGTCGCGCCATTCGCGGTGCCGCTCTTCCCACTCGCGACGTTCCCAGTAGCGATGTCCGTCGTAATAGCGGTCGCCGTACCAGCCAGGGGCAACGACGACGGCGGCGGGCGGCGGCTCATACACAGCCGGCGGAGGCGGCGGCGCATAGACCGGCGCGGGCGTGCCGATGTTCACGCCGATATCGACGCCCGCCACGGCCGCGGTCGATAGTCCGACGCCCGCGCCTGCAACGAGCGTGGCAGCAATCAGTCGTTTGTATGTCGCGTTCATGTTGTCTCTCCCTTCTTTCATGCGAAGCCATGCGTCGTTCCGCTCGCTTCAATGCGTGTGCACGCGAGCGGAAGCTTCGCGTCAGTAGCGGTCGTAGTAGTCGTGGTGATGGTGGTAGTAGTAGCCGTCGCCCGCAGGCACGACGATGCAGCCGCCCAGCATGCTGCCGAGCGTGAGCGCGAGTAGCGCGAGTGCGATGATTTTCTTCATGACACACCTCTTTGTGGTTCTGAGTGGTTGGTCGTGAGCGCACTTTATTGAGAGGCGACATTACTCGTGTGTTTGTGTGTAACCAAACGTGTTGCATAAACGGCGCAGTGCAAGCACCGAGGCGCGTGTGCGGTTACGCGGTGTTACCTATCTCATAGGGCTGTTTCACCTGCCGCTTAGCGGCGCTCCTACACTTCGAGCCGTGTTCCCCACGGTCATGGTCCGCTCGAACGCGGACACATCAATCGATCAACAAGAGGCACGAGCGGGCAAGAGTGGGAAACAGCAGGCAACAGCGGGCGGCTTCGGCCGCGGCTGTGGCCACCACAAGCAGCTACGGAGAAGATCATGAACAGCAAATTCGTTGTGGGCGCGGCGTTGGGCGTAGCGGCGCTGGTGGCATCGTCAGTGGCGTCGGCTCACGTCGATCTGGCTATCGGACTTGGCGTGCCCGCCTACGTGCCGGCGGAACCGGTGTATGTGGCACCGCCGCCGGTGGCGTATGCGCCGCCGCCCGTTGTCTACGGCGGCCCGCCCGTGGCGGTGATGTACGGCGACGATTGGCGCGAACGCGAATGGCGCCGTCACGAATGGCGGGAGCATCAGTGGCGCGAGCGTGAATGGCGCGAACGCCGCGGGTGGGGCGGATGGGGCGGAGACTGATACTGATACGCAGCGGCCTGTGATCGTTCGGAATCCTTCGTGATCCTTTTCAACCCGTCAGGATCGCAGGCCGAAGAAGCCGCGCCACAGCGCATTGAAGAGGCGACTGTGACGTTCTTCGTGTGGCTCCGCTGAGGTCGTGTCGTGGGGTGGCGTGGCGGCGGGGTCTTCGTTATTTTTGTCGTCGTTGCCGTCGTTTTCTTTCTCGTGCGGCACCGTGTCGTCTGGTTCGCTCGCTTGTTCCTCCGTCGACGTTTCTGCGCGACGCGCCTGCTGCCACGCGTGAACGCTGTCGGCCACGCGGCAGGCGAGTTCTTCGTCGCAGTCTCGACCCAGCAGCACGCCTAGCAGGACGTCGCGGTTGTACCCGGCGTCGGCGAAACGCATGGCGAGCGCGACGTTTTCCCTGTAGTTCTCCTGATACCGCGCCTCGGCCGCTGCCTGTTCGGCGGCTTCACGCTCCGCGCGCTCGCGCTCCCGTTTCTCCTGCGCGCTTTGCCAACGGCGCATCTCCTCGGCGAACACGGCATCGTAGACCGCGCGTTGATGCGCGTCCGAGAGAATCGCGTACGCGTCCTTGATCTCCTGGAACGCGGCGCGCGCAGCGTCCTCCCGACCGGCGTTGCGGTCGGGATGCCACTTCATCGCGGCCTTTCGGTACGCGCGCTTGATCTCGTCCTCGGAGGCGTTGTCGGCAACGCCCAGCAGTTCGTATAAGGTCGCCATCCTGCTTCCCTTCCGTGCCGGTTCGAGCACTATCCTGGCACAGGAAGACGACAGCAGTTCGTCGGCGCACTGACGCGCCTGTTGCGGTTGCGGCTCGCGACCGATGCGATGCGAGGCGAACTTATTCCGGCGACGCTGGAGCCTGTTCCGGCATGCCGCGTGACGCCGGCAGGTGCGGCGCCCGGTTCAATGCGACGAGATCTTCGTTCAGACTCGTATGGAGCGTCGCGATCGCCTGATCGACGTTGTCCGGCTTCAACTGGATGCGGGCGAGCGAATCGTAGACGTAGTGGCGCAGCATCGGATCCTGAGTCCGGTTCAACACCTCGTGGTAGACGGCCACGATCTGGCTTTCACGTCCCGACATCGCGTAAAGGCGATGCAGTTGCTCGAGGTCGTTGACCACCGCGAAGTCGGGGCCGGCAGGGTGGGGCGGCAAATGCTGGGGCAAATCCGGCACGCTCTGCGCGCCCGCGTCCGCGTGTTGAGCGGCATCAGGCATGTTGCCGTCGGCGAAGGCGGTCGGCATGGCGAGCACAAGTGTCGCCATCGCGGCCGCGGAAATCAGGCGCTTCTTCATCATCATCGTGTTCTCCCGTCGTTCGACACCGGCGCGTGGCCGGCCAGCTTTGGGACACACGATAGACGAACGCCCGCACACGATGGATTACCTCATCTCCCCGTTTCTTACACGTTGTGGCGGCTACGGGCGCGTGTCAGCGCAGCACGTTGTTGCGCCCATTCAACCGCGCTCGAATCCGCTGCCGGGTCGGCGTCGGCCTTCGCGTTGCGCGAACGATCGCGGCCATCGCGCGGGCATCACCTGGCAGACGATCAACCCCGCGAGCATCAGCGCGCAGCCCGTGAGTGCACGGGCGCTGAGCGTCTCGCCCAGCACGACCCAGCCCGCCAGTGCGGCGAACACGCCTTCCATGCTGAAGATCACGGCGGCGTGCGCGGGCGCGGCATCTTTTTGTGCGATCACCTGGATCGTGTACGCAATGCCGACCGAAAGCGCGCCGCCATACACGATGGTGGGCGCGGCGCGCGCGATATCGGCCCAACGCACGGGCTCGCACGCCAGCGCCACCGCGAGACACAGCGCGCCGCACGTCACGAACTGCACGAGCGCGAGCATGAGCGGGTCGTGTCGTCGCGCGAAGCGGCCCACCAGCATCACCTGCACGGAGATAGCGAGCGCACCGCCCAACTGATACCAGTCGCCCGTCATCACCTTGAACGCTTCGTTGATGCTGAGCAAATAAAGGCCCACGGCGGCCAGCATCGCGCCCAGCCAGGTGCCCATGCCTGTGCGGTGACGAAACAGCACACCCAGCATCGGCACGATCACCACATAGAGCGAACTGATGAAACCGGCGTTGGCGACCTTCGTGTAGCGCAGGCCGATCTGCTGCAGCGAGATCGCCACCGCAAGCGTGAGGCCGAGCAACGCGCCGTCGCGCAAGAGCGCCGGGCGATCGGCGCTCCATGTGGCGCGCGGACCGGCCGGCGACAGGTGCAGCATGCACACGAGCGCAAGCACCACGCTCGCGCCGAGCAGGAAACGCAACCCCGTGAAGAGGAAGGGACCGACGGCATCGAGACTCAGTCGCTGGGCGACGAACGCCGAGCCCCAGATCATTGCGGCACCGAGCATCAGCAGGTTCGCACGCAGATGTTTGCGGGCAGGAGAATTCACTGAAAAATTTCTCTTTTAAGTACAGGCTTTTATGTAAGACAAAAGAAAGGCGTGGTGTGGACGGAAAAATACATCATGCCTGTTGCCGGATGACAAACGCCCTACGCTGCGTGATACTGCCCCGCGGGAAGCGAGCGCCGCAATACCGCGTGTCGCTTTGCCGGTTGTGCAGTTGTCCAATTGAAGCAGTTATTCTTTTTACGTCGATTTATCAAATCATTTCTGGTTTGGGGAACACTAATATGAAGAAGATCATTGCCTCGCTCGTTACCGCCTCCGTCGCGCTCATCTCCGTTCAGGCTTTTGCTCAGGACGCTTCGGGCGCCGCGCCGGCCACGGCTGCCAGCGCACCGGCGAAGAAGCACCACAAGGTGCTGAAGCACCACGGCAAGCGTGCCAAGGTCCAGGAAGCCGCATCGGCTGCCGGCACGAACGACAAGGGCACGCAGCAGTAAGCTGCCCGTGCCGATGCGGGCGCACGCAGCGCCTGCAGCAGCGCAGGAAGGCCGGAGCGGCGACGCTCTGGCCTTTTCTTTTGCCCGCGCCATCGGTTCGGGCCCCGCTGGCATCCCAGCCGGCATTCAATCCGCCGTAAGACCGCTGTGCGCCGATGGGTGCGTCACGCTGTCCATGAGCGCGCGCATGCGTTGCCAGTGCGTGCCTTCCCAGAACACGCGCCGGCAAACATCGCAGGTCACGAACTGCGTGTGACGTGCAAGGACGCCCGGCGGCGCGCGTTCGCCCACCTCGTTTTTGGCGATGCGTCGCAACGGAGCGTTGCACGTGAGACACAGCCGGAACGGGCGCGCACTCGCCGCGAGGTCGAGCCGATCGAACACTTCGCGCAACTGGTCCTTCGGCTTGAGCGCGCGGACGTAGCAGCCGTGCGTGATGGTGCGTCGCTTCAGCAACTCGCGGTCGCGCGTGAGCACGATGCGGTTTTCGCTTGCGGCGAGCGCTTCGATTTCGTCGTCTGGAAAGCCGTTGTCGTAGAGCGTGTCGAAGCCCGCGAGCCGTAACAGCTGGGCAAGGCCGCCCAGGTGCGCGTCCGCGATGAAGCGTGTCACGCGAAGCGGCGCCGCGCGCACGCGCAGCAACGGCTGGATGTCGACGGACTCGAACTTCGGATAGACCGCCACGCGGTCGCCCTCGGCGAGCAGGTGATCGAAGCCTACAGACTCGCCGTTCACCAGAATCAGCTCGACTTCCGTGTGCGGCACGCCCAGTGCCTCGATCATGTGCTTGGCCGTGGCGGCTCGCGCGCACGCACAGCTGAACTCGTGCCGCCGCAGCGACGGCGCGAGAAAGTCGTTCAGCTCTTCATAGAAGCGGAATGTCGCCGTGACCATGCGGCAAGTATGGCACCGGCGCTGCGGGCATGCCTGCGCCTGTCACGCGGCTGTGCTTTACTGCCGGTTTGGCTGCACGAGGAGAGCGAGGATGGACATCGGTTTTATCGGTCTCGGCGAAATGGGCGCCGCGATGGTTGCAAACATTCTGAAAGCGGGGCACAGCGTGCGCGTGTGGAACCGAACCCGCGAGCGCGCGTTGCCGCTTGCCGAGGCCGGCGCGCGCATCGTCGAAACGCCTGCCGAGGCCATGACGGGCGACGCCGTGTTTTCCATGCTCGCCGACGACGCCGCGGTGACCGAAGTCTTCGATGCCGCGTTGATCGAGCGTGCGCCGCGCGGCCTCGTGCACGTCAACATGGCCACCATTTCCGTGGCGCTCGCGCAGAACGTGGCGCGCATGCATGAAGAGCGCGGCCTGCATTACGTGGCCGCGCCGGTGCTGGGCCGTCCCGATGTGGCGGCTGCCGGCAAGCTCACGATCATGGCGGCCGGTGCGGCGGAGGCGGTGGACCGCGTGCAGCCGGTGCTCGATGCGGTGGGCCAGAAGACATGGCGCATCGGCTCGCTGCCGCAGCAGGCGAACGTGATGAAGCTCGCGGCAAACTTCATGCTGGCTTCGGCGGTGGAGGCGCTGGGCGAGGCGTCGGCGCTGCTGGGCGGCCATGGCGTATCGATGCAGGACTTCCTCGACGTCGTGACGAGCGGGCCGTTTCCCGGCCCGGTGTATCAGGGCTATGGCCGGATGATTGCGGAGCAGCGTTACGAGCCGGCGCTCTTCAAGGCACGGCTCGGTCTGAAGGACGTGCGGCTCGCGCTGGCGGCGGCGGACGCCACGTCCACCCCGCTGCCGATGGCGAGCGTGGTGCGCGACAGCCTGATGGAAGCCATTGCTCACGGCGACGGCGAGCGCGACTTCGCCGTGCTCGGTAAGGTGGCGGCGCGTCGCGTCGCGCAGGGCGTTGATCCTGGCGAATGCCGTCGCTCGCGATAGGTGAGCGCGGGCGGGCATAATGGCGTCCTTTTCCGGCGCCGGTTATGTGCCGGTTATGCGCTGGTTTTGCGTTCGTGGCTGGCGCCCGCCCCTGAGGAAGTTCGAATGAGCCTGCACACCTGGTGGCTGCTGGTCGCCACTGTCTTCGTCGTCTCCGCCATTCCTGGCCCGAACATGCTGCTCGTGATGACTCACGGCGCACGTTACGGGCTGCGTCGCTCAAGTGCGACGATGGCCGGGTGCCTCACCGGCATCATGTTGATGGCGTCGATATCGGCCGCCGGGCTCGGCGTGTTCCTGCAAGCCTGGCCGACGATGTTCAACGCGCTGCGGCTCGCGGGCGCTGCCTACCTGGTGTGGCTCGGCATCAAGGCGTGGCGCGCGCCGGCGGCCGAAATGCGCGAAACGGCCGCGGCGGACGCCGAGGCTTCGTCCGCGCCGCTGCGTCGCTCGGCGTTTTCGCTGTTTCGCAACGGCTTTCTGGTGGCGAGCAGCAATCCGAAGGCGATTCTGTTTGCGGCGGCGCTGCTGCCGCAATTCATCGACGCGAGTCGGCCCGCGCTGCCGCAGTTCGTCGTTCTGGTCGCGACGATCGCCGTGATCGAGGTGGGCTGGTATCTGATCTATGCCGGCTTCGGCACGCATATCGGCGAGCGCTTGCGCAGCAAGAGCGTGGCGAAGGCGTTCAACCGGTTGACGGGCGGCGTGTTCGTCGGATTCGGCGCGATGATGGCGCTCGTGCGGCATTGACGGCCACGGCGGCGTGAGGCGCATGGTGCGTGCCGGCATGCGCCGTGCCATCGTGCGCGTACCGCGCTGCGCCGTGCCGCGCGTGAGGCTCAGTCCGCGCCTTTCATCACGCCGAGCAGAAATGTCGCGCCCGTGAACCCGAAGCACACCGCGCAGACGCCGTTCCAGCCAGCCACACTCCAGGCTACGCCTGAGAGCATCGCGCCCAGCGCCCCGCCCACGAAGAACATGCCCACGAAGATTCCGTTCAGACGTCCGCGCGCGGCCGGGTTCATGAGATTGATCGAGCGCCGGCCCAACGTCTGATCGACGACGACGCCTGCGTCCAGCGCTGCGGCGCTCGCCACCAGCAAGGTCATGGCGAGCCCGGCGTGCGCGGCCGGCGCGAAGCCGAACCAGCCGGCGCCGGCCACGCCCATGGCCAGAATCGCCGCGAGCATGGCCAGGTGGCCGAGCCGCAGCGTGGCATTGCCGATGCCGCGATCGCCGGCGCGACCCGCGAGTGGCGTGACGATCGCGCCCGTCGCGCCTGCCAGCGCGAAGAGCGCGATGCCGTGCAGGTCGAGGCCGAAGGGCGGCTGCGCAAGCCGCAGGCCGATCGCTGTCCAGAACGCGCTGAACGCGCCCATCACGAGCGCCGCGGAGAACGAGCGCCGTTGCAACACTGGCTCCGTGCGCAGCAGCGTCCAGAGCGACGCCAGCAGATCGGGATAGCGCGTGGCGGCCTGCGGACGGCGCATCGGCAGCCGCAGGCCGAGCGCGACGGCCAGGAGCGCGTCGGCGGTCGCCGCGACGCCGTAGAAGCCGCGCCAGCTCACCGAACCGGCAATTACGCTGGCGAGCGGCCGCGACAGCAGGATGCCCACCATCAATCCGCTCATCACATTGCCCACCGCCCGGCCGCGTCGATGCTCGGGCGCCATCGACGCGGCCATCGGCACGAGCATCTGGATCACGCTGGATGCCGCGCCGGCAAAGAAGATGGCAACGAGAAAGAGCAGACCGGACCGCGTGAACACGGGCACGGCGAGGAACACGGCGCAGGCCGCGAGCGTGCGCACGATCAGGCGCCGGTTTTCCATGAGGTCGCACAGCGGCACGAGCAGCACGAGCCCGGCCGCGTACCCGAGCTGCGGCAGCATGGCGACGAGTCCGGCGAGCGACGGCGGCAGCCGCAGCGACTCGCTGATCGTGCCGGTGAGCGGCTGCGCTGCGAACAGATCCACCACGACGATGCCGACTGCCGCGGAGAAGAACAGCATGAGCGGCGTGGAGAGGTCCGTGGGCGCGGCGGCGGTGCCGCGGACGTCGACATTCGCATCGGCATTGGCCTGAGCGTCGGCGGAAGAACTCATCGTGGTGGCTCCGGAGGCGATGTCTGCCCATCCTACGAATCGCTGCTCTATGCGACAATTGAAATATGTTGATAATCTTTATGCGAGATTGTTTTGAACACTCGGGATCTTCAGGCTTTCGTCGCCGTGGTGGATAGCGGCTCGATGGTGCGGGCCGCGCAGACGTTGCATCTGACACAGCCCGGCCTGACGCGTCGGGTGCAGAACCTCGAGACCACCCTGGGCATGCCGTTGCTGGACCGTCAGGCCAAGCCGCTCAAGCCGACGGCCGCCGGGCGCGAGGTGTATGCGCTTGCGCGCAACGTGTTGGGCGCGGTCGATGACCTGTTAGCGCTCACTTCGCCTGACAGCGAGCCGACCGGGGAGTTGAGGCTCGGTGTGCCGCCGTTTCTCTCGGAATTTGCGCTGGAAGAGCCCGTGGATCGGCTGCGCAGCGCGTTCCCGAAGCTCACGTTGCGCGTCACGGCGGCGTGGTCGCCGGGGCTGTTGCAGAGCGTGGAACGGGCGTCGGCCGACGTGGCCGTCGTGCTGATGCCACCCAATGTGGTGTTGCCGGACACGGTGGTGTCCACGAGGCTTGCGTGCCTGTCCACGGTGATCGTGGCGCCGCGGTCGCTGGACGTGCCGGATACGCCGGTGTCGCTGGCCGAGCTGTCGCGTTACGCGTGGGTGCTGAATCAGGAGGGTTGCGGCATGCGGTCCGCTCTTTCGCGGGCGCTGGCGGCGCGCGGACTGCCGTTCAACGTGGCCGTCGAGGCGTTCGGCTCCGACCTGCAGCTTTCGCTGGTGGCGCGTGGTTTGGGCATCGGCGTCGTGCCGCCGGACCGGCTCGCGCGCTCGCCGCACCGCGACCGGCTAAGAACCGTAGAGACCACCGACTTCCAGGCGGACGTCAACGTATGGTTCGTGCATGGCGCATTGCCGGGGCGCCTCGTGCGGGCCGTCGGTCTGTTGCGCGAGGCGCTGGTCGAGACGCTCGTGGCGCACGGTATTGCTGCCGCGGAATAGGCGAGGCCGCCGGAGATCCGCGTGACATAGGCGGCAGGTTGCCATGGGACGCCGGGCGAACAAGGCAGAGCGGAAGGAGGCAACCGCCACTCAAAGCGCCTAGACCATCCGACCTGCCGTTGCGCGAAGACAACAATTGGGGATTGCCCGCACTTTCATGTTGCGTCGCACCACGCGCTTTGCTATAGTCGGAATTGTCTCCTCCATGTCTCCTCTGATATGGATTCAGCCCGCCAAACAAGGCGGGCTTTTTTTTGCCTGGACAATCCCGGCGCGCTTTAGACACATCCGGCTCCCAGCGCTTCAGCGTCTCCTCGCGCTCATCACTCACGGACTCAGAACCGGTACGACAGCGCTAGATACGTGATGATCGGGTCGGCCTTCAGCTCCGATTGCGTCACGGCCAGTTGCGTGCCGTCCGCCGCCTTGATGATCACCGACGACGTCGTCTTCAACGGGATGTAAGTCACCGAAGCCGTCACGCCCCAGTGTTCGTTGATGTTGTACACGGCGCCCGCGTTGAACACCGGCGCCCACGACGACGACGCCTTCGCCTCCACTCGCGTCTGCCCCGGCTTGCCCGCGCCCGCGGCGAGAATGGCGCCCAGATTCTGCTGCGTCGACTGCACGAAGTTCGGATTCAGCTCGAGGTTGGTGAAGAAGTTGTACGACACGCCCACGCCGATGAACGGCCGGAACTTCGACGTCGACGACGCGAAGTAGTACTGGAACAGCAGCGCCGGGCTCCACTGCCGCACGCTCTTCACGATCGGATTGACGCCCGCCTGCCCGATGTCCTGACTGCCGAGTGCGCCCGCCGGCCCCGGCGGCTTGATGGTGCCGTGGCCGTAGATCTTGAACGTCGGCGGCACGCCCGCCACGCTCGTGATCGCGATGTTGTCCGTGAGGAAGTGGCTGAAGACGAGCCCGAGGGTATCCGCCTTGTTCGAGGCGAGCCCTGTGCCCGACGACGTGAACGACGACGGCAGCCGCAACGGCGTGTTGATCGGCGTGGGCGCCACGTGCGTGGTGAGCGGCTGGCTCGACTGCTGCGGCATGATGTGGAACCAGCCGAGCGACACGACGTCGTCGCCGGCCTTCTGTGCGTGGGCGCTGGCGCACGCGCAGAGCGCGAGCGCCGCCAACGCGGGTCTCAAGGTGCTGTGCATGTTTTCTCTCCCTGCTTCCCTTCAGCGGGCAAGCCTGCTTCACGCGACGGCGCGACGGGCGTGGCTGCCCGCTGCGTCGGGCGTCGCGCCTTCACCCGTCGCCGCGTGAACGGTGCATGCGGCGGTCGAGGGGCGAAGGCGGAAGCGGCCGCCTCGTTCCGTTGTGTCGGTGTGCGTCCCGTCCATTACTGGACGAAGGCGCCGATGGTGAAGTACGGCGACGACGCGTTCGTCATGTCGAGGAAGCCGAACACGCCGCCCGAGAAGATGAACTTGCCGGTGGGCGCGCTACCCGCCGCGGCATCCGTATGCACCGAGGTCACGACGCCCGGCACCGCCTCTGCGTAGCTCAGATTGAGCGCGGTGGCGAGCGACGCCTGCGACGGCTGGAACGGATCGAGCAGCGTGGCCTGCGCGCCGGCGATCGCCGTGGTGCGGTAGTTGAACGCGCTATCCACGCCGATGTACTCGCCGTCCTGCGAGCCCTGCGCCACGGCCGTTTGCGGCGCGAGAATCGAGATGCCCGATTCGTCGTCGGCAACAGGACCGGAGATGCCGTTCTGCGGATTCGGCGTGAGCGTGGAGTTGGCCACGCCCGTGCGCACGAGAATCGGCACCAGCTGGTTGCGCAGCTTGCCGACGATCATGAAGCCCTTGGCGTACGGCGTCGTGGCGAGCGTCGGCTTGGCCTGCCCCTGGAACTTGTCGGTTTCGAACGCGCCGCTGCCGTCCGATGACTGCACGAAGTTCGTTCCCGGCTGCTGGCACGTGCCGGCGTTGACGCCGGTGTTGTCGCACTCGGTCCACGTACCGTCCGCGTTGATGGTGATCTTCGAATCGACGGCCACCGGCAGGAAGTTTTGCGACGGCACCTGGTGATAGCCCAACTGGTTATAGGTGCCGGCCACGTTCGCGATGTTCGTCTCGAGCGACGAGAAGCCGATGAACGGGTAGTACGGGAACGTCGTGTCGGGCACGGCCCCTTCGCCGAGGATGCCGCCGAACTGGATCTCCTTGCCCGGAATCGTGCCGCCCGCCACGCCGAAGCCGACGAAGATGCGCGCCGGACGGTTCGGGTCGAGACTCGCGCCGTTCAGGCGGAACGCGCACTGGTTGAGCTTCTGCGTGGGCAGCAGCGTCTCCTGCGTGATCGTGCCGCTTTGCGACGTGCCGGCGCGCGTGGGCGAAACGGTGCCCGTAGTCTGCGGGATCGGCGACTCGACGTAGGTGATCTGCCAGGTCATCTTCGTCGTGTCGAGTTGCAGCTTGACGAGTTCGCCGTCGCCGCCGCCGCCCGTGTAGACCGTGTTGTAGTCGAGCGATGCGGGACACAGCCGCACTTCAGGCGGAGGCGCCGACGTGCCGCCACCGCCGCCGCATGCGGCAAGTATCGGCGCCGCGATGACGGCCGCCGCAAAGGTCTTCCAGTTCATACCGCCCCTCCATGATCTTTTCGTTGTGAGCGGCCAGCTCCCTGTCCAGCCGCGCTTCGTCTCGTTCTCTAACGGTGTTGCCGGTGCTGCGTTTGTGTGCTGCTTTTATGGTTCTGCTGCCGTGGTGCGACGTGCGTCTCGCGGGGCGCGAGGTGTGTGCTTTTTTCGATGCTGCCGTTCCTCCTCAACTCACTTGCTGATCTGCGCGCCGATGCCGAAGTACGGATTGCTCGACCACGTGCCGCCTGAGGCGAGGCCGCCGTTCATGGTGTCGTTGATCAGGACGGCGTACAAACCGCCCGACGCGATCGCGAATCCGCTCTTGCCCCGCGTGTCCGTCACGCCGATGAGACCGGGCGTCGAGAGACCGTAGTTGAGCGCGAAACCGTCTTCGTTGCCGGCCGTGGTGGGATTGATGAACGTGCCCACGCCGCCCTGGATAAGAGTGGCCGTGTACTTGAAGTTCGAGTCGGCGCCGACGTAGCCGCCGTCGAAGCCGCCCGATGCAATCGCCGTGTTCTTCGCGAGCAGCGCGATGCCCGATTCGTCGTCGGCCTGCAGGGCGCTGAGATTCACGTTGCCGGTACGCACGACGAGCGGCACGGTAGCGCCGTTGAGCTGGCCGAGCACCATGTGCGCGCTCGCTGAAATGCCGAGCGGCAGCGTCTGCGCGCTGATCTGCGGAGCCTGCGTGCTGGTGAAGTAGCCGTTGCTGCCCGCGGTCCACGCGTTGCCCGTGGTGAGGCAGCGCGTTGCCGACGTGCACGCGCCGTTGGCGTCGAACGTTTCGGTCGAGTTCGCGCCGGCCGTGAGGTAATTGCCCGACGGCGTGATGTGATAGAGCAGCGCGTTGTACGTACCGGGCAGCTTCGAGATGTCCGTCGTGGTGCTCGCGAAGCCGAGGAACGGATAGAAGTCGAACTGCCGGTTCGGCACCTGGCCGACACCCGTGCCGAGCCCGAGGATACTCACGCCGCTGAACTGCACCGTCGCGCCCGGAATGCCGCCGCCCGCGACGCCAAGGCCCACCAGCACCATCGGCGGATTGCTCGTGTTGAAGCTTGCCGCGGTGCTGTAGGTGCCGCCGCCGGGTGCCGTGCCGCTGCCGGGCTCGAGAACGAAGGCGCAACGCGTCTGTTCGGCGGTAGGCAAGGTGCCGGTGGGCGGATGCGCCACGTTGCCGGTGATCGTCACGCCTGCTCGCGTGGGTGACACGGTGCCCGTGGTGAGCGGAATGGGCGACTCCCACCACTTCAGCGTGTACGTCATCGCCGTGGCGTTGATGTTGAGACTCACGATCTCGCCGCTGCCGGCGCCGCCCAGATAAGTCGTGCTGCCGATGTCGGCCGTGGCCGGACACAGCGCTCCTGCACCGGCGCCTTGCGCGGGCGGGCCCTGCACGCCGCAACTGGCGCCCGAGCATTGAGGAACGTTGACGGCGCCTGGTGCATCAGCCTTTCCGCCGCCGCAAGCAATGAGCAAGGGTGCAGTGGCGATGGCCAACGCCAGTCCCACCGAAACGGTGTGCGACATTGTTGTCTCCCTGATCTCGTGTAATTGTGCGGTGTAATTTGGCCGGGCTCTTTATGGCTGTCAATTGAAAGAACCGTCTAAAAAAGTCGATTCAAACAGCGTTTTATTCGCCGATGCCGCGTTGTGGCGAGGCGCGCCGCCCTTTTAAACGGAACGCGGGTTTACGGCAGGACACAGATTATGTTGCGCGTGCGGCGCAACATCGCCCGCGCCTTGCCGTGCGGGGCCGCCGGGCAAATCGCGTCATCGTGCCGGAACGGTCGTTTGCGGAAAAATACGTGAATTCCCTATGCGGAAATCAATGCCGCTTTAGCAATAAAAGCAAGAAAAATTTCCCGTTCATCTGGAATATCCCAATAGCTGCGCGCTTTTCTCGTTATTCGAGCGGCTTTTAAAGGGAGGCGCAAGGCGCGTGGAGGCTCGCGCTCGTGACGGGATGCTGACGGCGTAATGGCGCGCACAGGCGTTTGAAAAAAAGAAGCCGGCTGGATGAAAGCCGGCTTCGGGGGATGGCGCGCTTGCGCTATCAGCGTTTCAATCCGGTGTCTTCCGGCGCGCCGATGGCGAGGTTCATGCACTGGATGGCGGCGCCCGACGCCCCCTTGCCCAGGTTGTCGAGCCGCGCGACGGTCACGAAGCGCTCTTCGGTGCCGAAGACGAACAGGTCGACGCGATTGGTGTCGTTGGTGGCCTGCACGTCGAAGAAGCCGGCGTCCAGGTTTTCTTCCGCGTTGAACGGCGCCACGCGCACGAACGCTTCGCCCGCGTAGAACTCGGCGAAGAGCGCCTGCACGTCCTGCGGAGTCGCGCGCTTCGCCAGATGCTGCGGCGAGAAGTACGTCGTGACGGCGAGGCCCTTGAGGAAGTTGCCCACGATCGGCGTGAATACCGGTGCCGATTTCAGGCCGGTATGCACCGCCATCTCCGGCAGATGCTTGTGGCCGAGGCCGAGCGCGTAGGGCCGCGGGCTGTTCAGCTTCGCGTTGTTGCCTGCTTCGTACTCCGCAATCATCTTCTTGCCGCCGCCGCTGTAGCCCGTGATGGAGTAGCTGTGCGCTGCGAACTCGGGCGCGACCACGCCGGCTTCGATGAGCGGCCGCATGGCCAGCACGAATGCGGACGCATGGCAGCCCGGCACCGCAATGCGCTTCGCGTTGCGCACGCGTTCGCGCTGACCGCGCGTGAGTTCGGGCACGCCGTACACCCAGTCGGGGCTCGTGCGGAACGCGGTACTCGCGTCGATCACGACGGTGCGGCTGTTGTCCACGAGCGTGACCGACTCGCGCGAGGCCACGTCGGGCAGACACAGGAACGTGACGTCCGAGGCGTTGATGAGACGACGTCGCTCTTCGATGTCCTTGCGCTTCGCTTCTTCGATGCGCAGGACTTCCACGTCGCTACGTTGCGACAGGTATTCGAAGATCTTCAGGCCGGTGGTGCCTTCCTGTCCGTCGACAAAAACTTTCGTGCTCATCGCTGTCTCGCTGAAACGGGTGATTCGGTGCAGTGGAGCCGGGCCGCGAGCCGAAGGCGCCGGTTCGGTGCGGCGCCGGTTTCGCGCCGGAACGCCATTTTAAGACCTCATGGCGGCAAACGTGCGACGTTGCGGGAGAAAACGCCGCATTTTCTGCACCTTGCGCGACGATAGTGACGCGCGGATGACGCGAAGAGGGGGCGAAGAGCGGCGCGCGAAGCGGGCAAAGCGGAGTAGGCAAGGCGTCGGTGGCCCGCCCTGGGGCACCCGACGCCTTGCTCACCGCTTCGGCGCGAGAGAAATGCGAGACGAAGCGGAAAAACCTTACGCGGACCCTTCGCGCCCCGCGTTCCAGCGTGCCGTCACGGCCGCCACGCGCGCGCCAAACACCTTGGCGGTTTCCAGATCGCCCTGGGGCGGCGCCTCTTCGGGCGACGCGTCCGCGGGTGACTGTCCGAGCAGGCCGGTGAAGCCGCCCACGTAGTTCAGGTCGTTGCGCGTGGCGGCCTTCGTGTTCGACGGCATGATGCCCGTGCCCGTCCAGATCATGCTGTGCTGCATGGCGAGCGTGACGAAATACTGGATGGTCGAGAACTTGTCGCCGTTCATCGTGGCGGAGTTGGTGAAGCCGGCAGCGATCTTGTCCTTCCACTTCTGCGTGAACCACGGCTTGGACGTGGCGTCCGCGAACTTCTTGAAGTCTGCCGAGGGTCCGCCCATGTACGTGGGTGCGCCGAAGACGATGGCATCGGCGGCGTCCAGTTCGCCCCATGCCGCGTCGTCCAGTTCGCCGACCGCAAACAGCTTCGCGTCGGCGCCCGCGTCGGTCATGCCGGCCAGAACCGCTTCGGCGAGCTTCTTCGTGTGGCCGTAGCCGCTGTGATAAACGATGACAATCTTCGACATGGAGCGCTCCATTTCTCAAGGGGAAAACGGGGGGAATCCGGCTGTCCGGATGAAGGCCGCCGCGTGGACCGCGCATGGCGGCACCGCCGACATTTAAGCACTTTCTCGTGTAGCGGCCGTGCATCGTGCACGGCGCGCGCGGGAACGACAGAATTTCCGGGTAGCGGGTAATGGAGCGCGGGCGGGCCGCACGTCCTGCTCCGTCTGGCCCGCAGCCCTGAACCCGTGCCGGGAGCGGCGCGCCTTACCGTCCGTAGGTCACGGTCATCTTCGCCACGCCCAGCGTCGCCGTGCCGATCTCGTGGTCGAACATGATGGCGGGGCGGCCTGTCGCGAGCCGCAGGTTCGTGGTGTCGAGTGCGTAGACCGACACCACGTAGTGGTGCGGCTTGCCGGGCGGCGGGCAGGGGCCGCCATAGCCGTCCGTGTCGTAGTCGTTGCGCGCCTCGACAGCGCCGAGCTTGCGCAGATAGCCCGACGCGCTGGCGTTCGCCGGCAGGTGATCGATGTCGGCTGGAACGCCCGCCACGGCCCAATGCCACCAGCCGCGGCCCGGCGCGTCGGGATCGAACATCGTGATGGCGAAGCTGCGCGTGCCCGGCGGCACGTTGCGCCACGACAGCTGCGGCGAACGGTTCGCGCCTTTGCAGTCGTCCTGATCGTAGACCTGCTGATTGCTCACCTTGCCGCCGTCCTGCAGATCCGTGCTCGTCACGGTGAAGGCGTCCGCGGCGTGGAGCGGCGGTGCGGCGGCGCCCATGAGCGCGAGGCCGGCGGCAAGCAGCGTATGCCGTGCGATCCGCACAGGGAACGAAGCCATCGACACGTCTGGGCAACGCATGAGCCGATTCTCCTTTTGACAGGCGAGGGGGACTGCTCCGCTATTTCCCTATTTTGTGCCCGATTGTGCTGGATTGCGCTCGAAGCGGGAATCCGTTCGACAGGATCGGACAAAGAAAAAGCCATCTGTCCGCCGGACAGATGGCTTTTTTTAACGCTGCGGGACGTGGCGAGGGGCTCAGGCGTCCGGTATCGCCGGCATTACTGCGGAGCCGCAGTCGCGCCACCGTGCGCCGCCGACCACTCGGCCGGCGCGTGCAGGAATTTCTCCACTTCGTCGAGCGTCTTCGTTTCGAAGTAGCCGGACTCCTTCGCGACGCGCAGCACGTCCCACCAGGTGGCGAGCGCGTGCAGGTCGACGTCGATGTCCTTCAGCACCGAAACGCTTTCCTTGAAGATGTTGTAGTGGAACAGCACGAAGCAGTGGTTCACCTTCGCGCCCGCCGTGCGCAGCGCGTTGATGAAGTTGATCTTGCTGCGGCTGTCGGTGGTCAGGTCTTCCACCAGCAGCACGCGCGAACCTTCTTCCAGGAAGCCTTCGATCTGCGCGTTGCGCCCGAAGCCCTTCGGCTTCTTGCGTACGTACTGCATGGGCAGCATCAGGCGGTCGGCAATCCATGCGGCGAACGGGATGCCGGCGGTTTCGCCGCCGGCCACGGCGTCGATCTGCTCGAAGCCAACGTCGCGCAGGATGGTGGTTTCGGCCATCTCCATGAGGGCACGGCGCACGCGCGGATACGAGATCAGCTTGCGGCAGTCGATGTACACCGGGCTCGCCCAGCCGGACGTGAAGATGAACGGCTTCTCGGCGTTGAAGTGCACGGCTTGCACTTCGAGCAGTATTTTCGCGGTCGTGTCGGAGATCGTCTGACGATCGTAGCCTGTCATGGGGCGAATCCTTGGGTGTGAGCGGGAGGTGATGCGCGTGGCCCGGCGACGGTCGGCGGAACCCGGGCGGCGGAGCTTCGCCCGGCGGCTTCGGCGTCCCTGACGTTGCCATCCAGGACAGGTCCGCCGGGACCACGGCGGAGCGCACAGTGGGGCCGCGAGCGACCGGCCAGCCTGCTGCGCGCGTAGGCCGGCATTTTACCCGACTTGGGTGGCGCCGACGAGCCGGCCCGTTGTAGCCCTCGCCCCGCGCCCTTACACTCACGCGAATTTCGGGATTGCCGGGGCCGAACGCTGCCGACCCCTGCGAACTCCCGCCAAGCCCTCTAACGAACGCCGCAAGCGCTTCAACATGAACGCTGTTTCCTCTCCTCCCGAAACCGCGCAAGGGCGCGGCTACGCGGGCCGCGCGCTGCTTGCGTCGGTACTCGGCTATGCCATGGACGGCTTCGACCTGCTGATCCTCGGCTTCATGCTGCCCGCCATCGCCGCGGATCTGCACCTCAGTTCGACCCAGGCCGGCTCGCTCGTCACGTGGACGCTCGTGGGCGCGGTGGCGGGCGGCGTGATCTTCGGCATGCTGGGCGACTACTTTGGCCGCGTGCGCGTGCTCGCGTGGACGATCCTCGTGTTCGCTGTTTTCACGGGGCTGTGCGCGCTCGCCCAAGGCTACGCGGACCTGCTCGTCTACCGGACGATGGCCGGCATTGGCCTTGGCGGCGAGTTCGGCATCGGCATGACGCTGGTCGCGGAAGCCTGGCCCGCCGCACAGCGGGCGCGCGTGTCGTCGTATGTCGGGCTGGGCTGGCAGCTTGGCGTGCTGGCCGCGGCACTGCTCACGCCGCTTCTCTTGCCCGTGATCGGCTGGCGCGGGATGTTTGCCGTCGGTCTGTTGCCGGCGGTCGTGTCGTTCTTCGTGCGCCGGCGCGTGGAGGAACCGCTGCTCTTCACCGAGCGCGCCAAACGCGCGGGACATGACGCTGCGCTGGCGCCGCGCGCCCCCATCAAACGCCTCATAGCCGACGCCCGCACCGCCCGCACGAGCCTCGGCGTGGTGATCCTCTGCTCGGTGCAGAACTTCGGCTATTACGGGCTGATGATCTGGCTGCCCGGCTATCTCTCGAAAGCGTTCGGCTATTCGCTCACGAAGTCCGGCCTTTGGACCGCGGCGACGGTGGCCGGCATGGCCGCCGGCATCTGGCTCTTCGGCGTGGCCGCGGACCGCTTCGGCCGCAAGCCCGCGTTCCTGTTCTACCAGGCCGGCGCCGTGGTGACGGTGTTCGTCTACTCGCAGCTCGCGACGCCGTTCGCATTGCTGGTCGGCGGCATGGTGATGGGCGCGTTCGTGAACGGGATGATCGGCGGCTATGGGGCGCTGATTTCCGAGCTGTATCCCACCGAGGCGCGCGCCACCGCGCAGAACGTGCTCTTCAACATCGGTCGCGCGGTGGGTGGCTTCGGTCCCGTGACGGTGGGCGCGCTCGCAGCGCGCTACTCGTTCACCGCTGCGCTCGGCATGCTCGCGTCAATCTACGTGCTCGACATTCTCGCCACGCTTTTCCTCATTCCCGAGCGCCGCGGCGCCGCCCTCGAGTAACCCGAACGAGTGCGCAGATGCTCGCGCTGCAGCATGCGCGAAGGCTGCGGCGCTTCGTCCGCGGGGCCTGGGCGGGGGCTCGTCGCTCAACGTGCGGGGTGTACACTAACTGCCCCGTTGAAATCCGCGGTGCCTTGTCTTGCGTCGAGGTTCATTGTCCCGCCTAACCGGCGCAGGCAAGAACCGCCGCCATCGATCTACCCTTCGATCGCCCACGAAGACGCACGCGCCGTGCGACGCCGGTTCCAATTCAAAACGCCTGTCAGGTCAAACATGGACGAACAACTGAAGCAAAGCGCTCTCGCATACCACCAGAATCCGAAGCCCGGCAAGATCTCCGTCACGCCGACGAAGCCGCTGTCCAACCAGCTGGACCTCTCGCTCGCGTACTCGCCGGGCGTCGCGGCCGCGTGCGAGGCGATTCACGCCGACCCGCTCGACGCGCAGAAGTACACCTCGCGCGGCAACCTGGTGGGCGTCATCACGAACGGCACGGCGGTGCTGGGTCTCGGCAACATCGGGCCGCTCGCCGCGAAGCCGGTGATGGAAGGCAAGGGCTGCCTCTTCAAGAAGTTCGCCGGCATCGACGTGTTCGACATCGAGCTTTCCGAATCCGACCCGGACAAGCTGGTCGAGGCCATCGCGATGCTGGAGCCGACGCTCGGCGGCATCAACCTCGAAGACATCAAGGCGCCCGAGTGCTTCTACATCGAGCAGAAGCTGCGCGAGCGCATGAAGATTCCCGTCTTCCACGACGACCAGCACGGCACGGCCATCATCGCGTCCGCCGCGATCCTGAACGGGCTCAAGGTGGTGGGCAAGAAGCTCGACGAAGTGAAGCTGGTGTGCTCGGGCGCGGGCGCTGCGGCCATCGCGTGCCTGGACCTGCTCGTGAAGCTCGGTCTTTCGAAGAAGAACGTGCTGGTGGCGGACTCGAAGGGCGTGATCTACGAAGGGCGCGGCAACCTGGACCCGTCGAAGGCGCGCTACGCGGCCACCACCGACGCGCGCACGCTGGCCGACGCCATCAAGTCGGCCGACGTGTTCCTCGGCTGTTCGAGCGCCGGCGTGCTCAAGCCGGAGATGGTCAAGGACATGGCCAACCAGCCGCTGATTCTCGCGCTCGCAAACCCGGAGCCGGAAATCCGCCCGGAAGAAGCGAAGAAGGTGCGCCCGGACGCGATCATCGCGACGGGCCGTTCGGACTATCCGAACCAGGTCAACAACGTGCTGTGCTTCCCGTTCATCTTTCGCGGCGCGCTGGACGTGGGTGCCACGACCATCACCGAAGAGATGAAGCTCGCGTGCGTGCGCGCCATCGCGGAACTCGCCGAAGAGACCGATCAGGGCGACGAAGTGGCAAAGGCCTACGAAGGCCACTCGCTGGAATTCGGCCCGGAATACCTGATTCCGAAGCCCTTCGACCCGCGCCTCATCATCAAGATCGCGCCGGCTGTGGCGCAGGCAGCGATGGATTCGGGCGTGGCGACGCGTCCCATCGCCGACATGGACGCCTACCGCGAGGAACTGGGCACCACCGTCTATCGCACGGGCATGGTGATGCGCCCCGTGTTCGCCGCTGCGAAGGCGAGCCAGGCGCGCATCGTGTTCGCCGAGGGCGAGGACGAGCGCGTGCTGCGCGCCGCGCAATTCGCGCTGACCGAGAAGATTGCGAAGCCGATCATCGTCGGCCGCCCGGCGGTGGTGGAGATGCGGCTGCAGAAGATGGGCTCGAAGCTCAAGGCCGGCCAGGACTTCGAGATCGTGAATCCGGAAGACGATCCGCGCTATCAGCAGTGCTGGCAGGCGTACCACGAGATCGGCGCGCGCGACGGCGTGACGCCCGAAGGCGCCAAGGCCGCGCTGCGCAAGTTCAACACGCTGATCGGCGCGATGCTGGTGCGCCTCGGCGACGCGGACGGCATGATCTGCGGCCTGATCGACAGCTTCGACAGCCATCTCAAGTACATCGACCAGGTGCTGGGCAAGGCGACGGACGCCGAGAACTTCGCCGCGATGAACCTGCTGATGCTGCCGGGCCGCAACCTCTTCATCTGCGACACCTACGTGAACGAAGTGCCGAGCGCGGAGCAGCTCGCCGACATGACGATCCTCGCTGCGCGCGAGATCGAAAAGTTCGGCATCGTGCCGAAGGTCGCGCTGCTCTCGAACTCGAACTTCGGCAGCATTCCGTCGGCGTCGTCGCAGCGTATGGCGAAGGCGCGTCAGCTGATCGCCGCGCGGGCGCCGCAACTGGAGGTGGACGGCGAAATGCACGGTGACGCGGCGCTCTCCGAAGTCATCCGCAAGCAGGCGTTCCCGGGCACGACGCTCACCGGCGAGGCGAACCTGCTCATCATGCCGAACGTGGAAGCCGCGAACATCACGTACAACCTGCTGAAGATGATCGGCGGCGAAGGCGTGACGGTGGGGCCGTTCCTGCTGGGCGCGAACCGGCCTGTGCACATCCTGACGCCGGCCGCTACCGTGCGCCGGATCATCAACATGACCGCGGTGGCCTCGGCCAAGGCGGCTGTGGGCAAGGCTCAGTCGGCGGCGCGGTAACGGCTGGCGTGCGTCGTTGTCGGCGCGGGGCTCGCGACGTTCGCGAGCCTTGATGAAACAATGCAGCACGACTGAAAGAAGCAAAGAAAAAAGGGCGCCCCGTTTGTGCGGGGCGCCCTTTCTCGTTGATGCGCCGTAAAAGCGCGACGCTTACAGTGCCACTACGGTGCGACTGTGGCGCGGCTGCGGTGTGCCGTGCCGTTTATGCGGCGTGCCGCGCGTCACCGCCCTGCGGCGCGCGCCACTTCGCGAGCAGCGTCGCCCACTTCGTGCGCACGGCCTTGAGGTTGTGCTCCTTCACGTGGCCGTAGCCGCGAATGCCGTCGGGTAAGCTGGCCAGTTCTACCGCGAGCGGGCGGTTCTGCGCATTGAGCCCACGCAGCAGTTCGCAGATGAGCGCCTCGTATTCGCCGACCAACGCGCGCTCCGTGCGCCGTTCCTCGGTGCGGCCGAACGGGTCCAGCGCCGTGCCGCGCAGCACGCGCAGCTTCGCGAGCATGCGCATGGCGGGCAGCACCCACGGTCCGTACTGCTTCTTCACGAGATGACCCGAAGCGTCCTTCTTCGAGAACGACGGCGGCGCGAGGTAGAAGTTGAGCTTCCAGTCGCCCTCGAAGTTCTGCTTCAGCTTCTCGACGAACGCGGGGTCGGCATAGAGCCGTGCGACCTCGTACTCGTCCTTGTAGGCCATCAGCTTGTGCAGGTTCTTCGCGACGGACTCGGTGAGCGGCATCTGGCCGTCGCCGGCTTCGAGCGTGGTTTCCGCGGCACGCACTTCGTCCACCAGCCGCCGATAGCGCGCGGCGTAAGCGGCATTCTGATAAGCCGTGAGGAATGCGGTGCGGCGTTCGATCAGCGTGTCGAGCGACTTCGGCGTGTGCAGCGTGACAACCTTCGCCGCCGATGCATCCGCCGTGGCGTCGCCCGCGAGCTTGCGCACCGTCGCCAGATCGTGCGCGGCGAGGCGGCCCCATTCGAAGGCGGCGCGGTTCTTCTCCACCTGCACGCCGTTCAGTTCGATGGCGCGAATCAGCGACTCGTGCGTGAGCGGCAGCCAGCCGCGCTGCCACGCAAAGCCCAGCATGAACGGATTCGTGTAGATGGCATCGCCCAGCAGTGCCACCGCATAGTGGTTCGCATCGACCACGGCGACGCCGTCTTCGCCCGCGGCGGCCCGTACGTCGGCCTCCGTACTCGAGCCCGGAAAGCGCCAGTTCGGGTTCTTGATGAACTCGGCAGTCGGCGTGGCCGCGCTGTTGAGCACCACGCGCGTGCCGCCGTTTTGCATGCGCGAGATGCACTCGTCGCTTGCCGTCACGATCTCGTCGCAGCCGATCACGAGGCTCGCTTCGCCCATCGCGATGCGCGTGGCGTGGATGTCGTCCGGACGGTTGGCGATCTGCACGTGGCTCATCACGGCGCCGCCCTTCTGCGCGAGACCGGTGACGTCGAGCACCGTCACGCCCTTGTTCTCGAGGTGCGCGGCCATGCCGAGCAGCGCGCCGATCGTCACCACGCCGGTGCCGCCCACGCCCGTGACGAGGACGCCGTAGGGCTGCGCGATGTCCGGCGTTTGCGGCAGCGGCACGGGCGGCATGGCGTCGTTCTTCACGCCGGCGACGGCCGGCTTGCGCACCTGCCCGCCTTCCACGGAAACGAAGCTCGGGCAGAAGCCCTTCAGACACGAGAAGTCCTTGTTGCAGGTGGACTGGTTGATCTGGCGCTTCGTGCCGAACTCGGTTTCGAGCGGCTCGACGGAAAGGCAGTTCGACTGCACCGAACAGTCGCCGCAGCCTTCGCACACGGCCTCGTTGATGACGACGCGGCGCGCCGGATCGGGATACGCGCCGCGCTTGCGGCGGCGGCGCTTTTCGGTGGCGCAGGTCTGGTCGTAGATCAGGATCGTCGTGCCGGCGATCTCGCGCAGCTCGCGTTGAATGGCGTCCAGCTGATCGCGATGATGGATGGTCACGCCGGGCGCGAGCAGCGTGCCGGGGTGGCCGTCGTATTTCTGCGGCTCGTCGGTGACGATCACGATCTTCTTCGCGCCTTCAGCGGCGAGCTGATGCGTGATCTGCGGCACGGTGAGCACGCCATCAACGGGCTGGCCGCCCGTCATCGCGACTGCGTCGTTGTAGAGAATCTTGTAGGTGATGTTCGCCTTCGACGCGATCGCCTGGCGAATCGCGATGAGGCCGGAGTGGAAGTAGGTGCCGTCGCCCAGATTGGCGAACACATGCTGGTCGTTCGTGAACGGCGCCTGGCCGACCCAGGCTACGCCTTCGCCGCCCATCTGGCTGAAGGTGCTCGTGCTGCGGTCCATCCACACGGTCATGTAGTGGCAGCCGATGCCGGCCATGGCGCGCGAGCCTTCGGGCACGTTGGTCGACGTGTTGTGCGGACAGCCCGAGCAGAACCACGGCTTGCGCTCCACCTGCACGCGCGGCTTGGCGAGCGCCTTCTCCTTCGCTTCGATTACCGCGATGCGGGCGGCGATGCGCGCCCGCACCTCGGCGGGCAGGTCGAACTTGTCGAGCCGCGTGGCGATGGCCTTGGCGATGATGGCGGGCGATAGCTCGTAGTGCGCGGGCAGGAGCCAATTGCCCATCGGCACCGACCATTCGCCGCCGGCGCCGTCCTTCTCGTCGAACTTGCCGTAGACGCGCGGACGCTGGGCGTCGGGCCAGTTGTACAACTCTTCCTTGATGGCGTATTCGAGAATCTGGCGCTTCTCTTCCACCACCAGAATCTCTTCCAGACCGCGCGCGAACGCCTGCGCGCCTTGCGCTTCGAGCGGCCACACGCAGCCTACCTTGTAGAGGCGGATGCCGATGCGCGCGCAGGTGGCGTCGTCGAGACCCAGGTCGGTGAGCGCCTGGCGCACGTCGAGGTACGCCTTGCCGCCGGTGATGATGCCGAAGCGCGCGTTGGGCGAATCGATCTCGACGCGGTCCAGCTTGTTGGCGCGCACGTAGGCGAGCGCCGCATACCACTTGTAGTCGAGCAGCCGCGCTTCCTGCACGAGCGGCGGGTCGGGCCAGCGGATGTTGAGGCCGCCTTCGGGCATCGCGAAGTCGCCGGGCAGCACGATGTTCACGCGATGCGGATCGATCTCCACCGACGCCGACGACTCCACCACGTCGGTCACGCACTTCATCGCGACCCACAGGCCCGAGTAGCGGCTCATGGCCCAGCCATGCAGACCGAAGTCGAGATATTCCTGGACGTTCGAGGGGAACAGCACGGGCAGACCGCAGGCCTTGAAGATGTGCTCCGATTGATGCGCGAGCGTGGAGGACTTGGCGGCGTGGTCGTCGCCGGCCAGCACGAGCACGCCGCCGTGACGCGACGAGCCGGCCGAATTGCCGTGCTTGAAGACGTCGCCGCAGCGGTCCACGCCGGGGCCTTTGCCGTACCACATGGAAAACACGCCGTCGTACTTCGCGCTGGGGTACAGGTTGACCTGTTGCGAGCCCCACACCGCGGTGGCGGCGAGGTCTTCGTTGACCCCGGGCTGGAAGACGATCTGGTGCCCGGCGAGGTGCGGTTTGGCTTTCCAGAGCGACTGGTCGAGGCCGCCGAGCGGAGAGCCGCGATATCCGGAGATGAACCCTGCTGTGTTGAGACCGGCGGCCTTGTCGCGCTCCTGCTGGAGCATGGGCAGGCGAACCAGCGCCTGGATGCCGCTCATGTACGCGCGGCCGCGTTCGAGGGTGTATTTGTCGTCAAGGGTGACGGACGTTAGCGCGGCTTCGAGCGACGCTCGCTGACCTGCGTCTAGCGGGGCATTCATTATGTGTACTCCTCCATCTACCAATCCGTTTGGATCGCCAGAACTGCTGTGCCTCGGCATCTTGTGAATGCTTCGGCCGGGGTCGCCATATTGGCGTCTTTTTCGCGATGGTAGCACTGGTAAAAACCCGCCGCAGGAAGCCAGAAACCCGGATTGCAGCGGCGTTTGCGCTGTGATTGCGGCGCGCATGGTCGCGCTGATTGTGGCCAGCGTATGACACGCGACGTGTCCGAATGAATCGTGGTGTAACGGGCTGTAAAAGCCTGCGCCCGATGGGAACCGCTCTTGAAAACCCGGTCTAATCCCCCACCTGTGCGGACCGCGTCTTGTTCCCCCGCACGTTGTGGGGCACCTCCCGCGCAGGTAGTTCAGAAAAAGGAGTACGCATGAACCATCGAAACATCCAGACCTTCCTGATGGTCTCGGCCGCATTTTTCGCCATGAGCGCGCCGCTGCGTTCGAACGCCGCCAGCAACGAGGGCGGCAACAATGCGTTTGCCAACGCAACCGCCCGTATGGCCGCCCGCTGTGCGCCGGCTCAGGTCGGTACGCGCCGCTCTGGTGCATCCGCTCAGTCTCGCAAGGACAGCGAGCAATCGTGATGTGGCGTTGCGCAGGCTCGCGGCCTCCAGGTGAAGGCCGGTAGCGGGTAGCGCGATACGACATCGTCCGTTTTAGTGCCGTGGCCTGTGAGGACGCGGCTGTTCCAAAGGAGTAAAGGGCGAAGATCTACGGATCTTCGCCCTTTTTTTGCGCGCATCGCCTTTATGCAGCCGCGCGGCGGCGCGTGCGTCCCCGACCTGCGCGGCGCGCCGCTTATGCCTTGTCTTGCACCACGCCGCGGCGAATCTGGTCGAGTTCGATCGATTCGAACAGCGCCTTGAAGTTGCCTTCGCCGAAGCCCTGATTACCCTTGCGCTGGATGATCTCGAAGAAGATCGGGCCGATCTGGTTTTCGGTGAAGATTTGCAGCAACAGATCGTTCGGTGCGCCGTCCACGAGAATCTTGCGCTTCTTGAGTTCGTCGAGCGGTTCGCCGTGGCCGGGAATGCGGCGATCCACCAGTTCGTAATACGTGGCCGGCGTGTCGAGCAGCGCGATGTTCGAGGCACGCAGGCCGTCGACGGTGCGATAGATGTCGCTGGTACCGAGCGCAATGTGCTGAATGCCTTCGCCGTGGTAGGCGTCCAGGTACTCCTGGATCTGGCCGGCGGTCTCGGAGCCTTCCTCGTTGATCGGAATGCGGATTTTGCCGCACGGCGACGTCATGGCCTTCGACTTCACGCCCGTCACCTTGCCCTCGATGTCGAAGTAGCGGATCTCGCGGAAGTTGAAGAGACGCTCGTAGAACTCGGCCCATTCGCGCATGCGTCCGCGGTGCACGTTGTGGGTCAGGTGGTCGATGTAGGTGAGTCCGTGGCCAGCCGGGTTCGGGTTTGCATCTGCGATGGGCTCGAAGTCGACGTCGTAGATGCTGATGTCGCCGATGCTGCCCGGCGCCGCGCCGTTCTTGCCGCGCCAGCGGTCGACGAAGTAGATGAGCGAGTCGCCGATGCCCTTGATGGCCGGGATGTTGAGCTCCATCGGACCGGTCTTGTTGTCGAAACCCCAGGCGCCGCGTTCCAGCGCGTGACGGTAAGCCTTCGCGGCGTCCTGCACGCGGAAGGCGATGGCGCAGATGGACGGTCCGTGCAGGCGCGCGAAACGTTGCGCGAACGAATCCGGCTCGGCGTTGACGATGAAGTTGATGTCGCCCTGGCGGTAGAGCGTGACGTCTTTGTGGCGATGGCGCGCCACGGCGGTGAAGCCCATGCGCTCGAACAGCTGGCCGAGCGCTTTCGGGTCGGGTGCGGTGTATTCGATGAACTCGAAGCCGTCGGTGCCGACGGGGTTCTCCCAGACGGGAACCTGCATGTCTCTCTCCTGATGGCGGGTGCTTGTTTGGCCGGTAGGCCAGCGTGAGCGAAAGTTTATCCGCGGGGGCGAGACGGAAACTTGCGATTTCAGTTGTGGTTGAATACGATTGAGCTATTTATTGCCGTCTGCATCGGCTTATATGGCAGAAAATGACCAAAATCGAGATTGATGCAATCGACCGGCGCATTCTGGCCATCCTCCAGGAGAATGGGCGACTCTCCAACCAGGAGATCGCCGAGCGGGTGAACCTCTCGCCAAGCCCGTGCCTGCGGCGCATCCGCCGACTCGAGGAAAGCGGCGTGATTCGCGGCTATGTGGCGCTGCTCGCGCCGCAAAAGCTTGGGCTGGATCTGCTCGCGTACGTGAGCGTGAGGCTGGAGAAGCGGGGCGGCCCGGCCCCGTCGACGCCCGCGGCGGGTGGGCCAGGCTCACCGGCTCGCGCCGGGGCAACCCACGCGGAGCTGTTTCGCGCGGCGGTGCAGGCGTGGCCCGAAGTGGTGGCCTGCCACGCGATGACAGGCGACATGGACTATCTGCTGCGCGTGCAGGTGGAAGACATGGCGCACTTCTCGCGCTTCATGCAGGAGCAACTGCTGCATCACCCGTCGGTGATCGACGTGAAGACGAGCTTTTCGCTGGAAACGTTCAAAGAGACGACGGCGCTGCCCATTCCTTGAGGTCACGCGCGGGATGGCAGTGGGTGGGTGAGGCGTTGGGGGGGGGCCAAAGACCAGGAGGGCGCCAGGCCGCGAGGTCGCCAGAAAAGCAGAAGGGCGGCCAAGGCCGCCCTTCGTCGTCTGTCATTATCGTCGCCATCGCGGCGGGCGCCAGGCTGGCGCCACGTCCGGCGGCCAGTTCGCTTAAGCGGCGATGGCGTGCGGCAAGATCGACTCGATGATCTTCGATGCCTGGCGCGCCTGGCGCTTCAGCGCGTAATCGAACGCGGCGGCTTGCTCCTGCAGCATTTCCGCGATGATGCTCGTCTGGTCCGCAGGCGGCAGGGTGAGATACGCGTCGGCTTCGCCGTAGGCGTATTCGATCTTCATGCCGGCCTTCTTGGCGATGTGCATCATCGTGCTGTTGCGCGACAGGCAGTGCATGTAGAGCGTGGTGACGTGGGTGTTGCGGCTGCGGATGGCGGCGCGCTCGAACAGACGCGTGCCGATGCCCTGGCCGCGCGCGCTTTCGGTCACGGATACGCCGAACTCGGCTGTGCGCTTGTCGCCTTCGGCCGGAAGATAGGCGAGGTGACCGACGCCCACCAGTTGCAACTGTTGATCGAACACGCCGAACACGGTGTCGCGCGAGAAGTCGAGCGTGCGGACGTAGTTTTCGATCACGTGGTCGGGAACGACCTGGCCGAAACGCAGCAGGCGATCGTCTTCGTCGAGCGCGAGAAAGTGAGTGAGCAAGCGCTCACGGTCGATGGAGGTCAACTCCCGCACAAGCGCCGGCGCGCGACCAGCCGGCAACAGGCGATCGAAGGTCTCGATCGGCTCGTCGGTGAGGGCGGTAGGCGTGGTCATGGCGGGTTCTCCTGTTTGTCGAGCGCGTGATGCGACGCAAAACGAATTCTATCGGAGAAGGATGCCAATAACTAGGGAAAACCCCGATTCTCGGCTGAGCTGATCCTCTAACGCGATTTGACGCTAATTTTAAGTATTTGTTTTTGTGGTACTTTATTTTGATGCGCTTCGCATGGCACCGTTGTTCTGCGTCGACGGACAAAGCGTCGCACTTATGCTGCTTTGCAAAATCAGGCCGCTCAGCCGCTGATGAGGCCGTGGTCGATCACGGCAACGACCTGTTCCGCGAAATCGCGATAGCCCATGCGGCCGCCCGGCTTCAGCCAGGTGAACGTCCAGTTGATCATGCCGAACACCATCATCGTGAGCGCCGTCTGGTTTTCCCGCGTGACCCGCTGCGGATAGGCTCGCGACAGTTGCCGCGCGAACGCCGCCACCACGTCGCGCTGGCGATTCAGGATGATCTCCCGCTGCGCGTCTTCGAGATACTTGACGTCGTTGAGAAGCGCCACGTGCCGGCTATGCGACGTCTCGTACTCGGCGAGAAACGCGCGGATCAGCTCGGCGAAGGTTTCGCGCTCGTCGAGGCCGCGCCGCTGGCTTGCGCCTTCCACCTCCGCGATGATCAGCATCAGCCGCTTGGTGTAGCGGTCGAGCAGATCGAACAGAATGGCTTCCTTGCTCTCGTAGTAGTGGTAGAGCCGCGCCTTGGAGGTTCCGCTTGCCGCCGCGAGGTCGGCCATCGACGTGCTCGGGTAGCTCGTCTGCGCGAACTTGCCGGCTGCGAGTTCGAGGATCTGATCGCGTTGAGTGTCGTGATCGGGGGCGCGGGTGCGGGCCATGATTGTTGTTCTGGTCGGGTTGTCTGCGTCGAAGCGGTCAGGCCCGGCGACGGGCGATGACATAGAAAAGGCCGCTCGCGCGCCGGCGTACCGGGCGCGCGAGCGGCCTTAGTGTAAGCGGATCGTGCGCGGGGTTCCAGCCGCGCTAGCGCTCGTCGTAGCTCACCACCACACGCTCGCTGACCGGATGGCACTGGCAGGTCAGCACGAAGCCGTCGCGAATTTCCTGCTCTTCGAGCGTGTAGTTGCGGTCCATTTTTACTTCGCCCTCCAGCACCTTCGCGCGGCAGGTGCAGCAGACGCCGCCCTTGCACGCGTAGGGCAGCGCGAGCCCCGCGCGCAGGCCGACATCGAGCAGGCTCACGCCTTCGTACGGCAGGCGCAGCCGGCGCGTCTTGCCGTCCAGCACGATTTCGAGGTCGGCTGCAGGCGTGTTTTCAGTGATCTCCACGGGCGGCACACCGGCCTGCGGCAGCGGCGAGCCGAAGCGTTCCCCATGGATCTTTTCCTCGGCAACGCCCGCGCCGCGCAGCGCGCGCTCGGCGGCGTCCATCATCGGCGCGGGGCCGCAGATGAACGCTTCGTCGATGCCGTTTGCCGGAAGCAGCGTTTCGAGGAACGCCGCGCACTTGGCCTCGTCGAGCACGCCGTTGAAAAGCTCGACTTCCTGCAAGTCGTCGGAGAGCACGTGATAGAGCGCGAACCGGTTCATGAACCGGTTTTTCAGGTCTTCGAGCGTCTCGGCGAATATGATCGAATCGACGCTGCGGTTGCCGTAGACCAGCGCAAACGTGCTGCGCGGCTCCGTTTCGAGCGTCGTCTTGATGATGGCAAGCACCGGCGTAATGCCGGAGCCGCCAGCGAACGCCACGTATTGCTTGCCGTTCTCGGCGTTCAGGTGTGTGAAGAAGCGGCCGTCGGGTGTCATCACGTCGATGGTGTGACCCGGCTGCAGCGTGTCGAAGGCAAAGTTGGAGAAACGGCCGCCGCGCACGCGCTTGATGCCGATGCGCAATTCGCCGTCGCGGTCATAGTCCGTGACGCCGACGCAGATCGAATACGAGCGGCGCGTCTCTTCGCCATCGATGTGGGCCTTGAGCGTGACGAACTGCCCTTGCGTGAAGCGATACGCTTCGCGCAGCTCGGGCGGCACTTCGAACGCGACCGAAACGGCGTCGACAGTTTCGGGCCGGACTTCGCGGATGCGCAGCGGGTGAAATTCCGGAGTGGCCATAGTCAGTAGGGTTTGAAATAGTCGAAGGGTTCGCGGCAATCGAGGCAGCGGTACAGCGCCTTGCAGGCCGTGGAGCCGAACTGCGAGAGGCGTTCGGTATGTGCCGACCCGCAGTGCGGGCAAGCGGGTGGGACCAACGCGGCCGGCGGCACGAAGCGCAGCGCTTTTTCCGTGACGGTGTTCTGGCCGGCGTCTGTCGCGGCATCGTCGCCGCATTGCCCGGTGGGCGGCGCGATGCCGTACGCGCGCAGTTTTTCGCGCGCGTCGGCCGTGATCCAGTCGGTCGTCCAGGCGGGCGCCAACGTGGTCTCGATCCGGCAAGGTCCGAGTCCCGTGATTTCCAGCGCGTGCGCAATGTCTTCCGCGATCTGGGCCATCGCGGGGCAGCCCGAGTACGTCGGCGTGATGACGACTTCCAGCACGCCGTCCGCGGCGCGACGCACGTCCCGCAGAATGCCCAGTTCCCGGATGGACACGACCGGAATCTCCGGGTCGGGCACGCCCTCGAGCGCCGCCCAGGCGCGTTCGAGCATCGAGTCGGTGCTCGCGCGGGACGTGTCTGCAGTTGTCGTCATGGTTGTTTCCGCAATGGCCTGAGTGATCGGCGGCGGGCTACCACGTGGCACCAGGATGTTGCCGCGCGAGGCTTTGCATCTCGGCGAGCAGATAGCCCATATGCTCGGAGTGCTCGCCGTGCTTGCCGGTGGTGACGTGCTTGACCGGCGCCGGCAGCGCGAGCGTGGCCTCTTCGAGTGCGGCGCGCACGTCTTCATTCCAGGCGGCTTCGAGGTCGGCCGTTTTCGGCCCGATGCCCGCCGCGGCAATCGCGTCTTCCACAGCGTCCGACGCGAACAGCTCGCGTGTGTAGGGCATCAGATAGTCGAGCGCGGCCTGGGCGCGACAATGCGATTCGGCCGTGCCGTCGCCGAACCGCACGAGCCACTCGCGTGCGTGATGCAGGTGATAGCGCGTTTCCTTGAGCGACTTCGCGGCGATAGCGGCGAGCACTTCGTCCGACGACGCCGTGAGCGCGGTCCAGAGATGCGCCATCAGTGCGGCATACAGGAAGTTGCGCACGATCGTGACGGCGTAGTCCTTGTCGGCGTGCGCCGTGCCCGCGAGCGGGCCGTAGTGCGGCAGTTCGACGAGCGTGTAGTTGGCGAATTCGCGCTCGGCGCGGAAGTACGCGTAATCGTCTTCGGTGCGCTTGCGTCCGTTGAGCGCGGCTTCCAGCGTGGCGGCGTGCGTGTACAACAGCCGCGCCTGGCCGATGAGGTCGAGACTCATGTTGGTAAGCGCGATGTCCTCTTCGAGCGCCGGGCCGTGGCCGCACCACTCGGCGTTGCGCTGGCCGAGAATCAGCGCCGTGTCCGCGAGGCGCAGCACGTATGTGAGGTGGTCTTGCGTGGGCGTCATGGTGCACGTCTTACATGTGGTTGACTTCGTCGGGCAGTGTGTAGAACGTCGGATGACGATAGATCTTGTCGCCCGCGGGTTCGAAGAGCACGTCCTTCTCGTTCGGGTCGGATGCGGTGATGGCCGACGACGGCACGACCCAGATGCTTACGCCTTCCTGGCGCCGTGTGTAGACGTCGCGGGCCATGCGCAGTGCCATCGACGCATCCGCTGCGTGCAGGCTGCCGCAATGCTTGTGATCGAGCCCTTGCTTGCTGCGCACGAACACTTCCCAGATGGGCCATTCCTTGTTCATCGTGAATCTCCTGGAGTCTCTTGCTGATCGTTGTTCGGGCTTGCCTTGCGCGTGTGGCGCTTGATGCCTTTGAGCCCGCGGGAGCTGTGACGCGATTGATGCGGCAACTGGTGCGGGTAAGCGTCAGGCAGCTTGCTGGGCGGCGCGTTGGCGCACCTTTTCGGCGTGGGCGACGGCGGCCTCGCGTACCCAGGCGCCGTCGTCGTGCGCCTTGACGCGCGTGGCGAGCCGCTCGCGGTTGCACGGGCCGTCGCCGTTCACGACGCGCCAGAACTCGTCCCAGTCAATCGCGCCGTAGTCGTAATGGCCGCGCGCCTCGTTCCACCGTAGATTGGGGTCGGGCAGCGTGACGCCGAGAACCTTGGCCTGTTCGACGGTGGCATCGACGAATTTCTGCCGCAGGTCGTCGTTCGAAATGCGCTTGATGCCCCATTTCGTCGACTGGTTGCTGTGGATGGAGTCGGCGTCGCTCGGCCCGAACATCATCAGGACCGGCCACCACCAGCGGTTCACGGCCTGTTGCACCAACTCGCGCTGGGCTTCGGTGCCTTTCATCATGGCGAGGAGGGCGTCGAAGCCCTGGCGCTGGTGAAACGACTCTTCCTTGCAGATGCGGATCATGGCGCGCGCGTACGGGCCGTACGAGCAGCGGCACAGTGGAATCTGATTCATGATGGCCGCGCCGTCGACGAGCCAGCCGATCACGCCGACATCGGCCCAGGTCGGCGTCGGGTAATTGAAGATGCTCGAGTACTTGGCCTTGCCGGCGTGCAGCGCATCGATCAGCTGCTCGCGCGAAACGCCGAGTGTTTCCGCGGCGCTGTAGAGATAGAGGCCGTGGCCGCCTTCGTCTTGCACCTTGGCCAGCAGGATCGCTTTGCGCTTCAGGCTGGGCGCGCGGGTGATCCAGTTGCCTTCGGGCAGCATGCCGACGATCTCCGAGTGCGCGTGCTGCGAGATCTGGCGCACGAGCGTCTTGCGGTACGCGTCGGGCATCCAGTCCTGCGGCTCGATTTTTCCGTCGGCGGCGATCGTGGCGTCGAAACGGGCCTGCTCGGGCGAAGCGGCGCCGGCATCGAGCGGGGCGACGTTGCCGGGAATGTCGAGGGATTGCGTGTACATGGCGGGCGCTCTCGTGCGAAGTTGGTCCGTACGGCGCAGTATAAACCAACCGACCGGTCGGTTAATGGAATTTTCAAGCCACCGGGGGCACGCGGTAGTGGCGCTGGGCGGGGATGGCCGGAGTCGGAGCAGCTTGCCGAGCCGTGCTTTGTCGGGCCTCGTCCGGCACGGCGATCAGGCACAATGGCCGCCTTCCTTCTTCCCGATTTCCCACATCGCTTTAGCATGAAGACTCTTACTCTGGCACGCGTGCTCGGATTGCTGTTTCCGCTGCTGTCCCCGGCGCTCGCCGTCCCCCCTGCCGATGTCCAGACGCACTGGGTTGCCGCCTGGGCGACGGCGCTTCAGCCTATCCCGCAACGGGCCGATCTTCCGCCGCTCTATCGGGCGCCTGAGGTGGCAGGCCGTACGGTGCGGCAGATTGTTTATCCGACGTTAAGCGGGCGCGCTGTCCGGATTCGCATCAGCAATGAGTATGGGCGAACGGCGCTCGTGATTCGTGGCGTCCATATTGCGCGGTCGACGGGCGGTGCTGGTATCGATCGGCAGCGGGACATTCCGGTGACGTTTGGCGGCAAGCCCGGAGTCTCGGTGCCCGCGGGTGCTGACGTTGAAAGCGATCCTGTACCGATCGAGATCATCGCGGGAACGCCTTACGCAATCAGCTCATATATGGGGCAGGAGCAAGCGATGGTCGCGTGGCACCGGGTGGCTAGCCAGATCAATTACGTATCGCCCCCAGGCGATTACGTCGCCGATGCTTCGGGTGCTGGCTGGCGCCAGCGGTTCACCCAATATGCGTGGGTGAGCGGGCTCTCGGTGGAAGCGCCGGGCGCGACGGCGATTGTGGCGATCGGCGACTCCATCACAGACGGGATGCGCTCGAGCATCAATCGCAACCGGCGCTGGCCGGACGAGTTGGTACGGCGCCTCGCCAGGGAGCGGGAGATGTCGGTTGGCGTAGTGAATCTTGGGATTAGCGGTAACCGTCTGCTCAGCGATTCCCCCTGTTACGGCGAGGCACTCCAGAAGCGGTTCGAGCGGGATGCGCTTGCGCAGCCGGGCGTGAGAGCGGTCGTGCTACTGGTCGGCATCAACGACATCAATTTCGCCGCGATGCCGCCGCGCGCCGGACTCGATTGTGACTTCCCGCATACCCAGGTTACGGCGCAAGCGCTGATCGACGGCTACAAACGCGTAATCGCCGAGGCTCACCGCCGCAGTGTGCGGATTTATGGTGCGACGCTGACGCCGGCCTCATTGCCCCCGCAGAGGGAGATGATCCGGCTTGCCGTGAACAACTGGATCCGGACCGGCGGTGTGTTCGACGGCGTGGTGGATTTCGATGAAGCCCTTCGCGATCCCGCGCGGCCGGATCGCTTACGGGTCGTGTACGACAGTGGCGACCACGTTCATCCGAGCGACGAAGGCTACGCGGCGATGGCTCAGGCGGTGCCGCGCGCCGTGGTGGAAGCCGCTACGGCCGCCGGGAAGTGAGCGCGTTTGGTACGGGGCGAAAAAAGTTTGCGTCATCCCCTTGTCATACGGCCGGTGTTGGCCTACTATTCGCCTCCCCGTTGCAAACACGGGCCGCTGCAGAAACAGCGGGGCGCGAAGCCGACAGATTTTTAAGCGAACGCAAAATTATCTGTTGACGAAGCGACAAAGAGTCTTCATAATCTCGTTTCTCTGCTGCTGATGCAGCGACGCAGGCGGTACCGGGGTGAAGTGTCCTGGTGGCGCGGCGGACGATCTTTAAAAACTTACAGCCGATAAGTGTGGGCGCTTGATGGCGGCGCGCCCGGTGACGTGAAGTTGCCGGGAAGCAAAGGTATCAAGAGTCTCACACGGTAAGGAAGGTAGTGAAGAGATTCACGACCTGTCAGTACCGAGTTGAGCGACCTGTCCGGAGACGGACAGAGACAGTAACAGGTTTGAACTGAAGAGTTTGATCCTGGCTCAGATTGAACGCTGGCGGCATGCCTTACACATGCAAGTCGGACGGCAGCGCGGGCTTCGGCCTGGCGGCGAGTGGCGAACGGGTGAGTAATACATCGGAACGTATCCTGGAGTGGGGGATAGCCCGGCGAAAGCCGGATTAATACCGCATACGCTCTGAGGAGGAAAGCGGGGGACCTTCGGGCCTCGCGCTCAAGGGGCGGCCGATGGCGGATTAGGTAGTTGGTGGGGTAAAGGCCTACCAAGCCGACGATCCGTAGCTGGTCTGAGAGGACGACCAGCCACACTGGGACTGAGACACGGCCCAGACTCCTACGGGAGGCAGCAGTGGGGAATTTTGGACAATGGGGGCAACCCTGATCCAGCAATGCCGCGTGTGTGAAGAAGGCCTTCGGGTTGTAAAGCACTTTTGTCCGGAAAGAAATCATCGGGGCTAATACCTCTGGTGGATGACGGTACCGGAAGAATAAGCACCGGCTAACTACGTGCCAGCAGCCGCGGTAATACGTAGGGTGCGAGCGTTAATCGGAATTACTGGGCGTAAAGCGTGCGCAGGCGGTGCTGTAAGACCGATGTGAAATCCCCGGGCTTAACCTGGGAACTGCATTGGTGACTGCAGCGCTGGAGTATGGCAGAGGGGGGTGGAATTCCACGTGTAGCAGTGAAATGCGTAGAGATGTGGAGGAACACCGATGGCGAAGGCAGCCCCCTGGGCCAATACTGACGCTCATGCACGAAAGCGTGGGGAGCAAACAGGATTAGATACCCTGGTAGTCCACGCCCTAAACGATGTCAACTGGTTGTTGGGGATTCATTTCCTTAGTAACGTAGCTAACGCGTGAAGTTGACCGCCTGGGGAGTACGGTCGCAAGATTAAAACTCAAAGGAATTGACGGGGACCCGCACAAGCGGTGGATGATGTGGATTAATTCGATGCAACGCGAAAAACCTTACCTACCCTTGACATGTACGGAACCCTGGTGAGAGCCGGGGGTGCCCGAAAGGGAGCCGTAACACAGGTGCTGCATGGCTGTCGTCAGCTCGTGTCGTGAGATGTTGGGTTAAGTCCCGCAACGAGCGCAACCCTTGTCCCCAGTTGCTACGCAAGAGCACTCCGGGGAGACTGCCGGTGACAAACCGGAGGAAGGTGGGGATGACGTCAAGTCCTCATGGCCCTTATGGGTAGGGCTTCACACGTCATACAATGGTCGGAACAGAGGGTTGCGAAGCCGCGAGGTGGAGCCAATCCCAGAAAACCGATCGTAGTCCGGATTGCAGTCTGCAACTCGACTGCATGAAGCTGGAATCGCTAGTAATCGCGGATCAGCATGCCGCGGTGAATACGTTCCCGGGTCTTGTACACACCGCCCGTCACACCATGGGAGTGGGTTTTGCCAGAAGTGGCTAGTCTAACCGCAAGGAGGACGGTCACCACGGCAGGATTCATGACTGGGGTGAAGTCGTAACAAGGTAGCCGTATCGGAAGGTGCGGCTGGATCACCTCCTTTCCAGAGCAGCGCGTCCAAAGTCAGAGCGCTCACACTTGTCGGCTGTATGAATGACAGACTCAGGGGTCTGTAGCTCAGTCGGTTAGAGCACCGTCTTGATAAGGCGGGGGTCGTTGGTTCGAATCCAACCAGACCCACCATGTCGATGCGCGTTGGTGCTTCAGCACCTACGGGCATCCCACCCCCGAAGGGGGAGGGCGGATCACCTGGGTATGAATTGGTTATGCTTGGGGGCATAGCTCAGCTGGGAGAGCACCTGCTTTGCAAGCAGGGGGTCGTCGGTTCGATCCCGTCTGCCTCCACCAGTCCCCAGCGCGCAGCATCCGCATGAAGGCGGGTACTGCGCCCTGGCGACTGCCAGCCAGACGGCATGAAGTTGATGCCGCTGTCGTTCTTTAACAATCAGGAAGCAGCAGTAATTTGACTGATGCGAAAGCGCCTTGTGAGATGGGCGTGAGTAGGTCAGTCAGGGTTGTGATTGTATCGAAGTATCTCAGGGCCATTGCAAGATGGCATTGGAATACGGCACAACGCGAGAACTCAACCTGTAGCGGTTGTGGTCATGTCTCCATTGGGGACGAGACTCACCCGTTATAGGGTCAAGCGAACAAGTGCATGTGGTGGATGCCTTGGCGATCACAGGCGATGAAGGACGCGGTAGCCTGCGAAAAGCTCCGGGGAGCTGGCAAACAAGCTTTGATCCGGAGATGTCCGAATGGGGAAACCCACTCCTTCTGGAGTATCCGTGGCTGAATACATAGGCCATGTGAGGCGAACGCGGCGAACTGAAACATCTAAGTAGCCGCAGGAAAAGAAATCAACCGAGATTCCCAGAGTAGTGGCGAGCGAAATGGGAGCAGCCTGTACTCTTTATCTGCAGTGTTAGCTGAACGCTCTGGAAAGTGCGGCCATAGCGGGTGATAGCCCCGTAGGCGAAAGCATTGTGGAAGAACTGGGTGTACGACAAGTAGGGCGGGACACGTGAAATCCTGTCTGAAGATGGGGGGACCATCCTCCAAGGCTAAATACTCGTGATCGACCGATAGTGAACCAGTACCGTGAGGGAAAGGCGAAAAGAACCCCGGGAGGGGAGTGAAACAGATCCTGAAACCGCATGCATACAAACAGTCGGAGCCCTGAAAGGGGTGACGGCGTACCTTTTGTATAATGGGTCAGCGACTTACATTCAGTGGCGAGCTTAACCGTATAGGGCAGGCGTAGCGAAAGCGAGTCCGAACAGGGCGTCCAGTCGCTGGGTGTAGACCCGAAACCAGGTGATCTATCCATGGCCAGGCTGAAGGTGCGGTAACACGTACTGGAGGGCCGAACCCACTGACGTTGAAAAGTCAGGGGATGAGCTGTGGATAGGGGTGAAAGGCTAAACAAACCTGGAAATAGCTGGTTCTCTCCGAAAACTATTTAGGTAGTGCCTCGTGTATCACCTTCGGGGGTAGAGCACTGTCATGGTTGAGGGGTCCATTGCGGATTACCTCGCCATAGCAAACTCCGAATACCGAAGAGTGCAATCACGGGAGACAGACATCGGGTGCTAACGTCCGGTGTCAAGAGGGAAACAACCCAGACCGCCAGCTAAGGTCCCCAAACATGGCTAAGTGGGAAACGAAGTGGGAAGGCTAAAACAGTCAGGAGGTTGGCTTAGAAGCAGCCACCCTTTAAAGAAAGCGTAATAGCTCACTGATCGAGTCGTCCTGCGCGGAAGATGTAACGGGGCTAAGCCATGTACCGAAGCTGCGGATGCAGATTTATCTGCATGGTAGGAGAGCGTTCCGTAAGCCTGCGAAGGTGCACCGGAAGGTGTGCTGGAGGTATCGGAAGTGCGAATGCTGACATGAGTAGCGATAAAGGGGGTGAAAGGCCCCCTCGCCGTAAGCCCAAGGTTTCCTACGCAACGTTCATCGGCGTAGGGTGAGTCGGCCCCTAAGGCGAGGCAGAAATGCGTAGCTGATGGGAAGCAGGTCAAGATTCCTGCACCGGCGTGAAATGCGATGGGGGGACGGATCGCGGAAGGTTGTCCGGGTGTTGGAAGTCCCGGTCGCTGCATTGGAGAAGGTGCCCTGGCAAATCCGGGCACGCAATTCAAGGGTGTGGCGCGAGCGGCCTCGGCTGCGAAGCAACTGGAAGGGGTTCCAGGAAAAGCCTCTAAGCTTCAGTTTCACGTTGACCGTACCGCAAACCGACACAGGTGGGCGAGATGAGTATTCTAAGGCGCTTGAGAGAACTCGGGAGAAGGAACTCGGCAAACTGGTACCGTAACTTCGGGATAAGGTACGCCCTGGTAGCTTGACCGGCCTGCGCCGGAAGGGTGAAGGGGTTGCAATAAACTGGTGGCTGCGACTGTTTAATAAAAACACAGCACTCTGCAAACACGAAAGTGGACGTATAGGGTGTGACGCCTGCCCGGTGCCGGAAGATTAAATGATGGGGTGCAAGCTCTTGATTGAAGTCCCGGTAAACGGCGGCCGTAACTATAACGGTCCTAAGGTAGCGAAATTCCTTGTCGGGTAAGTTCCGACCTGCACGAATGGCGTAACGATGGCCACACTGTCTCCTCCCGAGACTCAGCGAAGTTGAAGTGTTTGTGATGATGCAATCTACCCGCGGCTAGACGGAAAGACCCCATGAACCTTTACTGCAGCTTTGCATTGGACTTTGAACCGGTCTGTGTAGGATAGGTGGGAGGCTGTGAAGCGTGGACGCCAGTCTGCGTGGAGCCGACCTTGAAATACCACCCTGGCTTGTTTGAGGTTCTAACCCAGGTCCGTGAATCCGGATCGGGGACAGTGCATGGCAGGCAGTTTGACTGGGGCGGTCTCCTCCCAAAGCGTAACGGAGGAGTACGAAGGTACGCTAGGTACGGTCGGAAATCGTGCTGATAGTGCAATGGCATAAGCGTGCTTGACTGCGAGACCGACAAGTCGAGCAGGTGCGAAAGCAGGTCATAGTGATCCGGTGGTTCTGTATGGAAGGGCCATCGCTCAACGGATAAAAGGTACTCTGGGGATAACAGGCTGATACCGCCCAAGAGTTCATATCGACGGCGGTGTTTGGCACCTCGATGTCGGCTCATCTCATCCTGGGGCTGTAGCCGGTCCCAAGGGTATGGCTGTTCGCCATTTAAAGAGGTACGTGAGCTGGGTTTAAAACGTCGTGAGACAGTTTGGTCCCTATCTGCCGTGGGCGCTGGAAGTTTGAGGGGGCCTGCTCCTAGTACGAGAGGACCGGAGTGGACGAACCTCTGGTGTACCGGTTGTCACGCCAGTGGCATCGCCGGGTAGCTATGTTCGGAAGAGATAACCGCTGAAAGCATCTAAGCGGGAAACTCGCCTCAAGATGAGACTTCCCCGGGGCTTCGAGCCCCTTGAAGGGTCGTTCAAGACCAGGACGTTGATAGGCCGGGTGTGGAAGCGCAGTAATGCGTTAAGCTAACCGGTACTAATTGCCCGTAAGGCTTGATCCTATAACCGGTGTGTTTCAGACACACACCGCCACAGTTGCGCGTTGTGCCCAGTCACAACCCCCATTACCACGCTGCTTCCCGATTGGCTGCGCCGCAGCCGGGCCACCTACGCCCCCAGCGACGCAGCAACCCGTCATGCCTGATGACCATAGCGAGTCGGTCCCACCCCTTCCCATCCCGAACAGGACCGTGAAACGACTCCACGCCGATGATAGTGCGGATTGCCCGTGTGAAAGTAGGTAATCGTCAGGCTCCCCTTGCCGATACAGACCCCGCCCCTCAAAAGGCGGGGTCTTGGCTTTGCGCCGACGGTTATAAGTGAGAACGCCTTGGCGTGGATCCCGCTGTTGGTGCTTGACATCGAGCGGTTACTCCCCCATAATCATCAGTTCTCTGCGGAGGGGTGCCCGAGTGGCTAAAGGGGGCAGACTGTAAATCTGTTGGCTTACGCCTACGTTGGTTCGAATCCAACCTCCTCCACCAGAATTGCTAAGCTGAGGTCGCGGCAGGAAATCGAAGGCCCTTGCGGGTGTAGCTCAATGGTAGAGCAGAAGCCTTCCAAGCTTACGACGAGGGTTCGATTCCCTTCACCCGCTCCAGCGTACAAAAGTAACGCCCATGTGGCTCAGTGGTAGAGCACTCCCTTGGTAAGGGAGAGGTCGGCAGTTCGATCCTGCCCATGGGCACCAGCGAGTGTCAGTGACAGTTTGCGCCCAGCGCAACGTACGGAAAAATCCTCTTAGGAGTCGAAAATGGCTAAGGGTAAATTTGAGCGGACCAAGCCGCACGTGAACGTGGGCACGATCGGTCACGTTGACCACGGCAAGACCACGCTGACGGCGGCGATTGCGACGGTTCTGTCGGCGAAGTTCGGCGGTGAGGCGAAGAAGTACGACGAGATCGACGCGGCGCCGGAAGAAAAGGCCCGCGGCATCACGATCAACACGGCGCACATCGAGTACGAAACGGCCAACCGCCACTACGCACACGTTGACTGCCCGGGTCACGCGGACTACGTGAAGAACATGATCACGGGTGCGGCGCAGATGGACGGCGCGATCCTGGTGTGCTCGGCCGCGGACGGCCCGATGCCGCAGACGCGCGAGCACATCCTGCTGGCGCGCCAGGTGGGCGTGCCGTACATCATCGTGTTCCTGAACAAGTGCGACATGGTGGACGACGCCGAGCTGCTCGAGCTGGTGGAAATGGAAGTGCGCGAGCTGCTGTCGAAGTACGACTTCCCGGGCGACGACACGCCGATCATCAAGGGTTCGGCCAAGCTGGCGCTGGAAGGCGACAAGGGCGAGCTGGGTGAAGTGGCGATCATGAACCTGGCCGACGCGCTGGACACGTACATCCCGACGCCGGAGCGCGCGGTGGACGGCGCGTTCCTGATGCCGGTGGAAGACGTGTTCTCGATCTCGGGCCGCGGTACGGTGGTGACGGGCCGCGTCGAACGTGGCGTGATCAAGGTCGGCGAGGAAATCGAGATCGTCGGTATCAAGCCGACGGTGAAGACGACGTGCACGGGCGTGGAAATGTTCCGCAAGCTGCTGGACCAGGGCCAGGCGGGCGACAACGTCGGTATCCTGCTGCGCGGCACGAAGCGCGAGGAAGTGGAGCGTGGCCAGGTGCTGGCCAAGCCGGGTTCGATCACGCCGCACACGCACTTCACGGCTGAGGTGTATGTGCTGAGCAAGGACGAAGGCGGCCGCCACACGCCGTTCTTCAACAACTACCGTCCGCAGTTCTACTTCCGTACGACGGACGTGACGGGCTCGATCGAGCTGCCGAAGGACAAGGAAATGGTGATGCCGGGCGACAACGTGTCGATCACGGTGAAGCTGATTGCACCGATCGCGATGGAAGAAGGCCTGCGCTTCGCCATCCGTGAAGGTGGCCGTACCGTCGGCGCCGGTGTCGTCGCCAAGATCATCGAGTAAGCCAGCTAGTTCTCGTTGATCGGTTGTTTCGGGGTTGGCGATATCGTCAACCCCAAATGGTTTAGGGGTATAGCTCAACTGGCAGAGCGTCGGTCTCCAAAACCGAAGGTTGGGGGTTCGATTCCCTCTGCCCCTGCCAAATTCTCGCGCTTGTCGCGATGTTCGTTAAGGTGTTATGGCGAATCCTTCCGTCGAAACTGTAAATACATCCGGTGACAAGCTGTTGCTCGTCGCGGGCGTATTGTTGGTGGTGGCCGGGTTCGTGGGCTTTTTCTGGCTCGGTAGCCAAGAATGGTATGTTCGCGGCGCCGCGCTGGCGGTTGGCGTGGTCGCAGGTGTGGTGGTCGGTTTGCTCTCGGCGCCCGGTAAGGGCTTTATCGCATTCGGCAAGGATTCGTACCGGGAAGTTCGCAAGGTTGTCTGGCCTACCCGTAAGGAAGCCACGCAAACCACGCTGGTGGTTTTCGGCTTCGTGCTGGTCATGGCCGTGCTCCTCTGGATCAGCGATAAGTCCATCGAATGGGTGATTTTCTCGGTGATTCTGGGTTGGAAATGATATGAGCGATACTCCGGCATCCCCGAGCGGAAAGCGTTGGTACGTCGTGCACGCCTACTCCGGCATGGAGAAGAGCGTGCAACGTGCGCTTCAGGAGCGCATTGAGCGCGCCGGCATGCAAGACAAGTTTGGTCAGATTCTCGTTCCGACCGAAGAAGTGGTTGAAGTGAAAGGCGGTCACAAGTCTGTGACCGAGCGTCGTTTCTTCCCGGGCTACGTGCTCGTCGAGATGGAAATGACCGACGAGACGTGGCATCTCGTGAAGAATACTGCCAAGGTGACCGGGTTCGTGGGTGGTGCGCGTAACCGGCCCAGCCCGATTTCGCCGCGCGAAGTCGAAAAGATCATGTCGCAGATGCAGGAAGGCGTGGAAAAGCCGCGTCCGAAGACCCTGTTCGAAGTTGGCGAGATGGTGCGGGTGAAAGATGGTCCGTTTACGGACTTCAACGGTAGCGTCGAAGAAGTCAATTACGAAAAGTCGCGCGTCCGGGTTTCTGTCACTATTTTTGGCCGCGCAACGCCGGTTGAACTCGAGTTCGGCCAGGTCGAGAAGCTTTAATCCAGATTTCGCGGATCGCGCCGGTGAGGCGCGGTCCGCCTTTCGCGCTTACGGTCCGCGCAATGGCCGTTGAGGAGCGTCAGTAGTCAGTTCACCGACGAGCGCGCGTTACTACTCACCGAACGCTCACGCGTTCCACTGAGGTTTTCAAATGGCAAAGAAAATTATCGGCTTTATCAAGCTGCAGATTCCTGCGGGTAAAGCCAATCCGTCGCCCCCCGTCGGTCCGGCGCTGGGTCAGCGCGGCCTGAACATCATGGAGTTCTGCAAGGCGTTCAACGCGCAGACGCAGTCCATGGAGCCGGGCCTGCCCGTCCCGGTGGTCATCACCGCATTCGCCGACAAGAGCTTCACGTTTGTCCTGAAGACGCCGCCGGCAACGGTTCTGATCAAGAAGGCCGCGAAGATCGACAAGGGCTCGAGCAAGCCGCACACCGACAAGGTCGGTTCGATCACGCGCGCTCAGGCCGAAGAGATCGCCAAGACCAAGATGCCGGACCTTACGGCAGCTGATATGGACGCAGCGGTTCGCACGATCGCTGGCAGCGCCCGCTCGATGGGCATCACCGTGGAGGGCGTGTAAATGGCCAAGCTTTCTAAGCGTCTGAAGGCATACGCGAACAAGGTCGACCGTCAGAAGCTGTACCCGATCGGCGACGCGCTCGCACTCGTGAAGGAATGCGCTACGGCGAAGTTCGACGAGTCGATCGACGTGGCCGTGCAACTCGGCATCGATGCCAAGAAGTCGGACCAGGTCGTTCGTGGCTCCGTCGTGCTGCCGGCTGGTACCGGTAAGTCGGTTCGCGTGGCAGTGTTCGCGCAAGGCGACAAGGCTGAACAAGCTCGCGCCGCCGGTGCGGAAATCGTCGGTATGGAAGATCTCGCCGAGCAGATCAAGGCCGGCAATCTGAATTTCGACGTCGTGATCGCTTCGCCGGACACGATGCGTGTGGTCGGTACGCTGGGTCAGATTCTCGGCCCGCGTGGCCTGATGCCGAACCCGAAGGTCGGCACGGTGACGCCGGACGTGGCCACTGCAGTCAAGAATGCGAAGGCCGGCCAGGTGCAATTCCGCGTCGACAAGGCGGGGATCATCCACGCGACCATCGGTCGTGCTTCGTTCGAACCCGCAGCGCTGCGCAGCAACCTCGATGCACTCGTCGACGCGCTGAACAAGGCGAAGCCGGCAACGAGCAAGGGCGTGTACCTGCGCAAGATCGCCGTGTCGAGCACGATGGGTGTTGGCGTGCGTGTCGATCAGGCCACGCTCGCGGCGCAGTAATCGTTTTGTCGCTCCGCTGCGGCATCGGGCGGAGCGCTTAAGGGCTTTGGGCGGTCGTGGGATGGCAGTGTGCATCGCGCGGCCGGTTGTCAAAGACCGTTGGTGGGGCGTAGCGGTTGGACGTTCCCTTAATGCAAACCAACGCAGATGGCGAACCCGAAAAGGTTTTGAAGTGCTGAAGCGGGTTGTCGCGCGCAGCAATGCGGGCGGGAACCAGCTGAAATACTCCGGACTGGTCGGACGCCGTTGTTGAACCCGATGCACAAGGCTCGTGCCGCGTGTATCGAATCTGGAGGCTAACCGTGCCACTCAACAAGGAAGACAAGCAGGCCGTCGTAGCTGAGGTTTCCGCGCAAGTTGCGAAAGCCCAGACGATGGTTCTTGCTGAGTATCGTGGGATTGCGGTTGGCGATCTGACCAAGCTGCGCGCGAAAGCGCGCGAGCAGCAGGTGTACCTGCGCGTGCTGAAGAATACGTTGGCACGTCGCGCAGTTGAAGGTACCCCGTTTGCTCCGCTGGCAGAGCAGATGACTGGCCCTCTGATCTACGGCATCTCGGAAGATGCCATTGCCGCTGCGAAGGTCGTCAACGACTTCAGCAAGGGCAATGACAAGCTGATCATCAAGGCCGGTGCCTACGAAGGCAAGGTGATGGACAAGGCTGGCGTGCAAGCGCTTGCCAACATCCCGAGTCGCGAGGAACTGCTCTCGAAGCTGTTGTTTGTCATGCAGGCCCCGGTTTCTGGCTTCGCGCGCGCATTGGCTGCGCTGGCGGAGAAGAAGCAAGGCGAAGCTGCGTAACGAACTTCAGCCTGGCGAGATCTGCGGACAGGATCGCTGGCTGTATCCGAATTCAATCTAGGAGTATTTCACATGGCAATCGCAAAAGAAGACATCCTCGAAGCCGTTGGCGCGATGTCGGTTCTGGAACTGAACGAACTGGTCAAGGCGTTCGAAGAGAAGTTTGGCGTGTCGGCAGCTGCCGTGGCAGTGGCAGGCCCGGCAGGCGGTGGCGGTGCTGCTGCCGCTGCTGAAGAGCAGACCGAATTCACGGTCGTGCTGACCGAAGCCGGTGGCAACAAGGTCGCCGTGATTAAGGCTGTTCGCGAACTGACGGGTCTGGGCCTGAAGGAAGCGAAGGACCTGGTCGACGGTGCACCGAAGCCCGTTAAGGAAGCGGTGCCCAAGGCTGCTGCTGACGAAGCGAAGAAGAAGCTGGAAGACGCTGGCGCGAAGGCTGAAATCAAGTAAGTTCCGGCGCGCTGTGCGAAGGCTGGCGGTTTTCACACCGCCGGCCTTTTTGTGCTTTGTGGGGACCGTGTTTTTTGCGCCTATCGGGGCGGAAACCGGCGCCCCAGAAGCCAAAGAAAATCGCCTTTCCAGACCTTCGGGTCACGTTTGAACGGCGCTTCTCTTTGTCTTCTGAAGCGACTGCAGAAGGCAAGTTTGGTCGGGCAGCGGGCAACACTGGCATCCGCTGCCGTCAGCCAGCGGTTGGTAGCGGCCAACCACCAAGCTTCTAAGGCTCGTTCAAGCCATCGGACGGCCATCGGGTCTCAGTCGGTGAACACTCGGGTCGTACCTGTCGGGCAATCCTGCCCCCGGCAACCCCGCCGTGATTCGGAGATCGTATGCAATATTCCTTCACCGAGAAGAAGCGTATTCGCAAGAGTTTCGCGAAGCGCCCCATCGTTCACCAGGTTCCTTTCCTGCTGGCCACCCAGCTTGAATCATTCAGCACATTTCTGCAAGCGGACGTGTCTACGGCGCAGCGCAAGCCCGAGGGCCTGCAAGCGGCGTTCACGTCCGTGTTCCCCATTGTTTCGCACAACGGCTTCGCGCGTCTCGAGTTCGTCAGCTACGCACTCTCGCCGCCCGCATTCAACATCAAGGAATGCCAACAGCGCGGCCTGACGTACTGCTCGGCGCTGCGCGCCAAGGTGCGTCTGGTGCTGCTCGACAAGGAGTCGCCGAGCAAGCCGGTCGTCAAGGAAGTGAAGGAGCAGGAAGTGTACATGGGCGAAATTCCGCTCATGACGCCGACGGGCTCTTTCGTGATCAACGGCACGGAACGCGTGATCGTGTCGCAGCTGCACCGCTCGCCTGGCGTGTTCTTCGAACACGACAAGGGCAAGACGCACAGCTCCGGCAAGCTGCTGTTCTCCGCGCGCATCATTCCTTACCGCGGCTCGTGGCTCGACTTCGAATTCGATCCGAAGGACGTGCTGTACTTCCGCGTCGACCGTCGTCGCAAGATGCCGGTCACGATCCTGCTGAAGGCGATCGGCCTGACGCCGGAACAGATCCTCGCGAACTTCTTCGTGTTCGACAACTTCACGCTGATGCCGGACGGCGCGCAGATGGAGTTTGTGCCCGAGCGTCTGCGTGGTGAAGTCGCGCGTTTCGACATCACGGATCGTGATGGCAACGTGATCGTCCAGAAGGACAAGCGCATCAACGCGAAGCACATTCGCGACCTCGACAACGCGAAGACGAAGTTCATCTCGGTGCCCGAGGACTATCTGCTCGGCCGCGTGCTGGCGAAGAACATCGTCGACAGCGAAACGGGCGAAGTGATCGCCAACGCGAACGACGAAGTCACGGAAAGCGTGCTCGAGAAGCTGCGCGAAGCGGGCATCAAGGACTTCCAGACGCTCTATACGAACGATCTGGACCAGGGCCCGTACATCTCGTCGACGCTGCGTGTCGACGAAACCGCCGACCGCATGGCCGCGCGCATCGCGATCTACCGCATGATGCGTCCGGGCGAGCCGCCCACCGAAGAAGCGGTCGAGGCGCTGTTCAACCGTCTGTTCTACAGCGAAGACGCGTACGACCTCTCGAAGGTCGGCCGTATGAAGTTCAATCGCCGCGTGGGCCGCGATGAGATCACGGGTCCGATGACGCTGCAGGACGACGACATCCTCGCGACCATCAAGATCCTCGTCGAGCTGCGTAACGGCAAGGGCGAAGTGGACGATATCGACCACCTCGGCAATCGTCGCGTGCGTTGCGTCGGCGAACTGGCGGAGAACCAGTTCCGCGCTGGTCTCGTGCGCGTCGAGCGTGCGGTGAAGGAACGTCTGGGTCAGGCCGAAAGCGAAAACCTGATGCCGCACGACCTGATCAACTCGAAGCCGATTTCGTCGGCGATTCGCGAGTTCTTCGGATCGTCGCAGCTGTCGCAGTTCATGGACCAGACCAACCCGCTGTCGGAAATCACGCACAAGCGTCGTGTTTCCGCACTGGGCCCGGGCGGTCTGACGCGCGAACGCGCAGGCTTCGAAGTGCGTGACGTGCACCCGACCCACTATGGCCGCGTGTGCCCGATCGAAACGCCGGAAGGTCCGAACATCGGTCTGATCAACTCGCTCGCGCTGTATGCGCACCTGAACGAGTACGGCTTCCTCGAAACGCCGTATCGCAAGGTCGAAGACGGCAAGGTCACGGACCAGATCGATTACCTGTCGGCAATCGAAGAAGGCCGTTACGTGATCGCGCAGGCGAACGCCGCAGTGGCCGACGACGGCACGCTCACCGACGAACTGGTGTCGTCGCGCGAAGCCGGCGAAACGCTGATGGTCACGCCGGACCGCATCCAGTACATGGACGTGGCGCCGTCGCAGATCGTGTCGGTGGCGGCTTCGCTGATTCCGTTCCTCGAGCACGACGACGCGAACCGCGCGTTGATGGGCTCGAACATGCAGCGTCAGGCTGTGCCGTGTCTGCGTCCTGAAAAGGCCGTGGTCGGTACGGGCATTGAGCGCACGGTGGCGGTCGACTCCGGTACGACGGTTCAGGCGTTCCGCGGTGGCGTGGTCGATTACGTCGACGCGGGCCGTATCGTGATTCGCGTGAACGACGACGAAGCGGTGGCCGGTGAGGTGGGTGTCGACATCTACAACCTCATCAAGTACACGCGTTCGAACCAGAACACGAACATCAACCAGCGTCCGATCGTGAAGGTGGGCGACATCGTCTCGCGCGGCGACGTGCTGGCCGACGGCGCCTCCACGGACCTGGGCGAGCTCGCGCTCGGCCAGAACATGCTGGTCGCGTTCATGCCGTGGAACGGCTACAACTTCGAAGACTCGATCCTGATCTCCGAGAAGGTGGTGGCCGACGACCGTTACACGTCGATCCACATCGAAGAATTGAACGTCGTTGCTCGCGACACGAAGCTCGGACCGGAAGAAATCACGCGCGACATTTCGAACCTCGCGGAAGTGCAGTTGAGCCGTCTCGACGAGTCGGGCATCGTGTACATCGGCGCGGAAGTCGAAGCGGGCGACGTGCTGGTGGGCAAGGTGACGCCGAAGGGCGAAACGCAGCTCACGCCGGAAGAAAAGCTGCTGCGCGCGATCTTCGGCGAGAAGGCATCGGACGTGAAGGACACCTCGCTGCGCGTGCCGTCGGGCATGAGCGGCACGGTGATCGACGTGCAGGTGTTCACGCGTGAAGGCATCCAGCGCGACAAGCGCGCCCAGCAGATCATCGACGACGAACTGAAGCGCTATCGCCTCGACCTGAACGACCAGCTGCGTATCGTGGAAGGCGACGCGTTCCAGCGTCTCGCACGCATGCTCGTGGGCAAGGTTGCGAACGGTGGTCCGAAGAAGCTCGCGAAGGGCACGAAGATCGACCAGGCGTACCTGGAAGACCTCGACCACTACCACTGGTTCGACATCCGCCTCGCGGACGAAGACGCAGCGGCGCAGCTCGAAGCCATCAAGGACTCGATCGAACAGAAGCGTCACCAGTTCGACCTCGCGTTCGAAGAGAAGCGCAAGAAGCTCACGCAAGGCGACGAACTCCCGCCGGGCGTGCTGAAGATGGTCAAGGTGTACCTCGCGGTGAAGCGCCGTCTGCAGCCTGGCGACAAGATGGCCGGCCGTCACGGTAACAAGGGTGTGGTGTCGAAGATCGTTCCGGTCGAAGACATGCCGTACATGGCCGACGGCCGTCCGGCCGACGTCGTGCTGAACCCGCTCGGCGTGCCGTCGCGGATGAACGTGGGTCAGGTGCTGGAAGTGCACCTGGGCTGGGCCGCGAAGGGTCTGGGCTGGCGTATTGGCGAAATGCTGCAGCGTCAGACGAAGGTCGAAGAGCTGCGCGTGTTCCTGACGAAGATCTACAACGAGTCGGGCCGCTCGGAAGAGCTGGACAGCTTCTCGGACGACGAGATCATCGAACTCGCGAAGAACCTGCGCGAAGGCGTGCCGTTCGCGACGCCGGTGTTCGACGGCGCGACCGAAGAGGAAATGTCGAAGATGCTGGATCTGGCGTTCCCGGACGAGATCGCCGAACAGCTCGGCATGACTAAGTCGAAGAACCAGGTCCGCCTCTACGACGGCCGCACGGGTGAAGCATTCGAACGTACGGTGACGGTGGGCTACATGCACTACCTGAAGCTGCACCACCTGGTCGACGACAAGATGCACGCGCGCTCCACGGGTCCGTACTCGCTCGTGACGCAGCAGCCGTTGGGCGGCAAGGCGCAGTTCGGTGGTCAGCGCTTCGGTGAAATGGAAGTGTGGGCGCTCGAAGCGTATGGCGCATCGTACGTGCTGCAGGAAATGCTGACGGTGAAGTCGGACGACGTGACCGGCCGTACCAAGGTCTATGAGAACCTGGTGAAGGGCGACCACGTGATCGACGCCGGTATGCCTGAGTCGTTCAACGTGCTGGTGAAGGAAATCCGGTCGCTGGGTATCGACATCGACCTGGACCGGAACTAATCGGACTACTGGAGAGAAGCGATGAAAGCTTTGCTCGATCTATTCAAGCAAGTCCAACAAGAAGAAGTTTTTGATGCGATCAAGATCGGTCTGGCCTCGCCGGACAAGATCCGGTCGTGGTCGTTCGGCGAAGTCAAGAAGCCGGAGACCATCAACTACCGCACGTTCAAGCCGGAACGCGATGGCCTGTTCTGCGCCAAGATCTTTGGCCCGATCAAGGACTACGAGTGCCTGTGCGGCAAGTACAAGCGCCTCAAGCACCGTGGCGTGATCTGCGAAAAGTGCGGCGTCGAAGTGACGCTCGCCAAGGTGCGTCGCGAACGCATGGGCCACATCGAACTGGCCTCGCCCGTCGCGCACATCTGGTTCCTGAAGTCGCTGCCGTCGCGTCTGGGCATGGTGCTCGACATGACGCTGCGCGACATCGAGCGCGTGCTGTACTTCGAAGCGTACGTGGTGATCGATCCGGGCATGACGCCGCTGAAGGCGCGGCAGATCATGACCGAAGAGGATTACTACAACAAGGTCGAGGAATACGGCGACGAATTCCGCGCCGAGATGGGCGCGGAAGGCGTGCGCGAACTGCTGCGTTCGATCAACATCGACGAGCAGGTCGAAACGCTGCGCACCGAACTCAAGAACACGGGTTCCGAAGCGAAGATCAAGAAGTACGCGAAGCGCCTGAAGGTGCTCGAGGCCTTCCAGCGTTCGGGCATCAAGCCCGAGTGGATGATTCTCGAAGTGCTGCCGGTGCTGCCGCCGGAACTGCGTCCGCTCGTGCCGCTCGACGGCGGCCGCTTCGCAACGTCTGACCTGAACGACCTGTATCGCCGCGTGATCAACCGTAACAACCGGTTGAAGCGTCTGCTGGAGCTGAAGGCTCCGGAAATCATCGTGCGCAACGAAAAGCGCATGCTGCAGGAAGCCGTCGACTCGCTGCTCGACAACGGTCGTCGCGGCAAGGCGATGACGGGCGCGAACAAGCGTCCGCTGAAGTCGCTCGCCGACATGATCAAGGGTAAGGGCGGTCGCTTCCGTCAGAACCTGCTGGGCAAGCGCGTGGACTACTCGGGCCGTTCGGTCATCGTGGTGGGCCCGACGCTGAAGCTGCACCAGTGCGGTCTGCCGAAGCTGATGGCGCTCGAACTGTTCAAGCCGTTCATCTTCAACAAGCTGGAAGTGATGGGCGTCGCGACGACCATCAAGGCGGCGAAGAAGGAAGTCGAGAACCAGACGGCGGTAGTGTGGGACATCCTTGAAGAGGTGATCCGCGAGCACCCGGTCATGCTGAACCGTGCGCCGACGCTGCACCGTCTCGGCATTCAGGCTTTCGAGCCGGTGCTGATCGAAGGTAAGGCGATCCAGCTGCACCCGCTCGTCTGCGCGGCGTTCAACGCCGACTTCGACGGTGACCAGATGGCCGTTCACGTGCCGCTGTCGCTCGAAGCGCAGATGGAAGCGCGCACGCTGATGCTCGCGTCGAACAACGTGCTGTTCCCCGCCAACGGCGATCCGTCGATCGTGCCGTCGCAGGATATCGTGCTGGGTCTGTACTACGCGACGCGTGAAGCCATCAACGCGAAGGGCGAAGGCATGACGTTCACGGGCGTGTCGGAAGTCCTCCGCGCGTACGAGAACAAGGAGGTCGAGCTCGCATCGCGCGTCAACGTGCGGATTACCGAAATGGTCCGCAACGAAGACACGTCGGAAGGTGCGCCGCAGTTCGTGCCGAAGATCTCGCTGTATGCGACGACCGTCGGCCGCGCGATCCTTTCGGAAATCCTGCCGCACGGCCTGCCGTTCTCGGTGCTGAACAAGCCGCTCAAGAAGAAGGAAATCTCGCGCCTCATCAACACCGCGTTCCGCAAGTGCGGTCTGCGCGCGACGGTCGTGTTCGCCGACCAGCTGATGCAGTCGGGTTTCCGTCTCGCGACGCGCGCCGGCATTTCGATCTGCGTGGACGACATGCTCGTGCCGCCGCAGAAGGAAACGATCGTCGGCGACGCCGCGAAGAAGGTGAAGGAGTACGACCGCCAGTACATGTCGGGTCTCGTCACCGCGCAGGAACGCTACAACAACGTGGTCGACATCTGGTCGGCAACGTCGGAAGCGGTCGGCAAGGCGATGATGGAGCAGCTGTCGACGGAGCCGGTGACGGACCGCGACGGCAACGAGACGCGCCAGGAGTCGTTCAACTCGATCTACATGATGGCCGACTCGGGCGCCCGGGGTTCGGCGGTGCAGATTCGTCAGCTGGCCGGTATGCGCGGCCTGATGGCGAAGCCGGACGGCTCGATTATCGAGACGCCGATTACTGCGAACTTCCGCGAAGGTCTGAACGTGTTGCAGTACTTCATCTCGACCCACGGTGCACGTAAGGGTCTGGCTGATACGGCACTGAAGACCGCGAACTCGGGTTACCTGACGCGTCGTCTCGTCGACGTGACGCAGGACCTCGTGGTGGTCGAGGACGATTGCGGCACCTCGAACGGCGTGGCCATGAAGGCGCTGGTCGAGGGCGGTGAAGTGGTCGAAGCGCTGCGTGACCGGATTCTCGGCCGCGTGGCGGTGGCGGACGTCGTCAATCCGGAATCGCAGGAAACGCTGTACGAAGCGGGCACGCTGCTCGACGAAGTCGCAGTCGAGGAAATCGAACGCCTCGGTATCGACGAAGTGCGTGTGCGCACGCCGCTCACCTGCGAAACGCGCTACGGCCTGTGCGCCTCGTGCTACGGCCGCGACCTTGGCCGCGGCTCGCTCGTGAACGTCGGCGAAGCAGTTGGCGTGATCGCGGCGCAGTCGATCGGCGAACCGGGCACGCAGCTCACGATGCGTACGTTCCACATCGGTGGTGCGGCGTCGCGTGCCGCTGTGGCTTCGTCGGTCGAAGCGAAGAGCAACGGTACGGTGCGCTTCACCGCGTCGATGCGCTACGTGACCAACGCGAAGGGCGAGCAGATCGTCATCTCGCGTTCGGGCGAAGCGATCATCGCGGACGATCACGGCCGCGAGCGCGAGCGTCACAAGGTGCCGTACGGCGCCACGCTGCTGCAGCTCGACGGTGCGCAGATCAAGGCCGGCACGCAGCTCGCCACGTGGGACCCGATGACGCGCCCGATCATTACCGAGTACAGCGGTACGGTGAAGTTCGAGAACGTCGAAGAAGGCGTGACGGTGGCCAAGCAGATCGACGACGTGACCGGTCTTTCGACCCTGGTCGTGATCGACGTGAAGCGCCGTGGTTCGCAAGCTTCGAAGAGCGTGCGTCCGCAGGTGAAACTGCTCGACGCCAGCGGCGAGGAAGTGAAGATCCCGGGTACCGAGCATTCGGTGCAGATCGGCTTCCAGGTCGGCGCGCTGATCACGGTGAAGGACGGCCAGCAGGTGCAGGTCGGTGAGGTGCTCGCACGTATTCCGACGGAATCGCAGAAGACGCGTGACATTACCGGCGGTCTGCCGCGTGTGGCCGAACTCTTCGAAGCCCGTTCGCCGAAGGACGCGGGCATCCTGGCGGAAGTCACCGGCACGGTGTCGTTCGGTAAGGACACGAAGGGCAAGCAGCGCCTCGTTATCACGGACCTCGAGGGCAACCAGCACGAGTTCCTGATCGCGAAGGAAAAGCAGGTTCTGGTGCACGATGGTCAGGTCGTCAACAAGGGCGAAATGATCGTGGACGGACCGGCGGATCCGCACGACATCCTGCGTCTGCAGGGCGTCGAGGCGCTGTCGCGCTACATCGTGGACGAAGTGCAGGACGTGTACCGTCTGCAAGGCGTGAAGATCAACGACAAGCACATCGAAGTGATCGTGCGTCAGATGCTGCGCCGCGTGCAGATCGTCGACAACGGCGATACGCGCTTCATTCCGGGCGAACAGGTCGAGCGTTCCGACATGCTCGACGAGAACGACCGGATGATCGCGGACGACAAGCGTCCGGCCACGTACGAGAACGTGCTGCTGGGTATCACGAAGGCGTCGCTGTCCACCGACTCGTTCATCTCCGCTGCGTCGTTCCAGGAAACGACCCGCGTGCTGACCGAGGCGGCGATCATGGGCAAGCGCGACGATCTGCGTGGCCTGAAGGAAAACGTGATCGTCGGTCGTCTGATTCCGGCCGGTACGGGCCTTGCGTTCCACAAGGCACGCAAGAGCAAGGAACTGGCGGATCGCGAGCGCTTCGACCAGATCGCAGCCGAAGAGGCGTTCGAATTCGGTACGCCGGAAGCCCCGGCCGCCGAACAGCAGCCTCACACGGGCGAGTAATCCGCAAGCGGCGCGAGCCGCTTCGGATGACCGCTTCGCACAAGCCGTCCAGTTTCGACTGGGCGGCTTTTTTATTTCCGGCTTCGCGTTTGCACTGGCTCGCCGGTGTTTTGCGCCGGACGTCGGCCCGCGTTGGCGCCGTATGGCCTCGTTCGGATGGCCAACGCAGCGGGATGGCCCGCATCGCAAGCGCCTCGCGTTGGTAGAATTCGGGCTGATCCGCTTTGCCGTTCTCTTCCCTCTACATGTCCCGCTCGCTCGAAATTCTCAACGAAGTTTTTGGTTATCCCGCGTTCCGGGGGCAGCAGGGCGAAATCGTCGAACATGTGGCGAGCGGCGGCGACGCGCTCGTGTTGATGCCCACGGGCGGCGGCAAGTCGCTCTGCTACCAGATTCCGTCGCTCGTGCGGCGGGAGGCGGGGCAGGGCGCGGGCATCGTGGTCTCCCCGCTCATTGCGCTCATGCAGGACCAGGTCGCGGCACTCACCGAAGTCGGCGTACGAGCGGCTTACCTGAACTCGACGCTTTCGGGCGCGGAGGCCGCGGCCACGGAGCGTGCATTGCGAGAGGGCGACATCGACCTGCTCTATGTCGCGCCCGAACGCCTGATGACACCGCGCTTTCTCGAACTGCTCGAGCGCACGCGCATCGGCCTCTTCGCCATCGATGAAGCGCACTGCGTGTCGCAATGGGGGCACGACTTCCGGCCGGAATATATCCAACTGTCGGTGCTGCACGAACGCTTTCCGGCGGTGCCGCGCATCGCGCTGACGGCCACGGCGGATGCCATCACGCGCGACGAAATCGTGCACCGTCTTGCGCTCGACGACGCGCGTATTTTCGTCTCGAGCTTCGACCGGCCCAACATCCGCTACCGGATCGTCGAAAAGGACAACGCGCGCGCTCAACTGCTCGACTTCATCCGTGCCGAACACACGCGTGCGGACGGCACCACCGACGCCGGCGTCGTGTATTGCCTGTCCCGCCGCAAGGTCGAAGAAACGGCGGAGTGGCTGAAAGGGCAAGGCATCCGCGCGCTGCCGTACCACGCCGGCATGGAATTCGCCGTGCGGCAGGAGCACCAGGAGATATTCCAGCGCGAAGAGGGCATCGTGATGTGCGCGACGATCGCTTTCGGCATGGGCATCGACAAGCCCGACGTTCGCTTTGTCGCGCACCTGGATTTGCCCAAGAGCGTGGAGGGCTACTACCAGGAAACCGGGCGCGCCGGCCGCGACGGTCTGCCGGCGAACGCGTGGATGGCTTACGGGCTGGGCGACGTGGTGCAGCAGCGCAAGATGATCGACGAGTCCGACGCCGACGACGCGCACAAGCGCGTGCAGACCAGCAAACTGGATGCGCTGCTCGGACTGTGCGAAACGGCCGCATGCCGTCGTGTGCGGCTGCTCGCGTACTTCGGCGAGGAGTCCGGGCCGTGCGGCAACTGCGACACCTGCCTTGAGCCGCCGGCCACGTGGGACGCCACGCGCGAGGCGCAGATGGCGCTCTCGTGCGTGTTTCGGGCGCAGCGCGCGAGCGGCTTCAACTTCGGCGCGGGACATCTGATCGACGTTCTGCGCGGTAACCGCAACGAAAAGATTCTTCAGCGCGGGCACGAACAGCTGAGCACCTTCGGCATTGGAGCGGCGCTCTCCGAGCCGGAATGGCGGGCGATCTTCCGGCAACTTGTCGCGTTTGGCTATCTGGCGGTCGACCACGACGGCTTCGGCTCGCTCGTGCTCACGGAGGCGAGCAAGCGGGTGCTCAAGGGCGAGGAGACCGTGACGATGCGGCGTTACGTGAAGCCCGCGCGCACACGGCAGGGGTCCGGCCGCACCAGCGAGCGCGCCGATCCGACGCTCGGCATGAGCGCACAGGAGCGGGCGCGCTGGGACAGGCTGCGCGCATGGCGAACGGCCACTGCCAAAAGCGAGGGCGTGCCGGCCTACGTCATTTTTCACGACGCAACCCTGGCCGAAATCGCGCGAGTGCATCCCGACACGATCAGCGACCTGCGCCATATTCCCGGCATTGGGGCCCGTAAGTTGGAACGGTTCGGCGACGAATTGCTCGAGGTCGTGGGTGCTGACTAGCGGCGGCGCCGCTCGGGGGCGCCCGTCACACCGTCCAAAATGCTGCAAGCTATTGACGCGCTTGGCATTTCCCGAATATGATGCTGGGTTCCGGTTCTTGGGATGTCGGTGTGCGTCCGTTTTAGTGACGCACGCAAGACGGTTTTTCCCGTCCGGAGATTCGAAACGTATCGATTTTCGCTTTGCCCGGAAATGGGTGCGTCGATTTTGTTCAATTTCAGGAATAAACAATGCCAACCATCAATCAACTGGTTCGCAAAGGCCGCACTTCGGAAGTCGCGAAGAGCAAGAGCCCGGCCTTGCAGGACTGCCCGCAGCGTCGCGGCGTGTGCACCCGTGTGTACACCACGACGCCGAAGAAGCCGAACTCGGCACTCCGTAAGGTCGCCAAGGTTCGCCTCACGAACGGTTTCGAAGTGATTTCGTACATCGGCGGTGAAGGCCATAACCTGCAGGAACACTCGGTTGTGCTGATCCGCGGCGGCCGTGTGAAGGACTTGCCGGGTGTGCGCTACCACATGGTTCGCGGCTCGCTGGATACCCAGGGTGTCAAGGATCGTAAGCAGGCTCGTTCGAAGTACGGCGCGAAGCGCGCCAAGGCTGCGAAGTAAGCAGTCGGGATGTCGCCTTCACGGGCGATAGAAGGCGGTGGTGCCGGATTCGCCGGTGCTGTCGAGTAAGTGGTCACCCGACCAGGCTGGTAAGTCGTCATGGATGAATCGGGTTAGTTGGTGACCGCGGGGTGGGCGCAGATCGCCGCTCCAACTGAAAAGGTAAAGGAAGAAACATGCCGCGTCGTCGCGAAGTCCCCAAGCGGGAAGTGTTGCCGGATCCGAAGTTCGGTAACGTCGAAGTAGCAAAGTTCATGAACGTGCTGATGCTCTCGGGCAAGAAGTCGGTTGCCGAGCGTATCGTGTACGGCGCTTTCGAGCAGATCCAGACCAAGGGTGGCAAGGACCCGCTGGAAGTGTTCACTGTCGCACTCAACAACGTGAAGCCGGTGGTGGAAGTGAAGAGCCGCCGCGTGGGTGGTGCGAACTATCAGGTTCCGGTCGAAGTGCGTCCGTCGCGTCGTATGGCATTGGCGATGCGTTGGTTGCGCGAGGCCGCGAAGAAGCGCAGCGAGAAGTCGATGGCACTGCGTCTTGCCGGTGAGTTGATGGAAGCGTCCGAAGGACGTGGTGGCGCAATGAAGAAGCGCGACGAAGTTCACCGGATGGCGGAAGCCAACAAGGCGTTCTCGCATTTCCGTTTCTAAGCATCCCGATTTCGGGTCGAACGGAAAGAAATTCCGGGCGGGTGCGCTTGAAAAGCGCCTCGCCCGTTTGTGTTAAGGCGCATCGGGCCTATATATCCGCAGTGGATTCCCGGTTTGCCAACCCCATAGAGGAACAAAGTGGCTCGCAAGACTCCCATCGAGCGCTACCGCAATATCGGTATTAGCGCTCACATCGACGCCGGCAAAACGACGACGACCGAGCGCATCCTGTTTTACACCGGCGTGAACCACAAGATCGGTGAAGTGCACGACGGCGCTGCAACCATGGACTGGATGGAGCAGGAACAGGAGCGGGGCATCACGATTACGTCCGCTGCTACGACTGCCTTCTGGAAGGGCATGGGCAACAACTATCCGGAACACCGGATCAACATCATCGACACCCCGGGCCACGTCGACTTCACGATCGAAGTGGAGCGTTCGATGCGCGTGCTCGACGGCGCGTGCATGGTCTACTGTGCCGTGGGCGGCGTGCAGCCGCAGTCGGAAACGGTGTGGCGCCAGGCGAACAAGTACAAGGTGCCCCGTCTCGCGTTCGTCAACAAGATGGACCGTACCGGCGCGAACTTCTTCAAGGTCTACGACCAGTTGAAGACCCGCCTGAAGGCGAACCCGGTTCCCGTCGTGGTGCCGATCGGCTCGGAAGAAAACTTCAAGGGCGTCGTCGACCTCCTGAAGATGAAGGCGATCATTTGGGACGAAGCATCCCAAGGCACGAAGTTCGACTACGTCGACGTCCCGGCTGAACTGGTCGATACGTGCAACGAGTGGCGCGAGAAGATGATCGAATCCGCCGCCGAAGCCAGCGAAGAGCTGATGGAAAAGTACCTCGGTGGCGAAGAGCTGAGCGAAGCGGAAATCGTCAAGGCGCTGCGTGATCGTACGATCGCTTGCGAAATCCAGCCGATGCTGTGCGGCACCGCGTTCAAGAACAAGGGCGTGCAGCGCATGCTCGACGCCGTGATCGACTTCCTGCCGTCGCCGGTCGACATCCCGCCGGTGAAGGGCGAACTCGAAAGCGGCGAAACGGCGGAGCGCAAGGCGTCGGACGACGAGAAGTTCTCGGCGCTCGCGTTCAAGATCATGACCGACCCGTTCGTCGGTCAGCTGATCTTCTTCCGCGTCTACTCGGGCGTGGTGAATTCGGGTGACACGGTGCTGAACTCGACCAAGGACAAGAAGGAACGCCTTGGCCGTATTCTGCAGATGCACGCCAACCAGCGCGAAGAAATCAAGGAAGTGCGCGCGGGCGACATCGCGGCGGCTGTGGGCCTGAAGGAAGCGACCACCGGCGACACGCTGTGCGATCCGGCCAACCCGATCGTGCTCGAGCGCATGGTGTTCCCGGAGCCGGTGATCTCGCAGGCCGTCGAGCCGAAGACGAAGGCCGACCAGGAAAAGATGGGTCTCGCGCTGAACCGTCTCGCGCAGGAAGATCCTTCGTTCCGCGTGCAAACGGACGAGGAATCGGGCCAGACGATCATCTCGGGTATGGGCGAGTTGCACCTCGAAATTCTCGTCGACCGCATGAAGCGCGAATTCGGCGTGGAAGCGACCGTCGGCAAGCCGCAGGTTGCGTACCGCGAAACGATCCGCAGCACGGCGAAGGACGTGGAAGGCAAGTTCGTCAAGCAGTCGGGTGGTCGCGGCCAGTACGGTCACGCCGTCATCACGCTGGAGCCGAACGAGCAGGGCAAGGGTTACGAGTTCCTCGACGAGATCAAGGGCGGGGTGATTCCGCGTGAATTCATTCCGGCTGTCGACAAGGGTATCGTCGACACGCTGAAGAACGGCGTGCTGGCTGGCTTCCCGGTCGTGGACGTGAAGGTTCACCTGACGTTCGGTTCGTACCACGACGTGGACTCGAACGAAAACGCGTTCCGCATGGCCGGCTCCATGGCGTTCAAGGAAGCCATGCGCCGCGCAACGCCGGTGCTGCTCGAGCCGATGATGGCTGTCGAAGTCGAGACGCCGGAAGACTACATGGGCAACGTGATGGGCGACCTGTCGGGCCGCCGTGGCATCGTGCAGGGCATGGAAGACATGGTGGGCGGCGGCAAGATCGTACGCGCCGAAGTGCCGCTGTCGGAAATGTTCGGCTACTCCACGTCGCTGCGTTCGCTCACGCAAGGCCGTGCAACGTACACGATGGAATTCAAGCACTACGCAGAAGCCCCGCGTAACGTGGCCGACGCGATCATCAACGCGAAGGCGAAGTAATCGTCGGCGTCCTGTCACCGATTCACTTTTTTTGAAAGAAGAGAAACATGGCTAAAGGTAAATTTGAGCGGACCAAGCCGCACGTGAACGTGGGCACGATCGGTCACGTTGACCACGGCAAGACCACGCTGACGGCGGCGATTGCGACGGTTCTGTCGGCGAAGTTCGGCGGCGAGGCGAAGAAGTACGACGAGATCGACGCGGCGCCGGAAGAAAAGGCCCGCGGCATCACGATCAACACGGCGCACATCGAGTACGAAACGGCCAACCGGCACTACGCACACGTTGACTGCCCGGGTCACGCGGACTACGTGAAGAACATGATCACGGGTGCAGCGCAGATGGATGGCGCGATCCTGGTGTGCTCGGCCGCGGACGGCCCGATGCCGCAGACGCGCGAGCACATCCTGCTGGCGCGCCAGGTGGGCGTGCCGTACATCATCGTGTTCCTGAACAAGTGCGACATGGTGGACGACGCCGAGCTGCTCGAGCTGGTGGAAATGGAAGTGCGCGAGCTGCTGTCGAAGTACGACTTCCCGGGCGACGACACGCCGATCATCAAGGGTTCGGCCAAGCTGGCGCTGGAAGGCGACAAGGGCGAGCTGGGTGAAGTGGCGATCATGAACCTGGCCGACGCGCTGGACACGTACATCCCGACGCCGGAGCGCGCGGTGGACGGCGCGTTCCTGATGCCGGTGGAAGACGTGTTCTCGATCTCGGGCCGCGGTACGGTGGTGACGGGCCGCGTCGAACGTGGCGTGATCAAGGTCGGCGAGGAAATCGAGATCGTCGGTATCAAGCCGACGGTGAAGACGACGTGCACGGGCGTGGAAATGTTCCGCAAGCTGCTGGACCAGGGCCAGGCGGGCGACAACGTCGGTATCCTGCTGCGCGGCACGAAGCGCGAGGAAGTGGAGCGTGGCCAGGTGCTGGCCAAGCCGGGTTCGATCACGCCGCACACGCACTTCACGGCTGAGGTGTATGTGCTGAGCAAGGACGAAGGCGGCCGCCACACGCCGTTCTTCAACAACTACCGTCCGCAGTTCTACTTCCGTACGACGGACGTGACGGGCTCGATCGAGCTGCCGAAGGACAAGGAAATGGTGATGCCGGGCGACAACGTGTCGATCACGGTGAAGCTGATTGCACCGATCGCGATGGAAGAAGGCCTGCGCTTCGCCATCCGTGAAGGTGGCCGTACCGTCGGCGCCGGTGTCGTCGCCAAGATCATCGAGTAAAATCGCTGGTTTGCAGTAACAGCAGTAAGTGCCCGGGACCGGGTACCTGCCTCCCCGGCGGACGCCCGGTCCTACGTTCTTTCTTAATCCGGCGGTGCAACATCGCCTCGCTCTTTTTCAAGGAATCGTCATGCAAAACCAGAAAATCCGCATCCGCCTGAAGGCTTTCGACTACCGCCTGATCGACCAGTCGGCAGCTGAAATCGTCGATACGGCCAAGCGGACTGGTGCAATCGTCCGTGGCCCGGTGCCGCTGCCGACGCGTATCCAGCGGTTCGACATCCTGCGTTCGCCGCACGTCAACAAGACGTCGCGCGACCAGCTCGAGATCCGTACTCACCTGCGCCTGATGGACATCGTCGACCCGACGGACAAGACCGTCGACGCGCTGATGAAGCTCGATCTGCCGGCAGGCGTGGACGTGGAAATCAAGCTGCAGTAAGGGTTTCCGGCGCCGACGCTCCGGCGGGCGGCGCTAAGTCATTGATTGCTTGCGGAAAACGAAAGGCCTCGCTATAATGCTAGGCTTTTCGCGCATCTGCGCAAAAAGCCAGTGGCTTGCCGTAGTCCCAAAGGCGCCTAAAGCGTCCGTCAGGCGCGGTGATCAGCTGGCACTTTGTAAATTAGCCCCGACCAATCGCAGTCGGGAATGGAGAAAACGATGAGCCTTGGACTCGTAGGTCGCAAGGTTGGCATGACCCGTATCTTCACGGCTGAAGGGGATTCGATTCCCGTCACCGTGCTGGACGTGTCCGACAACCGCGTGACGCAGATCAAGACTGTTGAAACCGACGGCTACACGGCTGTTCAGGTTGCATTCGGTACGCGCCGTGCATCGCGCGTGACGAAGCCGCTCGCAGGTCATCTCGCCAAAGCCGGTGTTCAGGCCGGTGAAATCCTCAAGGAATTCCGCATCGATGCAGCCAAGGCTGCCGAGCTGTCCGCCGGCGCTGTGGTTGGCACCGATCTGTTCGAAGTGGGCCAGAAGGTCGACGTGCAAGGCGTGTCGATCGGTAAGGGCTACGCCGGTACCATCAAGCGTTACAACTTCAGCTCGGGCCGTGCCTCGCACGGTAACTCGCGCTCGCACAACGTGCCGGGCTCGATCGGTATGGCACAGGATCCGGGTCGCGTGTTCCCGGGCAAGCGCATGACCGGTCATATGGGTGACGAGACCGTGACGGTCCAGAACCTCGAGATCGCTCGCATCGACGCAGACCGCAAGCTGCTGCTCGTGAAGGGTGCCGTTCCGGGTGCGAAGGGCGGCAAGGTTTTCGTGACGCCGGCCGTGAAAGCGCGTGCCGAGAAAGGAGCGAAATAATGGAACTTAAGCTCCTGAATGCCAATGGTCAGGAAGGCGCTGCGGTCAACGCGTCGGACGTCGTGTTCGGCCGTGACTACAACGAAGCCCTGATTCACCAGATCGTCATTGCGTACCAAGCGAACGCGCGCAGCGGTAACCGCGCCCAGAAGGATCGCACGGACGTCAAGCACACCACCAAGAAGCCGTGGCGTCAGAAGGGTACGGGCCGCGCTCGTGCCGGTATGTCGTCGAGCCCGCTGTGGCGCGGCGGTGGTCGCATCTTCCCGAACTCGCCGGAAGAAAACTTTTCGCACAAGGTCAACAAGAAGATGCACCGCGCAGGTCTGTGCTCCATCTTCTCGCAGCTGGCCCGCGAAGGCCGCATCTCGGTGGTCGAGGACCTCACGCTCGAAGCGCCGAAGACGAAGCTGCTGGCCGAAAAGTTCAAGGCTATGGGTCTCGAGTCCGTGCTCGTCATTACTGACACGGTCGACGAAAACCTGTACCTCGCGTCGCGCAACCTCGCCCACGTGGCGGTTGTCGAGCCGCGTTACGCCGACCCGCTGTCGCTGATCTACTTCAAGAAAGTGCTGATCACGAAGGCCGCGGTCGCCCAGATCGAGGAGTTGCTGTCATGAGCGAGATTCGCAAGAACGATCATCGTTTGATGCAGGTTCTGCTCGCGCCGGTGATCTCCGAAAAGGCGACGCTGGTTGCCGACAAGAACGAGCAGGTTGTGTTCGAAGTTGCGCCGGACGCGAACAAGCAGGAAATCAAGGCTGCAGTCGAGCTGCTGTTCAAGGTGGAAGTCAAATCCGTCAACGTGCTGGTCACGAAGGGCAAGAGCAAGCGCTTTGGCCGTTTCGTGGGTCGCCGCAAGGACGTGAAGAAGGCGTACGTCTGCCTGAAGCCCGGCCAGGAAATCAACTTTGAAGCGGAGGCCAAGTAATCATGGCACTCGTTAAAGTTAAGCCGACCTCGCCGGGCCGCCGCGCGATGGTCAAGGTGGTCAACAAGGAACTGCACAAGGGCAAGCCGTACGCACCGCTCGTCTCGAAGCAGAGTTCGACCGCCGGCCGTAATAACAACGGCCACATCACGACGCGTCACAAGGGTGGTGGTCACAAGCAGCACTATCGTGTGATCGACTTCCGCCGTACGAAGGACGGCATTCCGGCGAAGGTCGAGCGTCTCGAGTACGACCCGAACCGTAGCGCGAACATCGCGCTGGTTCTGTACGCAGACGGGGAGCGCCGCTACATCATCGCGCCGAAGGGCGTGACGGTTGGCCAGCAGATCATGTCGGGTTCGGAAGCGCCGATCCGCGCGGGTAACGCACTGCCGATCCGCAACATTCCGGTCGGTACGACGATTCACTGCATCGAGATGTTCCCTGGCAAGGGCGCGCAAATGGCGCGTTCGGCTGGCGCATCAGCCATGTTGCTGGCTCGCGAAGGCATCTACGCGCAGGTTCGTCTGCGCTCGGGTGAAATCCGCCGCGTGCACGTGGAGTGCCGCGCGACGATCGGTGAAGTGGGCAACGAAGAGCACAGCCTGCGCCAGATCGGCAAGGCCGGTGCAAACCGCTGGCGCGGTATCCGCCCGACGGTGCGTGGCGTTGCAATGAACCCGGTCGATCACCCGCACGGTGGTGGTGAGGGCAAGACGGCTGCAGGTCGCGACCCGGTAAGCCCGTGGGGCACGCCGACGAAGGGTTACCGCACCCGCAGCAACAAGCGCACGACGACGATGATCGTCCAGCGCCGTCACAAGCGTTAAGGAGCAGCAATGGCACGTTCTGTTAAAAAAGGTCCGTTCTGCGACGCCCATTTGCTGAAGAAGGTTGAGGCGGCTGCAGCTTCGCGTGACAAGAAACCGATCAAGACCTGGTCGCGTCGTTCGACGATCCTGCCGGACTTCATCGGCCTGACGATCGCCGTGCACAACGGCCGTCAACACGTTCCGGTGTACATCTCGGAAAACATGGTCGGCCACAAGCTTGGCGAGTTCGCATTGACCCGGACGTTCAAGGGTCACGCGGCCGACAAGAAGGCCAAGAAATAAGGGGCAATCAAGATGGAAGTGAAAGCAATTCATCGCGGTGCCCGCATCTCGGCGCAGAAGACGCGCCTTGTGGCTGACCAGATCCGCGGTTTGCCGGTCGACAAGGCGCTGAACGTTCTGACGTTCTCGCCGAAGAAGGCGGCAGGCATCGTGAAGAAGGTCGTGCTGTCGGCGATCGCGAATGCAGAGCACAACGAGGGCGCCGACATCGACGAGCTCAAGATCAAGAGCATCTACGTCGACAAGGCAGCGTCGCTCAAGCGGTTCACCGCGCGCGCAAAGGGCCGCGGCAACCGCATTGAGAAGCAATCCTGTCACATCACTGTGACGGTCGGGAATTAAGGGGTCACACGATGGGACAGAAAATTCATCCGACTGGCTTCCGTTTGGCCGTCAGCCGCAATTGGGCTTCGCGCTGGTACGCGAACAACAACAATTTCGCGGCGATGTTGAAGGAAGACATCGGTGTTCGTGAATACCTGAAGAAGAAGCTGAAGAACGCTTCGGTTGGCCGCGTGGTCATCGAGCGTCCGGCGAAGAACGCGCGCATCACGATTTACAGCTCGCGTCCTGGCGTCGTGATCGGCAAGAAGGGCGAAGACATCGAACTGCTCAAGTCGGAGCTGCAGAAGCGCATGGGCGTGCCCGTGCACGTCAACATCGAGGAAATCCGCAAGCCGGAAACCGATGCGCAGCTGATCGCCGATTCGATCACGCAACAGCTCGAGCGCCGGATCATGTTCCGCCGCGCGATGAAGCGTGCGATGCAAAACGCCATGCGTCTGGGTGCCCAGGGCATCAAGATCATGAGCGCGGGCCGTCTGAACGGTATCGAAATCGCCCGTACCGAGTGGTATCGCGAAGGCCGCGTGCCTCTGCACACCCTGCGTGCGGACATCGACTATGCGACTTCGGAAGCGAAGACGACGTACGGCGTGATCGGCGTGAAGGTGTGGGTCTATAAGGGCGACACGCTCGGCCGCAACGACGCGCCGGTCGTGGAAGAAGTTGCCGAAGAGAAGCGCCCGCGCCGCAACGCACGTCCGGGCGACCGCCGTGGCCGCCGTGATGGCGAAGGTGCCCCGGGTGCACGCCGTGGCGCGCCTCGCCGTGGTGCCGGCAAGCCTGAAGGCGACGGCAAGACTGGAGAATAACCATGCTGCAACCGAAACGCAGGAAGTATCGCAAAGAGCAGAAGGGCCGCAACACCGGTATCGCGACGCGCGGCAACGCCGTTTCGTTCGGTGAGTTTGGCCTGAAGGCTGTCGGTCGCGGCCGTCTGACCGCGCGTCAGATTGAGGCGGCGCGTCGTGCCATGACGCGTCACATCAAGCGCGGTGGCCGCATCTGGATTCGCATTTTCCCGGACAAGCCGATCTCGCAAAAGCCGGCCGAAGTACGTATGGGTAACGGTAAAGGTAACCCTGAGTACTACGTCGCCGAGATCCAGCCGGGCAAGATGCTCTATGAAATGGACGGCGTAACCGAAGAACTGGCACGCGAAGCGTTCCGTCTGGCTGCAGCGAAGCTGCCGCTGAAGACGACCTTCACCGTGCGTCAGCTCGGCGCCTAAGGAGCAAAAGATGAAAGCTTCCGAACTCCGGGAAAAAGACCAGGCCGCGCTCAACAAGGAGCTGTCGGACCTGTTGAAGGCGCAATTCGGTCTGCGCATGCAGCTCGCGACCCAGCAGCTCACGAACACGAGCCAGCTGAAGAAGGTTCGTCGCGACATCGCGCGCGTGCGGACCGTTCTGACCCAGAAGGCGAACCAGAAATGAACGATAGCGTAAAAACCTCGCTCAAGCGGACGCTGGTCGGCAAGGTCGTCAGCAACAAGATGGACAAGACCGTCACCGTGCTCGTCGAGCATCGTGTGAAGCACCCGATCTACGGCAAGTACGTCGTGCGCTCGAAGAAGTATCACGCGCACGACGAAGCGAACACGTACAACGAGGGTGACCTCGTCGAAATCCAGGAAACTCGTCCGGTGTCGAAGACGAAGGCCTGGACCGTGTCGCGCCTCGTCGAAGCAGCCCGCGTCATCTGAGCACGAGCCGGACTAAGCAGTAGAAGTACTTGAAATCGCAGTAGATTTCGCTTGCAAGACCGAGATTATTTGTTATAATCTCGGTCTTCCCTCTTTATGGGAGCCCGTCGCGGGCGAAATTGGTGGAGGGGGGCGGCTCGGCGTCAGTCCGTGGCTGTCAGGTTTCACCGGAATGCGATGGCGGGTTTCGTTATGCCGTCGCTGCTGTTCTAACCCAAGCAGCTGAGCAATGCAGTACGGCTGACGGGACCAAGACTGACCGGGTGCGCCATGGTGGTGCAGTCGGATTAAGTTGGGAAAGATAAACCATGATCCAGACCGAATCTCGGCTTGAAGTGGCCGACAACACGGGTGCGCGTGAAGTCATGTGCATCAAGGTGCTCGGCGGCTCGAAGCGTCGTTATGCCAGCATCGGCGACATCATCAAGGTGAGCGTCAAAGAGGCAACGCCGCGTGGGCGCGTGAAGAAAGGCGAAATCTATAACGCCGTGGTGGTTCGCACCGCCAAGGGCGTGCGCCGTCAAGACGGCTCGCTGATCAAGTTCGATGGCAACGCCGCCGTGCTTTTGAATAACAAGCTTGAGCCTATCGGCACCCGCATTTTCGGGCCGGTTACGCGTGAGCTGCGTAGCGAACGGTTCATGAAGATCGTTTCGCTGGCGCCGGAAGTGCTGTAAGGAGTCGCGATGAACAAGATTCGCAAGGGTGACGAAGTCGTCGTCATTACCGGCAAGGACAAGGGCAAGCGCGGCGTCGTGCTGGCTGTTGGCGAAGATCGCGTTACCGTCGAAGGCATCAACATCGCGAAGAAGCATGTGAAGCCGAACCCCATGAAGGGTACGACTGGTGGCGTGGAAGCGAAGGCGATGCCGCTGCATATTTCGAACGTCGCGCTGGTGGACGCCAATGGCAAGCCGTCGCGTGTCGGCATCAAGGTCGAAGGGGACAAGAAGGTTCGTTTCCTGAAGACGACCGGTGCTGTCCTGAGCGCCTGACGCTGCGGAGTAAAAAATGGCACGTTTGCAAGAGTTCTATAAAGAGAAGGTTGTTCCCGGCCTGATCGAGAAGTTCGGTTACAAGTCGATCATGGAAGTGCCGCGTATCACCAAGATCACCCTGAACATGGGCCTTGGCGAAGCAGTCGCGGACAAGAAGGTGATCGAGAACGCCGTGGGCGATCTGACGAAGATCGCAGGTCAGAAGCCCGTCGTGACGAAGGCCCGCAAGGCAATCGCCGGCTTCAAGATCCGTCAGGGTTATCCGATCGGCGCGATGGTCACGCTGCGTGGCCAGGCAATGTACGAATTTCTCGACCGCTTCGTGACCGTGGCGCTGCCGCGTGTGCGCGACTTCCGTGGCGTGTCGGGCCGTGCATTCGACGGTCGCGGCAACTACAACATCGGTGTGAAAGAGCAGATCATTTTCCCCGAAATCGACTACGACAAGATCGACGCGCTGCGTGGGCTGAACATCAGCATCACCACGACCGCGAAGACCGACGACGAAGCAAAGGCTCTGCTCGCCAGCTTCAAGTTCCCGTTCAGAAACTGAGGTTACTGTGGCTAAACTGGCACTGATCGAACGTGAAAAGAAGCGCGCCCGCCTTGCGGCCAAGTACGCACCGAAGCGCGCGGCGCTGAAGGCGATCATCGACGACCAAACGAAGTCGGAAGAAGAGCGCTACGCAGCCCGCCTCGAACTGCAACAACTGCCTCGCAACTCGAACCCGACTCGCAAGCGTAATCGTTGCGCGATCACGGGTCGTCCGCGTGGCACGTTCCGCAAGTTCGGGCTCGCACGTAACAAGATTCGCGAAATCGCATTCCGTGGCGAGATCCCTGGCCTGACCAAGGCGAGCTGGTAATAGGAGAAACATAAATGAGCATGAGTGATCCTATCGCCGATATGCTGACTCGCATCCGCAATGCGCAGATGGTCGAGAAGGTTTCGGTGACGATGCCCTCGTCGAAAGTCAAGGTTGCGATTGCGCAGGTCCTGAAGGACGAAGGCTATATCGAAGACTTCGCGGTGAAGACCGAAGGTGCGAAGTCGGAGCTGAATATCGCGTTGAAGTACTACGCTGGCCGTCCGGTCATCGAGCGCCTCGAGCGCGTTTCGAAGCCCGGTCTGCGCGTGTACCGTGGTCGTAACGATATCCCCCAGGTCATGAACGGCCTCGGCGTGGCGATCGTTTCGACGCCCAAGGGTGTGATGACCGATCGCAAAGCGCGCGCCAACGGCGTGGGCGGCGAAGTCATCTGCTACGTCGCTTAACGCCGAAGGAGAGGAAACATGTCTCGAGTAGGTAAGAGCCCGATCGCGCTGCAAGGCGCAGAGGCGACGATCAGCGACGACCGCATTATCGTCAAGGGTCCGTTGGGCACAATCTCGCAAGCTGCGAACAGCCTGGTGAAGGTGGTGAACGACAACGGCACGCTGAAGCTTGAGCCGGCTGACGAAAGCCGCGAAGCAAATGCGATGTCGGGCACGATGCGCGCGTTGATTGCGAACATGGTGCAAGGCGTGACGAAGGGTTTCGAGCGCAAGCTGACGCTGGTTGGCGTTGGCTATCGTGCTCAGGCGCAAGGCGACAAGCTGAACCTGTCGCTGGGTTTCTCGCACCCGGTGGTGCACCAGATGCCGGAAGGCGTCAAGGCTGAGACCCCGTCGCAAACGGAAATCGTGATCAAGGGGATCGACAAGCAGAAAGTCGGCCAGGTAGCAGCGGAAGTCCGCGGTTACCGCCCGCCTGAGCCCTACAAGGGCAAGGGTGTGCGCTACGCCGACGAGGTTGTGATCCTCAAAGAAACGAAGAAGAAGTAAGGGTGCGCAATCATGGATAAGACTCAATCTCGCCTGCGCCGCGCTCGTCAGACGCGTATCAAGATCGCCGAGCTGCAGGTCGCGCGTCTGGCCGTGCATCGCACGAACATGCACATCTATGCGCAAGTGTTCTCGCCCTGCGGCACCAAGGTGCTCGCCAGTGCGTCGACGCTCGAAGCCGAAGTGCGTGCGCAACTCGCCGACCAGTCGGGCAAGGGCGGCAACGTCGCTGCCGCGACCCTGATCGGCAAGCGTATTGCAGAAAAGGCCAAGGCTGCCGGCATCGAATCCGTCGCCTTTGACCGCTCGGGTTTCCGCTACCACGGCCGCGTGAAGGCGCTGGCTGATGCTGCGCGCGAAGCCGGGCTCAAGTTCTAAGGAAGGAATTCGTCATGGCAAAGATGCAAGCGAAAGTTCAGGCTGACGAGCGCGACGACGGCCTTCGTGAAAAGATGATTTCGGTCAACCGCGTGACCAAGGTCGTGAAGGGTGGCCGTATTCTCGGCTTCGCCGCACTGACCGTGGTTGGCGACGGTGACGGCCGCGTCGGTATGGGCAAAGGCAAGGCGAAGGAAGTGCCGGTCGCTGTCCAGAAGGCAATGGAGCAGGCTCGTCGCAACATGTTCAAGGTGCCGCTGAAGAACGGCACGTTGCAGCACGAAGTGCACGGCAAGCACGGTGCGTCGACCGTTCTCCTCGCTCCGGCGAAGGACGGTACGGGCGTGATCGCCGGCGGTCCGATGCGCGCCGTGTTCGACGTGATGGGCGTGCAGAACGTTGTGGCGAAGAGCCACGGTTCGACGAACCCGTACAACCTCGTTCGCGCGACGCTCGACGGCCTGCGCAAGCAGTCCACGCCGGCTGACATCGCGGCCAAGCGTGGCAAGTCCGTCGAAGAAATTCTGGGCTAAGGTGGGCACCATGTCTGAAAAAACTGTCAAGGTCCAGCTCGTCAAGAGCCTGATCGGTACCCGCGAATCGCACCGCGCCACTGTGCGCGGCCTCGGCCTGCGCCGCCTCAACTCGGTTTCCGAGCTGCAGGACACGCCGGCTGTGCGCGGCATGATCAACAAGGTCTCGTACCTTGTTAAGGTCATCGGCTAAGTGGCTGACCAGGGACTCAAGGAGTTGATTATGGAATTGAATAACCTGAAGCCGGCAGCAGGCTCGAAGCACGCGAAGCGTCGCGTCGGCCGTGGCATCGGCTCCGGCCTCGGCAAGACCGCAGGTCGTGGTCACAAGGGTCAGAAATCGCGTTCGGGCGGCTTCCACAAGGTCGGCTTCGAAGGCGGTCAGATGCCGCTGCAACGCCGTCTGCCGAAGCGCGGCTTCACCTCGCTGACGAAGGAATTCGTTGGTGAAGTGCGTCTGGCTGATCTGGAAAAGCTGCCGGTCGACGAAATCGATCTGTTGGCGCTCAAGCAGGCTGGCCTCGTCGGCGAGCTGACGAAGAGCGCTAAGATCATCGCGACGGGCGAGCTTAAGCGCAAGATCGTTGTGAAGGGTCTGGGTGCGACGCAGAACGCGCGCGCCGCGATCGAAGCGGCTGGCGGTTCTTTTGCCGAGTAACGTGCAGGTTCGCCTGCCGTCACTAGCATTTGCATCGGAGAAGCTACTTGGCTAACAGCCCGAGTTTCGCAAAAACCGGACGGAGCGCGCCGAAGTTCGGCGACCTGCGTCGGCGAGCAGTATTCCTGCTGCTGGCGCTGGTTGTCTATCGGATCGGCGCGCACATTCCGGTGCCGGGCATCGACCCGGACCAGCTGGCGAAGCTGTTCCAGAGCCAGTCTGGCGGCATCCTTGGCATGTTCAACATGTTCTCGGGTGGCGCGCTGTCGCGCTTCACGATTTTCGCCTTGGGGATCATGCCGTACATCTCCTCGTCGATCATCATGCAGTTGCTCGCGATCGTATCGCCGCAGCTCGAGGCGTTGAAGAAGGAAGGGCAAGCCGGCCAACGCAAGATTACGCAGTACACGCGCATCTTCACGGTAGTTCTGGCGACCTTCCAGGCGTTCGGTATCGCGGTTGCGCTGGAAAACCAGCCGGGCCTCGTGATCGATCCGGGCATGGTGTTTCGCCTGACGACGGTCGTTACGCTCGTGACCGGTACGATGTTCCTGATGTGGCTGGGTGAGCAGATCACGGAGCGCGGGCTGGGCAACGGTATCTCGATCATCATCTTCGGCGGGATCGCAGCGGGTTTCCCAAATGCGATCGGCGGGCTCGTGTCGCTCGTGCAAACGGGCTCGATGGGTCCGGTGTCGGCGATTTTCATCGTGGTGCTTATTGCCGCGGTGACATATCTGGTGGTGTTCATCGAACGCGGCCAGCGCAAGATTCTCGTGAACTATGCGAAGCGCCAGGTTGGCAACAAGATTTACGGCGGACAGTCGTCGCATCTGCCGCTGAAGCTGAATATGTCGGGCGTGATTCCGCCGATCTTTGCGTCGTCGATCATCCTGTTCCCGGCAACGATCCTGAACTGGTTCAGCTCCGGGTCGCGTAACAGCTGGTTTGCCGACACGCTGCACAACGTTGCCGAAGCGCTGAAGCCGGGCCAGCCGGTCTATGTGCTGCTGTATGCACTGGCAATCGTGTTTTTCTGCTTCTTCTACACCGCGTTGGTGTTCAACAGCAGGGAAACCGCGGACAACCTGAAGAAGAGCGGCGCGTTCGTACCGGGTATTCGCCCGGGCGACCAGACGGCACGCTATATCGACCGCATCCTGACGCGTCTGACGTTGGCCGGTGCAATCTATATCGTGTTCGTGTGTTTGCTGCCTGAATTTCTGGTGCTGCGCTGGAACGTGCCGTTTTATTTTGGCGGAACGTCGCTGCTGATCATCGTCGTCGTCACGATGGACTTCATGGCGCAAGTGCAGTCGTACGTGATGTCGCAACAATATGAATCGCTGCTCAAGAAGGCCAACTTCAAGGGTGGCGGCGTCCCGATGCGTTGAAAGGACTATGGCCAAAGACGATGTAATCCAGATGCAAGGTGAGGTCATCGAAAACCTCCCGAACGCTACCTTCCGGGTGAAGCTGGAAAACGGCCATGTCGTGCTGGGACATATTTCCGGAAAGATGCGGATGCACTACATCCGTATTCTGCCCGGCGACAAGGTTACGGTTGAACTGACGCCTTACGATCTATCGCGTGCGCGGATCGTATTCCGGGCGAAGTGATTTGAAAAAAGGGTAATATCATGAAAGTGATGGCATCGGTTAAGCGGATGTGCCGCAATTGCAAGATCATCAAGCGCAACGGCGTCGTGCGCGTGATTTGCAGCTCGGATCCGCGCCACAAGCAGCGTCAAGGCTGATTGAGACAGGCGCACTTTTGCCTGCGCTTTTTGTTTGAGGAAAAACAATGGCTCGTATCGCAGGGGTTAACATCCCGAACCACCAGCACACCGAAATCGGTCTGACCGCGATTTATGGCGTCGGCCGTACGCGCTCGCGCAATATCTGCGCCGCAGCTGGTGTCCCGTTCAACAAGAAGGTCAAAGATCTGACCGACGCAGACCTCGAAAAGCTGCGTGAGGAAGTCGGCAAGTTTGTCGTCGAAGGCGATCTCCGCCGTGAAGTGACGATGAACATCAAGCGCCTGATGGACCTCGGCTGCTATCGCGGCGTGCGCCATCGCAAGGGCCTGCCCCTGCGCGGCCAGCGCACGCGCACGAATGCCCGCACCCGTAAGGGTCCGCGTCGTGCAGCTCAGGCGCTGAAGAAGTAAGCGGAACTGACAGTTACAGGGAAACGTAATGGCTAAGGCTTCGAACAACACCGCGGCGCAACGCGTTCGCAAGAAGGTCAAGAAGAACGTCGCCGAGGGCGTGGTTCACGTTCACGCGTCGTTCAACAACACCATCATCACGATCACCGACCGTCAAGGCAACGCGCTTGCCTGGGCAACGTCGGGCGGTCAGGGCTTCAAGGGCTCGCGCAAGTCGACGCCGTTTGCAGCTCAGGTCGCAGCCGAGTCGGCTGGTCGCGTTGCGATGGAATACGGCGTGAAGAACCTCGAAGTGCGGATCAAGGGCCCGGGTCCTGGCCGTGAGTCTGCGGTGCGCGCGCTGCATGGTCTTGGCATCAAGATCACCGCGATCTCCGACGTGACTCCGGTGCCGCACAACGGCTGCCGTCCGCCGAAGCGCCGCCGTATCTAAGACGTCGCTTTTGCCAGCGCCTGTTGCCGCCTCGTGCGTCGACGGGTTGCTTGCGTTATTGAATCGACTAAGCCCACTGTTCGGCCCAAAGGGTCCGGACTAGCGCGAAGGCAGGATGTTCGCGTGATCAATCATCAAAGGAATACAACGTGGCACGTTATATCGGCCCGAAGGCCAAGCTGTCCCGCCGTGAAGGCACCGACCTGTTCCTGAAGAGCGCGCGCCGCTCGCTCGCCGACAAGTGCAAGCTCGATAGCAAGCCGGGTCAGCACGGTCGTACCTCCGGCGCCCGTACGTCGGACTACGGCACGCAGCTGCGCGAAAAGCAAAAAGTGAAGCGCATGTATGGCGTCCTCGAACGTCAATTCCGCCGCTACTTCGCCGAAGCTGACCGCCGCAAGGGCAACACCGGCGAAAACCTGCTGAAACTCCTCGAGTCGCGCCTCGACAACGTCGTGTATCGCATGGGCTTCGGCTCGACGCGCGCTGAAGCGCGTCAGCTGGTGAGCCACAAGGCGATCCTCGTGAACGGTCAGGTCGCCAACATCCCGTCGCTGCAAGTCAAGGCGGGCGACGTGGTGGCAGTGCGTGAACAGGCGAAGAAGCAGGCTCGCATCGTCGAGGCGCTGTCGCTGGCCGAGCAAGGCGGAATGCCGAGCTGGGTGTCGGTCGACGCAAAGAAGTTCGAAGGCGTCTTCAAGGGCATGCCGGAGCGCAGCGATATCGCTGGCGACATCAACGAAAGCCTGATCGTCGAATTGTATTCGCGGTAATCGGATTGACGGCCGGGGTACCCGTATTGCGTTGCGCAAGGGGTTGCCTCGGCTGTTTATTTTCAGGTTGTTACCGGTCAGCCTTATCGGTGTAACGAGCCGAGGGTATTGAAAAGGAAAACCTATGCAAACCAGTTTGTTGAAACCCAAGATCATCGCAGTGGAATCGCTCGGCGACAACCACGCGAAAGTGGTCATGGAGCCGTTTGAACGCGGTTATGGCCACACCTTGGGCAACGCGCTTCGGCGCGTACTGCTGTCGTCGATGGTGGGCTACGCGCCGACCGAGGTGACGATCGCAGGCGTCGTGCACGAATACTCGACGCTCGACGGTGTGCAAGAGGACGTGGTCAACCTGTTGTTGAACCTGAAGGGCGTGGTGTTCAAGCTGCATAACCGTGACGAAGTGACGGTGACGCTGCGCAAGGAAGGCGAAGGCGTCGTGACGGCGGGCGATATCGAACTCGCGCACGACTGCGAAGTGATCAATCCGGATCACGTGGTCGCGCACCTGTCGAAGGGTGGCAAGCTCGACGTGCAGATCAAGATCGAGAAGGGCCGTGGCTATGTGCCGGGCAACGTGCGCCGCTACGGCGACGAAACGGCGAAGATCATTGGCCGTATCGTGCTGGACGCGTCGTTCTCGCCGGTGCGTCGCGTGAGCTACTCGGTGGAAAGCGCGCGTGTCGAACAGCGTACCGACCTCGACAAGCTCGTGATGAACATCGAAACCAACGGTGTGATCTCGCCTGAAGAGGCGATCCGCCAGTCGGCTCGCATTCTGGTCGATCAGCTGTCGGTGTTCGCGGCACTGGAAGGGACCGAAGCCGCTGCTGAAGCGCCGTCACGTGCTCCGCAAATCGACCCGATTCTGCTGCGTCCGGTGGACGACCTCGAACTCACGGTTCGTTCGGCGAACTGTCTGAAGGCCGAGAACATCTACTACATCGGCGACCTCATCCAGCGCACCGAAAACGAGCTGCTGAAGACGCCGAACCTGGGCCGCAAGTCGCTGAACGAAATCAAGGAAGTGCTCGCTTCGCGCGGCCTCACCTTGGGTATGAAGCTCGAAAACTGGCCGCCGGCTGGTCTCGACAAGTAACTGCCTGCAGCAAGCATTGAGGCGGGCCTGTCCCGCCGCTGGTAAGGGCGCGGATTTTCCTTTAAAATCCGCGTCTTGCTTTTTTCACTACCGGCCCGTGCCTACGGCTTGTCCTGGGCGATAGAAGAGCTGGATCAAAACTTTGATTCAAGGAAACTGAAATGCGTCACCGTCATGGCCTGCGGAAACTGAACCGCACGAGCAGCCACCGTCTGGCAATGCTCCGTAACATGTCCAACTCGTTGATCGAGCACGAAGTCATCAAGACCACGCTGCCGAAGGCGAAGGAACTTCGCAAGGTTGTCGAGCCCCTCATCACGCTCGGCAAGAAGCCGTCGCTGGCAAACCGCCGCCTCGCATTCAACCGCCTGCGCGACCGCGACTCGGTCACGAAGCTGTTCGACGTGCTGGGTCCGCGCTTCGCCAACCGCCCGGGTGGTTACCTCCGCATCCTGAAATTCGGCTTCCGCGTGGGCGACAACGCTCCGATGGCGCTCGTCGAGCTGCTCGACCGTCCGGAAACGGTGGAAGCGGAAGAGGTCCAGGAAGCTGAATAAGCTTTCCTCGTTCTCTTGATGTACAGAAGAAGCCAGGCCGAAGCCTGGCTTTTTTGCGTCTGCGCGCCCGGTCCTGACTGGTTGGCTATCCGTGCGGGCGACCGCCGAAGTGTACGCGGATCAGGTGGTACGATAGGTGCACCCTGATTCTCGACGTTTTGGAGCGGCTGTGAGCGTCAACGTGACCCTGATTTTGACCACTGTGCCCGACGTGCAGACCGCCCAGCAACTCGCGTCCAACGCGCTCGATGCACGCCTCGCCGCCTGCGTGACGCAGCTAGGCTCGGTGCATTCGAATTACCACTGGCAAGGCAAGATCGAATCCGCCGACGAGATCCAGTTGCTCTTCAAGACGAGTGCCGCCCGGTCACTGGAGCTTGAACAGTTCATCCAGAGCCATCACCCATACGAAACGCCGGAAGTGCTCTCGTGGCAGGTCGCCGCCACGCCGGCCTATGGCCAATGGATCATCGCCGAAACCCAACGCCCGCTTCATGTTTAATCGTCCTCATCAGCGCGCGGCTCGCGTGATGCGCGCAATCGTTCTGCTGCTCTGCAGTCTCTTCGGGATGCTGCTCGGGGCGGGCCTCGCGCAAGCGGCCGACGACTTCCTGGACCCCGACGCCGCATTCCGCTTCAGCGCCACCGAGCAGCCCGGCGAGGTGGACGTTCACTACCGTATCGCGGATGGCTATTACATGTATCGTGAGCGGTTCACGTTCGCAGTGCAAAAAGGCAGTGGCACCTTGGGCGATCCGCAGTTGCCGCCCGGCCACGTCAAGTTCGATACGACATTCCAGAAGAACGTGGAGACGTATCGCAACGAGTTGACCATCCGCGTTCCCGTGAAGCAGGCGACAGCCGGATTTGACCTGGCCGTCACGTCGCAGGGTTGCGCAGATGCGGGAATCTGTTACCCGCCCATGGTGCGCACATATCACGTGAGCGGCGCCGCGCTGCAGGCCTCGAGCTCGGCGCCGGGCACGGCCGCTACCGCTGCCCGTAGCGGTGCCGATTCAAGCGGTCCTTGGTACGACCGCGTCACAAGCGCTGACTACGCACAGCAGTTGCTGACGAAGGGCGGTTTCCTCGCCGTCGTCGCGCTCTACTTTGTCGCCGGCGCGGTGCTGAGCCTGCTTCCTTGTTCGTACCCGATGGTGCCTATCCTGTCGGCCATCATCATTGGCGAAGGCGCAGGCGTTACACGTACGCGCGGGTTCGCGCTGTCGCTTGCTTACGTGCTGGGCATGGCGCTCGTCTATACGGTGCTTGGCATCGTGGCCGGTTTCGTCGGGCAGAGCCTTGGCGGATGGTTGCAGAACCCATGGGCGCTCGGTGCTTTCGCCGTTCTGCTCGCGATATTCGCATTCGCGCTGATCGGCGGTATGGACATCGCGTTGCCGCGTCGTTGGCAGGACGGCGTGTCGCGCGCGACGCAAGGTCGACCCACCGGCAAGTACGCGGCAGTCGCGTCACTTGGTGCGCTTTCGGCGCTGGTGGTTGGCGCCTGTATGACAGCCCCACTCTTTGCTGTGCTGGCGTTTATCGCGCACACCGGAAACGCCTTGCTGGGCGGCGCGGCGCTGTTTGCGATGGGGCTGGGCCTCGGCGTGCCGCTACTGGTTCTGGGCTTGGGCGCTGGCGCGCTGTTGCCGCGTGCCGGCGCGTGGATGGATGGCGTGAAGGTGTTCTTCGGCGTGATCCTGCTCGCCGCCGCCTTGTGGATCGTCTGGCCGGTGTCGGGCGGCGGGACGAGGATGCTGCTTGCTGCCGTTTGGCTGTTGATTGCCGCCGCTGCGCTCGGCCTCTTCACGCCGAACTCGGGTGGTCCGACGCCGTGGCGCCGCCTCGGGCGTGGCGTTGGCGCGGCGCTGGCCATCTGGGGCGCGACGTTACTCGTGGGCCTGGCTGCGGGGTCGTCCGACCCGCTTCGTCCGCTCGCCGTTCTGGCAGCCCGGGGCAACGAAGCCGGCTCGGGCAGCGGCATATCGCCTAACCAGCTCGCGTTTGCGCCGGTGCGTTCGTCGACGCAGCTTGACGACGCGGTGAAGACCGCATTGAAGCCGGCTATGTTGGACTTCTACGCGGATTGGTGCGTCAGCTGCAAGGAGATGGAGAAGTTCACCTTCAGCGACCCGCGCGTGCAACGCCGTCTGAAGCAGCTCAATCTCCTGCGCGCCGACGTGACGGCGAACAACACGGACGACCAGGTTCTGCTCAAGCGCTTCGACCTGTTCGGACCGCCGGGGATCATCTTCTTCGACCAGACCGGCAGAGAGGTTCTGCGCGTAGTCGGCTACGAATCTGCCGACCGCTTCCTGCGCAGCCTGGATCGCGCGGCGCCACCGCAGTCCTAGCGGCGCACGCGGCACTGCATCGACGCGCGCTACTGCAACGAACACAACACATCATGTAAAAGAGGCACATCGGACGAAAACCGATGTGCCTCTTTTACTTTGTGTGCCTAAAGCCGCAACCGGGGCGACAGACAGCCTGGACTATCGCTGCGTGCGCAGAATCCGCGCTGCGTCGAGCGCGAAGTAAGTGAGCACGCCATCCGCGCCTGCGCGCTTGAACGCGAGCAGCGATTCCATCATCACCTTATCGTGATCGAGCCAGCCGTTTTGGGCGGCCGCTTTCAGCATCGCGTACTCGCCGCTCACCTGATACACGTAGGTCGGATAACGGAACTCGTCCTTCACGCGGCGCACGATGTCCAGATACGGCATGCCCGGCTTGACCATCACCATATCGGCGCCTTCTTCGATATCGAGGCGCACTTCGCGCAGCGCTTCGTCGCTATTCGCCGGGTCCATCTGGTAGGTCATCTTGTTGCTCTTGCCGAGGTTCGACGCGGAACCCACTGCATCGCGGAACGGGCCATAGAACGCCGACGCGTATTTCGCCGAATATGCCATGATGCGCGTGTGGATATGGCCCTCGCTCTCGAGCATCTCGCGGATCGCGCCGATGCGGCCGTCCATCATGTCCGACGGCGCGACGATATCGACGCCCGCTTGCGCTTGCGCTTGCGCCTGCTGAACGAGGATTTCGACCGTCTCGTCGTTCACCACGTATCCGGCTTCGTCGAGCACGCCGTCCTGGCCGTGACTGGTGTACGGGTCGAGCGCAACGTCGGTGAGCACGCCCAGATCCGGGAAGTGCCTTTTCAGCTCGCGCACGGCGCGCGGAATCAGGCCGGCTTCATTGGCGGCTTCGCGGCCGTCGGGCGTTTTGATAGACGGCTCGATGGCCGGAAAGAGCGAAATGACCGGCACGCCGAGTTCGACGCATTGCTCGGCCACACGCATCAGCAGATCGACGGAGACGCGTTCGACGCCAGGCATCGACGGCACCGCTTGCCGCACGTTCTCGCCTTCTACGACGAAAACGGGGTAAATCAGGTCGTTGGTGGTGAGGATGGTTTCGCGCATCAGGCGGCGCGAGAAGTCGTCGCGTCGCATGCGGCGCGGACGGAGATGAGGGTAGAAGCTCATGTCGGATATCGTGGGAGAGGACGGCAGAAGGGCGGGACGCAGCGGTTCCCGCGTGGCAGAAACTTTTCAGGTCAATGGTATATCATACCGATCGAGCGAGGCGCTCTGCGCCGGACTCCCCGCTTCTCCTCCCTGAGCGGGTGCCTGTCGTTTTTCGATTAGGCTGTTAACCCGCCGCCAACCCGGCGGGTTTTTTTATGGGCGCCCGGAATGACGGGGCCGTCGCCGTGCCCAACAAACGGGCGTTTCCGTAGCCGGGCCGCCGCGACGGCATGTCGCATGTATGCTCGCCGTTATTCCGCTGCCGCTTCCGCCTCGCCGGCGTGCTCGGCCGGCGCAATCCAGCTTTCGATCAATTCGTGCGCTTCGTCCAGCCCGATGCGCTTGAGCGAAGAGAAGAGCTGTGCGCTGAGTTCGCCCGTGTGGCCGGCTGCCCGATATTCGTCGAAGCCCTTCTTCGTCATGCGCAGCGCATTGGTACTCTCTTGACGCGTCAATTTGTCGCATTTCGTCAGCAACGCATGGATCGGCTTGCCGGTGGGTTCGAACCACTCGATCATCCGCCGGTCCAGTTCGGTCAGCGGACGGCGGGCGTCCATCATGAGAATCAGGCCGCGCAACTGGGCGCGGGTCTGCAGATAGCGCGACAGCAGTTCCTCCCAGTGCGCCTTCGATGCGTCCGGCACCTCGGCGTACCCGTAGCCGGGCAGGTCCACGACGTGCGCCACCGGCTCCGCGGCCGGCCCCACCGAGAAGTAGTTGATGTGCTGCGTGCGCCCGGGCGTCTTCGAGGCGAAGGCGAGCCGCTTCTGGTTGCACAGCACGTTGATGGCCGTCGATTTCCCTGCGTTGGAACGCCCTGCAAACGCGATCTCGGGCTGCGCCGTGGCCGGCAGGTCACGCAAATGATTGACCGTCGTGAAGAAGCGGGCTTGATGGAGCAGGAAGGCCATGAGGGGGAAACCAGAATGTGAGACGCCGCGGCGAATGCCGGACGCCCGGACGGAAGGCGCCGTGCGGCGGAGGAGGCGCCGGGGAGAGGTCCGACTGGCGCCATTGCGTATAGCGAGTTATTGTACAATACAGCGGTTTACTGAAGACCTTACTAAAGTCCTCGATACGGAGACAATTCGAGGCGTGCGCGGGTCTTCGCGGTAGATCGGTCGCCGTCGTATTTTGCAGAGCCTAATCCCACAAGACGAAACAGGGTGTGCGAATGAATCGACTGTGCAAGTCCTTGATGGTGCTTGAATTTGCGGTAGCGGCAGGTCTTTCGGCAGTGGCAGTGCAAAAAGCAATGGCAGCGGATCAGGCAAAGCCCGATCTGAATCGCGGGCAGACAATCGCAACACAGGTCTGCGCCGCATGTCACGGGGCAGACGGCAATAGCGCCGGCGGCGCGTATCCGAAGCTCGCCGGCCAGCATCCCGAGTATCTCGTCAAGCAGCTCCACGACTTCAAGCCGGCCGACGGCAAGCCGGCGGCGCGCAGCAACCCGATCATGGCCGGTATCGTCGGCGCGCTGTCCGATCAGGACATGCAGAACGTCGCGGCCTATTTCGCGGCGCAAGCGCCAAAGCCCGGGTACGCGCATAATGCGAGCACCGTTGCGCTGGGCCAGAAGATTTATCGCGGCGGTGACGCCGAGCGGGGGGTGCCGGCGTGTGCCGCCTGTCACGGCCCCACGGGGCAGGGTATCCCGTCCCAGTACCCGCGGCTCTCAGGGCAGTGGTCCGAGTACATCGTTGCGCAGCTCACCGCTTTCCAGCAGGGCACGCGCAATAACAACGAACCGATGCATGCGGTGTCGCAGCGACTGTCCGATAGCGAGATCAAGGCGGTCGCCGACTATATCGCCGGGCTGCACTGAAGGGCTCGCGGTTCGCGTCGGATGAGAACCAGCCGGCCCAGTCAGGGCGGGCAAGAAAACAAGAAAAGGGTGGGGGCGTCGTCACGACACGACAGCCCTTCACCCTTTTTTGCTGTTGAGTCGGAGTTTGAATGAGCGTCACCACGTCGGGTTTGCAGTTGAATACGCGTCAGCGGGCATGGCGCAATGCGATCGAATTGCTGAGCTCGATGCGCTTCGCCATCGCGCTGCTCGTGGTTCTTTCGATCGCGAGCATCATCGGCACCGTCCTCACCCAGGACGACCCGTATCCGAATTACGTGAATCAGTTCGGCCCGTTCTGGGCCGACATCTTCCGTTCGCTGGGCCTCTACAGCGTGTACAGCGCGTGGTGGTTCATGCTGATCCTCGGCTTTCTGGTCGTGTCGGTTTCGCTGTGCGTGATCCGCAACGCGCCGAAGATGATTGCCGACATGAAGAGCTGGAAAGACAAGGTCCGCGAAGGCAGCCTGCGCGCGTTTCATCACAAGGGCGAGTACATGGTGCAGGGCTCGCGTGCGCAGACGGCCCAGCTGCTCACGAAGCTTACCGGCCGGCTCGGCTACAAGTTCGTGACGCGGGAAAGCGAGGGCGCTACGCTCATCGCGGCCAAACGCGGCGCGCTCACGCGCATCGGCTACATCTTTGCTCACGTGGCCATCGTCGTGATCTGCATCGGCGGGCTGCTCGACAGCAACCTGCCTATCAAGCTGCAGATGTGGCTCTTCGACAAGACGCCGATTCGCAGCAACACGGTCATCAGCCAGATCGCGCCGGAGCACCGGCTCTCCGTTTCCAATCCGACGTTCCGCGGCTATGCGTGGGTGCCGGAAGGCCAGTTCGTTTCCACGGCGATTCTCAACCAGCCGAACGGTTCGCTGATCCAGGATCTGCCGTTTTCCATCCAGCTCAACAAGTTCATCGTCGATTACTACTCGACCGGCATGCCGAAGCTCTTCGCGAGCGACATCGTCGTAATCGATCACAAGACCGGCCAACGCGTTCCGGCGCGCGTCGAGGTGAACAAGCCGTTCGAATACGACGGCGTGTCGATCTATCAATCGAGCTTCCAGGACGGCGGCTCGCAGATGCAGATGACCGCCTGGCCGATGACGGGCGACAGCACGAAGTCGTTCGCGTTCGGCGGCACGATCGGCAATTCCGCGCCGCTGCCCGCGTCGACGCCGGGTGCGGATGGCCAGACCGTCGAATTCACCGATTTCCGCGCCATCAACGTCGAGAACATCTCGAACGGCAGCGGCTCGACGGACGTTCGCGGCGTCGCGCATCGATCGCTCAAGGAAGTGTTCGACGAGCGCCTTGGCTCGGGCGCGAAGACGTCGAAGCCGCTCGACCTGCACAACGTCGGCCCCTCCGTGCAGTACAAGGTGCGCGACAAGGACGGGCAGGCGCGCGAGTACAACAATTACATGGTGCCCGTCGACGTAGGCGGCGCCCGGATGTTCCTCGCCGGCATGCGCACGAACCCGGACGACCCGTTCCGCTATCTGCGCATCCCGGCCGACAGCGGCGGCACCGTGAACGAATGGATGCGCGTGCGCGCCGCGTTCGAAGATCCGGCGCTGCGTGCCCAGGCGGCGCACCGGTTCGCGGCGCGCTCCGTGCCGGAAGCCAATCGCGAGCTGCAGCAGCATCTCGAGGAAAGCGCGGTGCGCGTCCTGACCCTCTTTGCAGGCGCCGACGACGTCTCCGGCAAAGCTGTGCCGGGGCAATCCGTCGGCGGCTTCCAGGCCATTGCGGCGTTCATCGACAAGTCGGTGCCGAAGGGAGAGCAGGAGAAGGCTGCGGGCCTCCTGCTGCGCATGCTGGAAGGCTCGACCTGGGACTTGTGGCAGCTCGCCCGCGAGCAGGCGGGCGAGCCTGATGTAAAGCCCGATACCCAGACCACGCGCTTTGTGCAAGATTCGATCAACGCGGTGTCCGACAGCTTTCTGTATGGAGCCCCCGTCTACCTGCAACTCGATTCGTTCAAGCAGGTGCAGGCGTCGGTGTTCCAGCTCACGCGGGCGCCTGGCAAGAAAGTCGTGTATCTTGGCAGCCTCCTTCTCGTGCTCGGCATCTTCTCGATGTTCTACGTGCGCGAACGCCGGCTGTGGTTCTGGCTCAAAGATAGCGGCTCGGGCGTGAACGTCGTCATGGCCATGTCGACGGCGCGCAGGACCTTCGATTTCGAAAAAGAGTTTGCCCGCACCCGCGATGCCGTCGGCCAGGCGCTGGGCGTCAAACCGCTGACTCCCGACGCTTCCGACGCTCGTGGCACAGCCCCTGCTGTGCCGTCAGAGAACGCTGCAGATTCGACCCGGTAAGAACATGGATTTGACTCAGGTTTCCTCATCCCGCCCCGGCGCGCCGCGCGTGCCTGCTACGCCGCCCGCCGCCCCGGAGATAAACGCGCTCGGCGACGAGCGTTCCTTCCTGCGGCGTCTCGGCGCTTTCGACTGGCTGTTCGCACTTGCGCTCGTGGCCGGCGCGGGTTTCGCGCTCTCGCGTTACCACGCGCACATGAACTACTACGACAAGCTCGTGCTGGTCTGCACCGTGCCCGCGCTCATCGTGCTGGGCTGGCGCTGGAAGCCGGCGCGGCTGCTCATGGCCGGTATCGCGGCGCTGTCGCTGGCCGGCATCCAGTTCTATCACGGCGATCTGGCGCGAGCGGACACCGCCTTTTTCCTCAAGTACTTCCTGTCGAGCCAGTCCGCGATCCTCTGGATGAGCGCGCTGTTCGTGCTCGCCACCCTGTTCTACTGGATCGGTACGCTCTCGCGCTCGCCGGTGGGCGGCGCGATCGGTTCGAAACTGACGTGGGCGGCGGTGCTGATGGGCTTCGTCGGCCTGATGGTGCGCTGGTACGAGTCGTACCTGATCGGCGCGGACGTTGGCCACATTCCCATCTCGAACCTCTACGAAGTGTTCGTGCTGTTCAGCCTGATCACCGCGCTCTTCTACCTCTTCTACGAGAAGCACTACAACACGCGCTCGCTGGGCGCGTTCGTGCTGCTCGTGATCAGCGCGGCCGTCGGCTTCCTGATGTGGTACTCGATTGCGCGCGACGCCCAGCAGATCCAGCCGCTCGTGCCCGCGCTGCAAAGCTGGTGGATGAAGATCCACGTGCCGGCCAACTTCATCGGCTACGGCAGCTTTGCGCTGTCGGCCATGGTGGGCGTTGCGTATCTGATGAAGGAGCGCGGCGTGCTGGCGGACCGCCTGCCGGAGCTCGAGGTGCTCGACGACGTTATGTACAAGTCGATCGCCGTGGGTTTTGCGTTCTTCACCATCGCGACGATTCTCGGCGCGCTGTGGGCCGCCGAAGCCTGGGGCGGCTACTGGAGCTGGGACCCGAAGGAAACCTGGGCGCTGATCGTCTGGCTCAATTACGCTGCGTGGCTCCACATGCGGCTCATGAAGGGACTGCGCGGGTCGGTGGCGGCCTGGTGGGCGCTGACGGGCCTCCTCGTCACCACGTTCGCGTTCCTGGGCGTCAACATGTTCCTGTCGGGGCTGCATAGCTACGGCAAGCTGTAAGATCCGCCGCTCTCGAACGACAAACAACCGCCGGATGGTTTTCTCCGGCGGTTTTTTGTTTCTGGTGGAAGCTTTTTGCCCGGCAGGTGTTTGCCAGAACGTGACCCGCGCGGGGTGGGTCGGACGAACGTGGATGATGCGGTTGCACGGGACGCACCCGGAGCGCCGCGAGGAGTGAAGTCATGTGGATCAAGCGAGCGAGCAGGATTCTGCTGAACGGCGACGACATTGCTGGAAGCGAGATCACGCCCGAATCGGTGTACCGAAACCGCCGGCGTGTGCTGCAGGCGGCGAGCGCCGCGGCCATCGGCTCGTTGGCGGGGCCGTTTGGACTCAGCGCATCGGCGTTCGCGGAGTATGCGTCACCGGACCCGAAGGCGCAGAAGCTGGTGGCGAAAACGAACCCTAAATTCGTCGCGATGGACAAGGTCACGTCCTTCAAGGACATCACGACCTACAACAACTTCTACGAATTCGGCACCGACAAGAGCGACCCCGCCGCCAATGCCGGCACGTTGCGGCCACGCCCGTGGCGCGTGAGCGTGGAGGGCGAGGTGAAGAACGCGAAGGTCTACGACATCGACGAGCTGCTCAAGGTGGCGCCGCTCGAAGAGCGCGTGTACCGGCACCGCTGCGTGGAAGGGTGGTCGATGGTGATGCCGTGGATCGGCTTTCCGTTATCGGAGCTGATTCGTCGCGCTCAGCCCACCGGGAACGCGAAGTACGTCCAGTTCATCACGCTGGCGGACCCTTCCCAGATGCCGGGCCTCGCGCAGCCGATTCTGGACTGGCCCTATTCCGAAGGCCTGCGCATGGACGAGGCGATGAATCCGCTCACGCTCCTCACGGTCGGGCTGTATGGCCAGGTGCTGCCGAACCAGAACGGCGCGCCCATCCGCATCATCGTGCCGTGGAAGTACGGCTTCAAAAGCGCGAAGTCGCTCGTGAAGATCCGCTTTGTCGAGAAGCAGCCGAAGACGAGCTGGAACACGTACGCCGCGAACGAATACGGCTTCTACTCGAACGTGAATCCGAACGTGGACCACCCGCGCTGGAGTCAGGCAACGGAGCGGCGCATCGGCGAAGACGGCTTCTTCACGCCGAAGCGCAAAACGCTGATGTTCAACGGCTACGGGGACCTAGTCGCGTCGATGTATCAGGGCATGGATCTGAAAAAGAACTTCTGAGGCGCCCGCACGAGCGGCTGGGGCGGTGGAGCAAGCAATGCAACGCGTATCTGAAACGATGGGCACGGCTGGAAAGGGGCGGCCACCGGCTGCATCCGTGGGCACTTCGCGCGGCCGGCCCCGCGCTGCCGCTGGCGCGCGCTGGGTCGCGCCAGCGAAGGTTGCCGTGTTTCTCGCGGCGCTGTACCCGCTTGGGCGGCTCGTGCTGCTGGGATTCACGGGCGGGCTCGGCGCGAATCCGATCGAGTTCATCACCTGGTCCACAGGACTATGGACGCTCGTGTTCCTCTGCATCACGCTGGCCGTCACGCCGCTGCGCCGTCTCACGGGCCTTAACGCGCTCGTGCGTTTTCGCCGCATGCTGGGCCTCTTCGCGTTCTTTTACGCGACGTTGCATTTCACGACCTACATCTGGCTCGACAAGTGGTTCAACGTTGCCGACATGTTCAAGGACATCGCCAAGCGGCCGTTCATCACGGTGGGCTTTGCGGCGTTCGTGCTGCTGATTCCCCTGGCGGCAACGTCGCCGCGCGCGATGGTGCGGCGGCTCGGCCGCCACTGGCAGACGCTGCATCGCGCCATCTATGCGATCGGCGCGCTCGCGATTCTTCACTTCTGGTGGTTGAAGGCGGGCAAGCACGACCTGGTGTTGCCGAAGATCTACGGCGCGATTGTGGTGGTGCTGCTTGGATGGCGGCTCGCGGTGTGGCTGCGCGAGCGTTTTCGGGCGACGGGAGGCGCGGGCTGAGTTAGCAGGCGGGAGGGCGTTGCCTCCGAATTGGCTCGGTCTGCCGCGGAGTGGATGTTGGGGCAGCCGTTGGGCCCAGACCTCGGGCCCAGACTTGGAACCCGGTCCAGGCAGGGCATTAAGCGGGCAGGACGCTTTCGCCCGCGAACAGCTGCTTCACGCTTTCGCGCTCGCGCACGACATGCGCTTGCTCGCCGTCCACCATCACCTCGGCGGCGCGGCCGCGCGTGTTGTAGTTCGAACTCATCACGAAACCATAGGCGCCGGCGGACCGAATGGCGAGCAGATCGCCGGGTTCGATCGCAAGCGACCGCTCGCGACCGAGCCAGTCGCCGCTTTCACACACAGGGCCCACGACGTCGTAGACCTGGGCCGGCGCATGTCGCTCGATGACCGGTTCGATCGCGTGAAAGGCCTCGTACATCGCCGGGCGGGCCAGATCGTTCATCGCTGCGTCCACGATCGCGAAATTCTTTTCGGCGCCCGGCTTAAGGAATTCGACGCGCGTGAGCAGCACGCCCGCGTTGCCCACGAGCGAGCGGCCCGGCTCGAAGTACACCTCGCGATGGCCGTGGCCACGCGCTTCGATGCGGTCGAGCACCATGCGCACGAACGCGCCGATGTCGGGCGGCGTTTCGTCGTCGTAGCGGATGCCGAGGCCGCCGCCCACGTCGATGTGGCGAATCGCGATGCCATCGGCCTCGATCTGCTCGACGAGTTCCAGCAGCTTGTCCACCGCGTCCAGGTACGGTTCGACTTCAGTGATCTGCGAACCGATATGGCAGTCGATGCCCACCACCACGAGATTCGGCATTGCCGCGGCCGCGCGATAGGTGGCGCGGGCGTCGTCGAATGCGACCCCGAACTTGTTCGACTTCAGGCCCGTGGAGATATACGGATGCGTCTTCGCATCGACGTCCGGATTCACGCGCAGCGAAACGGGCGCCTTCTTGCCGAGTTCGCCGGCAACGGCGTTGAGCCGATCGAGTTCCGGTATGGACTCCACGTTGAAGCACTTCACGCCGGCCGCGAGCGCTTCGCGCATTTCGGCCGCGCTCTTGCCCACGCCCGAAAATACGCTGTTCTCCGCCTTGCCGCCGGCAGCGAGCACGCGCGCGAGTTCACCGCCCGACACGATGTCGAATCCCGCTCCCATGCGCGCAAAGAGGTTGAGCACGGCGAGGTTGCTGTTCGCCTTCACGGCGTAGTGAATCGACGCGCGGCGACCCGCGCATGCGTCCGCGTAGGCGTGCCAGGCCGCAGTGAGCGCGGCGCGTGAGTAGACGTAAAGCGGCGTGCCGAACTGCGCGGCCAGCGAAACGGCGGAAACGCCTTCGACATGCAGCACGCCGTCGACGCGTGTGAACGCGGGTTGAACCATGTGAAGTCTTATTGGGTTTGCGCCGCATCCGATGCGGCACGCGAGGGCGCGGCGGGAGCGGTATTGAGTTCGGTGTCAGGCGAGAGCGTCAGGGCGGTACCCGAGGTGTCCGGCACTTCGCCCGCCGATTTCCCCGACGCCGCCGAAGACGCAGTCTCGTCGCCCGGCTTGACGTCTTCGCCGGGCGGTTCGGTTCGTTCGTTCGGTTTCGCCGGCAGGGGCGGTACCGTGGGCAGATAGAGCGCGCCGCGTTGGCCGCAACCGGCGAGCGCGCCGCCTGCGAGAATGGCCAGAGCCGCTACAATCGCGCTCATCCTGAAAACGACTCGCATGACTGTCCCAGAGAATTTAACCAGCGGAGTTTAGCATGACCGACAGCGACTACCTGACCCGTGCCGAAGCCGTGCTGGACGCGGTGGAGCGGGCGATCGACGAGATCGACGCCGACATCGAACTCGAGCGCAGCGGCAACGTTTTGACGCTCGAATTCGCCAACCGGTCGAAGATCATCGTCAACCTTCAGCCGCCCATGCAGGAGATCTGGATCGCCGCGAAGGCCGGCGGTTTCCATTTCCGCTACGTCGACGGCGCGTGGCGCGACACGCGCAACGACTCGGAATTTTTCGAGGCGCTCTCCGGGTACGCCACGCAGCAGGCCGGCGAGCCGGTGACTTTTACGGCGTAAGTTCTACGTCGCGGTTTTACGCTGAACGCGCGAGCCTTCGCGCGTTCAGTGCCCTTTGAAAAGATTCATGATGTCCTGCTTCTCTTTCTCGTCGACGCGTTCAGGCGCGGGTTGCGGCTCGGCGCCCGCCGCGGCGCTGGCTTGCGCATCGAGCGTCTCCTGGCTCACGCCGACCGTGGAGACGAAGCCGTGTCCCGGCGTGAATCCGTCGAAGTACAGTTCGTCGCCGAGCGTCACCACGCCGTCCGGCATCGGCATCTTGTAGGGCGGAACGCCCTTCAGCATGCGGCTCATGTAATCGATCCAGACGGGTAGCGCGAGGCCGCCGCCGGTTTCGCGGTCACCGAGGCTGCGCGGATTGTCGTAGCCGATCCATGCCACGGCTGTGAGCGTGTGCTGGTAGCCGACGAACCAGGCGTCGCGCGATTCGTTCGTCGTGCCCGTCTTGCCGGCGAGGTCCGTGCGGCCCAGCACGTTCGATCGCGCGCCGGTACCGTGCTGCGCCACGCTCTGCAGGAGGCTGTTCATGACGTACGCGTTGCGTGCGTCGATTGCGCGCGGCGCGTTCTGCTCCGCGATAAGCGGTTGTGCGTGCGCGACCACCATGCCGCGCTGGTCCGTGACCTCGGCGATCAGATACGGATTGATGCGATAGCCGCCGTTGGCGAACACCGAGACGCCACTCGCCATCTGGAGCGGCGTGACGAGACCCGCGCCCAGCGCCATGGGCAGATAGGCGGGATGGCGCTCCGCGTCGAAGCCGAAGCGCGTGATGTACTGCTGCGCGTACCTCGTGCCGATGTAGTTGAGGATGCGGATCGACACGAGGTTCTTCGACTTCTGCAGCGCCGTGCGCATCGTCATGGGGCCGTCGAAGCCGCCGCCGTAGTTCTTGGGCTCCCACGCTTCGCCGCCTGGCGTCGTGGCGGGAAAGAAGAGCGGCGCGTCGTTGATGATGGTGGCCGGTCCCAGTCCTTTTTCCAGCGACGCCGAATAGATGAAGGGCTTGAAGCTGGAGCCCGGCTGGCGCCACGCCTGCGTCACGTGGTTGAACTTGTTCTTGTTGAAATCGAAGCCGCCCACGAGCGCACGAATCGCGCCATCCTGCGGCACGACGGAAACGAGCGCGCCTTCCACCTGGGGCAATTGCGTGATCGACCATTTGCCATCGTCGTCGCGCACGAGCCGAATGATGGCGCCCGGCCGAATGCGCGAGTTGGGCTGCGCACGTGGCCCCAGTGCGTACTGCGCGAAGCGCAGACCGTCGCCTTCGATGGTAGCCGTGTTGCCGTCGATGAACGTTGCCTGCACCTGCTTCGGGCTTGCCGACGTGACCACCGCCGCAATGATCTCGCCATTATCGGGATGTTCGAGCAGCGCGTCGTCGATTTCCTGTTCGCGTTCGCCGGCGTCCTGAGGCAGATCGACGAACGCCTCGGGGCCGCGATAGCCGTGGCGGCGCTCGTAGTCCATCAATCCTTTGCGGACGGCGCGATATGCGGCGTCCTGTGCCGCGGAGTCGATCGTCGTTACGACGTTCAGGCCGCGCGTATAGGCTTCTTCGTGGTACTGGGCATACATCATCTGCCGCACCATTTCCGCGACGTATTCCGCGTGCACACTGAATTCGCGTGCCGCGCCCTTCACCACGAGCGGTTGCTTCACGGCGTCGTCGTACTGCTGCCGCGTGATGTAGTGGAGTTCGAGCATGCGCTGCAGGATGTATTCCTGGCGCACCTTCGCCCGCTTGGGATTCACCACCGGGTTGTAGGCGGATGGCGCTTTCGGCAGCCCTGCCAGCATGGCCGCTTCGGCGAGCGTGAGGTCCTTCATGTCCTTGCCGAAATAGACGTGTGCCGCACTCGCGAAACCGTAAGCGCGCTGACCCAGGTAGATCTGGTTCATGTAGACCTCGAGAATCTGGTCCTTGGTCAGCTTCGTTTCGATCTTGTACGCCAGCATCATTTCGTAGATCTTGCGCGTATAGGTCTTCTCGCTGGAGAGGAAGAAATTGCGCGCCACCTGCATGGTGATCGTGCTTGCGCCCTGCGTGGCGTGACCGTTCGTGAGCGCGACGATGCCCGCCCGCGCGATGCCGGTGAGGTCCACCCCGCCATGCTCGTAGAAGCGCGCGTCTTCGATGGCGAGGATCGCTTTTTTCAGGTGATCCGGCACATCCTGAATCCGCACGATGTCGCGCCGCTCTTCTCCGAATTCGCCGATCAGCACATGGTCCGCGGTGTAGATTCGCAGCGGCACCTTCGGCCTGTAGTCGGTGAGCGCATCGAGCGAGGGCAGGTTGGGTGCCGCCACAACGAGCCCGTAGCCGATCACGAGCGCCACGCCCACAATGCCGGCCGCGACGAGCCCGACGAAGCCGAGCAGCAACCTTGCCCATAGAGGGCGCTTGCGTGCTTTCGGTGCGGGCGGCGGGGCGGCGTTGTCGGGCGTAGGGGATGGGGATTGCATGGGAACACCAGAAAAACAGTCCCGCGATTATAGCCGCCGGGTATGGCGCCTTTCGGCGCGCTTACGTCGGCTCGGCTCGGCGTGGGACGACGATGCAACTCTAGCGTCCCTGAGCGTGCCCGGATAGGCGTTGCACGCTGCGTTAGCCATCCGGCCGAATGTCGTGCCATGCCCGCAGTTCGCACAATCTCCTCCAACGATCGCATGCGAATGGTTCGCGGCGACGTGCAGGCGAGGAGGAGGCGCAATGTCGCTGAGGAATGCGTGGCAACTGTCGGTCTGCCGGTTTGGCGCCGGCATCGATCTCAATGCGCAAGGCGTGAGGTGCGCGGTGTTGAGCCGGCGTCTGCGCACCACGGGGCCGGTGCGGATCGAATGGCTGGGCGCATGGCCGCTTGCCCCGGGCGCCGTGGCGGGCGCCGAGATTCTGGACCGCGCCGCAGTGAGCACGGTGCTGCGCGCGGCGTTTGCCCAGATGCCGGCCCGGTGTGCCGCCCAGGCCATGCGATGCGCGATGGCCATACCTGCGTCGGCCACGTTCTCGGCTTCCGTGCCGATGGGGCAACTCGCTGCAAGCGGCGAGCAGGACACAGGCTTTCTTCCCGCGGGACCGGCGTGGACAGCGTTCGAACCAGCCGTGCTGGCCGAGGCCGAGCGCGTGGCCGGGCTCGAGCGCGACGCGCTGGCGGTGGACTGGTTCGTCGACGAGTCGCTGCATCATGTTGCGGACGGCGGCCCGGGCGGGCACTACGTGACCATTGCTGCCGCATCGCGCCACCATCTGGAGTCGCGCCTCGAATGTGCCGCTGCGGCGGGCTTTACGCTGCACACGCTCGACGGCGAACCTCACGCGGCATTGCGCGCCATGCGGCATGCCGCGAAGGTCGAGCTGCAGCCGTATGAACCCTATGCGGCCCTGTGGGTTGGCGGCGACGGCGTCTATGGATGGCGCGTGGTCGATGGCCTGGTGGCCTGCGAGATCCGCTATCCCGCGCTCGAATATCCGGACTTCGTCGATGCGCTGCGCGAGCTTTCGAAGGGCGCGGCGGTGCGATGCGCGCTGCTGTCCGGCGACCTGCAACTGCTCGTAGGCGCGGGGTTTTCACTCGCGGACGTGGGCGACGTGCTGGGTTGCCCGGTGTTGCCGTTCGAGTGCGCGGCACTGGCCGACGGCACGCGGCCGCTCGCGCCCGAACTGCTGCACGAGCCGGCGTGTGCAGTGGCGGTTGGCCTTGCCCTGCGCGGCGTGATGGAGTGACGCGATGAACGTGAACGCAATCACGCGCGCGCGACTGGCTACGGCGCGCAGTGCGGCCTGGGTGGGCGGCTTCAATCTGCTGCCCTGGCGGCAGTCGCAGTTGCGCCGTGCACGCCGGCGTTGCCTCGTTGACTGGGCCTGTGCAGCGGCATTGGGCGGTGCGGGGGTACTCGCGCTGGGCGGTTGGCAAGTGTTCGAGCGCATGCGTGTCGACGCACAGCGAGCCGAAATGGAACGCTCGCTCGCGACGATGGCAGGACCGCTTGCCGAGCACGATCGTCTGGCTCGACGTATTGCCGCGCAGCGCGAACACGACGAGCGCGCCGTTGCAATGGGCGCATCGCTCGCGCATCTGTTCAACCTTCTTGCAGCACTGAGCCGCGAAGCGTCTGCGGAAGTCACGGTACAGCGGCTCGTGCAACGGGACGGTGAAATCGTACTGACCTGTGAGGCGCGCGATCATGCCGCGTCCGCCGAATGGCTGGAGCAGCTACGTGACCTGGAAGGCGTGCGTTCGGTATCGGTGAGCGAGTTGAAACGCGCAGACGCGGGACCTGCATCCCACGCCGGTGCGCAGCCGCGCGAGACGGTGCAATTCACTGCCACGGTGCGATGGGACGATGCGCAGGGCGCGCCCGGCCGGGCACAAGCTTCGCAACGACCGGGCGCTGCTCGCGCCGACGAATCGCGGGGGCGGACATGAGCGGCGTCGGCATGCGTTATCCGTATGGTTTGAGCGAGGCTCGTGTGGGCCGCGGGTCGTGGATCGCGGCATGGTCGCGTCCGGAGATATGGACTGTGTGGCAACGCGCAGGTGTGGCTGCGCTGGTTGCCGCATTGACGTTCGGGGCCGGCGCAAGAGCGTGGCTGACCGAAGATGTAAGCGGTATCGACGCCGCGCGCGTGGCGCTTGCCGAGGCGCAAGCGCGCCTCGACGATGCCCGCGAAGGCATCGCGCATCTGCCCGAGCTACGGAGTATCGCGCGCGGTTTGCCAGAGTCGAATGAAGCCGGCAAGCGCGGTTCGTTTGCCGGAGACGCGCGGGCGATCGCCGCGCTAGCCGCGTCGGCGGGCATGGTGCTATCGAGTCTGGAACCAGGTTCCGAGAACGGATCGGCCACGGACGCGATGCGCCCGATCAAGCTCGCTGCGCAGGCTGACTTCTCGCAGCTCATGGATTTCCTGCAAGGGCTTCAGGCCTTGCCAGCCCTCGCCGTTCCCATCGAGTCGACGGTGAAGCGCAACGCCGACTCACTGCATATCGAGACGTTGCTGCACGTTCATGACGACCTGCGCGTGCCCGAGGCCATGCGCGAAGCAAGCCGCGACCGGGCGGCCGACCTGTTCGCGCTCGATCCCGACGAGACCTTCCAGCGCTATCTTGCCGACCCGTTTGCCGCAGATCGTTCCGATGCCGCCGCCGACGCGCTGCGCCTCACCGGTCTGCTACGTGATCGCAGGCACGCGCTGGCGCTTGTGGAAACATCAGACAGCGCGATAGACGTGACTGCGGGCGAACGTCTTCTCGGCGAGCGGGTTCTCGGCGTAGGCGAGACCAGTCTCACGCTCGCGAGCGACAGCGGTACGCATGAACTCGTACTGCAGGAGGTGGCGCGATGAGGCTATTCGATCGCATCACGATCGCCGTTTTCTGCGCATGGTTCGCGACCGCCCCAGTGCATGCCGCGCTACCCCCGCTGCCGCAATGGGCGCAAAGCGACGGCCCCGCCGCCGCGTATGACGACGTTCCTCCGCTACCCGCGGGCCTCGCGGACGACAGCTACGGCGCGCGAGGCAGTAAAGCCCGCACCGCGACGCGCACGCAGCGCAATCCGTTCGTCTCCGAAGACTCCGGCAATTTGCCGGGCAGTATCGACACGGAAGACGACGCGAGCTATCGCTTCGCCGCGTCCCCGGACCGGCAACTAGCCGAAGACGATGGACTCATCGACGCGTACGTTGATCTGGACAATTCACGTCCGCAGCGCGGCGGCTCGGCATCACGCGCCGCAGATGCCGAAGGTTCGCGACCCAGCGTGCTGGAAGGTCCGCCCGTTCCGCTGCCTGCCGAAGCGCGGCTCGCAAGCGGCGGCCCGGCCTCCCGCGACGCCGGCCTTCCGCCGGACCGCCCCATCACGCTGGATTTTCGTCATGCCGAACTAGGCGCCGTGCTGCACGCGTTCGCGAAGTTCACGGGGCTCAACATCGTTGCGGCCGACCGCGTGCGCGGCGAAGTGACGCTGCGCTTCGACAACGTCCCCTGGCGCGCCGCGTTCGACACGCTGCTCGACCTTCATGGGCTCGCCATGGAGCGCCACGGCAACATTGTCTGGGTGGTCCCGGCCGCCGATCTTGCGGCGCGCGAACGTCGGCGTTTCGAAGCCCACGCCCGCGCCGCGGAGCTCGAACCGCTCGCCAGCCGCACCTTCGAATTGCACTACGCCCGCGCCGACGACCTTCGCCGCCTGTTTACCGGTTCGGGCGCCCAACGCGTGCTTTCGAAGCGCGGCTCCGTCATGGCCGATGCCCGCACAAATCTGCTCTTCGTAACGGACCTTCAGGGGCGTCTCGATCAGCTCGCCGAACTGGTCCGGCGCCTCGATCAGCCGTCGCGGCAAGTGCTGATCGAAGCGCGCATCGTGGAAGGCGAACAGGGCCTCTCGCGCAATCTCGGGGTGAAGCTTGCGATGTCCGCAAGAAACGATGGACCGTCCACGGGGCTGCACGGCGGCACGGAAGGCGCACTGCTCAACCTCGGCGCCACGGCGCTTTCAGGCTTCGACGCCGCGAATATCGGCATGACGCTGCTCGCCGCGCGCGCAACGCGATTGCTCGACGTGGAACTGAGCGCGCTGGAAGCCGAGGGCCGCGGCCAGGTGGTGTCGAGTCCGCGCGTGGTCACGGCAGACCGGATGAAGGCCATCGTGGAGCAAGGCACCGAGCTGCCGTATCAGGCCAAGGTTGGGCAGGGCGTCTCCGGCGTCCAGTTCCGTCGCGCGAGCCTGAAACTGGAGGTCGAACCGCGTATCACGCCCGACGGCCGGGTGATTCTCGACCTCGACGTGGCAAAGGACAGTGTCGGTGAACAGACCGCGTCAGGCCCCGCGATCAACACGAAGCACGTGCAGACGCGCGTCGAAGTGGAGGACGGCGGCACAGTTACCATTGGCGGCATCGACGCCAGCGACGAACGGCTCGATGTGACTCGCGTGCCGCTCCTGGGCAAAATACCGGTTTTGGGCGCGCTTTTTCGTCACCGTGCGCAGCGCAATCAGCGCAGCGAGCTTGTCGTCTTCATTACGCCGCATGTTGTGCAGACGAATTGAGCGGCGGCGCGACGTGCGGTTGCCGCTGGCGGCCAGTACCCGGCAGTGGCTTGCCGCGCGGGCGCGAGGGGCTTGCCGCCCGTGCCCGCAGGCTCGACAAGGCGGTCGCTTTGCCAGTAAGCTGCGGCACGAACCATACCGGATTGACCAGAGGAAACCGTTGCAACCGCGGGACGCACACGCCAATGTATTTTTCGTAGGGCTCATGGGGGCGGGGAAGACCACCGTGGGCCGGGCAGTGGCGCGCCGGCTGGAGCGGCCTTTCTTCGATTCGGATCATGAAATCGAGGCACGCACCGGCGCCCGTATTCCCCTGATCTTCGAACTGGAAGGCGAGGCGGGCTTTCGCGACCGCGAATCACAGGTGATTGCGGACCTCACCAGCCGCGAAAACATCGTGCTGGCTACGGGGGGCGGCGCCGTGTTGCGTCCCGAGAATCGCGAGCTGCTCAAGAGCCGCGGCATCGTGGTCTATCTGCGCGCGAATCCGCACGACCTCTGGTTGCGTACCCGCCGCGACAAGAACCGTCCGTTGCTGCAGACCGAAGATCCGAAAGCGCGTCTTGAGGCGCTGTACGAGGTGCGCGACCCGCTCTATCGCGAATGCGCCAATTTCGTCATCGAGACGGGGCGGCCTTCCGTCAACGGGCTCGTCAACATGGTTTTGATGCAACTGGAGATGGCGGGCGTGGCCCGCAGCACTGCGTCATGAGCCGTCGTCATCCATAATGGCCAGCATGATCACTGTTCACGTCGACCTGGGCGAGCGCGCCTATCCCATCCATATCGGGGCCGATCTGCTCGGCCGTACCGAGCTGTTTGCTCCGCACATCGCCGGCGCGGCCGTCACCATCGTCACCAACACGACGGTCGACCCGCTCTATGGCGAGACGTTGCGGCGCGCGCTCGCGCCGCTCGGCAAGCAGGTTTCGACCGTGGTGCTGCCCGACGGCGAGGCGTACAAGAACTGGGAAACGCTGAACCAGATCTTCGACGCGCTGCTCGGTGCACGGGCGGATCGAAAAACCACGCTGATCGCGCTGGGCGGCGGTGTAACCGGCGACATGACCGGCTTCGCGGCCGCGTGCTACATGCGGGGCGTCCCGTTCATCCAGGTGCCGACGACGCTGCTTTCGCAGGTGGATTCGTCGGTGGGCGGCAAGACGGGCATCAACCATCCGCTCGGCAAGAACATGATCGGCGCGTTCTACCAGCCGCAGGCAGTGATCGCGGATATCGCGACGCTGCGCACGCTGCCTCAGCGCGAGCTGGCCGCCGGCGTGGCCGAGGTCATCAAGACCGGCGCTATTGCAGATGCAGCGTTCTTCGAGTGGATCGAAGGCAACGTCGAAGCGCTCAATCGTTGCGAGCCTGAAGCGCTTGCGTACGCGGTGAAGCGGTCGTGCGAAATCAAGGCGTCCGTCGTAGCGGCGGACGAACGCGAAGGTGGCCTGCGCGCCATCCTCAATTTCGGGCATACGTTCGGCCATGCGATCGAGGCAGGTCTGGGCTACGGCGAGTGGCTGCACGGCGAAGCGGTGGGTTGCGGCATGGTGATGGCAGCCGACCTCTCGGTGCGTCTCGGCTACCTCGACGAAGCGTCGCGCCAGCGCATCGTTCGCGTGGTGGCGGCCGGACATTTGCCCACGCGCGCACCCGCGCTGGGTGAAGCTCGCTACATGCAGTTGATGCAGGTCGACAAGAAGGCCGAAGCCGGTGCGATCAAATTCATTCTGCTGAAGCGTTTCGGTGAGACGCTGATCACCCGCGCGCCCGACGAGGCCGTCCACGCCACGCTTGCCGCAACGGTCGCCGCCTGAGACGACCGGCGTCGGCCGAACGCGAGACAGCACGGCTCGCGACGGCGCGCCAACAACTGGAGGAGCCGGTGAACGAAAGGCGCAGCGACATCCCGGGTGAACCGCACGGCCATACGGCCGCAGCCGCGGCTGCCTCTCCCACGGTTGCCGCGCTCGAAGCGCATCTTGCGCCGTATGCGGCGCGTTCATTGCAATCTCGCGGACGCCGTTTCGACGAACCGCCACCTTCAGCGCGCACCGAGTTCCAGCGCGACCGCGACCGCATCGTTCACTCCACCGCGTTTCGGCGGCTCGAATACAAGACGCAGGTGTTCGTCAATCACGAAGGCGACCTGTTCCGTACGCGGCTCACGCACAGTCTGGAAGTCGCCCAGATCGCGCGGTCGGTGGCGCGCAATCTGCGCGTCAACGAAGACCTGGTCGAAGCCATCTCGCTTGCGCACGATCTCGGCCATACACCGTTCGGCCATGCCGGCCAGGACGCGCTCAACGAATGCATGCGCGAGCATGGCGGCTTCGAGCACAATCTGCAAAGCCTCACCGTGGTGGACGAACTCGAGGAGCACTACGGGGCGTTCAACGGCCTGAACCTGTGCTTCGAAACACGCGAGGGCATTCTCAAGCATTGCTCGCGCGAAAATGCGCGGCGCCTCGGCGCGCTCGGCGAGCGGTTCCTGCTGGGTCGCCAGCCGTCAATCGAAGCGCAGATCGCCAATGTCGCGGACGAGATTGCCTACAACAATCACGACGTCGACGACGGCCTGCGCTCCGGACTGCTTTCCATCGACCAGCTTGCCGAGGTCGAGCTTTGGCAAACGCATTACGAGGCGGCGCGCCGCGACTATCCGCAGATCGAGGGGCGCCGGCTGATTCACGAGACCGTTCGTCGGATCATCAACACGCTGATCGTCGATCTGATCGACACGACGCGCCGCAATCTGACCGAGCACGCGCCCGCGTCGCTCGACGACGTGCGCGCCGCGCCGCCGCTCGTGGCGCACAGCGAGACGGTCGCGATACAGGCCACGCAACTGAAGCGCTTTTTGTTCGTGAATCTTTACCGTCACTATCGCGTGATGCGCATGGCGAACAAGGCGCGGCGCGTCGTGGTCGGCCTATTTGACGCCTTCATCGAGGACGCGCGGCTGTTGCCTCCCGCGTATCAGTCGAAGGATCCGGCGGTGCAGCCGCGCCTTGTCGCGCACTACATCGCGGGGATGACCGACCGCTATGCGCTCAAGGAGTATCAGCGGCTCTTCGTGATTGCCGACAACTGAGCGCGGGTGCCGGTTGCATGCAAGCGGCTCGCGCCCGTTTCCCTCTCGTCGTCATTTTGACTGTCGCATTCCCTCATGGACCGCATGCCCATGCAAGCCCATCCAATGAAAACATGGCCGTACCCGCGCGTGGCCGCCCATCGCGGCGGAGGCACGCTGGCTCCCGAGAACACGCTCGCCGCGCTGGAGACGGGCGCTCGCTTCGGGCACCGAATGGTGGAGTTCGACGCGAAGCTCTCCGTCGATAACGTCGTTTTCCTGTTGCACGACGACACGGTGGATCGCACGTCGAACGGCAGCGGCGCGGCGGCGCGCATGCGCTACGACGCGCTGGCGGCGCTCGATGCCGGCAGTTGGTTCGATGCGTCTTTCGTGGGCGAACGCATGCCTGCGCTCGAGCAGGTGGCCGCGCGCTGCAAGGCATTGGGACTTGCAGCGAATGTCGAGATCAAGCCATGTCCCACTCGCGACGAGGACACAGGGCGGCTCGTCGCCTTCGAAACGGCGCGGCTGTGGGCCGGCGTGGAGCCGACGCCGCTGCTGTCGTCGTTTTCGTTCGATGCGCTCGCGGCCGCTCGCGATGCGGCGCCCGACCTGCCGCGCGGCCTGCTCGTCGAACACTTGCCCACGGACTGGCGCGCGCAGACAGACGCCCTCGGCTGCGTCTCCCTGCACGTGGACCACGAGCAGCTCGACGCGCAACGCGTCGCGCAGATCAAGGCAGCGGGGCTGTTCGTACTGGCCTATACCGTCAACGACCTGCAGCGTGCGCGCGAACTCGTGCAGTGGGGCGTGGATACGATCTGTACCGACCGCATCGACCTGATCGCGCCGGATTCGCTGGACGCCTGAACCCCTGAACCCAGGCCGTATCAGGCCGAGACAGGCATCGGCTCATACCCGGGCGCGCATCTTCCGCCTTATCGCGACCGGGCCAGCACCGCGCCCAGGATCAGCGCCACGCCGCCTACGATGGCCAGCGACTGCCACGGATTTTCCCGGACGTAATCCTGGGCATGCTCGAGCGCGTCGCCAGCACGGTCGCGCACGGCGGCGCGCGTTTCGTCGAGTCGGGCGCGGGCTGCGTCGAGGCGCTTGCGCATGTCGGCGCGCAGCGTCACGGCGTCGGCCTGTGTGCCGTCGGCGAGCGTCGTTTCCAGTTCGGCGAGCAACGCGCGCAGTTCGCCGGCCACGTCTTCGGCCGCGTGGCGCGTGTGCCGCGCGATACGGCGCGCGTGGCGGCCGGTCGTGCTCCAGGATTCTCCGATGGCGTCCCGAGTGTTGGGAAATGCAGTCATGATCGCTCCGTCGATGAAGAATGAAGAGGTGTCGTCCCGCGCGCCTGCGTGGAATATTCGCGGGAAGCCCAGTATCACGCAACTTGGATGCCCGCGATACCGCTGTGGCGCAACACGCCGCTTTGTGCGGCCTATCAGGCGCCGCAACGCTCATGCAGCCGGCAGCGGACACTGTCGGAATTACAACGCGTTACGGGGTCAGCACATTTGATCAGGCAGGCATAGAATCAAAAAACGCCGCCACGGAACCGGCGAGATTCCGTGGCGGCGTTCAGGTGAAAAGCGAAGAACTGGCGAAGGCTCGAGTGGGCCGCTGACTTGCGTACCTTCGCCGGTACCGATGCTTTAGAAGGCGTAGCCCACCTTGACGTAAGTGACGACCGGGTTCAGCTTGATCTTCGTTTCGGACGTCGCGTTCAGCGTACCCACCGGTGTCGAGCGAGCCGTGTTGAGGGTAGCCTTTACGCTGACCGGAATGTACGAGACGGAGAGTCCGGCGAACCAGTGTTTAGTGAACGCGTAGTTGAATCCGATATTAAATACCGGCGACCAGGAACGATCCGTCGACACGCTGGTCGGACCGTTCAGTACGCCCTGCTCGAACTGGCCGTTGGTGATCTTGGCGTCGGTGAACCAGACGCGGGTCACGCCAAGACCCACATATGGCCGGAACTTCGCCTGGGCGTCGTTGAAGTTGTATTTGAACAGAAGGGCAGGGCTCCACAGTTTTGCCGAACCGATCTTGCCGAACTGTTCGAAGGTGCCTTTGCCGTTCAGGTCGAATTTAGGCGGAATGCCGAGTTCCAATTCCGTCGAAATGTGGTCCGTGATGAAGTAACCGAGACTCAAACCGATCGTGTCGGAATCGTCGATGCCGGCGCCCGTGTTGGGGATCGTGATGTTGACGGGCGACCCGCCGACGTTGGTCACTTTGAGTGGATCGCTGCTGTCTTGGGGCATGAAATGAAACCACCCCGTCGTGACGTAAAAAGTATTGGCCGTTTGCGCGTGCGCTGCGGTCATGCAGGCGAGCGCCGCCATCCCCGTCAAGGCCTGTTTTAATTTCATATGTGCTCCTCCATAAAAGGCGTGCTCATTATGACCAGGACGTTTCAAACAGACCATATGGCACGGTTAGAGCTTTCTCCCTAAGCGCTGCGGGGTTTCCGCGCGAGCCACGCCACGCCGAAGGCTGCGCGGCGACCGTTGTGCGGACCCGCGGGTATTCACTAACGCCACTATTGGAAAATCCAGCATGGCACGGCTTGCACGTCTTTATGTCCCAGACCAGCCCCAGCACGTGATCCTGCGCGGACTCGACCAGCAGCCCGCTTTCGTCGACGACCAGGACTACGAGCTGTTCATCGATTGCCTGAAGGCAGCGGCGCGCGATCATCACCTCGCCGTACACGCATGGGCGCTCATGCCGGGCGCGGTGCAACTGCTTGTGACACCGTCCGACGAAGCGAGCCTGCCCAAAGCGATGCAGGCCGTGGGCCGCCGTTACGTGGCTCACTTCAATCGGCGCTATTCGCGGCGCGGCACGTTGTGGGAGGGCCGCTATCGCGCAACGGTGATCGAGGGCGAGCGGTATTTCCTGCTCGCGAGCCGCGTGGTGGAACTCTCGCCTGTGCGCAACAAGCTCGTCACCGCGCCCGAGGACTACCGCTGGTCGAGTTATCGCCACCATATCGGCCTGACAGTCGATAGCCTCATCACCGACCATCCGCTCTACTGGTCGCTTGGCAATACGCCGTTCGAACGGCAGCGTGCCTACCGCGAACTGTGCGAGCAGCCGCTCGACGAGCGCGAAGCGAATCAGCTGTTGCAGGCCACGCTGAAGGGCTGGGTGCTGGGCGGCGAGTCGTATCGCGAATGGGCGTCGCGCACGGCGAACCGGCGCGTGTCGCCGCTGCCGCGCGGCCGGCCGCGCAAGGTTCGGGAAACGCCCCAGACCCAATAGCGACAGGCCGGGCGGCGGTCGGGAAAGACGGCATCTGCGGATGCCGTTTCTTTTGCCCCATTTTGATATGGAACCAATTTAAAACGGAGAAAATGCACCAATACAGTTATTGGTTCCATATCATCACATTTTGTTTGCTATTTCATTGATTCGTCGCGTATATTCCGAATTCCGGCGATTCCTGGGCGCACGACGCGGGAAATCCGCTCCCCGGCGCGGCCCTCACTCGGGCGTCAGCGCGCAGCGGGAACAAGAACATGGTTTCAACGGCTGGTACGTCTACGTACCGGTCCTCTTTCAGACGGTGTCCCCATGAACGACCACCACGAGCACCCGGGTGCCCTGCGCCCCGCCGCCCAGGGTCTGTACGACCCGCAGAACGAGCACGACGCGTGCGGCGTCGGCTTTGTTGCGCACATCAAGGGCAAGAAAAGCCACGAGATCATTCAGCAAGGGCTGAAGATCCTCGAGAATCTCGATCACCGGGGCGCCGTGGGCGCCGACCCGCTGATGGGCGACGGCGCCGGCATCCTCATCCAGATTCCGGACGGCTTCTATCGCGAAGAGATGGCGAAGCAGGGCGTGACGCTGCCGCCCGCCGGCGAGTACGGCGTCGGCATGATCTTCCTGCCGAAGGAGCACGCTTCGCGCCTCGCCTGCGAACAGGAGCTGGAGCGCACGGTGAAGGCCGAAGGCCAGGTGGTGTTGGGCTGGCGCGACGTGCCGGTCGACCACGCCATGCCCATTTCGCCGAACGTGAAGGCGACCGAGCCGGTGATCCGCCAGATCTTCATCGGCCGCGGCAAGGACATCATGGTCACGGACGCGCTCGAGCGGAAGCTGTACATCATCCGCAAGACCGCGAGCCACCGCATCCAGGCGCTCAAGCTCAAGCACGGCAAGGAATATTTCGTCCCGTCGTGCTCGGCGCGCACCGTGGTCTACAAAGGGCTGCTGCTCGCGGGCCAGGTGGGCGTGTACTACCGCGACCTGCAGGACGAGCGCGTGGTGTCGGCGCTCGCGCTCGTGCACCAGCGCTTCTCGACCAACACGTTCCCGGCCTGGGAACTCGCCCACCCGTACCGCATGATTGCCCACAACGGCGAAATCAACACGGTGAAGGGCAACGTCAACTGGCTCAACGCCCGCACGGGCGCCATTGCCAGCCACGTGCTCGGCGACGACCTGCCGAAGCTCTGGCCGCTGATCTACCCGGGCCAGTCGGACACGGCATCGTTCGACAACTGCCTCGAGCTGCTCGTGATGGCGGGCTACCCGCTCGTGCACGCGGTCATGATGATGATTCCGGAAGCGTGGGAACAGCACACGCTCATGGACGACAACCGCCGCGCGTTCTACGAGTACCACGCGGCCATGATGGAGCCGTGGGACGGCCCTGCTGCCATCGCGTTCACGGACGGTCGCCAGATCGGCGCGACGCTCGACCGTAACGGCCTGCGTCCGGCGCGCTACATCATCACGGACGACGACCTCGTCATCATGGCGTCCGAATCGGGCGTGCTGCCCATTCCCGAATCGAAGATCGTCAAGAAGTGGCGCCTGCAGCCGGGCAAGATGTTCCTGATCGACATGGAGCACGGCCGCATCATCGACGACAAGGAACTGAAGGACAACCTCGCCAACGCGAAGCCGTACAAGAGCTGGATCGACGCCGTGCGCATCAAGCTCGACGAGATCGAGCCGAAGGCCGAGGAAGTCGCCACGGAACGCCGCGAAGCCGCCGCGCTGCTGGACCGCCAGCAGGCGTTCGGCTACACGCAGGAAGACCTCAAGTTCCTGATGGCGCCCATGGCGCAGGCCGGTGAAGAGGCCATTGGCTCGATGGGCAACGACTCGCCGCTCGCGGTGATGTCGAACAAGAACAAGACCCTCTATCACTACTTCAAGCAGCTGTTCGCCCAGGTGACGAACCCGCCGATCGATCCGATCCGCGAAAACATGGTGATGTCGCTCGTCTCGTTCATCGGTCCGAAGCCGAACCTGCTCGACACGAACAACATCAACCCGCCGATGCGTCTCGAAGTCTCGCAGCCTGTGCTCGACTTCAAGGACATCGCGAAGATCCGCGCCATCGATCAGTACACCGGCGGCAAGTTCAGCTCGTACGAACTGAACATCTGCTATCCGGTTTCGTGGGGCAAGGAAGGCATCGAGGCGCGTCTTGCTTCGCTGTGCGCCGAAGCCGTGGACGCGGTGCGCTCGGGCTACAACATCCTGATCGTGTCCGACCGCAAGACGGACCGCGACAACGTCGCCATTCCGGCGCTGCTCGCTACCTCGGCCATCCATACGCACCTCGTGCAGCAAGGCCTGCGCACGAGTACGGGTCTCGTGGTCGAAACGGGCTCGGCGCGTGAAGTGCACCACTTCGCGCTGCTCGCCGGCTACGGCGCGGAAGCCGTGCATCCGTACCTCGCGATGGAAACGCTCGCGCAGCTCGCTTCGGGCTTCAAGGGCGACCTGTCGCCGGAGAAGGCGGTCTACAACTTCACGAAGGCGGTCGGCAAGGGCCTGCAGAAGGTCATGTCGAAGATGGGCATCTCGACGTACATGTCGTACACGGGTGCGCAGATTTTCGAAGCGGTCGGCCTTGCCGAAGACCTCGTGCAGAAGTACTTCAAGGGCACGGCGTCGAAGGTGAGCGGCATCGGCCTCTTCGAAGTGGCCGAAGAAGCCATTCGCCTGCACCGCGACGCGTTCGGCGAAAACCAGGTGCTCGCCAACATGCTCGACGCGGGCGGCGAGTACGCGTACCGCGTGCGCGGCGAAGACCACATGTGGACGCCGGACGCCATCGCTAAGCTCCAGCACTCCACGCGCAGCAACTCCTACCAGACGTACAAGGAGTACGCGAACCTGATCAACGACCAGACGCGCCGTCACATGACGTTCCGCGGCCTGTTCGAGTTCAAGGTGCATCCGGCGCGCGCCATTTCGCTCGACGAAGTGGAGCCCGCGAAGGAGATCGTGAAGCGCTTTGCGACCGGCGCGATGTCGCTCGGTTCGATCAGCACCGAAGCGCACGCCACGCTCGCCATCGCGATGAACCGCATTGGCGGCAAGTCGAACACGGGCGAAGGCGGCGAGGACGAAAACCGCTATCGCAACGAACTGCGCGGCATTCCGATCAAGAACGGCGACACGCTGGCTTCGGTGATCGGCAAGGAAATCGTACGGGACATTCCGCTCAAGGACGGCGACTCGCTGCGCTCGAAGATCAAGCAGGTGGCGTCCGGCCGCTTCGGTGTGACGGCCGAGTACCTCGTCTCGGCGGACCAGATCCAGATCAAGATGGCGCAGGGCGCGAAGCCCGGCGAAGGCGGCCAGTTGCCGGGGCACAAGGTGTCCGAGTACATCGGCAAGCTGCGTTACTCGGTGCCGGGCGTCGGTCTCATTTCGCCGCCGCCGCACCACGACATCTACTCGATCGAAGACCTGGCGCAACTGATTCACGACCTCAAGAACGTGAATCCGTCGGCCAGCATTTCCGTCAAGCTGGTGTCGGAAAGCGGTGTCGGCACGGTGGCGGCGGGCGTCGCCAAGGCGAAGTCCGATCACGTCGTGATCGCGGGCCATGACGGCGGCACGGGCGCATCGCCGCTCTCGTCCATCAAGCACGCCGGCACGCCGTGGGAATTGGGCCTTGCCGAAACGCAGCAGACGCTCGTGCTGAACCGCCTGCGCGGCCGCATCCGCGTGCAGGCCGACGGCCAGATGAAGACGGGCCGCGACGTGGTGATCGGCGCGCTGCTGGGCGCCGACGAGTTCGGCTTCGCGACGGCGCCGCTCGTCGTGGAAGGCTGCATCATGATGCGCAAGTGCCACCTGAACACCTGCCCGGTGGGCGTGGCGACGCAGGATCCGGTGCTGCGCGCGAAGTTCCAGGGGCAGCCCGAGCACGTGGTGAACTACTTCTTCTTCGTGGCCGAGGAAGTGCGCGAAATCATGGCGCAGCTCGGCATCCGCAAGTTCGACGACCTGATCGGCCGCGCGGATCTGCTCGACATGAAGAAGGGCATCGAGCACTGGAAGGCGAAGGGACTCGACTTCACGAACGTGTTCTATCAGCCGGCCGTGCCGGAAGACGTGGCACGCCGCCATCTGGAGTCGCAGGACCACGGCCTCGACCGCGCGCTCGACCACACGCTGATCGAGAAGGCGAAGGCCGCTATCGAGCGTGGCGAGCACGTCTCGTTCATCCAGCCGGTGCGCAACGTGAACCGGACGGTAGGCGCCATGCTCTCGGGCGTGGTGGCGAAGAAGTACGGCCACGACGGCCTGTCCGACGACGCCATCCACATCCAGCTGAAGGGTACGGCGGGCCAGAGCTTCGGCGCGTTCCTCGCGAAGGGCATCACGCTCGACCTCGTCGGCGATGGCAACGACTACGTCGGCAAGGGGCTTTCCGGCGGACGCATCATCATCCGCCCGACCAACGACTTCCGCGGCAAGTCGGAAGAAAACATCATCTGCGGCAACACGGTGATGTACGGCGCGCTGGAAGGCGAAGCGTTCTTCCGCGGCGTGGCCGGCGAGCGCTTCTGCGTGCGTAACTCCGGCGCCACGGCGGTGGTGGAAGGCACGGGCGACCACGGCTGCGAGTACATGACGGGCGGCACGGTGGTGGTGCTGGGCGAGACGGGCCGTAACTTCGCGGCCGGCATGTCGGGCGGCGTGGCCTACGTCTACGACCCGGAAGGCACCTTCGCGCCGAAGTGCAACAAGTCGATGGTCGCGCTCGAACCGGTGCTGCAGCAGGCCGAGCAGGAGCACACCGTGGACCGTGCGCTGTGGCACGCGGGCCAGACGGACGAGGCGCTGCTCAAGGGCCTGATCGAGCGTCACTTCCAGTTCACCGGCTCGCCGCGAGCGAAGGCGCTGCTGGAAAACTGGGACGCGGCGCGGCGCCAGTTCGTGAAGGTATTCCCGACCGAATACCGGCGCGCGCTGGGCGAGATCGGCGCGAAGAAGGCGAGCAAGGAAGTTCTCGCCGCATAACTTCGCAGCGTCAGCCCGACACGATCGACGAGGCGTGAGCCGTGCGCGAAAGCGCGCGCGGCCCACGCCGATCCCCCACCGAATACATGGACAGACGAGAGCCACATGGGTAAGGCAACCGGTTTTCTCGAATTCGAACGCCGCCACGAGGCGTACGAAGCACCGCTCACGCGGGTGAAGCACTACAAGGAATTTGTCGCGGCCCTCACCGACGAGGACGCGAAGGTCCAGGGCGCGCGCTGCATGGATTGCGGCATTCCGTTCTGCAACAACGGCTGCCCGGTCAACAACATCATTCCGGACTTCAACGACCTGGTGTTCCGCCAGGACTGGAAGAGCGCGATCGAAGTGCTCCATTCCACGAACAACTTCCCGGAGTTCACGGGCCGCATCTGCCCGGCGCCCTGCGAAGCGGCGTGCACGCTCGGCATCAACAACGACCCGGTCGGCATCAAGTCGATCGAGCACGCGATCATCGACAAGGCCTGGACCGAGGGCTGGGTGGCACCGCAGCCGCCGAAACACAAGACCGGCAAGAAGGTGGCCGTGGTGGGTTCGGGCCCCGCGGGTCTCGCTGCCGCACAGCAACTGGCGCGCGCGGGCCACGACGTGACCGTGTTCGAGAAGAACGACCGCATCGGCGGCCTGCTGCGCTACGGCATCCCCGACTTCAAGCTGGAGAAGTGGCTGATCGATCGCCGCATGCGTCAGATGGAAGCCGAAGGCGTGACGTTCCGCACCAACGTGTTTATCGGCAAAGACGCGCTGCCGGCCTACATCAGCAACACGGCGAAAGAAACGCTCTCGCCCGATGACCTCAAGGAACAGTTCGACGCCGTCGTGCTGGCTGGCGGTTCGGAAACGCCGCGTGATCTGCCGGTGCCGGGCCGCGAGCTTGCGGGCATTCATTTCGCGATGGAGTTCTTGCCGCAGCAGAACAAGGTCAATGCCGGCGACAAGGTGGCCGACCAGCTGCTCGCGAAGGGCAAGCACGTCGTGGTGATTGGTGGTGGCGATACGGGCTCGGACTGTGTGGGCACGTCGAACCGTCACGGCGCGAAGAGCGTGACGCAGTTCGAACTGTTGCCGCAACCGCCGGAAGAAGAAAACAAGCCGCTCGTGTGGCCGTACTGGCCGGTCAAGCTGCGCACGTCGTCGTCGCACGAGGAGGGCTGCGAGCGCGACTGGTCGGTGGCGACCAAGCGCTTCGAAGGCAAGAACGGCAAGGTCGAAAAGCTGATTGCCGCGCGCGTGGAATGGAAGGACGGCAAGATGCAGGAAGTGCCGGGCTCCGAGTTCGAGATGAAGGCCGACCTCGTGCTGCTCGCGATGGGCTTCACGCAGCCGGTGTCGCCCGTGCTCGAAGCGTTCGGCGTGGACAAGGACCCGCGCGGCAACGTGCGTGCAACGACCGAGGGCGACAAGTCGTACTACACGTCGGTGGACAAGGTGTTCACCGCAGGCGACATGCGGCGCGGGCAGTCGCTCGTCGTGTGGGCCATTCGCGAAGGCCGGCAGTGCGCGCGCTCGGTAGACGCCTACCTGATGGGCAGCTCCAGCCTGCCGCGATAAGCCTCTGCACCCACGGGCGCCGGCCTCGTGCGGGCGCCTCGCGAACAGACTGCGAGAGGAGATTCGCAGGACCAGGTGGAGACGACAGTGCCGTAACGAAAGAGCCGGGCGCCCGAAAGGGCGGCCCGGTTTTTTTGTTTGTCGTCTTCCGCTGATGGCCGTCTTTCGGCGCAAGGCTCGTACACGACGTTACGGCTAAGATCACGCTGTGTACGGACAGCCGGTCACCGACAATGCTCGATCACGACACCCGCGCCACCGAAGGATGGCAACGCTGCTTCATCGCGCTCGCGCCGGATGCGGCCACGCGGGATGCGCTGGCCGCTGTGCCCGTGCCGTCGGACGCGCGCCGCGTGCCCCATGAGCAACTGCATCTCACGGTGACGTTCATCGGCGCACTTCAGGCCGACGTGGCCGAGGCGCTCGCTGCCGCGCTGCACGCGCGCGCCGTGCCGCTCGGGCTGGCCGCGTTCGAGCGCATCGAGTGCTGGCCGGGCGTGGCGCATCCGCGATTGCTGGTGGCCACGCTGGCAATGTCCGACGACTTCGTGGCGCTCGACTGGCGCGTGCGTTCGCTGATGATCGAACTGGGCTTGCCTGTCGACACCCGAGCCTTCCGGCCGCACATCACGCTCGCGCGCTTCGCCCGCGGCACGCGAGCCGCGACGATTCCCGCCGACACCCGCCTGCCGCCGTTCGCGCGCTTCGAATCGCTGGTGCTGTATTCGAGCACGCTCGCGCGGCAAGGGGCGAGGTATCAGGCGCTGGCGAGCGTGGCGGTGGGGTGAGCGGCAGGGCCGCGCTTACGCGGCCGCCTGCTCCAGCGCACGTTCGATGATGAGCGTCTCGTCGTGGAATTGCGCCAGCGATTCGCGGTGTGCCACGCTCACGATCGCTGCATTCGGCAGCCGCTCGTTCATCACCCGATACACGTGTGCTTCGTTTTCGGTGTCGAGCGCGCTCGTCGCTTCGTCGAGGAACACGTAATCGGGCTTGTGCAGCAGCACGCGCGCCGCCGCAAGCCGCTGTTGTTCGCCGGGCGAGAGCACGCGTGTCCAGTGCGCCGATTCGTGCAGCCGGTCCACATAGTCTTCCAGCCGGCACAGGCGCAGTGCTTCGCGGCAGTCGTCGTCGCTGAAAGTGTCGCTCGTGGCGGGATAGGCGAGCGCCGCCTTCAGCGTGCCGATGGGCAGATAGCTCTGCTGCGGAATGAACATCATGCGTGCGCCCACGGGCGCGTCGATCGAGCCGCTGCCGAACGGCCAGAGGCCCGCCAGCGCGCGCAGCAGCGTGCTCTTGCCGGAGCCGGACGGACCGCGCACGAGCCAGCGCGAAGCGGGTTTGATGGCGACGTCGCGCACGTGCGCGAGTGTTTCGCCGTTGGGCAGCGCGAGCGTGAGGCCGCGTGTGACGAGCTGACTTTCGTCGACGTAATGGAGATTGATGCCGCCATGCTCGGTGGCAGGCGATACGGATTCCTTGAGATGCGGCTGGTGCATCACGCGCTTGAATTCGCGAAGACGGTTGACGGTGGCGCGCCACTCGACCAGGGTGCCGTAACTGTTGACGAACCACGACAGCGAGTCGCTCACGGAGCCGAAGGCGCCGGCAATCTGCATCAATGTGCCGAAGCTGATTGCGCCCGCGAAGTAGCGCGGTGACGCCACGACAATCGGGAAGATGTTTGCGATCTGCCCATAGAAGTTGACGACGAAGTAATACCGCTTCGTGTACTTCATCACGCGCCACCAGTTGTCGCGAATGCGGCTGAAGAGGTCCTTCGCACCGGCTTCTTCGGTGCGCATGCCGTCGTAGAAGGCGATCTGCTCCGCGTTCTCGCGCAGGCGGATCAGGCCGAAACGGAAGTCGGCTTCAACGCGCTGTTGCTGGTAGTTGATCGACACCAGCGGATGCCCGACCTTGTGCGTGAGGATCGAGCCCACGACGGCGTACCCGATCGCGGCCCACAGCATGTAACCGGGAATCTGCACCGGTGTGCCGCCCAGCATCACGGTCAGTGCGCCCGCGGTGCTCCAGAGCACGATCGAGAACCACACGAGGGTGGCGATGGTGGAGATCAGATCGAGGGTGAGCGCAAGCGTCGTGGTCGCGAACGAATCGAGGTCGACGGCGATCCGCTGGTCGGGGTTGTCGGTGAGGCGATCACGCTCGATGCGGTAGAACGTGCCTTCGCCCAGCCACTCTTGCAGATACTTCGTGGTGAGCCATTGGCGCCAGCGAAAGCCGAGCATCTGGCGCAGATAACGCGTGTACACCGCGATGATGATGAACGCGAACGCAAGGCCGGTGAAGATCAGCATCAGGTGCGGGAATTCATGCACGTTCTTGCTTTGCAGCGCGTTATAGAAGTCGCGGTTCCAGTTGTTCAGCCATGCGTTGATGCCCACGAGCATCAGGTTCATCATGATGATCGCGATCAGCAGACCCCAGGCGATCTTGCGTTCCTCGGACACCCAGTAGGGCTTGATGAGGCTCCACGCCGAGACGCGGTCGGTCTGGCTGGACGTAGGGCTGGAGGTGGGATTGGTCATGAGCTTCCTGATATCGGATTGAGATGCCGGCCCAACGGCGGGTTTGCAGATCCTGACGGGCGCGGGCGGTGAGGGCATTTCCCGCCGCGGCGACTGGGCGGATTTTGGCCGGCACCGCTTAAACACGCCTTAATCGGGTCCACGGCATTGTGCCAGAGCCCGCCCCCAGCTCCATATTCGGCGGCCCTGCCGCGCGTCCTGCGGCGCCCTGCCTCGTTTGCGGCGGCTCTGGCTTTTATGGTCTAATGGCCGCTGACGAAACAGGGGTGCTTCGCGCCGGCCGGCAGCACGCGGCGGCGAGGCTGAGAGAGACCCTTCGCACCCGATCCGGGTAATACCGGCGCGGGAAGTTTCGGGAAAGTCCCGCTGGATGCCCATGCGTCCAGTCTCCCGCCGGGCGGCGCTCCTTCATTGCATCGGAGCGTGTCCGGCCGGCCTCGCCAGCCGGTTTCGTCCTTGTGTACGTGTGCAGCCTGCCGTACGGAAAGGATACGATGACCGCTCATTCTCCAGTTCTTTGCTTTCACCGGCGCGTTCGTCGCGCTGCCGCGCGTATGGTCACGCAACGCGGGTCGTTTGGAGCGCGCTCATGAGCGCCGCTGTCCGACCGGATTTCGCCGTGGTCGGCGGCGGGCTCTGTGGCCGCCTCGTCGCGTGGCAGCTTGCCGGCGCGGGACATCGCGTGGCGCTTTACGATCGCGGCGACGCCGACGGCAGCAGCTCGGCCGCGTGGGTGGCCGCGGCCATGCTCGCGCCGCTTGCCGAGGCCGCCGTGGCTGAACTGCTCATCACCGAACTCGGCGTGGCGTCGCTGGAAAGCTGGCCGCGCATCCTGGCTCAACTGCCCGAACCCGTCTTCTTTCAGCGCAACGGCACGCTCGTCGTCTGGCATCACGCCGACCGCGCCGAAGCGCCGCTGTTCGAACGGCGCGTGCGCGCCAATGCGCCGGCGGGCCTGGTCGACGGTGGGTTCGTGTCGCTCGCGGGCACCGAGGTAGGCGACGCCGAGCCAGCGCTGGCTGGCCGGTTCGCCAAAGGATGGCTGCTGCCCAACGAAGGTCAGCTCGACAACCGCCAGGCCTTGCGTGCACTCGCGGCCGGGCTCGCCCAGCGTAAGGTCGATACGCATTGGAACAGTGCGGTCGAGGGCACGGCGTATCCCGACGCACGTGTCGTGATCGACTGCCGCGGGTTGGGCGGCAAGCCGGTCTGGCCCACGCTGCGCGGCATTCGCGGCGAGGTGGCGCGCGTGCACGCGCCGGGCATTGCGCTGACGCGCCCTGTGCGGTTGCTGCATCCGCGCTATCCGCTCTATGTCGCGCCCAAGCAGGACGACGTCTATGTGATCGGCGCAACGGAGATCGAAGGCGAAGACATGTCGCCCGTCAGCGTGCGCTCCGCGCTGGAGCTGCTGAGCGCGGCGTTTTCGGTGCATCCCGCCTTTGGGGAGGCGCGCATTCTCGAACTGAACTCGCAATGCCGGCCGACCTTGCCCGACCACCGGCCCGCGCTCGTCTGGGACGGCGCACGCACCTTGCGCGTCAACGGCCTGTATCGGCACGGCTACATGATCGCGCCGGAAGTGGCCGACTCCGCGGCACGCTTCGCGCAGACGCTGTTGACCGGCCGCATCGCAAATGCCGACGCATTTGCGCAGTGGCGCAGCGAGGCGCGCTGGTCCAGTCTTTTTCATCTCGAGCACGCCGAGGTATCGGTCTGAACGCGATCGAGTCCTCGTGAGCGAACCGACAGAACGCGAACCATGGAAATACACGTAAACCAGAAGCCGTTTTCGTTGCCCGACGGCGCAACCGTTGCCGATGCGCTGGCCGCATTCGGCGCGCGTCCGCCGTTCGCGGTCGCGTTGAACGGCGATTTCGTCGCGCGCGGCCAGCATGCGGCGCGCGCGCTCCAGCCGGGCGACCGGCTGGATGTCGTCACCCCTGTCGCGGGCGGCTGAGCGGCGCCGCACGCTCGCCGTCACCTGCAAAGGATCGTCCCATGACCCTCTCCCCATCCGCCGACGCGCTCACGCTCTACGGCGAAACCTTCGCGAGCCGGGTGCTGCTCGGCACGTCGCGTTATCCGTCGCTGCAGTCGCTGTCGCGTTCCATCGAGGCGGCGCGCCCCGGCATGGTCACCGTCGCGCTGCGCCGGCAAATGACCGAAGGCGGCGCCGAAGCCGGCTTCTTCGATCTGCTCAAACGCCATGCCGTGCCGCTTCTGCCGAACACGGCAGGCTGCCAGACCGTGGCCGAGGCCGTGACGACCGCGCACATGGCGCGCGAAGTATTCGAAACCGACTGGATCAAGCTCGAACTGATCGGCGACGACTACACGCTGCAACCGGACCCGGTCGGGTTGATCAAAGCGGCTGAGCGCCTCGTCAAGGACGGCTTCAAGGTGCTGCCGTACTGCACCGAAGATCTCGTGATCGGCCGGCGCCTGCTCGACGCGGGCTGCGAGGCGCTGATGCCGTGGGGCGCGCCCATCGGCACGGGCAAGGGCGTGATGAATCCGTACGCGATGCGCGTGCTGCGCGAACGGCTGCCCGATGTGCCGCTCATCGTCGATGCGGGGCTCGGCGTACCGTCGCACGCGTGCCAGGTGATGGAGTGGGGCTTCGACGGCGTGCTGTTGAACACGGCCGTGTCGCAGGCGACGCACCCGGAAGCGATGGCGCGCGCCTTCGCGCTCGGCGTGGACGCCGGACGCGAGGCATACCTTGCCGGGCCGATGGCCGAACGGCAGACGGCGCAGGCGAGCACGCCCGTGGTGGGCATGCCGTTCTGGCATCAGGATGGGAGTGCAGCATGACCGAAAGATTGCCCTTGCCGGCGCGCGAGCTGTTCTGGCCGCCCGCCGATGAACTGACCGAGGCCGTGGAGCGCATCCGCGCGCGTCTTGGCGACTGGCCGCCCACGCACGCGCCTTGGCGCGTCTGCCTGACCGCGCCGGACGAGCCGAACGGCGGCGACCTGATCGTCGTGTCGAATGTGTCCCACGCGGGCGAACACCTCGCGAGCTGGCTCGTGCGCGGCGCGGGCGTGATCGAAGCCGCCGAAGCGCGCGTCACGTTGCATCTGGGCGGCGAACGCTATGCGCTCGAAGGCCACCTCGCCGAAGACTGGATTCCCGCGCTGGCAGCGTTTCTCGACTGCGGCTTTGATCCCCACGATGCGCTGACGCTCGCGATGGCCTGGCGCGACGGCGACGAACGGACCGCCGCCGACGCATGGCCCACGGACCTCGCGCGCTTCCCAAGCGTGGCTGGACTGCCGGCCGCGCCGGCACAATCGTTCCCGGCCTGCCCCTCGCGCCTGGGGCTCTATCCCGTGCTGCCCACAGCCGATTGGGTGGAGCGCGTGCTGGACTACGGCGTGAAGACGGTGCAATTGAGGCTCAAGCACGCTGAGCCGGACGTGCTGAAGGCGGAAATCGCGCGTTGTGTGGCGGCCGGTCGCCGGCACGATGCGCAGGTATTCATCAACGATCACTGGCGCGAAGCGATCGAGGCGGGCGCGTACGGCGTGCATCTCGGTCAGGAAGATCTGCGGGTGGCCGACTTCGCCGCGATTGCGGCGGCAGGCCTGCGGCTCGGCCTCTCGACGCACAGCTACTACGAAATGCTCACGGCACTGCACTTCCGGCCCAGCTACATTGCGCTGGGCGCGGTGTTTCCCACCACGACAAAGGTGATGCCGACCGCGCCGCAAGGACTCGTGCGGCTTGGCCGCTATGTCCAACTGCTGGGCGGCGTTGTGCCGCTCGTGGCGATCGGCGGCATCAGCGCAGACGTGCTGCCTCGGGTGCTGGCCACGGGCGTGGGGTCGGCGGCGCTCGTGCGGGCCGTGACGGAAGCGGCCGACCCCGCGGCCGCGGTTGCTGCGTTGCAGCGGGAGTTTACGCAATAATCGTCCGACCAGACATCTGGCCTTAACCTCTGATGTTTAGATTTGGTTAAGCGGACGGGGCACGTCGCGGCAGCAACTTCATGATGGCCCTATAATTCGGCCTTCGTGTAAAAGGATTGTCAGCCCACGTGCCTTCTTCTTCTGAGACCCTTCTCGAGCTTCGCGACGTCGATTTCGGTTACGGCGACCGGCTCGTCCTCTCCGGTCTGAACATGCGCTTCGCGCGTGGCCAGGTGGTAGCGGTCATGGGCGGCTCGGGCGGCGGCAAGACTACGGTGCTGCGCCTCATCGGCGGACTCGTGCGCGCGCAGCGCGGCCAGGTGCTGTTTCACGGCGAGGACGTCGGCGCGCAGACACGCGAAGGCCTCTACGCGCTGCGCCGCAAGATGGGCATGCTGTTCCAGTTCGGCGCGCTTTTCACCGATATGTCGGTGTTCGAGAACGTCGCGTTCGCGCTGCGCGAGCACACCGACCTGCCCGAAGAACTGATCCGCGACCTCGTGCTCATGAAGCTGAACGCTGTCGGCCTGCGCGGCGCGCGCGACCTTGCGCCGTCCGAGGTGTCGGGCGGCATGGCGCGGCGCGTGGCGCTTGCGCGCGCCATCGCACTCGACCCCGAACTCATGATGTACGACGAACCGTTCGCCGGGCTCGACCCGATTTCGCTCGGCATCACGGCCAACCTGATTCGCACGCTCAACCACGCACTCGGCGCCACCTCGATTCTCGTCACGCACGACGTGCCGGAGTCGTTCGCGATTGCCGACTACGTCTACTTTCTCGCAAACGGCCGCGTGCACGCCGAGGGCACGCCCGACCAGTTGCGCGCATCGAGCGACCCCACCGTTCGCCAGTTCATCGACGGTGCGCCGGACGGCCCGTTCCGCTTTCATTACCCCGCTGCCAGCCTCGGTGCGGACTTCGGCATGGGCGGGGGTAACGCATGATCAGTCTGATCGGAAGCCGCGTCATCGCGGCGCTCGTGCGCGCGGGTTACGGCACGAGGCTCTTCCTGCGCCTGCTGCTCGAGTTCTTCCCGTTGCTGCGGCGTCCGCGCCTCGTGACGAAGCAGATTCACTTCGTCGGCAACTACTCGATCGTGATCATCGCGGTGTCCGGCCTGTTCGTCGGCTTCGTACTCGGCTTGCAGGGCTATTACACGCTGAATCGCTACGGCTCCGAGCAGGCGCTCGGGCTGCTCGTCGCGCTTTCGCTCGTGCGCGAGCTCGGGCCGGTCGTCACGGCGCTGCTGTTCGCGGGCCGGGCGGGCACTTCGCTTACGGCCGAGATCGGTCTGATGAAGGCGGGTGAGCAACTCACGGCGATGGAAATGATGGCCGTGGACCCCGTTCGCGTCGTGATCGCGCCGCGCATGTGGGCGGGTGTCATCGCGATGCCTATTCTCGCGGCGATTTTCAGCGCCATTGGCGTGCTGGGCGGCTACGTGGTGGGCGTGCTGCTGATCGGCGTCGACTCCGGCGCATTCTGGTCGCAGATGCAGGGCGGCGTGGACGTCTGGAGCGACGTGGGCAACGGCGTGATCAAGAGTATCGTGTTCGGTTTCGCCGTCACGTTCGTGGCGCTGTTCCAGGGCTACGAGGCGAAGCCGACGCCTGAAGGCGTATCGCGCGCCACGACGAAGACAGTGGTGTATGCCTCGCTCGCGGTGCTAGGCCTCGATTTCCTGCTGACCGCATTGATGTTCAGCTAGCGCGGCATGCGCCGCGCGGCCTGTGGAGCGCTGAACGCGCCCCGCCGCCCGGCGCCGTGCCGCGGCAACGGTTTCTCATTGGGATGACGATGAAAAAGACTGCTCTCGACTTCTGGGTCGGCCTGTTCGTGGTGGCGGGCTTCATTGCGCTGCTGTTTCTCGCGCTGAAGGTCGGCAACATGAGCTCGCTGTCCTTTCAGGCGACCTACCCGGTCAAGCTCAAGTTCGACAACATCGGCGGGCTGAAGCCGCGCGCGCCGGTGAAGAGCGCGGGCGTGACGGTGGGCCGCGTGGCGTCCATCAGCTTCGACACGAACACGTACCAGGCGCTCGTCACGATCGATCTGGACAAGCAGTACCAGTTTCCGAAGGACACGTCGGCCAAGATCCTCACCTCGGGTCTGCTGGGCGAGCAGTACATCGGGCTCGAGCCGGGCGGCGACAGCGAAATGCTGAAGGCCGGCGACACGATCGCCATGACGCAGTCGGCCATCGTGCTCGAGAACCTGATCGGGCAGTTCCTGTACAGCAAGGCGGCGGACTCGGGGGCTGCGAAGCCCGCCGCAGGCGCAGCACCGCCCGCGCCAGCGGCACCGGCGGTGGCGGCGCCGGCCTCCGGCGCCCAATAAGAACACGGAGAACAAGAACGATGAAAAACGCACCCATTCGTCGCACTGCGCTGGCTCTTGGGGTGGTCGCCCTGGCGGGCTGCTCGACCGTGCAGACGCCGACGAAGGAAGACCCGCTCGAAGGCCTGAACCGCACGATCTTCACCTTCAACGACAAGGTCGACCAGTACGCGCTCAAGCCCGTGGCGCGCGGCTACGTCAAGGTCACGCCGCAGCCCGTGCGCGACAGCGTCACGAACTTCTTTTCGAACATCGGCGACGTCTATATCGCAGCCAACAACCTGTTGCAGCTGAAGATCACGGACGGCGTGGAAGACATTATGCGCATCGTGATCAACACGGTGTTCGGCGTGGGCGGTCTGTTCGACGTGGCCACGCTCGCGAAGCTGCCCAAGCACAACCAGGATCTCGGCCTGACGCTCGGCCATTACGGCGTGCCTGCCGGCCCGTACCTCGTGCTGCCGCTGTTCGGGCCGAGCACGGTGCGCGACGCGGTGGGGTCGATCGGCAACTACTATGTGAACCCGCTCAGCTACATCGATCCGCCGGGTCTCAGCTGGGGCCTTTACGGCCTCAACATCGTGAACACGCGCGCGAACCTGCTGGGTGCGGGCGACGTGCTGGAAGCGGCCGCCATCGACAAGTACTCGTTTGTGCGCAACACCTATCTGCAGCGGCGCCAGTCGCTGCTGTCCGACGGTTCGTCCGCGGCGCTGCCCAACTATGACGAAGGCGCGCCGCCGCCGAAGTACGAAAACGTCGAGGACGGCGCGGCGCCGGCCACAGGTGCGGCCACTGCGGCCAGCGGTGCCGCTGCGGCTGCTGCCGCCTCGGGCACGGCGGCCACCGCTTCGCCGGCATCCGGTACGGCCGCGCCTGGTCTCGCGCCCGGAACGGAAACGACGGTGCCGGCCGGTCAGATCGTGCCGCCCGCACGTTTCGGCTATCCGTCGCTCAAACTGCACTGAACAGGCACCGTAACACCTGGAAACGACTGTCGCAGTTTGCGTATGGAGCCGGCCAGAACTTGCGTGCTATCGTCGGCTCCAATAACTGCGTTTTTCCAACAGCAGGAACCCACATGAAAAAGTTCTTCCTCATTCCGCTGCTTCTCGCGTTCTTTTCTTTCACCGGCGTCGCGTCCGCGCAGACTTCGGACACCACCTCGCCGGACGGCCTGATCAAGACAGTCACCACCCAGGTCATGGACACGATCCGCAGCGACAAGTCCATCCAGAAGGGCGATATCGGCGAGATCACGAAGCTCGTCAACGAGAAGATCCTGCCTTACACGGATTTCCGCCGCACCACGCAACTCGCCATGGGCCGCGCGTGGCGCACGGCCACGCCGGACCAGCAGAGCCAGCTCGTCGAGCAGTTCAAGATGCTGCTGATTCGCACCTACGCCGGCGCGCTCGCGCAGGTTCGCGACCAGCAGATCCAGTACAAGCCGTTCCGCGCGAATCCTGACGATACGGACGTCGTCGTGCGTTCGGTGGTCATGAACAACGGCTCGCCGGTCGAGCTCGACTATCGGCTGTACAAGACGCCGCAGGGCTGGCGCGTGTACGACATCAACGTGCTAGGCGCGTGGCTCATTCAGGCCTACCAGCAGCAGTTCAACGAGAAGATCCAGCAAGGCGGCGTGGACGGTCTGATCCAGTTCCTCACCCAACGCAACCAGCAGCTGGCATCGGGCAAGGTCTCGTCGTGAGCCGCTTCGAAACGGGCGGCACGCTGACCCACGCGAGCGCGAACGCCGCGCTCGCGGCGGGGCTCCAACGCATTGCCGCCGGCGCCACGGTGGTGGACTGCACGCCGCTCACCCAGTTCGATTCGTCGGCGCTTGCCGTGCTGCTCGCATGGCAACGCGCCGCGACGAAGCGCGGCGCGGCGCTCGAAATCGTCAATCTCCCCACGGGGCTCGCCAGCCTCGCACAGGTCTACGGCGTAGACGCGCTGCTCACGCCGCAACCGGCTCGACATTGATGCCCGGTGCCGGCGCATGCCGGACCGGGTCACTTCCTTCCTCTGCTTCTCCGAAAGCCCATGCGGGCGAGGGCATGTCACTTTGCCCTATAATCAAGCGTTTTTTTGGGGCTTCAGGCCGCTCCAGCTGGCCCCAAAAGCATGCGGTTACAGCAGACCTTTGCCTCACACCTATCGCACCTATCAGGCGCCGCCGCGCAGCGAAGCGGCGCACCAGTCATGCCAGCCATAGAAATCCGTAACGTCAGGAAGCGCTTCAAGGAGTTGCAGGCGCTCAAGGGCGTCAGTCTCACGGTTGAAGAAGGCGAATTCTTCGGGCTGCTCGGCCCGAACGGCGCGGGCAAAACGACGCTCATCAGCATTCTCGCCGGACTCTCGCGCGCGGACGAAGGCACGGTGAAGGTACTGGGCCACGACGTCGTGAGCGATTTTCGCGCCGCGCGGCGCGCGCTCGGCGTCGTTCCACAGGAACTTGTCTTCGACCCGTTCTTCACGGTTCGCGAAACGCTGCGCATCCAGTCCGGCTACTACGGCCTGCGCAACAACGACGCGTGGATCGACGAGGTGATGGCCAACCTCGACCTCACCGAAAAGGCGGACGTCAACATGCGCGCGCTCTCGGGCGGCATGAAGCGTCGCGTGCTCGTGGCGCAGGCGCTGGTGCACCGGCCGCCTGTCATCGTGCTCGACGAACCCACGGCCGGCGTCGACGTCGAACTGCGCCAGACGCTCTGGAAATTCGTTTCGCGCCTGAATCGCGAGGGACACACCATCGTGCTCACGACGCACTATCTGGAAGAAGCCGAGGCGCTGTGCGATCGCATCGCGATGCTGCGGCGCGGTGAAGTGGTGGCGCTGGACCGCACGAGTGCGTTGCTGCAGCGCTTCGCCGGCATGCAGCTCTTCGTGCGCTTCGCGACCGGCGTGTTGCCGGCCGAACTGCGCGCGCTCGAAGTGGATCCGACCAACGTACAGGGTCACCAGCATCTGCTGCGTCTGTCGAGCTACGACGACGTGGAAGGCATCCTCGCGCAGTGTCGCGCGGCGGGCTGCACGTTCGACGAAATCGAAGTGCGCAAGGCCGATCTGGAAGATGTCTTCGTGCAGGTCATGAACGGCCCCGAAGTGGTCGAGGGGCTGGCATGAGCGGATTTCGCACGCTGTTCTACAAGGAAGTGCTGCGTTTCTGGAAGGTCTCGTTCCAGACCGTGCTGGCACCCGTCATCACCGCGCTGCTTTATCTCACCATTTTCGGCCACGCGTTGCGCGATCACGTCGAGGTGTATGCCGGCGTCGAATACACGAGCTTCCTGATACCAGGCCTCGTGATGATGAGCGTGCTGCAGAACGCATTCGCCAACAGCTCGTCATCGCTGATCCAGTCGAAGATCACGGGGAACCTCGTGTTCGTGCTGCTGCCGCCGCTGTCGCATTGGGAAATGTTCGGCGCCTACGTGCTGGCCTCTGTCGTGCGCGGCCTCGCCGTGGGCGCGGGCGTGTTTGTCGTGACCATCTGGTTCATTCCGGTGAGCTTCGCAGCGCCGCTCTACATCGTGCTGTTCGCGCTGCTCGGTTCGGCGATTCTCGGCACGCTCGGACTCATTGCCGGCATCTGGGCTGAGAAGTTCGACCAACTCGCCGCGTTCCAGAATTTTCTGATCATGCCGCTCACGTTCCTTTCGGGCGTGTTCTACTCCACGCACACGCTGCCGCCCGTATGGCGCGAGGTGTCGCGGCTCAATCCGTTTTTCTACATGATCGACGGCTTTCGCTACGGCTTTTTCGGCGTGTCGGACATCGACCCGCTGGCGAGCCTTGCGATCGTCGCCGGTTTCTTCGTGGCGCTTGCCGTGCTCGCGATGCGCATGCTCGCATCCGGCTACAAGCTGCGTCACTGACGAGGAGCCCTTCCATGTTGCCGACTCCCGAACAGATCAAGCAATACATCGCGGCGGGCCTTGCCTGCCAGCACCTCGAAGTCGAGGGCGACGGTCAGCATTTTTTCGCGACCATCGTTTCGGCGAATTTCGAGGGCAAGCGCCTGATTCAGCGACATCAACTCGTGTACGCGGCCCTCGGCGACCGCATGCGCGAGGAAATCCACGCGCTCAGCATGAAAACCCTGACTCCCGCCGAATGGCAGAACGCATAATCTGGAACATCAGTGCGAATCACACAGGAACAAGGCGACGCCGCGAGCGGTGCCGCGAACGAACAACGTTCGACGCCGGCCGCGGGCCGGGCAGAAGAGGAAACGAGAGGCATGGACAAACTCGCTATAGTGGGGGGCCGCAGGCTCGCAGGTGAGATCACCGTTTCGGGCGCGAAGAACGCGGCGCTGCCCATTCTGTGCGCGAGCCTGCTCACGGCAGACCCGGTGGACCTCGACAACGTGCCGAATCTGCAGGACGTGCGTACCACGCTCAAGCTGCTCGGCCAGATGGGCGTGCGCACCGAGTACGCGGACGGCCGCGTGCATCTGGATGCATCGAAGGTCGACAACCTCGTCGCGCCGTACGAACTGGTGAAGACCATGCGTGCGTCGATTCTCGTGCTCGGTCCGCTCGTGGCGCGCTTCGGCGAGGCCAAAGTGTCGCTGCCGGGCGGCTGCGCGATCGGCGCCCGTCCGGTGGACCAGCACATCAAGGGTCTGCAGGCGATGGGCGCCGAGATCAATATCGAGCACGGCTTCATCGAAGCCCGCGCGAAGCGCCTGAAGGGCGCGCGCATCATCACGGACATGATCACCGTGACGGGCACCGAGAACCTGCTCATGGCCGCGGTGCTGGCCGACGGCGAAACGGTGATCGAAAACGCCGCGCGCGAACCCGAAGTGGGCGACCTCGCCACGCTGCTCGTGCAGATGGGCGCGAAGATCGAGGGCATCGGCACAGACCGCCTGGTGATCCAGGGCGTGGAGCGTCTCTCGGGCGCTCATCACAAGGTGATTCCGGACCGTATCGAAGCCGGTACGTTCCTGTGCGCGGTGGCCGCGGCGGGCGGCGACGTTGTGCTGCGTCGCGTGCGTCCGCAGATTCTGGACGCCGTGATCGACAAGCTGCGCGAAGCCGGCGTGAGCATCGAGGAGGGCGACGACTGGATGCGCGTGCGCATGGACGCGCGTCCGCGTGCCGTGAACGTGCGCACCTCCGAATACCCCGCCTTCCCGACCGACATGCAGGCGCAGTTCATGGCGCTCAACGCGATCGCAGACGGCACCTCGCAGGTCGTCGAGACGATCTTCGAGAACCGCTTCATGCACGTGCAGGAACTGAACCGGCTGGGCGCGAACGTGACCATCGACGGCAATACGGCGCTCGTGAACGGCGTGGCCAAGCTCTCGGGCGCCAAGGTGATGGCGACGGACCTGCGTGCGTCGGCGAGCCTTGTGATCGCCGGCCTCGTGGCCGAAGGCGAGACGCTGATCGATCGCATCTACCATCTGGACCGCGGCTACGACCGCATGGAAGCGAAGCTCACGGGCGTCGGCGCCGATGTGAGGCGTATCAAGGGGAGCGCCGCATGAGTTCGGTGCCGCAGACGTCGTCGTCGAGCGCGGCGAGCGCGGCGAGCGCGCCCCTCACGCTCGCGCTCTCGAAGGGCCGCATCTTCGAAGAGACGATGCCGCTCCTCGCCGCGGCCGGCGTGCACGTGACGGAAGACCCTGAAACCTCGCGCAAGCTGATCCTGCCCACGAGCGACGCCAATGTGCGCGTCATCATCGTGCGCGCCACCGACGTGCCGACCTACGTCGAGTACGGCGCCGCCGACTTCGGCGTGGCCGGCAAAGACGTGCTGCTCGAACACGGCGGCAGCGGCCTGTATCAGCCCATCGACCTCGACATCGCACGTTGCCGCATGTCGGTGGCGGTGAAGGCCGGCTTCGACTATGCGAGCGCCGTTCGCCAGGGCGCACGGCTACGCGTCGCGACGAAATACGTGAACACCGCGCGCGAGCATTTCGCGGCGAAGGGCGTGCACGTCGATCTGATCAAGCTCTACGGGTCGATGGAACTCGCGCCGCTCGTGGGCCTTGCCGATGCGATCGTCGATCTGGTCAGCTCGGGCGGCACGCTGCGCGCCAACAATCTTGTCGAGGTCGAGGAGATCATGAACATTTCCTCGCGCCTCGTGGTGAACCAGGCTGCGCTGAAGCTCAAGCGCGCGGCGCTGCGCCCGTTCATCGACGCGTTCGAACGCGCGTCGCGGCGCGCGGCGGACGCCGCCTGAGCGCGGCCGAAACGGACGGATATCAACATGGCTATCAGCATTCGCAAACTCGATTCCAGCGCCAACGGGTTTCGCGACGCGCTGCACGCGGTGCTCGCGTTCGAGGCGAGCGAAGACGAAGCGATCGAGCGCTCGGTTGCGGAGATCCTCGCGGACGTGAAGGCGCGCGGCGATGCGGCGGTGCTCGAATACACCAATCGCTTCGACCGCCTTGACGCGTCGAGCGTGGCTGCGCTCGAGCTGCCGTTCGTGGAGCTCGAGGCGGCGCTCGAAGGGCTGGAGCCCAAGCAGCGCGCAGCGCTCGAGGCTGCGGCGGCGCGCGTGCGGGCTTACCACGAGAAGCAGCGTATCGAATGCGGCAGCCATAGCTGGCAGTACACCGAGGCCGACGGCACCGTGCTCGGTCAGAAAGTGACGCCGCTCGACCGCGTGGGCATCTACGTGCCGGGCGGCAAGGCGGCGTATCCGTCGTCGGTGCTGATGAATGCCATTCCCGCGCGCGTGGCCGGCGTGCGCGAAATCGTGATGGTCGTGCCGACGCCGGACGGCGTGAAGAACCCGCTCGTGCTGGCCGCGGCGCTGCTGGGCGGCGTGGATCGCGTGTTCACGATCGGCGGCGCGCAGGCGGTGGGTGCGCTGGCCTACGGCACGGAGTCGGTGCCCGCCGTGGACAAGATCTGCGGACCCGGCAATGCCTATGTGGCCTCGGCCAAGCGCCGCGTGTTCGGCACGGTGGGCATCGACATGATCGCGGGCCCTTCCGAAATCCTCGTGCTCTGCGACGGCACCACGGACCCGCGCTGGGTCGCGATGGACCTGTTCTCGCAGGCCGAACACGACGAACTGGCGCAGTCGATCCTGCTGTGTCCCGACGAGGCGTTCATTAGCCGTGTGGAAGAAGCCATCACGGAACTGTTGCCCATCATGCCGCGCGCCGATGTGATCCGTGCTTCGCTGGAAGGGCGGGGCGCGCTCGTCAAGGTGCGCGACATGGACGAGGCGTGCGCGATCGCCAACGAGATCGCGCCGGAGCACCTCGAAATCTCCGCACTGGAACCGCAGCAGTGGGCCAACGAGATTCGCCATGCGGGCGCCATTTTCCTCGGTCGCTACACGAGCGAAAGCCTGGGTGACTACTGCGCCGGTCCGAACCACGTGCTGCCGACGTCGCGTACCGCGCGCTTTTCGTCGCCGCTCGGCGTCTACGATTTCATCAAGCGTTCGAGCCTGATCGAAGTCAGCGCCGAAGGCGCGCAGACGCTCGGCGAGATCGCCGCGGAACTCGCGTACGGCGAAGGGCTGCAGGCCCACGCGCGCAGTGCCGAATACCGCATGAAGCACAACTGACGCCAACACTGAGATAGCAACCCGGCGGCGCGCAGCGAGTGCGGCCGCCATGTGAGACGGGGTCCCTTGCACGGACCGGTCCTCTGCCATGACCACACCACAAGACATCATTCGCCGCGACGTGCTCGCCATGACGAGCTACCCGGTAGCGGACGCGAGCGGCTTCGTGAAGCTCGACGCGATGGAAAACCCGTTCGCGCTGCCCGAGGCGCTCGCGGCGAAGCTCGGCGAGCATCTGGCCGCCGTCGCGCTCAATCGCTATCCGGCCCCGCGCCCGGAAGCGCTGATCGCCAAGATCAAGCGCACGATGAACATTCCGGCCGAATGCGACGTGCTGCTCGGCAATGGCTCGGACGAGATCATCAGCATCATCAGCACGGCGTGCGCGAAGCCTGGTGCGAAGATTCTCGCGCCGGTGCCCGGCTTCGTGATGTATCAGGTGAGCGCGAAGCTCGCGAACGTGGAGTTCGTGGGCGTGCCGCTCAAGACGGATTTCACGCTCGACGTCGACGCGATGCTTGCCGCGATCGCCGAGCATCAGCCGGCCGTGGTCTGGCTCGCTTATCCGAACAACCCCACGGGCACGCTGTTCGACGACGCCGAGATGGAGCGCATCATCGCCGCGGCGACGAAGAGCCTCGTGGTGATCGACGAGGCCTACCAGCCGTTTGCGCAGAACAGCTGGATGCCGCGCGCCGCGGCGTTCGACAACGTCGTCGTGATGCGCACGGTCTCGAAGCTGGGCCTTGCCGGCATCCGGCTCGGCTATCTGGCGGGCTTGCCCGCATGGCTCAACGAGTTCGACAAGGTACGTCCTCCGTACAACGTGAACGTGCTGACCCAGGCGGCGGCGGACTTCCTGCTCGATCACGTGGACGTGCTCGACGCCCAGGCGGCTCAATTGCGCGACGAGCGCACGAAGCTGGCGGCAGCCGTCGCACAGCTGCCCGGCGCCGAGGTGTTCCCGAGCGCCGGCAACTTCCTGCTGGTGCGCGTGCCCGATGCGGCGGCGACGTTCGAAACGCTTCTCACGGCGCGGGTACTGATCAAAAACGTGAGTAAAATGCACCCATTGCTGGCAAATTGCGTGCGTTTGACGGTGGGATCCCCCGACGAAAACGCCCAGCTTCTCGCGGCCCTGAAACTCATATTGCACTGACCGGCCGACCGCTCGTGAAGCGAGCGGTCGCCGTTTTGCCTCCCACCTCCCTATTTGGCTCGACTGAAGAAATGACCATGCGCGTGGCGGAAGTCGTTCGCAACACCAGCGAAACGCAGATCCGTGTGAAGATCGACCTGGACGGCACCGGCCAGCAGAAGCTGGCCACCGGCGTGCCGTTTCTCGACCACATGCTCGACCAGATCGCGCGGCATGGTCTGGTGGATCTGGACATCGAGGCGCATGGCGACCTGCATATCGACGACCACCATACGGTCGAAGATGTCGGCATCACGCTGGGCCAGGCCGTGGCGAAAGCCGTGGGCGACAGGAAGGGCATTCGCCGCTACGGCCACGCCTACGTGCCGCTCGACGAGGCGCTTTCGCGCGTGGTGATCGACTTCTCCGGCCGTCCGGGCCTCGAATTCCATGTTCCGTTCACGCGCGCGCGCATCGGCACGTTCGACGTGGATCTGTCGATCGAATTCTTTCGCGGCTTCGTCAATCATGCCGGCGTGACGCTTCATATCGACAATCTGCGTGGGCTCAATGCGCACCACCAGATGGAAACCGTGTTCAAGGCGTTCGGCCGCGCGCTGCGCATGGCCGTCGAGATCGACGAGCGTGCAGCGGGACAGATTCCGTCCACCAAGGGCAGCCTTTAGGATTCAGCGAACCTGCGTCCAGAACGTGTGCGCCGAAATGGGGCGCCGTGGCTCTGGGCCTTGCTCGGCGTCGCGTGTGTGGTCCGATTCCGCAGCGGGTCGGATAAGTCCGCATGGCAGTGCGGACGGCACGCGCGAAAGGACCAACGCGACGCGCGCTGCACCCACCGCTGTCAGCAGCAAACATTGACATTCCCGGCACAGCTTCCCGCTATGCTGTCGCCAGACAAGGCCGCGGCCTGATTCGAGATGAAGACTTCAATTGCGATTGTGGATTACGGAATGGGCAACCTGCGCTCGGTCGCCCAGGCGCTGAAGAAGGCGGCGCCCGAGGCCGGCGTGGCGATCGTCGACCGGCCCGAGGCGATTCGTGCCGCCGACCGCGTCGTGTTGCCCGGCCAGGGCGCGATGCCCGACTGCATGCGCTGCCTCGGCGAATCGGGTCTGCAGGAAGCGGTGATCGCGGCGTCGCGGGAAAAGCCGTTGATGGGCGTTTGCGTAGGCGAGCAGATGTTGTTCGACTGGAGCGCCGAAGGCGACACGCCCGGCCTCGGCCTGCTGCCCGGCAAGGTGGTGCGCTTCGAACTGGAGGGTCAGTTGCAGGACGACGGCTCGCGCTTCAAGGTGCCCCAGATGGGCTGGAACCGCGTGCATCAGACGCAACCGCACGCCGTGTGGGACGGCGTGCCCGACGGCAGCTTCTTCTACTTCGTGCACAGCTACTACGTGGTGCCCGACAACCCGGCACATACGGTGGGCGAGACGGTGTACGGCGTGACCTTTACCTCGGCGGTGGCGCGGGATAACATTTTTGCGACCCAATTCCACCCCGAAAAGAGCGCGGAAGCCGGATTGCGGCTGTATCGCAATTTCGTGCAATGGAATCCATGAGCGCGGTCGGCAGCCTGTGGCGGCAGCCGGCCAACCGCCGGAATGCCGCGTGTCCAGACCCGCTCGACGCCTGCAAGGGCGCCGAAAGACTTGTACTAAACTAGCGAAACGGCGCCCCGGCAGGCTTGATGTGCCTGCCAAGGCCGCCGGTACCCAAATTCCTCCCAGACAACACCGATTGCTATGCTGCTGATTCCGGCCATCGATCTCAAAGACGGTCAATGTGTGCGCCTCAAACAGGGCGATATGGACCAGGCGACCATTTTTTCCGAGGAACCGGCAGCCATGGCGCGGCATTGGGTCTCCCGCGGCGCCCGGCGGCTCCACCTCGTCGACCTGAACGGCGCGTTTGCCGGCAAGCCGAAGAACGAGGAGGCCATCCGCGAAATCATCGCGGAGGTGGGCGACGAAATTCCGGTGCAGCTGGGCGGCGGCATCCGCGATCTCGACACGATCGAGCGGTATCTGGACGACGGCCTCTCGTACGTGATCATCGGCACGGCCGCGGTGAAGAACCCGGGCTTCCTGCAGGAAGCGTGCACGGCGTTCGGGGGCCACATTATCGTCGGGCTCGATGCGCGCGACGGCAAGGTGGCCACGGACGGCTGGAGCAAGCTCACGGGCCACGAAGTGGTCGACCTCGCACGTAAGTTCGAAGACTACGGCTGCGAGTCGATCGTCTACACAGACATCGGCCGGGACGGCATGCTCCAGGGCATCAACATCGAAGCGACCGTGCGCCTTGCGCGCGCCGTGAAGATTCCGGTAATCGCGAGCGGCGGCCTCTCGAATCTGGGCGACATCGACGCGCTGTGCGAAGTGGAGGACGAAGGCATCGAAGGCGTGATCTGCGGTCGCGCGATCTACTCCGGCGACCTGGACTTCGCGGCAGCGCAGGCCCGGGCGGATAGTCTTCGCGAATCGGACGACGCCTGAGCCGCGAGCTCGCGCATTGACCGTCTACGGCCGGCGGCAAGCGGTGCACGAGGGGCTCCGGGCAGCCGTTGGCGGCCTACATGAATGCCCCGACAAGGCCCGGACAAAAGCCCGAGAAGACGCTCCAACAACGAACGCCTCAACAACGCCTCATCAAGCGGCACAGCGCCGCGTGGCTCACCACTGGCAAGATCGATCATGGCTCTGGCTAAACGCATCATCCCCTGTCTCGACGTCACGGCTGGACGCGTGGTCAAGGGCGTCAATTTCGTCGAACTGCGCGACGCCGGCGACCCTGTCGAAATCGCCCGACGCTACGACGAGCAGGGCGCCGACGAGCTCACCTTTCTCGACATCACCGCCACCTCCGACCAGCGCGATCTGATCCTGCCGATCATCGAGGCGGTCGCCTCGCAGGTATTCATTCCGCTCACCGTGGGCGGCGGCGTGCGCACCGTGGAAGACGTGCGACGCCTGCTGAACGCGGGCGCGGACAAGATCAGCATGAATTCGTCGGCGGTGGCGAATCCGCAGCTCGTGCGGGACGCCACGGGCAAGTACGGCTCGCAATGCATCGTCGTGGCGATCGATGCGAAACGTGTCTCGGCAGAGGGCGAAACGCCGCGCTGGGAAGTGTTCACGCACGGTGGCCGCAAGCCGACCGGCCTCGACGCCGTGCAATGGGCACGGCAGATGGCCGAGCACGGCGCGGGCGAAATTCTTCTCACCAGCATGGACCGCGACGGCACGAAGAGCGGCTTCGACCTCGCGCTCACGCGCGCCGTGTCGGACGCGGTGCCGGTACCGGTGATCGCGTCGGGCGGCGTCGGATCCCTCAAGGACCTCGCCGACGGCATCACCGAAGGTCACGCGGACGCCGTGCTGGCGGCGAGCATCTTCCACTACGGCGAGCACACCGTGGGCGAGGCCAAGCGCTTCATGGCCGAGCGCGGCATTTCGGTGAGGTTGTGACGTGACGAACGCACCGGCAACAAAGGCGAGCGAGGCAAGCTGGCTCGACAAGGTTCACTGGGACGCGAACGGACTCGTGCCCGTGATCGCGCAGGAAGCCGTCACGGGCGACGTGCTGATGTTCGCGTGGATGAACCGGGAGGCGCTCGCGAAGACGGTCGAAACGGGCCGCGCGGTGTACTTCTCGCGCTCGCGGCAGCGGCTGTGGTTCAAGGGCGAGGAGTCGGGGCACGTGCAGCACGTGCACGAAGTACGGCTCGACTGCGACGAGGACGTGGTGCTGCTCAAGGTCGAGCAGGTCTCCGGCATCGCGTGCCACACCGGCCGTCACTCCTGCTTTTTCCAGAAATTCGAAGGTACCGCGGACGACGGCGAGTGGGTCGCAGTCGATCCCGTGCTGAAAGATCCCGAACACATCTACAAATGACGCAATCCACCACCGACACGCTGCTGCGCCTTGCAGCCGTGCTCGACAGCCGCAAGGGCGGCGATCCCGATGTCTCCTACGTCTCGCGCCTTTTCCACAAGGGCGACGATGCGGTGCTCAAGAAGATCGGCGAGGAGGCCACCGAAGTGGTGCTCGCCGCCAAGGACGTGCGTCAGGGCGGCGCGCCCGCGAGCCTCGTGGGCGAAGTGGCCGACCTGTGGTTCCACTGCCTCGTCATGCTTTCGCATTTCGACCTGAGCCCGGCCGACGTGCTCGCGGAACTGGAACGTCGCGAAGGGCTTTCGGGACTCGAGGAAAAGGCGTTGCGCAAGAGCCGCGAGCGAGAGCAGAACGGCGACTGACGCCTGCTTCTGCACGAGCGCTGCGCAGCACACCGCAAGCACACGTCGGGTTGACGCTGCCGGGATGCATGGCGTCCCGCGGCTGCTACCATCTTCAATACCGCCTTGCCACCGCAACAGGGAGACAAAGATGGAGCAATCGCCCGGCGGATATCCGCCCCCGTCGTACCACAACGCGCTGGAAGCGGACCGCCTGCGCAGCCTGCGTACGCTCACGCATGTTCTCTACGCGCTCTACGCCGTGTACTGGCTCACCGGCGGCATCTCGGTGCTGGTCGCGATCATCATCAATTATTTGAAGCGCGGCGACGTGGCCGGCACGCCGTACGAACAACACTTCGAGTGGCAGATCCGCACGTTCTGGATGGGACTGATCGCTCACTTGATCGGTGTCGCGCTCATCATCGTTGTGATCGGCATTCCTATTCTCTGGGCTGTCGCCATCTGGACGTTGTACCGTATTATCAAGGGCTGGCTGTTTCTGTACGACAACAAACCCCTGCTGAACCCGCGCGGGTGGTTCTGACCGGTCGTTGCAAGCCAGCTTGCGTCCGTCCCCATTTGCATGAAGCGTGCACCTAGCGCACCAGGAATACCCATGAGTCACGACCGCAGCAGCTGTCTTTTCTGCAAGATCGCCGATGGCGCGATTCCCAGCACCCGCGTCTACGAGGACGACGAGTTCGTCGCCTTTCGTGACATCCGTCCGGCGGCCGAGACGCACGTACTCGTGATCCCGCGCCAGCACATCGCCACGCTAGCCGATTGCACCGAAAGCGACGCGCCGCTGCTTGGTAGAATGTTCGTGCTCGTCGCACGCATCGCGAAGGAACTGGGCGTGTCGTACACGGGCGGTGAAACCGGTTTCCGCACGGTGGTCAACGTGGGTCCAGGCGGAGGGCAGGAGGTATACCATCTGCACGCGCACATTCTCGCCGGGCCGCGCCCGTGGCAGCGAATGGGTTAAGCAGGCCGCAAAGGCCCGACACCATGCGTACACGTGCGTTGGGCATGATGGCTGCGTCCAGCAAAAAGAGCATTGAAGGAGCGTTCGAGGCTCCAGGTCCGGCAACCGTCCGGATCGTCAATCGCCGCGCCCAAGCGCGGCAGCGGGGTTAAGGAGAGTTTTGATCATGGGTTCGTTGAGTATCTGGCACTGGCTGATTGTTCTGCTGATCGTGGCACTCGTGTTCGGCACGAAGAAACTGCGCAACATCGGTAGCGATCTGGGCGGTGCGGTGAAGGGCTTCAAGGAAGGCATGCGCGACGCCGACGCGCCTTCGGACGCGCAAAAGCGCGAGCTTCCGGAATCGAACACGGTGGACGTCGACGCGAAGGAAAAAGCGCGTTCGGGCGACTCGCGCTAAGGTTTCGCACGGCGCGCCTCCAGGGCGCGCGTTCTTTTCCCTTTCCTGTTCCGGGCTGACGGAAGCTTCCATTCATGCTGGACCTCGGTCTCACCAAGATGGCGCTGATCGGCGTCGTCGCGCTCGTTGTTCTCGGGCCTGAGCGGCTGCCGCGCGTTGCACGCACGGCCGGCGCGCTGTTCGGTCGCGCGCAGCGCTACATCAACGACGTGAAGGCGGAAGTCACGCGCGAAATCGAGCTCGACGAACTGCGTCGCATGAAGACGGAGTTTGAAAAGGCGGCGCAGAACGTGGAGACCACCATCCACGACAATCTGCGCAAACACGAAACCGAGCTGAACGAGGCCTGGAACGCGGGCACGTCCGTTTCGCCGAGTGTGGCGGGCGGTGCGGATCCGGCTGCGTTAGGCGGCGACAACCCGAGCAGTACCGGTGGCAACCTCGGCGGCGGCTTCTGGAACAGCAGCGTGGCGGCTTCGGGCGGATCGAGGCGTAGCCGGGGCGGCAAGAGCTGGCGCGTCAAAACGACTGCCACGCCGGTCTGGTACAAACGCGCCACGCTGCGCCGCACGCGAGTGCAGTCGGGCGCCGCGCGCGTCGCACGGCACACGCCCGAAAGCCTGCGCCGCCCTACGCGCTTCTTCTTCTGATGTCCCGAGCGACCATCTCCAACCGAGGGCCGGTGTGAGCGACCCCCAGCATAATCAGCACGAAGGCACTGAAGAGACCTTCATCTCCCACCTCGTCGAACTGCGTGACCGCATTATCCGGGCCGGTATTGCTGTCATCGTCGTGTTCATCGGGCTTGTCTACTGGGCGCCGGACATCTTCAAGCTGCTCGCGCGGCCGCTCATGCAGAACCTGCCGAAAGACGGAAAGATGATCGTCACCGACGTCACCGGTTCGTTCTTCGTGCCGATGAAGGTGACGATGATGGTCGCGTTCGTCATCGCGCTGCCCGTGGTGCTGTACCAGATCTGGGCGTTCGTCGCGCCCGGACTCTACCAGCACGAAAAGCGGCTCGTGGCGCCGCTGGTGGTGAGCAGCTATTCGCTCTTTCTGTGCGGCATGGCGTTCGCGTATTTCGTGGTGTTTCCCACCATCTTCCGCGTGATGGCGCACTACAACGCGCCGCTCGGCGCGGAAATGACCACCGACATCGACAACTACCTGAGCTTCGTGCTCACCATGTTCCTCGCGTTCGGGGTGACGTTCGAGGTGCCCATCGTCGTGGTGCTGCTGGTGCGGATGGGTGTGCTGACGGTGAAGAAGCTGAAGGAAATCCGGCCTTACGTGATCGTGGGCGCATTCGTCGTGTCCGCGGTCGTGACGCCGCCCGACGTCTTTTCCCAACTGATCCTCGCGGTGCCGCTGATCGTCCTGTACGAGGCGGGGATTATCGCCGCGCGGCTCTTTGTCTCGAAGCCCACGCCGGCTGCCGATAGCAGCGAAGCGGCCAACTGAGGTTCTTCGGCGGTTGAGGGCGGCAACGCAGGCTGCCCTCTGGCCTCCGTCAGATCTCAGCCCCCGTCGTCCGACCCATCGTCCTGATCGGATTGCTGCTTCGGCGGCGGAGGCCGCTTGCCGATCATCACATCGAGGTCCAGAGGCCGGTTCTTGCGCACGAGGTGCACCTTCGCGTCCGTGCCCGGCTTGATCTGCGCGATCACGTTGAGCAGCCGCGTTGTGTCCGTGATCTCTTCGCCGTTCACGCTGAGCAGGATGTCGCCGGGCTTGATGCCGGCCTTGTCCGCCGGACCGTCGCGCAGCACGCCGGCCACGATTGCGCCGGACTTCTGGTCGAGACCGAACGACTCCGCAATTTCCGGCGTCACGTCCTGCGGCTCCACGCCAATCCAGCCGCGCGTCACGGTACCCGTGGTGATGATGCTTTCCAGCACGCTGCGCGCCGTGGAAACCGGAATGGCGAAGCCGATGCCAAGCGAGCCGCCCGAACGCGAGTAAATGGCCGTGTTGATGCCGAGCAGGTTGCCGTTCACGTCGACGAGTGCGCCGCCCGAGTTGCCGGGGTTGATAGGCGCGTCGGTCTGGATGAAGTTCTCGAACGTGTTGATGCCGAGGTGATTGCGGCCGAGCGCGCTGACGATGCCCATCGTCACCGTCTGGCCCACGCCGAACGGGTTGCCGATGGCGAGCACCACGTCACCTACCCGCGTCTGGTTCATGCGTCCCAGCGTGATGACCGGCAGATTCGGCAGATCGATCTTCAGCACGGCGAGGTCCGTTTCCGGGTCCACGCCGATCACTTTCGCGGTGGTGGTGCGTCCGTCGGAGAGCGCGATCTCGATCTGGTCGGCGCCGTCCACCACATGCTGGTTCGTTAGAATGTAACCTTCCGGGCTCACGATGACGCCCGAACCGAGGTTCGCCGCCGGCTGGTCCTGCTGCTTGCGGCTGTTGTTGCGGTCGCCGAAGAAGTAGCGGAACAGCGGGTCTTTGGCGCGCGGGTCCGGCGGCAGGGAGCCGTCCTTGCTGGAAAACACGTTGACGACGGCGGGCATCGCCCTCTGGGCCGCGTCGGCATAGGAGCCTTGTGCCGGGCCGTTGCCGATGCCAGGCGCCACTTCCCGCAACGCGACAATCGGCGCAGCGAGTTGCTTGCCGAATTGTCCCTGACGCTGCAGCCACTGCGGTTTCAGCGTCGCGATGATGAACATCAGCGCGAGCAATACCGTTACCGCCTGGGCGAAAAACAGCCAAAAGCGTCTAAGCATCTGAAGATAGAGGAATTATATGGATCGCATCGAACTGGAATTGTATCTGAACAATCTTCTCGATATTGCGCGGTTCAAGGACTATTGCCCGAATGGGCTCCAGGTGGAAGGCCGGCGCCGTATCGAGAAAATTGCCACGGGCGTTACCGCGTCGCTCGCGTTCGTCGAGGCCGCGCTGGAGTGGGGAGCGGACGCGCTGCTCGTCCATCACGGCTACTTCTGGCGCAATGAGCAGCCGCAAATCACGGGCCGCAAATACCGGCGCCTGCGCGCGCTGCTCGCCAACGACCTCAATCTGTTCGCCTACCACCTGCCGCTCGACGACCATCCCGAGTACGGCAACAACGCGCAACTGGGTGCGCGGCTTGGCCTGATCGGCGAGACGCGCTTCGGTGAAAACGGCATCGGCTGGATGACGACGTTGCCCATGCCCGTCACCCTCGCGCATTTCGTGGCGCAGGTGGAGCACACCTTGGGCCGGGCGCCGCTCGTACTGGGCGACCCGGACTGGGAACTGCGGCGCATCGCCTGGTGCACGGGTGGCGCGCAGGGCTACTTCGACGCGGCCATCGAGGCAGGCGCGGACGTTTACCTCACGGGCGAAATCTCCGAACAGACCACGCATACCTCTGCCGAAAGCGGCGTCGCGTTCGTTGCCGCAGGGCACCATGCCACCGAACGCTTCGGCGTACAGGCGCTCGGTACGCATTTGTCCGAGGCATTCGACATCGAGCATGTCTTTATCGATATCCATAATCCCGTCTGATTGGCGACAAAAAATTACCGAAACGGAGAACACGCTTAAAAAGGAGATAGAAAAAGTTTGCTATGCGTGCGGGAAAACCCTGATTTTTCAAGTACTTCGCACGCTTTTTGGAGGCCGGGCCTTGTAAATGGCGACTCCATTCGAGCAAACTAGCGGCGGTAGAACGACGTGACGGAAAAAATCCAACTCAGAAGTGGGGCGATGTGATGCGAGACAAAGAAGATGACCGCGTCGACAGCAGCCGGCGTACGTGGCTGATAGCGACGTCCGTAGCAGGTGGCATAGGAGGCGTAGCCACTGTCGTACCCTTCGTTAGTTCGTTTGCACCATCGGAGAAGGCCCGTGCGGCCGGTGCGCCGGTCGAGGTGGACATCGGCAACCTGAAGCCGGGCGAGATGATGACGGTGGCCTGGCGCGGGAAGCCGGTCTGGATCCTGAACCGCACTGACCGCATGCTGGCGGACATCCAGAAAGCCGACGGTGAGGTGGCCGACCCGCAGAGCAAAAATCCCTTTTCGATGCCCGAGCCGGAGTACTGCAAGAACGAGTTCCGCTCGCGTGCGGACCACAAAAACATTCTGGTGGCGGTGGCCGTGTGCACGCATCTGGGCTGCACGCCGACGCCGCGCTTCCAGGAGGGCGCGCAGCCGAACCTGCCCGACGACTGGCCCGGCGGTTTCCTGTGCCCCTGCCACGGTTCGACCTACGACCTCGCGGGCCGCGTGTTCAAAAACAAGCCCGCGCCGCAGAACCTCGACATTCCGCCCTACATGTTCACCTCGGCCACGCAACTGGTGATCGGCAGGGACGAAAAAGGAGAAGCGTAAATGGCGGGCGGCACTGAACACGAGGTGGAGACGACGGGCCTCGCCGGCTGGATCGACCGGCGCTTCCCGATGACCGAGACATGGAAGGCGCACCTGTCGGAGTACTACGCGCCGAAGAACTTCAACTTCTGGTATTTCTTCGGCTCGCTGGCGCTGCTGGTGCTGGTCAACCAGATCGTCACGGGCATCTTTCTCACGATGAACTACAAGCCCGACGCGACGCTGGCGTTCGGCTCGGTGGAGTACATCATGCGGGAGGTGCCGTGGGGCTGGCTGATCCGCTACATGCACTCCACGGGCGCGTCGATGTTCTTCGTGGTGGTGTACCTGCACATGTTCCGCGGGCTGCTGTACGGCTCGTACCGCAAGCCGCGCGAGCTGGTGTGGATCTTCGGCTGCGCGATCTTCCTGTGCCTGATGGCCGAGGCGTTCTTCGGCTACCTGCTGCCGTGGGGGCAGATGTCGTACTGGGGCGCGCAGGTGATCGTGAACCTGTTCTCGGCCATTCCGTTCATCGGCCCGGACCTGTCGCTGTGGATCCGCGGCGACTACGTGGTCTCGGACATCACGCTGAACCGGTTCTTCGCGTTCCACGTGATCGCGATTCCGCTGGTGCTGCTGGGGCTGGTGTTCGTGCACCTGATCGCGCTGCACCAGGTGGGCTCGAACAACCCGGACGGCATCGAGATCAAGGCGAAGAAGGACGCGCAGGGGCGCCCGCTGGACGGCATCCCGTTCCATCCGTACTACTCGGTGCACGACTTCATGGGCGTGTGCATCTTCCTGATGGTGTTCGCCGCGATCGTGTTCTTCGCGCCGGAGATGGGCGGGTACTTCCTGGAGGCGAACAACTTCATTCCGGCCAATCCGCTGCAGACGCCGCCGGAGATTGCGCCGGTGTGGTACTTCACGGCGTTCTACGCGATGCTGCGCGCCACCACGGACCCGTTCAAGATCGTGCTGATGATCGTGATCGGGTTGCTGGGGCTGCTGGCGCTGGTACGCGCGCGCGGGAAATGGCGGCTGGGGCTGCCGGTGCTCGCGGTGCTGGTGATCGTGGCGATGTACCTGACGGAGTCGAAGTTCTGGGGCGTGGTGGTGATGGGCGGCGCGGTGGTGTCGCTGTTCTTCCTGCCGTGGCTGGACCGCTCGCCGGTGAAGTCGATCCGCTACCGGCCGTTTTTCCACAAGGTGTTCTACGGGATCTTCGTGCTGGCGTTCCTGACGCTGGCGTTCCTCGGCACGAAGCCGCCGTCGCCGGCGGCCACGCTGATCGCGCAGGTGTGCGCGCTGGTGTACTTCGCGTTCTTCCTCGGCATGCCGTTCTGGACGCGGCTGGGCACGTTCAAAGAGCCGCCGGAGCGGGTGCGGTACAAGCCCCATTAACTGCGAGCGAGGACAACTGAACATGAAGACATTGCTTGCAGGGTTTGCGCGTGCGTGCGCGGCATCGGCTGCGCTGGTGCTGGCGCTGCTGGTGGCGGCAGTGCCGGCGCCGGTGGCGGCGCAGGAGAATATTCCGCTCGACCGCGCGCCCGATAACGGCGAAAATCTTGCCTCGCTGCAGCATGGGGCGCAGCTGTTCGTCAACTACTGCCTGAACTGCCACAGTGCGAACCTGATGCGCTACAGCCGGCTGCAGGACATCGGCATTGCGCAGAAGGAGATCCAGGCGAACCTGCTGTTCACCACGGACAAGGTGGGCAACACGATGACGGTGGCCATGCGGCCCGAGGACGCGAAGGCGTGGTTCGGGGCGGCGCCGCCGGACCTGTCGGTGGAGGCGCGGGCACGCGGGCGCGACTGGCTGTACACGTACCTGCGCAGCTTCTACCGTGACCCGACGCGGCCCACGGGCTGGAACAACCTGGTGTTCGCCAACGTGGGCATGCCCAATGTGCTGTGGCAGCTGCAGGGGCAGCGCGCGGCGAAGTTCGAGGACGTGGTGGACGAACGCACGGGCGAGAAGGTGCACCGCTTTGCGGGCTACGACCCGCTCACGCCGGGGACGATGTCGCGGGTGGATTATGATTCTGCGGTGGCGGACCTGGTGGCGTACCTGTCGTGGATGTCCGAGCCGCAGCAGAAGGCGCGCAGGCAGATCGGGGTGTGGGTACTGCTCTTCCTCGGCCTGCTGAGCTTCTTTGCCTGGCGACTGAACGCCGCTTACTGGAAAGAGATCAAATAGTCACGTCCTGACCGACGTGGGGCCGGCGTAGGAAAAAACCAGCTGGACGGTTTTTTCGGGCGCTGGCCTTTGAGTTTTTTGAGGAAACGTAAATCATGATGGTTCTGTACTCCGGCACTACCTGCCCGTTCTCCCAGCGTTGCCGGCTGGTGCTGTTCGAAAAGGGCATGGACTTCGAAATCCGCGATGTCGACCTGTTCAACAAGCCGGAGGACATCGCCGTGATGAATCCGTACGGTCAGGTGCCGATTCTCGTGGAGCGGGACCTGATTCTGTACGAGTCGAACATCATCAACGAGTACATCGACGAGCGCTTCCCGCACCCGCAACTGATGCCGGCCGACCCGGTGCAGCGCGCACGCGCGCGCCTGTTCCTGCTGAACTTCGAGAAAGAGCTGTTCGTGCACGTCGGCACGCTCGAAAACGAAAAGGGCAAGGCCGCGGAGAAGAACCACGAGAAGGCGCGTCTCGCGATTCGCGACCGCCTGACGCAACTCGCGCCGATCTTCCTGAAGAACAAGTACATGCTGGGCGAAGAGTTCTCGATGCTCGACGTGGCCATCGCTCCGCTGCTGTGGCGCCTCGACCACTACGGCATCGAGCTTTCGAAGAACGCCGCGCCGCTCATGAAATACGCGGAGCGCATTTTCAGCCGTCCGGCCTACATCGAAGCGCTGACGCCTTCCGAAAAGGTGATGCGCCGCTGATTGACCGGCGGGACGGCAGGGGCGGCAACGCCGCCGCCGAATGCCAGCCCGCTGCCATGTGGCCAGCGGGTATTCGGGGCGCTGCCGCTGTCCTCGCAAAAGGATTGTTGATGCAAGAGACTTCCACGAAGCCTTATCTGCTGCGGGCGCTGTACGAATGGTGCACCGACAACGGCTACACACCGCATATCGCTGTGCGCGTCGATAACCGCACCCGTGTGCCGCGCCAGTTCGTGCGGGACAACGAGATCGTGTTGAACATCAGCTTCCAGGCCACGAGCCAACTGCAGATGGGCAATGACCTGATCGAATTCAACGCGCGTTTTTCCGGCAAGTCGCACAAGATCGAGGTGCCGGTGGCCAATGTACTGGCCATCTACGCACGTGAAAACGGCCAGGGCATGGCGTTTCCCGTCGATGCACCGGCTGGCGGCGCCGCCGACGCCGTGCTCTCGTCCGAGGAAGAGGATGTGCTGGACGAAGTCCCGGCCGGCAATGGCGAGCAAGGTGCGGCCGCAGGCGTTGAGGCACGCGATCCGGATGTCGCCGAAACTGGAGAAGGCCCGGGGCCCAACAACGGCGACGACGGCGGGAAGGGCGGCCGCGGACACCTCAAGGTCGTGAAATGAAGTAGAATCGCGGTCTTACGCCGGCTTAGCTCATCTGGTAGAGCAGTTGATTTGTAATCATCAGGTGGCGGGTTCGAGTCCTGCAGCCGGCACCATATAAAACAAGGGGTTACGAGATTTTTCTTGTAACCCCTTGTTCATTTCTGCGGCTCATGTAACCGCTGTGTAACCGGATTTCCTCAATCCCGGTCAACGTCGTTTCGGTTACATGACATCCCAAAAGGGCGCTGACCAGGGCTGGCGCGAGTCGAGCTGCGCGCCGTATGGGTTCCCTCCAACGTCTACGCCAGAGTAATCGTCGCCGGTCATCGGCAAGCCGGTTGCTGGGTTGATGTGATAAGTCATAGCGCTCTCCTTGTTGAGCGGTTGGAAAACGCCCCGCCGTCATCGGCGAGGCAGAGGAAACTCAGTCTTCGTTGGGCATCAGAATCGTGATAACTGGCTCGGCGTTGTCGCCGGGGCCGATGTGCAGGTTCAGCACGACGGGGCGAGGCTGTGTAGTACGGCCGTCGCGCGGAACGCGGTTCAGCTCGAATGCAATACGCTGCGTCCCACGTGCGCGTTTTGCCGCTAGGGCACCCATCCAGAGCACATCCCAAAGCCGACCGCTTTCACCTCTTCCGCTGTCGGCGTCGGTCCATGCCACGCAATCCGCCCATACGGCTGATGTCAGCGCAACCGGGATACGAAAACCGGCTTCTCGCGCCATAGCGCTTACATCGACCAGCACGCCATCAGCAATCGCCTGAGCGCGGGTGTAAGTCGAAATCGTTTTGCCGAAAACGTCGTCGGGGTTGTTTGTGTTGTCCTGCATGGTGTTCGCCTCCCAAAAGCTGACCGGGTTCCTGATGCAGAGCCCCCGAACCGTTCCCGGTGCCGGCGTGGGGTGGCGCTTTGCCTGCCGCCGTTCTTCCCTCTGCTTCGCCCTGATGCACTGCGACGACAGGCAACAGGGACGACGTGCAAGGTCACGTCCGGAAGCCGCAGTCCGAAGGAACCGGGTGAGGAGCGTGCGCGTAGCGTTCAACCTTGTACGGCGGCACGCCTGGCGTACAGTCATCCGTTTGGGCTAAGAAGCAGGGAAGAACGGCGGCAGGCAGCCGTCGCGACAGCACCGGCGTCGCGGGCGAACGGGGCCAGTGGACACGCGCGCACGCGACCTTTGCACGCGCAGCGTGCGTGACCCGCAAGCCGGAGGCGCGCAGTGGTCGGCCAATGGGCCGGCTACGTAGGGGAGCCGCATCGCATCGCGATGTGGGGCAAGGCGCCCAGCCGCAGCACACGCAATTGCACTCGCGCCCACGCGGGTCAAGTGCGCGCCGGGGGAGCCGAATCATTGCTGCGCGTCCCAACGTGCAGAGGGCACCCCAGTGACCGGTAATGATTTGGGGGCGAAGCCCCGCCCCACGCTGCGCGCGGGCAAGGTAGTCAGGTCATCGACCGTAGGCCACCAGCCGGAGCCGGCGGAGCGTCCAGCGCAGACGGATGAGTACCTTGCCCGCGCGCAGCGTGGGGCGCTGGTTTTAAGGACACGGCGGGCGTCCAGCCCGACGAATCCCCGTGCGACCGTACAGGGCGCGTAAGGGGATGGTGGCCCTGCCGCGAAAGCGGCTTCGTTCCCCCTGTATGACCCCGGGCATACAGGGGGACATACGGGCGGTCACGCGCTATACGGATATGTTGAAACCATCGGAGACATACCCGTGACAGCGCCGGATGGCCGGATTACGGCTAGCCAGAACGAGGTGCGCGTGCTGCGAGCGCTCAATCGCTTCGGCTGGCTGCCGACGAAATCGCTTGGGGCGCTGCTCTGGCAACCCTGGCTGCGCAAGCCGGTAGGGGAGCCGGACATGCGGCCGCTGATGCCGAGTACATCGGCCCGGCTGATGGCGCAACGCACACTGCGCCGGCTGTATCTGGCGCATCAGGTGCTGCGGGCACGCGCACCTGACGGCAGCTTGGTTTACGCGCTTGCTGAAGCCGGCGCGCGCCGACTCGTGCAACTCGGCGTGCCGGCTGTGTCTGGAAAGGACTTGGTGCGGCGCTTCAGTTCGGCACAGTTCCGCCATCGGAGCATTGCGAACGACGTTGCGCTCGCCAGTATCGTGGCCGGATTCCGCGTCTCGACCGAACGCGAAATCGCAGTCGGGAAATGGCTCGGTGGCGAGCAAGGCATCGCAGACAAGAAACCCGACGTGCTGCTGCAAGCGGATGGGCGCGTCTGGTGGGTGGAGGTCGAGAAGTCACGCCGTAGAGCCAGCGACAGGGCCAAGCTGCACACATTCCTGAACGCCGTCCATGAGGACGCCAATCGGGCAGATGGCCCGGTATTGCTCGACGGGTTGCATTGGGCGAGAGTCATCTTCATCTGCACGCCGGCATTCCGTCTTCGTCTTGTGCGCGAGCTGGAGAAATCCGGCTGGTCGGCGGAATTGCTAAAGCGCCTGATAATCTTCGTGGATGACACGTACCATTTCACGGACATCGCGTTTCAGTGAAATAGCATGCTGTCACAGGGATTCTATGAAAACCGGCTTGCCAGGAATGGTGCAAAAGATACGCAACATGGGCTATTGATGCGCTATACGGTTTCGTGGGAAACGCGTTTCGGTAATATCAGGTCGCCACAAATCGGCGGCCTGGGTGCAGGTATTCACGCCAGCAGGCTGGACTGGACGTGCAGTAGCCCTATGACTGTCTGCGCCAATCAAGCGCGGCCGCGTGATGCAGCGCGCTTCTGGCCATCACGCGTTACGGGTAGGACGGGGCTGTAATTGTGGTATCGAGGTGCAAATCCGCTGCGGGCCAAAGAGGATGAGGCCACGGCGCGGTTATACGGCCGCAGCAACCGCCCAGTCCGGTCAGTTTCCGGCTCGGCGGTTGTCTTCACGCCTCATTGGCTGCGTGAAGCATGTTGGCCATGTTGGCCGACTCGGACAGGCTCCAGTACCACTTGCCGTCTTTACCCTTGTACTTTTCGACGCGCATAGCGTCCGACGCGCGCCGCAGGGTGCGCAGAGCGATGCCGGCGCTTTCCGCTTCGGCTTCGACGGTCTTGGCCGGAAGGTCGCCACCGTTGAGCAGATTGCTCAGGAATTCGCGTGCGGAATTCGCTGCGCCGCCGCCGCGCGCACCGTCGCCCCCCTTGCTGGCGAGCAGGTCGTGTGCAGAGCCGGTGAGCTGTTCGCCCCATGCGATGCAGGACGTCGGAATGCCTGGCTTGGGTTCAGACTGCTCGATTTGATACTCGAAGCCATCGCCGTCAGGGCCGATGTTCGATTTGGCGCGTGCGAAAACACGAACGTCCTCGCTGCCGTCGCGTTTCACCTTGGCTGCAATCATGACGACGCGTGCTACCGCAGTGAAAGCGACCGAGCCGTTGAGCCACATTGCGGGATTGGTACCTTGCTTGCCCTTGTTGAAGTGCGTGATGCCGAGCAGTGCAGCACCGATGCTCATGGCCAGTTCGACGACGGGTTGCAGCGCGCGACGAGTTTCCGTGTTCTTGTGACTGTCACCCGAGACGGCGGACACGATGGGGTCGAGGATTATCAGCCGGACATTGCCGATTTGTTCGCACGCTTCCTTAAGTTCAGACATGTGCTGAGCTGGGTCGAAGGGACGTACCTTGCCTTCGACACGGGTAGCTGTGACGAAATGGATTCGGTTCAGGTCTGCACCAGCAGACATCAGCCGGGGGGCCAGCGTGTCTTGCGGGTCGTCTTCGCCCGACCAGATGAGGACGTTGCCCGACTCTACTACGGTACCGTCGGGCCATTCTCCACCGCGCGAAACAATCGCGGCCATAGACATGGCGAGAGTCGTTTTACCAGTGCCCGGCTCGCCTGCCAGGAGGGACACCTTGCCTTGGGCCAGATAGCCATTCCAGAGCCACTTGACGGGCAGCGGAGACAGCGATGCAGCGCTGACCGTAAGCACCCCGTCGCTTACGGAGGCGCGGGCGTTTGCAGGAGCCGGCAGCGGATTCGTGTTTGCCGGGCGTTGTGCGATGGACGTGACGAGATTCATGCTGCCACCTCGCCCATGAGCTGTTGAACGGCATTGTTCGGCCACGCGAGGAAGCGATTCGGGAGCTTCGTCGGGCGCACGCCGTGATAGCTGCCGGTTTCCATGTAGCGCTTGCGGATGGACTGCGGGCGCACGCACATCAGCGTGGCCAGTTCCTCGGTCGTGAGGAAGGGGCGGACGGCAAACATTGCCGGGGACTGATTGACGTTCATCTGTATCACCTTTCGCCGTTCGGCGTTTCGTTGGGGTGATACGCATTAGATTTACCCCTATACCGTCCCCCACAAGCGTGCCCCGCTCCCCCAACTTGGGGGACGGGGCACGGGGGAGGCTACCGGGCGTCGGCGAGTTCCTTGTTACGTCTCAATCGCTCCCATGCCTTGTCGAACGTCGTGGAGCCTTGCCAGTTCAGCTTCTTGCGAACCTCGGCCTTGACGCCTGGCTGCCCGGCAGGGGATTTGGGCAAGTTCAGTGGGTCGTGTCCGAATTCCGCCAGAACCCGCAGGATTTCCTGTTCCTGGAAAACCTGTTGCTGCAATGGTCGGGGCGTGGCACTTGGTTCCGACGACTGCGAATCCTCTGCACCAGTCCCGACAGGGGCGGTCTCGACCGGGGCGTTGGCGGGCGCTTCGAGAGGCCACGCATAGCCGTGCTGCTTGCACCAGGCGCTGATGTCGATGTGCGAAAGCATCTGCTTGCCGGAAATCGTTGTCACGGAAATGGCTGTACGTGCAATGGCATCGGAGAGCGCGGTTTCCCATGTCCAGTACATGTCTTCGTACTTGGGCAGCATGAGCTTGGCATCGCTTAGGTGGGCCATGAGAATTTTTATCGCCCGGTCACCCGAAACCCAGGGCTGATGGTCGTAGGCCAATATCCAGCCGGGGATGCGCTTGCCATTCGGGAAGAGGCGCTCGTCCGAGCCGCTGTCGCCGGGCAGAGAAACCGCAATATCGTGGGAAGCCAGCCGCGGGTAGATTTCGGCTGTATAGAAGATGAACTGCTCGAAGGCGGGCTGTGCGCTATCGTTCGGCATTCCATCAGCATCAAAAAGTGTGCAGTGGCTTGCGACGAGATTGAGTTGCTTCAACAAACGTAGCCGGGTATCGGTATCGATAGGGAGCAGAATCCCCGACTCGTTGCGGCATCGCACGTGGTCAAGGCCTGCCGGCTCACCGTTCAGAAAAGCGAGCAGGCAGTGCGCTGCACCGTCGATGTATGCCATTTCCGCTTGCTCGATTTGCTTCAACAGCTCCCACAAATTGACGAATTGGCCGCCATCGTTCGGGCGGTTTGTCAGGCTATACACATTTCCCTCACGTATCAGATTTCAACTTGTCCAACGTGGCCAGCTTCGGGACGTTGGACAAGTTGGCCAACATGGCCCAAAACCGTATATCGGCAGTCGTCGGGGTTTTGTGAAGCCGTGTCGGGGTTGACGCGTCAGATGGGAATATCGGCCGAGGCAGTGCGACAAGCATGACGAGTCCCATCCGATGGGACTATTATCTTGGCCGAGACCCTTATTCCGCCCTGCCAGTGAACCAAGACCTGAAGAAAACCCTCTGGGCCGCAGCCGACAAGCTGCGCTCGTCGATGGATGCCGCCGAGTACAAGCACATCGTGCTCGGCCTGATTTTCCTGAAGTACATCTCCGATGCATTCGACGAGCGCCGCGCGCAGCTCGCGGCGGCGTTCGCCAACCAGGAAGACGACCTGTATCTGCCCGATGCTGCCGACCATGCTGAAGCATTGGAGGAGCGCGACTACTACACGATGGCGAACGTGTTCTGGGTGCCGGCATCCGCGCGGTGGGAATCCATCCGCGCGCAAGCCAAGCAGCCGGACATCGGCGTGCGGATTGATTCTGCGCTGGAAGCTATTGAGGCCGATAACAAGAGCCTCAAAGGCATCCTCGACAAGCGTTTCGGTCGCACGCAGCTCGAACCGGGCAAGCTCGGCGAACTGGTGGACCTGATTTCGACAGTCGGTTTCGGCGAAGGCCATCACGCGAAAGACCTGCTTGGCGAGGTCTACGAATACTTCCTCGGCCAGTTCGCGACGGCCGAAGGCAAGAAAGGTGGCCAGTTCTACACGCCGGCCTCGGTGGTGCGTGTGCTCGTCGAAGTGCTGGCGCCGCACGAGGGGCGCGTATATGACCCCTGCTGCGGTTCGGGCGGGATGTTCGTGCAGTCCGAGAAATTCATCGAGTCGCACGGCGGCAAGGCGGACGACATCAGCATCTACGGCCAGGAAGCGAATCCAACCACCTGGCGGCTGGTGGCGATGAACCTGGCGATTCGCGGTTTCGCGGCCGACCTCGGCAAGGAGCCGGCAGATACTTTCCATCGCGACCAGCACCCCGATTTGCGTGCCGACTACGTGCTCGCCAATCCGCCATTCAATATCAGTGATTGGGGCGGCGAGCGGCTGGCCGACGACCGACGCTGGACGTATGGCGTGCCGCCGGCCAGCAACGCAAACTATGCGTGGCTGCAACATATCCTGCATCACTTGAGTCCGCGCGGGCAGGCAGGCGTGGTGCTGGCCAACGGCAGCATGTCCAGCTCGCAGAGCGGCGAAGGCGAGATTCGCCGCGCCATGGTCGAGGCCGGCGTAGTCGATGTGATGGTTGCGTTGCCGCCGCAACTGTTCTTCAATACGCAGATTCCGGCGTGCCTGTGGTTCCTCGCGAAGGACAAGAGCGGGACGCCGGTTCCTGGTGGCAAGCCGAGCCGAGACCGGCGCGGCGAGGTGCTGTTTATCGACGCGCGCAAGCTCGGGCGCATGGCGTCGCGCGTGGTGCGTGTGTTCGATGACGAGGACATCGCGCGCATTGCTTCGACCGTACATCGCTGGCGTGCGGATGGTGAGGACGGGTCCGACGAGCCGTATGCCGATGTGCCGGGATTTTGCCGGTCGGTGAAGGTAGCCGAGATTGCCGAGCACGGGTATGTGCTCACGCCGGGACGCTATGTCGGTGCGGAAGAAACTGAAGACGATGAGGAGGCGTTCGGCGAGAAGATGGGGCTCCTTACTGCACAGTTGGCCGAGCAGATGGCAAAAGGAGCGGTGCTGGATGCGGTGATTCGCGAGAAACTTGCGGGGCTTGGGTATGCAATCTGAATGGCATTCGGGCCGTTTGGGCGACTTTATAGAGCTGAAACGTGGTTATGACCTACCGCAAGCAAAGCGAGTAAAGGGAGCGATACCACTTGTATCCTCATCTGGTATTATCGACTCACACAATGTGGCGATGGTCAAAGGGCCGGGGGTCGTCACGGGCCGATATGGAACGCTCGGTCAAGTTTTCTATATTGAAGATGATTTTTGGCCGTTGAATACGACGCTTTACGTCCGAGATTTCAAAGGGAATGACCCAAGCTATATTCATTATTTCTTGAAGATTTTCGATTTTCTCGCGTTCTCGGATAAGGCTGCCGTCCCGGGAGTAAATCGAAATCATCTTCATGAGGCACAGGTTACTATGCCGCCGGTGGATGTGCAGCGGGACATCGCGGTTGCACTTCGTTCACTCGACGACCGCATCGACCTTCTGCGCCAAACCAACGCCACCCTCGAATCCATCGCCCAGGCACTGTTCAAAAGCTGGTTCATCGACTTCGACCCGGTGCGAGCGAAGGCCGAAGGCCGTGAGCCGGAAGGCATGGATGCCGAAACGGCTGCGCTGTTTCCGAATTCGTTCGAGAATTCTGAATTGGGCGAAATTCCAAAGGGGTGGCGAGTAGGGATTTTTGGTGACGTTGCCGAATTGGTGAAGGGTTCGATAAGCCCGATGACCGCGCCTGCCGATATATTTGAGCACTACAGTCTGCCGGCCTTTGACGATTCGCAGCTTCCTGTTTTTGAGCTTGGGGAAGCAATTAAGAGCAACAAAACACGCGTACCAACTGGTGCCGTCCTGCAGTCGAAGTTGAATCCGCATATCCCACGCGTTTGGTTCCCATCGCGCGTAGGCGATAGAGCTGTCTGCTCAACCGAATTTCTACCGTGGGTAGCGAAAGCGAATGCTAGCGTCGAAGTCCTCTATTGCACGCTGACTTGTCCATCGTTCGCCGCATCGGTTCGAACCTTGGTTACCGGCACTTCAAACAGCCATCAGCGCGTCAAGGCGGACCAAGTGGCGGCGCTCGCACTTGTTTTGGCACCGAGTGACATCTACGAGGCGTTCACCCGCCTTGCCGAGGTATTGCTTGCCAAAGTCGGCGAGAATCGGCGGATGGTTAAGAATTTGACCGACCTTCGGGACACACTGTTGCCGCGCCTCGTCTCTGGCAAGCTTCGACTCCCTGAAGCCGAAGCCCAACTGAACGAGGCGCTGGCATGAGCGGCATCACTGAGGATGCAGTCGAACAGGCCATGCTCGGCTGGCTGGCCGACCTCGGCTGGCAAACGGCCAACGGTCCAGACATTTCCCCGCCCGATAGCAAGACGCCCGGCACCGAACGCGACACGTACCGCGATGTCGTGCTGGGTCATCGCCTGGCTGCCGCTATTGCGAAGCTCAACCCTCATATCCCGCCCGGTGCGCGCGACGACGCATTGCGCCATGTACTGAATCCGAACGTCCCCGGCCTCGTCAACGCCAATCGCCAGCTCTACCGCTGGCTGGTCGATGGCTTGCCGGTCGAGTTCCAGAAGAACGGCGAAACGCGCGGCGACCGTGTGCGCCTGGCCGACTTCTCCGATGTGGCCGCGAACGACTGGCTGGCCGTGAACCAGTTCAGCATCCAGGGCGCGAAGAAAACCCGCCGTCCCGATGTCGTGCTATTCCTCAACGGTCTGCCTATAGTCGTGGTCGAGCTGAAGAACCCCGGCGACCAGAACGCCGACATCTGGGGCGCATGGAATCAGCTTCAGGCTTACCAGGAAGACATTCCCGAGTTGTTCTACGCCAACGCGATACAGGTTATCTCCGACGGCACCACGGCCCGCATGGGTTCGCTCACGTCGAGCAAGGAACGCTTCCTGGCCTGGCGCACCATCGGCGGCCGGGAAACCGACCCGCTCGGCACGATGCGCGAACTCGAAACGCTCACGCGCGGCCTGTTCCGCCGCGATTACCTGCTCGACTACCTGCACCATTTCATCCTGTTCGAGGACGAAGGCGCGCTCGTCAAGAAGGTTGCCGCGTACCACCAGTTCCACGCGGTACGAGCAGTCGTCGATAGCGTGCTGCACGCCTCGGCTCCCGGCGGCTCGCGCAAGGGCGGCGTCGTCTGGCATACGCAGGGCGCGGGCAAGAGCATCGAAATGACCTGCCTGGCCGGTGCGCTGATGGCCAGTGCGGAAATGCAGAACCCGACGCTCCTGGTCGTCACTGACCGCAACGACCTCGACAACCAGCTATTCGGCGTATTCGCTGGAGCCAGCGAATTGCTGCGTGAAACGCCGGTGCAGGCCGATAAGCGCACCGAACTGCGCCGCCTGCTCGCCAACCGCCCGTCGGGCGGCATCATCTTCACGACCATCCAGAAGTTCACGCCGGGCGAGGACGAGGACACGTTTCCGGTGCTCTCCGAACGGCACAACATCGTCGTCATCTGCGACGAGGCGCATCGCAGTCAATATGGGTTCGATGCACGCCTAACGGATGCCGGCAAAGATGGTGCGGCATCGGCTAGCTCGGCCGTGCGATACGGCTATGCACAGTATCTGCGCGATGCCCTGCCGGGCGCTACGTTCGTGGCGTTCACCGGCACCCCGGTCGAACTGAACGACCGCGACACCCGCGCCGTGTTCGGCGATTACGTGCATGTGTACGACATCGAGCAGGCCGTGAAGGACGGCGCGACGGTGCCGATTTACTACGAAAGTCGTCTGGCAGCGCTGGAGCTGAAAGAGGCCGACACCGACGACCTCGACGACCAGGTAGACGAGCTGACCGAAGACGAGGCCACCGACGAATCGAAGGTTGCCACGCTGCGCCGTTGGGCTGCGTTAGAGAAGATTGTCGGCGCACCGCCACGCGTCCAGAAAATCGCCGCCGACATCGTGGCTCACTTCGAGAACCGCCTGGCTGCGATGGACGGCAAGGCAATGGTGGTCGCCATGAGCCGCGACATCTGCGTGCACCTGTACAACGCCATCGTCGCGCTGCGCCCCGAGTGGCATAGCGACGACCCGATGCAAGGCGTCATCAAAATCGTGATGACCGGCTCGGCATCCGACAAGGCAATGCTCAAGCCGCACATCTACCCGAAGGACATCCGCAAGAAGCTCGAACTCCGGTACAAGGACACGTCTGACCCGTTCAAGCTCGTTATCGTGCGTGATATGTGGCTCACGGGCTTCGATGCGCCGTGTATGCACACCATGTACATCGACAAGCCGATGAAGGGCCATAACCTGATGCAGGCCATCGCGCGCGTCAACCGGGTCTTCAAAGACAAGCCGGGTGGCTTGGTCGTCGATTACATCGGCATTGCGAACGAGCTGAAAGCGGCGCTGGCGACTTACACACAGGCCAACGGACGCGGCCGGCCGACCATCGACGCGCGCGAAGCGCTGGCCGTGTTGATGGAAAAGATGGACGTGCTGCACGACCTGCTGCACGGCGTCGATTACACGACGTTCCGCACTCAGGCATGGCAACTGTTGCCGTCCGTAGCCGACCACGTGCTCGGGCAGAAGGACGGGAAGAAACGCTTTGCGGATGCTGTCCTGGCTGCGGGCCAGGCGTTCGCACTGTGCTGTACGCTTGATGCTGCGCTTCAGTACCGCGACGAGTTGGCCTTTCTTCAGGCGGTCAAAGCCGCCATCGCCAAGAGCGAGAACGTCAATAAAACGCTGACTGACGAGCAGAAGGAACATGCGCTGCGGCAAATCATCAGCAGCGTGGTGGTCAGTGACGAGGTTATCGACATCTTCTCGGCGGCAGGGCTGAAACGCCCGGACATCGGCGTGTTGTCCGAAGCGTTTCTCGATGACGTGCGGCACATGAAGCAGCGTAACCTGGCCGTCGAGTTGCTGGAGCGTCTGCTGAAAGACCGCATCAAGTCGCGCTTCAAGACCAACGTGGTGCAGAGCGCGAAGTTCTCGGAACTGTTGCAGCAGAGCCTGACGCGCTACAACAACCGCACGGTGCAGACTTCGCAGGTCATCGAGGAGCTTATCGCGATGGCCAAGGCTTTCCAGGAGGCCGCTGAACGCGGCGAGCGACTGGGGCTAAATAGCGACGAGATGGCTTTTTATGATGCGCTGGCAACCAACGAGGCGGCCGTGCGCGAACTTGGCGATGACACGCTCAAGAAAATCGCGGTCGAGCTGGTCGTGAAGTTACGCGGCTCGGTCACGGTCGATTGGGCGAAGCGGGAAACCGTGCGCGCGAAGCTTCGCGTGATGGTCAAGACGCTACTCAAGCGCTACAAGTATCCGCCCGACCGGCAAGAGGAAGCGACGGATACGGTGCTGTCGCAGGCCGAAACGCTGTCGGCCGATTGGGTTGCGGTATAGCGACTGGCCATGTTGTCCAAGTTGGCCATGGTTTCAGCATGGACAAGTTGGACAACATGCGCGTGTTCGCCCGGTGTCTCGTCAGGCTGCCGTCCTGGTTGCCCGATGTGTCCGCGTAGCGCTACGAGGCGAGGCTTTTTCCTCGGCCAGATGGTCAATAACCACGGGCGGGCGATTCGGAAACTGCGCGACCAGTTCCAACTTGCCGCCCATGCCTTCGATGTAGCGCCGGAGCGTCGAGAGCAGCATGTCGCTGCGTTGTTCAAGGCGGGAAATGGTGTCCTGCCCCACGCCTAGTGCTTGGGCCAAATCGACCTGGGTTTTCTCGACAGCCTGACGCAAGTCCTTCAAGGAGGCGAGTTCCTGCGCACGCCGCTCGATTTTCGCGCGACGTGCCGCCGGCAATGCTGCCATCACATCATCGAGTTTTTTTGCCATGTTTGCTCTCCGTTCCTTTCATCGCTGCGAGCGCGGACAAGTGCTCATCGAACCGTGCATCGGCTACGACAATCAATCGCTTGTAGAACCGTTTCTGGTCCGCACCACCTTTGTCGCCGCCGACCAATAGAATCGCCTGCCGTTTGGGGTCGAATGCAAACGCGACGCGCCAGACACCGTTGTCCCAACTGAAGCGTAGTTCCTTCATGTTGGAGTGTTGCGAACCCTTGAGACTATCCACGGTCGGCCGGCCAAGGTTGGGGCCAAATTCACCCAGCAGGCTCGCGTGGGCCAACAGTTCGTCCTGCAAGCCTTCCGGTAGCTCTTGGAACTCTGCGTCGAACGCGTCGTGAAAGAGCACCGTCCAGTTCATGCTGGTCATTATGCACTAAACTCCATATGTATTCAATGTCATATTCTTGCGCCGCGCTCACCGGGCGGTTTCTGACGCCTGTTCCGGGCTGAAGTCAATGCCTGCTTCTTTCAGCATCCATGCTTCGATACGCGTGTGCCACTGGCGCAGCAGGTCGATCGAGCGGCGGCGGTAATGCTTCTCGGCCAGTGCGCTAGGTTTATGTCCCTGAATTTGGGCAACGACACCGGTGGGAATCTCCAGCCATTCGGCCAGCGTACCGAATGAGCGGCGTAGCCCTTGTAGCGTGACATGTGGGAGGCCGGCTTCCGCGATGGCAACTCCATGCGCGTATCGGGGTTCCTCGATGTGCCCGCTTTTCGATGCGCTGCTCGGAAACACCCATGGCGATGGCTGCCATGGCGTGCCTGCTGCTTCCAGCGCTTCTCGTTGCCTGAAATCTGGCGGTGTGTCGTTGATGCGTTTCAATTCGACCAGCAAAGACCGGAAGTAGGGCGTTAAGGGGATGGTGCGTGAGGTTTCGATTTTGTCGCGCAGGGTTATGCTGCCCCCCCAGCCTAATTCGACGTTTTCCCAGCGCAGTTCGGCGAGTTCTTCGCGGCGCGGGCCCGCAATGAGAAGTCCTTGCAGGTAGGTGGATGCCACAGCGTTCGGCAGCGCGCGCACTGCCTTGAACCATGCGGGCAGTTGTTCGCGCTCCAGGCAGTCTCCTTCGGGTGTTTTCGTGCCGCGCAGCAGGGCGGTGACCTTCGGGGACGAATAGCAGTCGCTTGGCAGCAGTGCCTCGAATCTTGTTTGCCCCTCGCACCAGCCGGCGAATGCCTTGAGCATGCGGTATGCATAGGCGACGCTGGTTGGCCGCTCGGCGACCTCGTTTTCCATCCAACGGGCAATTACATCGGCGGTCATGTCGGACAGCTTCAACGGCATGAGCGCATGCAGCGGACCCTGGCTCGTCAGTCCTTTTCCACGCCTTTTTTTCGTGCCTCCGGGGGCAGCTAACTTACGGTGGTCCTCGATGTACTGCGCGCTGCGGGGACGCTTCGTCTTGGGAGAGGGCTTCGTTTCAAGGTCGGTAAGGTAAGCCGTCCACGCATCGGCGAAGGTTATGTCCTTGCGCTCGGCTTCGGCCTTTCGCGCAACCAGGGCGGCACGTTGTTCAGCCGCTTCCTCTCGTGGGTCTTTGCCGGCATCAACCAGGCGTTGCAAACGGCGTGCTTCGTCTCGCGCGCCGTCAATATCCCAGTCCTTCGGCGAGCCAATCGTGACGCGGACAGTCGCCCCGTTCAGCTTGCCCTGAAAGATGTAGGACAGCGTGCCGGTCGCCGTGGCACGAAGGCCCAGGCCGGATGCATTGCTGTCCCACAAGAATGCTTGGGACTTGCCCGCAGGGCAGCTATGCCCGTTGACCCGCCCCACCGTGAAATTGACCTTGGCCACCGTTGTTATCCTTTGAACCGGGTTACATGGATTTCCATGTAACCGCTATGTAACCCGATTTTGTGGTTTTCGGTGCATTCGTGTCAACGTGGGTGAGAGCGGCATTTCGCATGAATTCCTTTATTTACAAGGGTTTTGGCGATTTTCCGAATTTGAGTCAACGCCGATAAATGCGCTATCTCATTGATTTGTAATCATCAGGTGGCGGGTTCGAGTCCTGCAGCCGGCACCAACATATCGCACCAAGTAGCGCCTGAAAGTCCCGAAACCCGCGCCAAGCCTAGTGCTGGCGCGGGTTTTTCGTTTCTGGTTACTCCGTAAGGCTTCGGTAAGTCCCACGGATTTGGGGGTAAGTTCTGGGGTATGGCTGCCTGATTGGGATATGGCTGCAAATCATTGACTTTACGGGCGTTCCCCATCTTCTGGCGGAATGAGGGTTACGCCCCAATCTGTCAGCATGCGAGTGCGACTCTATTGGCACTCTTGCGCTACTTTCAGGATTGTCGGGTGTGAGACAGCTTACTCCCGATGCGGCATCCGGAAACGCCGGTCGCCGATACGGCCGCGCATCCGCGATACGCATTCCCACGGGCTTGGAAGCTGTAACGGCTGCGTGGGCTTGCCGTGGCGCGGGCCATAGCATGCTATGGCCCGCGCTAGTACAATTGGTGCCTACAGTCGAAATGCAACGTTCACTGTAGGCGCTGGGTTCTTCTGATGGTCACTTTCATCACCAGTCCTTTTCGCTTGATCAGGCCGACAAGCTCGGCTGTCCGTGCTGGACGTCGTTGCACTGAAGGGCTGGACGTCCGACCGTCCAGCCCTTCGCCTTTCTGCGTGGTCACGGCTTTGCCTGCGCCAGCGTTTGGATGAACGCGCACAGACGATCTGCCTCATCCTTTGTCATATCAATCGGGATAACAACCTGAGCCAAGTAGCCAGGCCGAAGCGGGAACGGCAGGACTAGGTTTGTGCCAGTTGACGTGCCGCCGATGGTTTTCGGCGCGCCGTAGTCGCCGTCGCCCTTGGCTTGGTCCGGAGTGGTGGTCTGAGCTGACGTTTCCGAGACTTGCGCCGGTTTGGTCGCAGCCTTCTTCCTTTGCTCCGGTTTGTCGTTCTTGCCGTTCGACAAGCCGCGCGAAGGCGCTTTGTAGTTGCGGGGATCGGTCTTGTAGCTGATGAATTGCTGGATGGCGGTTGTCGCCCGTTTTTCGTACGTCTTCAGCGATTCAGGCGACAGATCACCAGGATGAAGGTTGTTGTACCTTAAAACCTGAGATTTGACATCGATCCGCCGGACGTCCTCATCATCGGGGACATCGCCGAGCAACTTCTTGACCGCTGCGTTCCAGCTATTGCCGGTGTTCGTGTTCACCCAGCCTTTGCTGGTGATCATGTCGACGAACTGTAACAGGCCTGACTTGGTAGTGTTTTCCATCTGGATGATCCGTGGATGGGATGGATGTCTAGCATTGTACAGGCAATCTGGATTTTTGTTATGGATCATCTTGGGATGCGGTTCGCGATCGGATGATCATCGGCGAAAGGTGGAGTGTGATTGAAAGCGGGAGCAGGCAGGCAAGGAAGGTTGGCGCCGGCGTCGAGGGCTGATTTAGGGCGAAGCATCGGCAGCTACTGCAGCCTCCCAACGAATTAACCGTTACCTCGCGTTTGGGCGCACGACCATTCAACGAGCGTGGACCATGCTCGCAATTAATAAAGGTCTGCGGCCTACCCCTTTTGCGCTGCTGAGATCGACCATGATCGGCTCGCGATAGCGGTTGCGTCCTGGTGCGGGCCCGTTACTTGGATCGCGGCGACCGTACTGGCGTCCGGATAGATTCGCCGATATCTAGCCACGATGTTGGTATTTTGGAGGCTTGAAAAATCTATTCTTCTTATTTATCGACACGTTGAGATGAATCTGTGGGTTCTGTACCTCACCAGAAATCAAGGGGTTACGCAAACATCGCGTAACCCCTTTTTCGTTTCCGGGCGAGCTTATCCGCCCCGCGCCCGCCCGAATCGCCAGACGGCCCTTCCGCACGCCCCCCGCCACTCCCGCGTACCATACCAACAACTCCGTGTCGTCCCGACACCGCTTCCATTCCCCCGGCTGCGCACCCGCACCACTACCACCCTCGCCTCATGCCGACACGAATCCTGCTCGTAGACGACAACCGCGACGCCACCGAGGCCCTTGCGCTGCTCCTCGAGTTCGAGGGGCACGAGGTGCGGTATGCCTGCGATGGCGGCGAGGCGTTCAGCGTCGTCGAGTCGTTCGTGCCGCAGGTGGCGTTCATCGACTGGAACCTTCCGGACATGAGCGGCGGCGACGTCGTGGCGCGTCTGCGGTTGAATCCGGCGCTCTCCGGCACGCGTTTCATCTCGCTCTCCGGATTGTCGCTGCCCGACAGCCAGCAAGACGCCGCAGGCGCCGGCTTCGAGCAAAGCATCACGAAGCCCGCCACGCTGGAGCAACTGCTCGCCTGCCTGTAGCCCTTACGTCCGTACAGCCACGCAGGCCGCCGGTCCCAGGCCAGTCCGAATGGATTGCCGTCCGCGTGAACGTGTGCCTGCAAAGACACCGGAACAGGCAGCCGCTTCCCGAGCCTGGAGCCGCGCCGTCGCGGCACGAGAATTGCGGCGATCCGCTGAATTGACTCTCTTGCGCGCGCATTCCTCCTACGATGGTGTCCGTTGCTCCAATTCCCGTCGGCCCGCAATGTCCAGGATGGCAGGGCGAGATGGCTCAGCGAATCGCCCGGTTCGACTGGAGCGACACGTCGCTGGGCCCGCGCGAGACGTGGTCGGCCAGCCTGCTCGCCGCCGTGCGGCTGGTGCTCGCGTCGCCCTCGCCGCTCGTCATGTTGTGGGGCCGCGAGGGCACCATGCTTTACAACGACGCCTATGCCGTTTTTGCCGGCGGCCGGCATCCGTTTCTGCTGGGCAAACCGGTGGAGGTGGGCTGGCCGGAGGTGGCGTCGTTCAATCGCAACGTGGTGGACAGTTGCCTTGCCGGGCGCACGCTCTCGTATCGCGACAAGGATCTGGTGCTGTACCGCGAGGGTCGCGCGGAAGACGTCTGGCTCGACCTCAGCTACAGCCCGCTCGCCGATGACGACGGCCGGCCCGCCGGCGTGCTCGCCATCGTCTTCGAGACCACGGCGAAGGTGCTTGCGCAGCGGCAGCGTCAGCGCGCCGAGGAAGAACTGCTGAAGCTCACGCAGACGCTGGAGCAACGCGTGGCCGAAGAAGTGTCGGCACGCGTGGCGATCGAGGAGCGGCTGCGTCAGTCGCAGAAGCTCGAAGCCATCGGCAGTCTGACGGGCGGCGTTGCACACGATTTCAACAACGTCCTGCAGGTCATCTCCGCGAATCTTCAGCTCATCGAAATAGCTACGCGCGGCAACGACGCGCTCAAGCGCCGCGTGTCGGCGGTGAGCAACGCGGTCGCGCGCGGCGCCAAGCTGGCGGCGCAACTGCTCGCGTTCGCGCGGCGTCAGCCGCTCGTGCCCACCGTGTTCGATCCTGTTCGCCTTGTCGAAGGCATGGCCGAGATGCTGCGGCGCACGTTGCCCGAAACAACCGAGCTTGCGACAGCGGTCCCCGCCGATCGGTGGAACATCTGCGCGGACCGCAACCAGCTGGAAATTGCGCTGCTCAACCTCGTCATCAATTCACGCGATGCGATTCACGGTCGCGGCAGCATTCACGTCAAGATCGACTGCGTCCATGCCGCGAGCGACGAACGCGCATGCGTGGCGGGCGTGCCCGCGGGCGAGTACGTGCGGATCTCGGTCTCCGACACGGGCACCGGCATGCCCGAGCACGTGAAGTCGCGCGCCATCGAGCCGTTCTTCACGACCAAGGCCGAGGGACAGGGAACCGGCTTGGGCTTGAGCATGGTGTTCGGCTTCGTTTCGCAAAGCGCGGGCTTCGTCGACTTGCTGAGCGCCGAAGGTCGGGGCACCACGGTCGATCTGTATTTCCCGCGCAGCCTCGACCCGGCGAGCGACGCCGCGGCCCCGATCGGCAGATTGCCCACGCGCGGCGGCGAAACCATCCTCGTCGTAGAGGACGATGCCGACGTGCGCATCGCCGCCATCGAAATGCTGGCTCAGCTCGGCTACAAGGTGATCTCCGCGCAGGATGGCGATGCCGCGCTCGCGCAGTTGCAGAGCGGGCAGCGCGTCGATCTGCTCTTCACGGACGTCGTGATGCCCGGCACGGTAAGGAGCAGCGAACTCGCGCGCATTGCCAGCGGGCCGCCGCACAATGCGCGCGTTCTCTTCGCTTCGGGCTACACGCGCGACGTGATCTTCCACGGCGGCAAGCTCGACGAAGGCGTGGCGCTGATCGGCAAGCCGTACCGTCTGGAAGACCTGGCGCGGGCGGTGCGGGATGCGCTGGATGCGGCGCCCGTGAAATCCGGCGAGAGCTCGGACGAGTAAGCGGGCGCAAGCGTGCCGCTCTTACTGGCGCGCCGTGGTCCGCATTTCGGCAGGGGCCGTCCATTCAACGCGTCTCTTCAGGCCGGCACGCCCTGACCCCGCGACGTGCTATGCCGATGCTTTAAGATGACGCGCTCGCGGCCGCCCGGCACGCGCGCTTGTCACCATCGCTCATATCGAGCTTCCACCGCATCCGCCATGACCGATTTCCCCACCCTCACCTGGTCCGACGAACAAGGCACGCACGTCGCGCGCTGGCGCTCCGAAGCGGGCGTGCCCGCGCCGAAGCGCGTCGTCATCGCCGACGACCGCATCACGGCCGACGCCGCGTGGCGGCTCGCCTGCGAGGGCACGGCGCTGCTGTGGTACGGCGACTTCCAGAACGCGCGTCAGCTACTTCAGGCCATGGCGCGGCGCATGGAGCGCAAGCCGCACAAGAAAGCGAAATCGGAACCGGCGTCGTCGCGCGACGCGTTCAATCTGCACCGTCTCGCACAAGCGCAGCGTGCGCGAACGCTCGGCATGTTGCTGATTCCGCTCGCGTCGGACTACACAATCGCGCTGCGTCGCGCGCCCGACGTGAAGCAGGCTTGCGAAGAGGTATACGGCGAGGCGAGCCCTTCAGCGAACCCTGGCGACGCAGACTCTGTCGTTTCGCTGCGCGAGTTGCTCGGTCTGATCGGCGCGCACGAATGGCGCAAGAAGGGCGTGGAGATTCCCGCGCTGGGCGACCGTATTCATCCCTACTACGGCGTCTTTTCGCCGGTGCGCGGCGAGTACCTCGATCTTGTCGCGAGCACGCCATTGCCGTCGCAGGAGAAGGCGTTCGACATCGGCACGGGCACCGGCGTGATTGCCGCGGTGCTCGCAAGGCGCGGCGTGAAGCACATCGTCGCGACGGATCAGGACCCGCGCGCACTCGCATGCGCGCGCGAGAATCTGGCGCGGCTCGGTTACGCATCGCAGGTGGACGTGGTGCAGGCGGACCTCTTTCCCGAAGGCCGTGCGCCGCTCGTCGTGTGCAATCCGCCGTGGGTGCCCGCGCGGCCGTCGTCGCCCGTGGAGCATGCCGTGTTCGATCCCGAAAGCCGGATGCTGCTCGGTTTCCTCAACGGTCTGAAGGATCATCTCGAACCGGGCGGAGAGGGCTGGCTCATTCTCTCGGACTTCGCCGAGCACCTCGGCCTGCGCATGCGCGATGAACTGCTTGCGGCCATCGATGGCGCAGGCCTCGAAGTGGCCGGCCGCGAAGATATTCGCCCGCGGCATCCGAAAGCGGCCGATCCCACGGATCCGCTCTTCAAGGCGCGCGCTGCGGAGCTCACTTCGCTCTGGCGGCTCAAAGTGCGTTGAAGCAGGTCACCGAAAGCAGCGGGCCGCTACGTCCCGCTGCTTTCAAATCGCTGCACGCCACCTATACTTTCTGAACACCTTCCCCGCCGCGTTTCGTGCCATCACGTGTCGTTTCGCGCCGCATCGATCCGCTCACCTTTCCCTCTTTTCCGTTCATGCGTGCCGCGCACTGCGCTCACGCGTGCTTCGTCCATCGACACAAGGAGGCTGCCATGACGCGCAAGTACATCGATTGCCGCGAATTCCCGAGCGAGATGGGTTGTTCGGTTGCGCTGTCCGCCGATACGGAGGCCGAACTGCTCGAGGCCGCTGTGCAGCACGCCGTGAGTGTGCATCGGCACACCGATAGCCCCGAATTGCGCACGCAACTGAAGATGCTCTTTCATGACGGCACGCCGCCCATGGAGGTGGTGCGAGCGGCGTAACCATGCTGGCGCGCGGCCGGGCACCGACACGCTACATTGCCGACCGCGCTTCGCCATCCACTTGCAGGCGCCGGTCATCGGCTGCCGAAAGCGGCTCGATCCTGCCCACGATCACGAGATAGCTGAACGCCCCCAGAAAACAGAAGCCGCCCGCCACCACGAGCGGAATGGTGAACGAACCCTTGGTGAGCTGAACCATGGCGCCCGTGAAGGTCGTGATGACGATGCCCGCCAGATTCGACGCGAAGTTCTGAATGCCGCCAATCGACGCGACATGCCGCGGCGTGGGCGCCACATCCGCTGGCAGCGACCAGATGCTCGCGGCGGCGAACGCGAGGCTGCCGTATGAAATGCCGAAGAACGCCAGCATGAGCCAGGTGTTCGACGTGAACGCGCAAAGGGTAATCACGGACGACATCAGCATGCCGCCCACCATGCACGTCTTGCGGGCCGCAGTGAGGCTCCAGCCGCGGCGGAACAGCGCGTCCGAAACGAGGCCGCCTATCCAGCCGCCGGGAATCGACATCAGCGCCGGAATCATGCCGAGCGTGCCGAGCGACTTCAGCGAAAAACCGCGCGTGGCGACGAGATAGCTGGGAAACCACGTGATGAAGAAATAGATCACGAAGTTGAGGCAGAAGAAGCCGAGCATCATGCCCCACAACGTGCGGTATCGAAACAGCGAACCCCAGCTCACCGACGGTTCGTCGGCGCGGGCGCGGCGCTCCGCAGATTGCGTTGCGGGGGCTTCGTCAGCGGTGCCCGTCATGTCGGCGTGGGCGGGCGCGCGGTAAATGGCGAACCAGCCCACCACCCACACGAAGCCCACCAGCCCCGTGATGATGAACGAGGCCTTCCATCCGAGCGTGCCGATGATGAGCGCGACGAGCGGAATCGACAGCGCCGAGCCTACGCGCGAGCCGCTGTCGAAGATGCTCGTGGCAAGCGCGCGTTCGGCGGGACGAAACCACTGCGCGACGAGTTTCGCGCACGACGGATACGCGCCCGCCTCGCCCACGCCGAGCATCAACCGGCAGCCGAACATCGACGCCACGCTGGTGGCGCCTGCAGTGGCCGCCGTGAAGAGCGACCACCAGCCCACCGCCAGCGGCAGCGCGATGCGCGCTCCCACGCGGTCGACGAACCAGCCGAACGGCATTTGCATGAACGCGTAAGTCCAGAAGAAGCCGCTCAGCACGAGCCCCATTTCGGCAGGCCCGATGCCTAGCGCGTGCCGGATCTGAGGCGCCGCGACGGCGAGATTGGCGCGATCGATGTAGTTCACCGCGATCGCAAGAAAGCACAGCAGGACGACGACCCAGCGCATTTTCCTCATGTCTCTTGTCTCCTCCACGAACGGCATCATGGCGATGCATTGCGGCGGCCCGTTGCGATGCCGGACAGCGAGCCACACTCGTGCGTCGCATTTGCGTTCGACGCCGGTGTCTTGTTCTGAAAGCGTGCGGATGACTACAGCATGGGACGTGCCGCGCGAGACCGAACAACTCGCGCGACGCGCAAGGCGGACGGTTCGGATGAATCGGCTTCTTGTGTCGCCCGATAGTGACGCTAAACGATGCGTTGGGCGGAGCCTTCGACGAGCGCGTCTGCTGCGCTAAAGCCTGCTTGGGGCGTGACGTCGCGTGTGTGCGTGCTGCATCGCGCCACGCGACAGGCAGCCGTCGCGGTCATTGATAGTAGGAATGCGAGGGGGAGGCGGTCAAGGCATTTTCCAGCGCGCTCGATGGCGCACGCCCTGACGCTTGCGCCGGGGGCTCGTGCCGAAATCGTGCGGCGCGCGGTCATGCAGCGGACCGCGCGTGCAGCGCTTGCGTGTTGCGGCCGCGCAATTTGAATCCGCCGCACGAGGCGAGCGCCAGCGTGTCAGTGAGCCTGCGCATCAGCCTGCTTCTGTCGGCGCCAGGCGGCGTCAACCCGCGTCGACCTCCATCAACCCGGATAAGCCTCGTCGACCTTCAGCCCGGCGAGCTTGAAGATGACGCGCAGCGTCTGGGGCTTGATGTCGCGACGCGCGGCGAGCGAGGTCATCACGAAGTCGAGCACCTTCGCGTATTTCAGCAGGATCAGGCAGGTTTCCAGGTTGGCTTCGCCGTCGCGCATGTGCTCCGCGAGCTGCAGCATTTCCACCGAAATGTCGCGAGCCATTTCGAGTTCGATCTGCTGTTTCTCGGTCCACTCGGGCGTGGCCGTGAGTTTTGCGAGCAGTTCCTGAAACTTCTGCTCGGCCTTTCCGTCGGGTAGTGCGTCCATTGCCGCCTCATTTCATGCCGCGTGCGCTTCTGGGCGTGGTCGACGCTGTCCGGCGCACTGCAGGTTACGTAACATGAGCGCCCGTGTTCCGGCGCGTCCTCCCCACATGTCCGCCGGCTTGCCGCGCCGGCGGGCGAGTCTGGTCTCTCCGATGTTTTGTTTATGCGGGTTCTACGCACGGCATACCGGTGCGGCGTTCACTGCCGGCCGTCCGGCAGCCGACTCTTGCAGGAAGCGTTCCAGGCTCGCTCGGGCAAGGTGGCGCCGTGTTGCCGGTTCCGTCCGGCTTTTTCCGTAAAATGGCAGGTACTTTTCGTTCCTTCTGTCCTCTGTCGCACGTTTCGCGGCCTTTCGCCGCGCGCCGCTGCATCTGTCCTGCCTCACGATCCGCTTACGATGTCCACTGCCGCCAAGACCTACGAAGTCCGCCCCAATCAATCCGTCGAACTCCTGAAGGAACTCCATATCCTCACGCGCGACGGCAAGATGAACCAGGACAGCCGGCGCAAGCTCAAGCAGGTGTATCACCTGTTCCAGTTCATCGAGCCCCTGCTCAAAGAACTGAAGAACGAGAAAGCGAACATCACGCTCGTCGATCACGGCGCGGGCAAGTCATATCTTGGTTTTATTCTCTATGACCTGTTTTTCAAGGAGCAGTGCGATAGCTCGCATATCTTCGGCATCGAGACGCGCGAAGAACTGGTCACGAAGTCGCGCGAGCTGGCGGCGCGGCTCGGTTTTGGCGGCATGTCGTTTCTGAACCTCTCGGTGGCGGAGTCCATCGCATCGAGCGAACTGCCGGAGACGGTCGATATCGTCACGGCGCTGCACGCCTGCGATACGGCAACCGACGACGCCATCCGCTTCGCACTGAAGAAACACGCGCAATACATCGTGGTGGTGCCGTGCTGCCAGGCCGAGGTGGCGGGCGTGTTGCGGCGTAACAAGGGGAAGTCGCTTGCGAACGCGCTCACGGAAATCTGGCGGCATCCGCTGCATACGCGCGAATTCGGCAGCCAGATCACGAACGTGCTGCGTTGCTTGCAACTCGAGGCGCACGGCTACCAGGTGAGCGTCACCGAACTGGTGGGCTGGGAGCATTCGATGAAGAACGAACTCATCATCGCCCAGTACAGGAATCTGCCGCGCCGCAAGCCTGCGGAGCGTCTCAACGAGATTCTGGATACGCTCGGCATTGCCGAGCTGCGCGAGCGGTTTTTCGTGGAGCCCTAAGGGGCGAGTGGAGAGAGGCGACGGGCCGCCAAGGACGTCTCAGTCCCGCTCGCTCATCCATTTGCGCCAGCCTTCCAGTCCCATTTCGCGCAACGTGGCCTCGTTGCGCTCGTAGATCTGGGCGGCATCGGGAAACGCCTCCACGGCGCGGTCGATGCTCGCCTCGCGCAGCAGATGCAGGATCGGATACGGCGCGCGATTCGTGTAGTTCTCGATGTCGTCGGCTTGCGTTCCTTCGAACTGAAACTGCGGATGGAAGCTCGCAATCTGCAGCGTGCCTTCCAGACGCAGCTGCGCGAGCAGCCGCTCCGCGAAGTGCGTGCAGTCGTTGAAGTCGGCGAAGTGGGCGAATGCGTTGGGCAGAATCAGCAGCGTCGTGTCGATGTCTGCCGGGTCGGCTTCAGCCAGCGCTTTCAGCTCCGTTTCGAGGTCCGCGAGCACGCCTTCCAGGTCGGTCGCTTCGCTGATCGCGTAGCGAATCTGGTTCTTCACGTGCACGCTCTTCGCGAACGGACACAGGTTCAGGCCGATCACGGCGCGCGTGAGCCAGTGGCGCGTGTCGCTCAGGATCGTTTCGCGGGAGGCGGGGGAAAGCGGCATGGTGGTGGGGCGGCGGCGACGTACGAAAGCCGTCATTCTAGACGGCGCGTTGCCGACACCGTTACGGTGCGCTCTGCTGTGCCGGTGCCTGCGGACAGGCCGCCGCGATCAACTGCGCGGCCACCTTCGGCGCGGCCAGAATCGGCCCGCAGCCCGGTCCGTACGTCTGGCTTGCCGCGTAAATGCCTTCGATCAGGAGCGCCAGCGCGTTGGCGAGCGCGGACGGGTCGGTTGCGCCGGCTTGGGTGGCCAGTTCGGTGAGCCGGGCCGTCAGCTTCGTCTTGTTGTCCGTCACGCATTGCCGCGCGGGGTGGTTCACGTCGGGAAACTCGGCGGCGACGTTGACGAACGGACAACCGCGGTAGTCCTTTGCAGACGCCCGTTCCGCCAGGTCTTCGAAATACTGGAGTAGCTGCTTCGCGGCGTCGCCCGGGTGCTTTTCGATGCTGCGCTCGAAGCGTTGGAAGAAGCGGTCGTGGGAGCGCTTCAGGTACGCGACGACAAGATCGTCCTTCGACGAAAACTGCCTGTAGAGGCTCATCTTGTTCACGCCCGCGCGCTCCACCACGGCCTCCACGCCGACGGCACGCACGCCTTCGCGATAGAACAGTTCGGCCGCGGCAGAGAGCAGATGCTCGTGCGCCTGCGATGCGGCAGTGGGCGGGCGCCGCGTGCCGGCTGCGGATGAAGATTCGTGTTGCGACATGTCCATGCTCCCTGTAATGACGTCGGGGCGATGCCTTGACATGTTACCGAGCGGTAACTAGTATCGCAACGACCTTGTTACTGATCGGTAACAATCCTCGGATGACGAATCGGTGCTGCGCCGAAAGCGCGCCCAACAAAAAGACGAAGGAGCGCAGATGAACTGGGCAGCAAAGATAGTCGGCGGGCGGTTTCACTACGGCTGGCTGGCGGTGGCCGTGGTGTTTCTGGTGCTGCTCGCGGCCGCCGGAACGCGGGCCACGCCCAGCGTGATGATGGTCCCGCTCGAGCACCAGTTCGGCTGGAGCCGCGCGACGATTTCGCTCGCCATATCGGTGAACATCGCGCTTTATGGGTTGATGGGCCCGTTCGCGGCGGCGGCCATGCAGCGCTTCGGCGTGCGGCCCACCATCCTCACGGCGGTGGGCACGATGGGCGCGGGCGTGGCGCTCTCGGCCATGATGACCCATCCGTGGCAGATGATCCTCGTGTGGGGCGTGATGGTGGGCGGCGCAACCGGCGTGGCGGCCCTCACGCTCTCGGCGACGGTGGTGAACCGCTGGTTCAGCACGCATCGCGGCCTCGCGATGGGCATTCTCACCGCGAGTTCCGCCACTGGTCAGCTCGTGTTCCTGCCGCTGCTTGCGGCCATCGCCGAAAAGCACGGCTGGCAGGCAGTCGTGCTCGTCGTGGCGGCGGCTGCGGCCGTGGTGCTGCCGCTCGTGGCGTTCCTGTTGCCGGAGCGTCCCGCGGATCTGAAGCTGCGCCCGTTCGGCGAAGCGCACGACGCGCCACCCGCGCCGGTGGCTGCTGCACAGAATCCGCTCAAGGTGGCGTTCGGCACGCTAGCCATGGCGAGCCGTACGCGCGACTTCTGGCTGCTGTTCTTCAGCTTCTTCATCTGCGGCGCGAGCACGAACGGCTATGTGGGCACGCACCTGATCGCCATGTGCGGCGACTACGGCATGACCGAAGTGCAGGGCGCGTCGCTGCTCGCCACCATGGGCATCTTCGATCTGTTCGGCACGACGCTTTCGGGCTGGCTCTCGGATCGCTTCAACAGCCGGGTGCTGCTCTTCTGGTACTACGGACTGCGCGGTCTTTCGCTGATTTACCTGCCGCACGCCTTCGGTATCGACTTCTTCGGGCTGCCGATTTTTGCTGTCTTCTACGGGCTCGACTGGATCGCCACCGTGCCGCCCACGGTGCGCCTTGCCACCGACGTCTACGGCAAGGAGGCCGCCCCTGTCGTGTTCGGCTGGGTTGTGGCGGGCCACCAGCTGGGTGCGGCGTTCGCGGCGCTGGGCGCCGGCATGCTGCGCGCGAGCCTTGGCACTTACACGGTGGCGTCGATGATTTCGGGCGGTCTGTGTTTGATCGCGTCCGTCATCGTGCTGCGGATCAATCGTGGCGAGCAGCGGGCGGTGGCTGCGGCGGTATAGGCGCAAGGCGCTGCGCGTCTATTCCCTCGCGGATGCTTAGCATTTGAACAGGCTGCACAACGCCTGCCGTGTCTCCCGGTTATGCTATGACCCTTTGGCGACTGACGCCTGCCGGGCGTCGGTCGTTCATGCTTCCGCGGCCGGCATCTTCGGGCCGCGGGGCATCAGGATCATCACGACCCACCGCACCGAGAGACGCCCATGAGCCACAAACCCGCTCCGACCGAAGTGCCCATCCACGATCTGCTCGCCGGCCGCTGGAGCCCGCGTGCCTACGCCGCCGAGCCGATTTCCCGCGACGCGCTGCGCGCCGTGCTCGAAGCCGCGCGCTGGGCGCCGTCGGCGTATAACGCGCAGCCGTGGCGCTTTATCGTGTTCGATCGCTTCGCCGACGAGGCCGCCTTCAAGCGCGCCTTCGGCACGCTCGTGCCGTTCAACCAGCAGTGGAATGCGTCGGCGCCGGTGCTGATCGCCGTGACGGCACACACGCGCAACGCCAAGGGCGAAGTGAACCGCACGGCGCTCTACGACGCGGGCGCCGCCGCGATGTCGCTGGTGCTCCAGGCGCATGCGCTCGGCCTTGCCGCGCACCAGATGAGCGGCGTCGATGTGCCGGCGTTCCGCAAGGAATTCGCGATTCCGGAAGACGTCGAGGTGATCGCCGTTATCTCGCTTGCCCACCATGGCGACGCGCAGAAGCTCGAGCCCGTGTTGCGCGACCGCGAAAAGGCGGAGCGTGCGCGCTTGCCGGTGGGCGAGATCGCGTACGGCGGCGCGTGGAATAAGGCGTTCTGAGGTTTTGAGGAGGGCGCGGCGGCAGGTGTGGCGTGAATGCGGAGGGCTTCGCATGGCGGGTTGGCGTTGGCTTTGCCAGTTTGCCCGCATCGCATCGCATCGGCGTTGCGTTCGCAGGCCGCGCCGAGTCGTGCAGTTGCGCCGCACGGCGTCCAGCAACGAAGCACCGCCGCTGCGTTCCATTGGGCGATGTCACTTCGCCACCCCGGCGCACACCGCCTCCCGCTATGCGCGCTCGCCACTTGCTGGCGTGTCGTTCGCCGTGCCGCTTTCGCGGGCGACGCCCGGAGCGAGCGCGGCGGCCACGCCAACTGACGCATTTTTCGGCATCGCCTGCGCGCCGCGCTCCGCCTCTTCATCCCCGACTTCGGATAGCGGCGCCGCCACTGTCTCCAGCGACTTGCGCTCCGCGTCCACACCCCAGATCGCCGCGATCACGGCGGCTGCAATCATCAGCAGCGACCCCGTCAGATAACCGGTGAAGACTTCGCTGCGCTGATGCGTATCGATCAGCCGGCCGAAGAAGGCCGGCCCCGCAATGCCGCCCAGCGCCGTGCCGAACGCGTAGAACACCGCGATGGCAAGCGCGCGGATTTCCAACGGAAACGATTCGCTCACCGTCAGGTAGGCCGAACTCGCCGCCGCGGAGGCGAAGAAGAAGATCGCCATCCACGCGGCCGTCTGCGTCGTGAGGGTGAGCCACTGCTGCTCGAAGAGATAGCCGCTCACGGTCAGCAGCACGCCCGAAATGGCGTACGTGGCCGCGATCATCGTGCGTCGGCCGGCAATGTCGAAGAGCCGCCCCAGCACGATTGGTCCGACGAAGTTGCCCGCTGCGAACGGAAGCAGATACCACCCGACGTGCGCGCCCGGCACGTGATAGAAGTCCGTGAGTACGAGGGCGTAGGTGAAGAAGATCGCGTTGTAGAAGAACGCCTGCGCGGTCATCAACGAAAGGCCCACGAGCGAGCGGTGCCGGTGCCGGACGAAGAGCGCGTGCAGCACTTCGCGCAGCGGCGTGCGGTGCCGCGCGCGCAGACGCAGCGGGCGCAGCGCGTCGTCGGCGAGGGTGTGGCCCGCGCGGCGAAAGCGCGTTTCGATGTCCTCGACCACCGACTTCGCGGTCTCGTGGTCGCCGTGCGTCATGAGCCAGCGCGGGCTTTCGGGAATCCATCGGCGCATGGGCAGGATAGCGAGCGCGAGCGCGGCGCCGATCAGAAAGCACGCGCGCCAACCCCAGTCGCCCGGCAGCAGGCCGGGGTCGAGCAGCACGAGCGACCCCGTCGCGCCTAGCGCCGCGCCCACCCAGAACGTGCCGTTGATGCCGAGATCGGTCCAGCCTCGCACGCGTGCCGGCGTGAACTCCTGGATCGTCGAATTGATGGCGGTGTATTCGCCGCCTATGCCCGCCCCCGTGAGAAAGCGGAACACGATGAAGCTTGTCAGATTCCACGACAGCGCCGTGGCGGCCGTCGCCGTGAGGTAGAGACCGAGCGTGACGAAGAAGAGGCGCCGGCGGCCGAGGCGGTCGGTGAGCCAGCCGAACCCCAGCGCACCGAGCACGGCGCCCGCGATGTAGGCGCTGCCGGCCAACCCGACATCGGCGTTCGAAAACCGCAGCGCGGGACTGGCCTTCAGCGCGCCCGCCACGGCGCCGGCCAGCGTGACCTCAAGGCCGTCCAGCAGCCAGGTCACGCCTAGCGCCACGACGATCAGCGTATGGAAGCGGCCCCACGGCAGCCGGTCGAGCCGCGAGGGCAGATCGGTCTGGACGATGGCGATGGCGGTCGACGTATCGTCTGCTGAGGCGGGGGGCGGCCGGGACATGGCTTGGCGTCTCCTTGGGGCTGCGTTCGCGGCGTGTTGTTGTCGAAGTGTTGTCGCGTTGTTGGGCGTGGCGGGGCGCGACGCGTGCCGCGTGAAGCGTGCGGACGGGCAGATCACGCCCGGCGACGCGCCTTCGCTTCCACGCACTGCGTCGCTTCGCTCTGGCCCGGCAACGGGCATAGTCGAGCGGTTACGCAATCGCCGTTCCCGGTTGGCTGCCGCGCAGCTATCCGGTTGATCGCCAAGCGGTTTTCATGATACAAAGCCCGTCCTCATTTTTCCGCGTCAGCCGTGAGCGGCGAGTCCAGCCATGAACTTCTGCGCGATTGACTTCGGCACGTCCAATTCGGCCGTCGCCTTGCCCGACGGCGCGTCGATGCGCCTCGCCCCGGTGGAGGGCGCGTACACCACGCTGCCCACCGCGGTCTTCTTCAATACCGACGAACACACCCGCGAATTCGGCCGCGCCGCGCTGGCGGCGTACGTGGACGGCTTCGACGGCCGGCTCATGCGGTCGATGAAGAGCATCCTCGGGTCACCGCTCGCCGAGACCACGACGGACCTCGGCGACGGCAGCGCCATTCGCTATACGGACGTGATCGCCACTTTCCTCGCGCACCTCAAGCAACGCGCCGAGGCGTGTGCGGGCAGCGCGATATCGCGCGCGGTGCTGGGCCGCCCGGTGTTCTTCGTCGACGACGACCCGCGCGCCGACGCGCTCGCGCAGCGCCAGCTCGAAGCGGCGGCGCGCTCCATCGGGCTGGCGGAAATCCATTTCCAGTACGAGCCGATTGCGGCGGCGTTCGACTACGAGTCGCGCCTCGCCGAAGAAGGGCTCGTGCTCGTGGCCGACATCGGCGGCGGCACATCAGACTTTTCGCTCGTGCGCGTGGGGCCGGCTCGCATGTCGCGCCTCGAACGCAAGGACGACGTGCTCGCGCACCACGGCGTGCACGTGGCCGGCACGGACTTCGACCGCCGCGTGGAGTTGTCCGCGATCCTGCCGGAATTCGGCTATCGGACGCTCGACACCGAAGGGCGCGAGATGCCGAATCGCATCTACTTCGACCTCGCGACCTGGCATCTAATCAATACCGTGTACACGCCCAAACGTGTGACGGAACTGAAGCTGATGCGCCATCTGTTCCGCGACACGCGCCAGCACGACCGCCTCGTGCGCGTGCTCGAAAGGCGTCTGGGTCATGCGCTCGCCGCACGCGCCGAGGAAGCGAAGATCGGCGTGGCTGCGGGCGGCGAAACGATGATCGATCTGGAAGAGGTGGAAGAAGGGTTGCGCCTCGCATTCGACGAGGCGCAACTCATCGAGGCCGGCATGGAGGAAACCCGCCGTATCGTCGAGGCGGCGCGCGAGACGGTGCGCGCGGCGGGCGTCGCGCCGCGTGAGGTGAGCGCGGTGTACTTCACGGGCGGCTCGACGGGGCTCGCGTTTCTCTCGAACGCGCTCGCCGCCGCGTTCCCCGAAGCTCGTCCGGTCTTCGGCGACCGGCTTGCCAGCGTGGCGACGGGCCTTGGTATTCACGCGCGCCGGCTGTTCGGCTGAGCGCAGCGCGAACGGCCACGAGAAGACGCGCGAGGCGATCTGCCGGTCAGGCATGGCCGCTCTGCGGGCTGCCATCCAGCACGGTTCCAGCCACGCCTCTGCGAAGCCCGCCCGCAACGCCCCAGAAATGACAAAACCCCACCTTCGAACGAAGCGTGGGGTTTTTTCCGCGTCAGGGAGCGTAGAGGCCCAAGCCGCGTGTGGCCTGGGCGTGCCGCTTGCTCCTGCTTACAGCGGCTTGATGTTCGCGGCTTGCTTGCCCTTCGGGCCAGTCTTCACTTCGAACTGAACCTTTTGGTTCTCTTGCAGCGTCTTGAAGCCTTCCACGCGGATTTCCGAGAAATGCGCGAACAGGTCTTCGCCGCCGCCGTCCGGGGTGATGAAGCCAAAGCCCTTAGCGTCATTGAACCACTTGACGGTACCGGTTTCCATATTACTTTCCTAAAGATGAATTTGAGCCGAAGCCCGTTGGGATGTGCACGAAAATCAAGGAAGGGGGGTAATAGGACAGCCGGAGTACCGTTGATGGGCGAACCACGAAAGACCAATTCACACTCGCCGCTTGAAATCCTGCCCGGTCTTTATACGGCGATTTTCAAGGAAGGTCAACTGCAACCCAGGGAAATGCAGGGGCTTTCGTCCGACGCAATCGAACCGGGCCCTGTTTACGCTTACAAAGCTTGCGCCAACGCGCATTTTTTTGTAGGGACAACCCGGATTTTGACTGCAATCGGCTGGTGCAACCGTTAAACTACGCGCCGCGCGGCGGTTGCACCCAGAAAACACGCTCGCGCATGCATGTGCGACGCCCGCGAGAGCCCCACGTCAGAGGGGGCGCCGCAGCGTCAAGCTGCGCTTGATACAGGAGATGACGTGAAAAGTTCTATTCAACGGAACATTGGTCCGATCGCGCTGATGCTGACCGGACTGGGTTCCATCATCGGCTCCGGCTGGCTCTTCGGAGCATGGAAGGCCGCCAAGATTGCCGGGCCGGCCGCGATCTGCGCATGGATCATCGGTGCGGTCGTGATTCTCGCCATTGCGCTCACCTATGCCGAACTCGGCGCGATGTTCCCGGAATCCGGCGGCATGGTGCGCTATGCGCGCTACTCGCACGGCTCGCTCGTGGGGTTCATCAGCGCGTGGGCCAACTGGATCGCCATTGTCTCGGTGATTCCCATCGAGGCCGAAGCCTCCATCCAGTACATGAGCACCTGGCCGTACGAGTGGGCGCACCAGCTCTTCGTGGGCGGTGAACTCACCACAACAGGGTTATTGCTCTCGGCATTGCTCGTGATCGTGTACTTCCTGCTGAACTATTGGGGCGTGAAGGTCTTCGCACGCGCGAACTCGGCCATCACCGTGTTCAAGTTCCTGATTCCGGGCCTGACCATTGCCGGTCTCATGGCCACGGGCTTCCATCACGAGAACTTCGGCGAAGCCAGCACGTTCGCGCCGTATGGCTGGTCGGCCGTGATGACGGCGGTGGCGACGAGCGGCATCGTGTTCGCGTTCAACGGCTTCCAGAGCCCGATCAACCTCGCCGGCGAAGCGCGCAATCCGGCGAAGAGCGTGCCGTTCGCGGTGATCGGCTCTATCCTGCTGGCGCTCGTGATCTACGTGCTGCTGCAGATCGCCTACATCGGCGCGGTGAGCCCGTCCGACGTCATGAAGGGCTGGAACCAGTTCAACTTCAAGTCGCCGTTCGCCGAACTGGCGATCGCGCTGAACCTGAACTGGCTGGCCATCCTTCTCTATGTGGACGCGTTCGTGAGCCCGAGCGGCACCGGCACGACCTACATGGCGACCACGACGCGCATGATCTACGCCATGGAGCGCAACAACACGATGCCGAAGATCTTCGGCAACGTGCATCCGTTCTACGGCGTGCCGCGTCAGGCCATGTGGTTCAACCTGCTCGTGTCGTTCATCTTCCTGTTCTTCTTCCGCGGCTGGAGTTCGCTCGCGGCCGTGATCTCGGTTGCGACCGTGATCTCGTATCTCACGGGCCCGATCAGCCTGATGGCGCTGCGCCGTTCGGCCACGGATCTGGAGCGTCCGCTGCACATTCCCGGCATGTCGGTGATTGCGCCGTTCGCCTTCGTGTGCGCGTCGCTGATCCTGTACTGGGCGAAGTGGCCGCTGACGGGCGAGATCATTCTGCTGATGATCGTCGCGCTGCCGGTGTACTTCTACTTCCAAGGCAAGTCGGGGTGGAGCGGCTGGGGCCGCGACCTGAAGGCGGCGTGGTGGCTGGTGGCGTATCTGCCCGTCATGGCGCTGCTTTCGCTGATCGGCAGCAAGGAGTTCGGCGGGCACAACCTGATTCCCTACGGCTGGGACATGGTCGTCGTGATCGCGTTTTCGCTGGTGTTCTATTACTGGGGTGTGCGTACGGGCTACCGCACCGAGTATCTGGACGAGCGCGAGAAGCACGACGAGATTCTCGAAGGTATCGGCGTTTGATCGGGGGCTGATACTGCTTTGCGCCGGCGGCGGGCACCGACCACGCCGCGCGGTAACGAAAAAGCCTGCCTGAGTTGCTCAGGCAGGCTTTTTTTGTGGCTTGCAGCGACTGTGGCCTGTCGCCTGCGATGAGGCGCTCAGGCGTGCCCGAACACGTAGTTCGTCATGGCCAGCGCGCGCTGGTAGGTGCCGAGCGACTGCACGCCGACGGTGTAGTCGTCGTCAGCGGCGCCGAGCGCGGCGAAGATCGGCAGCAGATGCTCGTCGGTGGGATGCATGAGCGCCGCGTGCGGGGCGCGGGCGCGGTAGTCGAGCAGCGCGTCGACGTCGCGGGCGGCGAGGTGCGATTCGAACCAGTCGGTGAACTCGGCCACGCGCGGGTCGGCGTCTTCGGGGCGGGCGCCGAAGTCCGCTGCCCGCAGGTTGTGCGTGATCTGGCCCGAACCGACCACCATTACGCCTTCGTCGCGCAGCGTACGCAGAGCGCGCCCCACCCGGAAATGATGGGCGGGCCCCATGTGCGGCTGGATCGAGATCTGCGCCACGGGCACGTCGGCGTGCGGGAACATCAGCAGCATGGGCACCCATGCACCGTGATCGAGACCATGCGGCTCTTCGCCGGTCGCGATGCCGTCGTCGCTGAGCAACTGTGCTGCGCGCCGCGCAACGTCCGGGGCGCCGGCCGCCGGATACTGGATTTCGTAGAGTTCGCGCGGAAAGCCGTAGAAGTCGTGGATCGTCTCGGGTTTTGTCGCGATGCTCACCACGGGCCGCGCCGTGCCCCAATGCGCGGAGAGCATCAGAATGGCTTGCGGGCGCGGCAGGTGCGCCGCCAGAGCGGTGAATCCCGCAGCCGGCAGAGCCGGGTCGATAGGCAGCGTAGGTGCGCCGTGCGAGAGGTAGAGACTGGGCACGCGGTCGGCGTGCGGCGTGGATTCGGTGGTCATGTCAGCAAGCCGCCTTGCAGGCGGCAGACGAGATTACGTTGGGACGAATATAGAGCCGTACTGCTGTTTGATAAACAGTCCGCGACGGATTTGATTGCATCCTTCGCGTTGTGAATCGCGCCCGTGGTTGCGCGCTGGGCTTGCTTATTCGTCTTCGCCGCGCAAGCCGGTCCACGCTGGCGACAGCGCCGGTCCGAGCGCGAACAGGTCGAGCACGCGGCCCACGGTGTGGTCGACCATCTCGTCGAGCGAGGCGGGGCGGTTATAGAAGGCGGGCAACGGTGGGAAGATCACGCCGCCCATTTCCGTGACGGCGGTCATGTTGCGCAGATGCGCCAGATTGAGCGGCGTTTCGCGCACGAGCAGCACGAGGCGGCGGCGCTCCTTGAGCGTGACGTCTGCGGCGCGCGTGATGAGATTGTCGGAGAGTCCGTGCGCGACGCTGGCGAGCGTCTTCATCGAGCACGGCGCCACGATCATGCCTTCAGTCGCAAACGAACCGGACGCGATGCTCGCGCCCACATCGCGCACCGAATGAACCACGTCGGCGCGGGCGTGCAGGTCTTCTTTGGTGAGCTGAAGCTCGTGCTGGATGTTGAGCCAGCCGGCGCTGGAGATCAGCAGATGGGTTTCGACGCCGCCCACGCGGCGCAGCATGTCGAGCGTGCGCACGCCGTAGATGGCGCCTGTTGCCCCCGTGATGGCGACGATCAGTCGTCGCGGACCGGGGCGGCGCGCTGCGTTCGAATGCATGGAAGGGCGGCGCCTTGAAGAGCGGATGGAAGCGGGAAAGCGTTTGGCGGCGGACGGCAGCGTACGTTATTCCGCGCCGCCGTAACCGGGAAGCGGCACCGACGGCACCGTCCCGCGATGACAAGCTCTGCTAACGCCGCGACAGCTGGCCGTGATACCTCGCTCGCCGTGATACCAATCAGGCAGCGGTAAAAAGCTGCTGCAGTTCGCCGTTCTGGTACATCTCCATCATGATGTCCGAGCCGCCGATGAACTCGCCCTTCACGTAGAGCTGCGGAATGGTGGGCCAGTTCGAGAATTCCTTGATGCCCTGGCGGATTTCGTCGTCTTCCAGCACGTTGACGGTCTTGAACTGGTCGACGCCGCAGGCCTTCAGAATCTGCACCGCGCGGCCCGAGAAGCCGCACATCGGAAACTGCGCGTTGCCCTTCATGAAGAGCACGACCGCGTTTTCGTCGACGATCTGCTTGATGCGTTGTTGCGTGTCCATATGCGCCCTTGCGTGTACGGTTTTGTGCGAGACAGATGGAAATGATAGCGGATTTCGTTCAACCGGGCTGAGCGTGCCGCGCGCTCGCCGGCGCCGCTCCGAGCCTTGTCTAGACGGCCAGCGTGCCGCCGCTGATCCGTTCGATACCCGCGAGATCGCGCTCCGAGCGCACCTCTGTGAAGCCCGCTGCCACGAGCAGTGCGCGCACCGCTTCAGCCTGATCGTAGCCGTGCTCGATCCAGAGCGCGCCGCGCGGCGCGAGCCACGCGGGTGCGCCTGCCACGATGCGGCGGACGGCCGCGAGTCCGTCGGCTTCGTCGGTGAGCGCGCCGCGCGGTTCGAAGCGCAGGTCGCCTTGAGTCAGGTGTGGGTCGTTCTTCGCGATGTACGGCGGGTTGCTCACGATGGCGTCGAAGCGCAGCTCGGGGTCGAGCGCGTCGTACCAGTCGCTTTCGATCAGCGTGACCTGGCCGCCGGGCCGCGTGGCGTCGACGAGCCGTGCCGCGTTGCGTCGGGCCACGGCGAGCGCTTCGCGTGAGCGATCGACGGCCCAGACGAGCGCGTCGGGCCGCGCCGAGGCGATGGCAACGGCGATTGCGCCCGTGCCGGTGCCCAGATCCACCACGCGCGGGCGGTTCGTCGTCGCGATGGCCGCGAGCGCCGTTTCCACCAGCAGTTCGGTTTCCGGCCGCGGAATCAGCACGTGCGGCGTGACTTCGAAGTCGAGTCCGTAGAACTCGCGCTGGCCAACCAGCTGCGCGACCGGTTCGCCAGCCACCCGCCGCGATTCGAGCGACCGGAACCGCGCGATGGCGTCTTCGTCGAGCGGTTCCGCACCGCGCGTGATCAATTCCGTGCGCCGCCAGCCCAACGCGTGACCGAGCAGGATGCGCGCTTCGAGCGCCGGCAGCGGCGACGCGCGTAGCAGCGAAGCCGCCGTTGCAGCGCTCGCGTCGGCGTCGTCCCGTTGTGGCGCGTCGCGGTTCATGTTCTACGGCTGCCCGTCATTCCGCGTCGCCCAGCGACGCAAGCTGTTCCGCCTGATGCTCGGTCACGAGCGCCGCGATCAGTTCGTCGAGTTCGCCGTCCATGATGGCGTCGAGGCGGTACAGCGTGAGGTTGATGCGGTGGTCGGTGAGCCGGCCCTGCGGAAAGTTGTAGGTGCGGATGCGCTCCGAACGGTCGCCCGAGCCCACCAGGCTCTTGCGCGTGGCCGCTTCCTTCGCGTGCTGCTCCTGATACTGCTTGTCCTTGATGCGCGCCGCGAGCACCTTGAGCGCGCGGTCCTTGTTCTTGTGCTGCGAACGGTCGTCCTGGCATTCCACGACGATGCCGGTGGGAATGTGCGTGACACGCACGGCCGAGTCCGTCTTGTTGATGTGCTGGCCGCCCGCACCCGAGGCGCGGAACGTGTCGATGCGCAGGTCAGCGGGATTGATCTCCACTTCGCCGATCTCGTCCGCTTCCGGCATCACCGCCACCGTGCAGGCCGACGTGTGGATGCGGCCCTGCGTTTCGGTGGCCGGCACGCGCTGCACGCGGTGGCCGCCCGATTCGAACTTGAGCTTGGAATAGGCCTTTTCGCCCGCTATCCGCACAATCACTTCCTTGTAGCCGCCCAGGTCCGACTCGCTCGCGGAGATCATCTCCACCTGCCAGCGATTGCGTTCCGCGTAGCGCAGATACATGCGCAGCAGGTCGCCCGCGAACAGTGCCGACTCGTCGCCGCCCGTGCCCGCGCGAATTTCGAGGAAGATGTTGCGCTCGTCGTTGGGATCTTTCGGCAGCAGCATTTTCTGCAGCTCGCCTTCGAGTTGCGCCATGCGTTCGCGCGACGCGCGCACTTCTTCTTCGGCGAACTCGCGCATCGACGCGTCGGCCAGCAGTTCCTGCGCCGTGGTCGCGTCGTTCTGCGCCTGACGCCAGAGCGCGTAGTGCTCCACGACCGGGCCGAGTTCCGCGTGCTCGCGTGTGAGCTTGCGGTATTGATCGATGTTCGAGGTGATGTCCTCGCGGCTCAACAGGTCGTTCAGTTCGGCCAGCCGGGTAGTGAGCTGGTCGAGCTTGTTTTGCATGCTCGTCTTCATCGGGCGGTGCGGAGCGGGCTCCGTAAAGGACTGCGGGAATGGGTAGGGCGGGGGTGGCGACCCGAAGCGTTGCGAGCCGCGAGCGAGCCTCGCCAGGCCCCGCGCGGCATGCGGCAGCGCCGCTAACGCTCGGACTGACCGGAATGCCGGTAGAAGCCGCTCATCAGTTCGATGAGCGTATCGCGGTTTTCGCCGCTTGCGCGGTTCAGCGCGTGAGTCGGGCCGTGGATCAGCTTGTTCGTGAGCGCCTGCGACATCGTTTCGATCACGGCCGTCGGGTCGTCGCCGCGCGCCAGCATGCGCAGCGCGCGTTCGACTTCGGCACGGCGCAGCGCATCGGCCTGGGTATGCATATGGCGGATCACCGGCACGATGCTGCGCGCCTCCAGCCACTGCATGAAATTCTGCACGCGTGTTTCGATGATGCCTTCCGCCTGCGCGACGGCGGCCTGGCGCGAGGCGTTGCCTTCGCGCACGATGGCGCCGAGGTCGTCCACGGTGTACAGGAACACGTCTTCGAGCTGGCCCACTTCCGGTTCGATGTCGCGCGGCACGGCGAGGTCGACCATGAAGATGGGACGGTGCTTGCGTGCCTTCACTGCGCGCTCCACGGCGCCCAGGCCGATGATGGGCAGCGTGGACGCCGTGCACGACACGATGATGTCGAACTCGTGCATGCGCGCGGGCAGGTCGGCAAGCGGGATGGCACGGCCATTGAAGCGCTCGGCGAGCCGCTCGCCGCGCTCCGCCGTGCGGTTGGCGACCACGAGTTCGCGCGGCTGCTGGGCGGCGAAGTGCGTGGCGCACAGTTCGATCATTTCGCCCGCGCCGATGAAGAGCACGCGCTGATTCGAAATCCTGTCGAAGATGCGCTGCGCGAGGCGCACCGCGGCGGCAGCCATGGAGACCGACTGCGCGCCGATCTCCGTGGTGCCGCGCACTTCCTTCGCCACGGCGAAGGTGCGCTGGAAAAGCTGGTTCAGGTACGTGCCCAGCGCGCCCGCTTCGGATGCGGTGCGCACCGCGTCTTTCATCTGGCCGAGAATCTGCGTTTCGCCGAGCACCATCGAATCGAGCCCCGACGCAACGCGAAACGCGTGGCGCACGGCTTCGGACTGCGGCAGCGCGTAGACGTGCGGCGCGAGTTCGTCGACGGCCACGTTGTGGTACGCCGAGAGCCACTGGATGGCGGCGTCGCGCGCGGCGCGGTCGTCGGTGGCGCAGTAGAGTTCGGTGCGGTTGCAGGTGGAGAGGATCGCGGCTTCCGGCGCGGCCAGCGACCGGCGCGCCGACCAGGCCTCGCGGAACGTGTCGAGTGCAGGCTTGATCTGTTCGAGCGGAAACGCCACGCGTTCGCGCAAGGCGACGGGCGCGGTGTGGTGATTGATTCCGATCGTTAGAAGCTGCATACGTGGGGCTATGGTCGAAGGCTCCATTATAGCGTTTCCCGCTTTGCCGCATGGGGCGGGGCGCACCGGCAGGCGCGAGGGCCGGCGTGGTCGGGCGGCCCTGCGGCTCTTGCCGGCTCGCGCTTGCTTTGAGACATCTGGCCCCCTACACTCGACGCCTGCCCAGCGTCCGGCGTGCGATGTCGACCCGCACCCGAATGTCCACCCGAATTCCCCCGGCCGGGGTGGGTTTCTGTGAAAATCTCCGAGAACAACACATGTCACGCTCCGCAAGCCTCCGCGTTCTTCCCTTCCGTCCGGCAGGTCAGAAAATAGCGAAGGCGCGCGGCTGCTGATGGGCTGGCTCGGCATCGTCGTACTGGGCGCCGCGGTCGGCCTGGCCGGCTGGTGGCTCCATCCGCTGCGTAATCGTGGTTCGCGCAGTAAGCATGGCAGCCGAGGCATGCAGATGGCCATGGCGATCGCAGCCGGTGTGGCCGGCGCGGCAATCGCCAAAATGGCCGGCAGCGTGACCGGCATCTTCCTTGACGGCGATACGCTCGAATGGCCGATATGCACGGCCGCCGCGCTTGTCGCCGTTGCCGTGACGGCCGGCCTTGCGTCGCGTCGCTGAATCCCCGCAGGTGAAACAATGAACGCCCGACTTCCCGAAACCTCCTCTATCCCCGAACGGATTACCGCGCTGCGCGCCGTCATGACGAGCCAGGGCATTGCGGCCTGCCTCGTGCCCTCGGCCGATCCGCATCTGTCCGAGTACCTGCCCGAGCGCTGGCAGGCGCGACAGTGGCTATCCGGGTTCACAGGGTCGGCGGGCACATTGGTCGTGACAGGCGACTTCGCCGGCGTGTGGACGGACAGCCGCTACTGGGTCCAGGCGCAGGCGCAGCTTGCGGGCACGGGCGTGCAGCTCATGAAGATGACGGGAGGCCAGCAGACGCAGCCTCACGTCGAATGGCTCGCGCAGAACGTGCCTGCGGGTTCGACCGTCGCCGTGGATGGCGCCGTACTGGGCGTGGCGGCGGCGCGTGCGCTCGAAGGCGCGCTGGGCGCGCGCGGCGTGAAGCTGCGCACCGACCTCGATCTGCTCGACGCTGTCTGGCCGAATCGCCCCTCGCTGCCCGCTGCGGCCGTCTACGAACACGCGGCCCCGCACGTCGACGTGACGCGCACAGGCAAACTCGACCGCGTGCGCCGCGTCATGCAGGAAAAGGGCGCGCAGTGGCACTTCGTTTCCACGCTCGACGACCTCGCGTGGCTGCTGAACCTGCGCGGCGCGGACGTCAACTACAACCCCGTGTTCGTCGCGCATGCGTTGATCGGGCTGGACCGTGCGACGCTCTTCGTCGCCGACGGCAAAGTGCCCGAGCCGCTTGCCGCAGCGCTCGCGCGCGACGGCGTGCGCATCGAGCCGTATGCGGCGGCAGCCGGCGCGCTTGCCGCGCTGCCTGCCGGCGCCACGCTGCTCGTCGATCCGCGGCGCGTCACGTTCGGGCTCATGCAGAAGGTGCCGGCGAACGTGAAGCTCGTGGAGTCGGTCAATCCGTCCACGTTCTTCAAGTCGCGCAAGACCGGACCCGAAGCCGGCCACGTGCGCGCGACCATGGAGCAGGACGGCGCCGCGCTCGCCGAGTTCTTCGCCTGGTTCGAAGGCGCGCTGGGCCGCGAACGTATCACCGAACTCACCATCGACGAGCGGCTCACCGCCGCGCGCGCGCGCCGCGCCGGCTTCATTTCGCCGAGCTTCGCGACCATTGCGGGCTTCAAGGCGAACGGCGCGATGCCGCACTATCGCGCGACGCCGGAGTCGCACAGCGTGATCGAAGGCGACGGCCTGCTGCTGATCGATTCGGGCGGCCAGTATCTGGACGGCACGACGGACATCACGCGCGTCGTCCCCGTGGGCACGATCAGCGACGCCGAGAAGCGCGACTTCACCGTGGTACTGAAAAGCATGATGGCGCTCTCGCGCGCGCAGTTCCCGCGCGGCGTGCGCTCCCCCATGCTCGACGCCATTGCGCGCGCGCCCATCTGGGAAGCGGGCGCCGACTACGGCCACGGTACGGGCCACGGCGTCGGCTACTTCCTGAACGTGCACGAAGGGCCGCAGGTGATCTCCTACTACGCGCCCCCCCGAGCCGTGGACGGCGATGGAAGAGGGCATGATCACCTCGGTGGAGCCGGGCATCTATCGGCCGGGCAAGTGGGGCGTGCGCATCGAGAACCTCGTGCTGAACGTGGCGTCCGAAACCACGGAATTCGGCGACTTCCTGACGTTCGAAACGCTCACGCTGTGTCCCATCGACACACGCTGCCTCGCCTTGTCGCTCTTGCGCGACGACGAGCGGGCGTGGCTCAACGCGTATCACGAGACGGTGCGCGCGCGCGTCTCGCCGCACGTGAGCGGCGACGCGAAGACGTGGCTGGAGGCACGCACGCAGCCCGTCTGAACGCAGGTGTCTGGCCTCGCCTACGCCGGCAAGTCGCCGCAAACAACAAGGAGCGCACCGTATGACCGACGTCGCTGTGATCGTGATCGACGTGCAGCAGGAATTCTTCACCGGCCCCGCGCCGGCCTATCGCGCCGATGAGGTGATCGACGGCATCAACCGTCTCACCGATACAGCGCGCACGGCGGGCGTTCCCGTCTGTTTCGTGCAGCACGACGGCGCACCCGGTGAAGGCGAGGTCGAACCCGGCACGCCCGGCTGGCAGATCGCTGCGCGCCTTGCGCATCGCGACGGCGACGCCGTCGTGCGCAAGACGGTGCGCGACGCGTTCCATCAAACGAATCTCGAAGACTGGTTGAGCGTCGTGGGCGTGCGCCGTCTCGTGCTATGCGGCTACGCCACGCCGTTTTGCGTCGACGCCACGCTGCGCCGCGCCGTCGGACTCGGTTATTGCGTCACGGTGGTGGACGGCCTGCACACCACGCACGACGTGGGCGACACGCGTGCCGCCGACGTCATCGCGCAGCATCACGCCGACTGGCGCGCGCTCAAGGGACCCGCCGGCGCTCCGGCCGTGCGTCCGCTCGCCGACGTCCTCGCTACGGAGCTCGCATGACCATCAAAGCAGTCGTCTTCGATTTCGGCGGTGTGCTCGTGGACTGGAGCCCCGAGTACGTCTATCGCGAGTTGATTCCCGACGAGGCCGAGCGCCGCTGGTTTCTCACGCACGTTTGCGCGATGGAGTGGGTCGTCCAGCAGGACGGCGGCCAGACCATCGAGGAAGGCACCGCCGAGCTCATCGCGAAGTTTCCCGATCACGAGCCGCTGATCCGCGCGTTCTACGAACGGTGGCACGAGATGCTGGGCGGGCTGCTGGAGGGCGGCGTCGAAACCTTCGAGAAACTGGAGGCCGCGGGCGTGCCGCTTTTCGGCCTGACGAACTGGTCGGCCGAGACGTTTCCGTATGCGTGGGAGAACTTTCCGATCCTGCGCCGCTGCCGCGACATCGTGGTGTCGGGCCGCGTGAAGCTGGTGAAGCCGGACCCGGCGATCTTCGCCGAAATGGTTCGCCGCATCGACGCGCATCTGCCCGGCGTGCAGCCTGGCGAACTCGTCTTCATCGACGACAATCTCAAGAACGCGCAAGCCGCCACGGCGCTCGGCTGGCACGGCGTGCATCACACCAGCAACGCCGAGACCGACGCGAAGCTGCGCGCCCTCGGCCTGCCCATCTGAGGCGTACTCGCGCCGGCCGCGCACGACGGCGGGGCCGTCACGGCATCACTGGCCGAGCAGATTCATCAGCGCGCCGCCCAGCCCCTTCGCCGTTTCGCCCACGCCTTTCGCCACGCCCTCGACGCTCACGCCGAGGGCGCTCGCAAAGCCGCTGCCCATCTTCGTCATGAGGTTCTCGTTGAGCGAGAACTTCGGGTCGTGCAGATTGCCCGCCAGCACGAAGTGCAGCGTGATGTCGTCGTGGCGGCGCTTGAGCGCGGCCACGGCGGCCTTGGTGGGAATGGACATGAAGGTGTCGAGCGGATCGCCGGTGTCCGCGAGTTCGAGGTGATGCAGCGTGATCGTGCCCGGCGCACGCAACGCGTAATTGCGCACGGAGGCTTCCACGGATGCGTCCAGCGTGCCGGCGGCGATTTGCGTTTGGGTGCCCACTTTCTTCAGCAGATACGGCGCGAAGCGCACGACATCGACGCCCGTGAGCTTCGTCGTGGTTTGTGAGTCGCGGTTCGCAATCGCGATCCAGCCCGCGAACGAGAGGGTGCCCGTGTGCGACGGGCCGCGAATGGCGCCCGTCACGTTCACGTTCGAAGGTTCGGTCAGCGCCGGAAAGTGCAGAGGCCCGACAGCCGCGCGTGCGTTCGTCACGGCGATGTGCCACGCGGGGCGGCTCACCGACTCGTCGTAGAAATCGAACGTGCCGTCTTCGAAGGCGACGTGATCGATGCGCTTTTCGCGCGGCAGCGTGTCCTCGTCGTTGCTCGCCGGCTTGGTGTCACCTGAGCTGGCCAGTGCCTGATGCAGTCCCGGCAGCAGTTCGATGCGACCGTTGGCGGCGCGGCGCACCGTGAGATCGAAGCCGCTCACCGTGATCTCGCGCACGTGAAGCCGTCGCGCCATCAGGTCGCGCAGGTCGGGAACGATGGTGACGCGGGCGGCGCGCAGCGCGTCGGGTGCGGGCCAGCCGGCCGGCGCCTTGAAGCGCAGGTCGGTGAGCGTGATGGCGGTGAGCCCCACGTCGATGCGCGCCGCGCTGCCTTGCGGGCCGAGCGCGGCCACCACCTGCTCTTTCACTTCGCGTTCGGCGATGTGGACCGCGACGGCGGCCCCCGCCAGCAGCACGACGACTGCGACCGCGACAATCGCCACGATGCGTTTGCTGTGGGACATGGCCGTGTCCATTGCCTCGTCATCCTCGTCGCTTGTTGAGCGCTGTGCCGCTGAGCCTTTGCATGGCGCCCACGCGCAATATTCGCGCCCGCGCTCAGAAGCTGCCGGCCGGCAACGGCGCGATGCGTTCGCTCACGGCGCGGCACGCCGATTTCAAGGGCGCCACGTACGTTTCGAGCGGCGTCGCGCTCTTGCGAAAGAGGGGAATGCTCACGCTGATGCTGCCCACCGGCAACCCGCCCGGGCCGATGATCGCGCACCCGTAGCAGAAAATCTGTGCCTCGTTTTCTTCGCGGTCTTCGGCATAGCCGCGCTCGCGCGTGGCGTCCAGTTCCGCGGCGAGCGCGGCAGGCTCCACGATCGTATTGGGTGTGAAGCGCTCCAGCGTGAGCGTGCGCAGCAGCGCGTCGCGCGTGGCGGCATCGAGGGCCGCGAGATACGCCTTGCCCACCGAACTCGAATAGAGCGTCACGCGTGTGCCGATGCGCGACGCCATCCGCACCGCGTGCGGGCTTTCGAGCTTCTCGATGTAGACCATTTCCGTTCCGCTGCGCACGGCGAGGTGCACGGTTTCCTGGGTGGCGTCGCGCAGTTGCTGGAGCACATCGACGGCCGCGACGCGCAGATCCGAACGCTCCCAGCTGCGGCTGGCGAGCGTCATCAAACGCGGGCCCGGAATCAACGTGCTGCCGCGCAGACTCTCGGCAACGAGTCCTTCCGCGATCAGCGCGCCGACGATGCGATACACCGTGGGCCGCGGAAAGCCGCTTTGCACGGCTAGCTGCGCGATGCTGGGCGGCGTGCTCGCGTCTGCGATCAGTTGCAGGATCGCCATGAACTTCGAGAAGGCGGCGGTGCCGGTGGCGCGGGCGGCTTCGATGGCGTCGGCGGGGTTCGGCATGGTCGGGAGAGCGGTGTGGCGGGAGTTAGACAAACGGACGCAACGGTATCACGCCGTCGCCGTATGCCCGTCACCCGTCACGAGACGAGATACCCGCCGTCCACGGGCAGCACGGTTCCCGTAACGAACGCGGCGGCCGGCGAGCACAGGAACGCGACCACGGGCGCGATGTCTTCCGGCTCGCCCCAGCGCGCGAGCGGCGTGCGATCGAGAATGGCCTGCGAGCGCGCGTCGTCGGCTTGGAGTGCCTGGGTGAGCGGCGTCGCGATCCAGCCGGGCGCCACGGCGTTCACGCGAATGCCGTCTTTCGCATAAGCGATGGCGAGCGACTTCGTGAGCTGCGCGACGCCGCCCTTGCTCGCGCTGTACGCCGGCACGAGTCCGCCGCCGAAGAAGCTCAGCATCGACGCCGTGTTCACGATCGCGCCGCCGCTTGCCGCCAGCAGCGGACGTGCCGCGGCGCACGCACGCAGCGTGCCGTTGAGGTTGACGTCGATTACCTGCTCGAACACCTCGGGTTCGTGTTCTTCGCCGCGACGGATCATGCCCGCGCAATTCACGAGCACGTCCAGCGAATCGAGTGGAGCGAAGAGCGCTTCGATATCGGTCGCGAGGCGCACGTCGGCTGCGGTCACCTCGATGCTAGGCCCGAGTGCTTCGCGCTGGGCGTCGGTGGGCGAGAGCCCCGCCGCGATGACGCGCGCGCCCAGCGCCGCGAACTGGCGCGCGATGGCCGCGCCGATACCCTGCGTGCCGCCCGTGACGACGGCCGTTTTGCCGGTGAAGAGGTCGGGTCGAAAGGTCATGTCGAATGGAAGCCGCAAGCGTGGTCTGTCATGCAAAGACGATGATGAAAAGGCGGACAAAAAGCGGCCCGCCCCACGGTGTCACGCAAGTTCGATCGCAGCCTCGCCGCTGCTGCGCTCGGCAATGGGCGCGCGCACCACGAACATGTAGACGAGCGCCGCGGCGAACGACACGGCCGCGCTAATCAGGAACGCGTTGACGAACGAGTGCGTGCGGTCGACGACGATGCCCGTGACGAACGGCGCGAACGACCCGCCGAAATAGCCCCCGAAGTTCTGGATGCTGCCGAGCGACGCAGCCAGATGACGCGGCGCCGTCACGCTCACGAGCGCCCAGGCGCCGCCGCTCGCCATGTTGACGAAGTACATGGCAAGCGAGAGGTACACGATGGCGAGCGTCGTGTTCGGCGTGAACGCGGCGGGCACGGTGAACACGGCCGCGCAGATAAGGCCCGTGCAGATGGGCCACTTGCGGCTGCGGATGGGCGCCATGCCGCGCGCCATCAGCCCGTCCGCCACATAGCCGCTGGAGAGCATGCCGAGCGTGCCGAAGAGATACGGAATGGAGACCACCCAGCCGGTCTTCGCAATCGAGAGATGCCGTTCGTGCTCCAGATACGCGGGCAGCCAGGTGAGGTACAGCCACACCATGTAGATCACGCCCATGAAGCCGAAGATCATGCCCCACGTGGTGGGTGAGCCGAACAGGCCGCGCCATTCGGCGAAGGTCATGCGGAGCTCGGCACGCGCGTGTGGCTCGTCTTCGGTGAGGTGCACGACTTCTTCCTCGGCGAGCGTCACGTCGCCGCGGTTGCGATAGACGACGTACCAGCCCAGCGCGACGGCGATGCCGAGCACGCCCATCACGACGAACATCCAGCGCCAGCCGAACGCGAGCAGCAGCGCCGTGAGGATGGGCGGTGCGAGCGCGGGCCCGATGGTGGACGACGTCGTGAAAATGCCGGTGGGCCGGCCGCGCTCACGCAGTGCGAACCATTCGCTCACCACCTTGGCGCCGGCCGGAAACTGCGGCGCTTCGCCGATGCCGAGCGCGATGCGCGCCACAAGAAACTGCTGCAACGTCTGCACGAGACCGCCGCACAACTGCGCAACCGACCACACCATCATGCCGAGCCCGAGCATGAGCCGCGCGCCGAAGCGATCGAGCAACGCGCCCACCGGCAACTGCGAGAACGCGTAGGCAAACGAGAAGGCCGAGAGCAGCAGGCCCATCTGTGACGCAGAGAGGCCAAGCTCTCCACTCACCGAGTGATTCGCGATGGAGAGCGTGCTGCGGTCGAGATAGTTGACGATGCCCGCGAGCGTGAGAAACGTCACGGCAATCCGCTGGATGCGCCCAAGGCGCGGTGTCTTCACCTGCATGTGTCTCCTCCTGCGCTCTTGCGAGTCTGTGGGTGGAAGGGCTGCAATGCTTCTACATGCGGCGACCTTATCCGGCCGCTATGGTTGGTGTGGTTGCAGGCGCGGCTACCTCACGAACTGGTCGACGTAGCCCGCGCCGAGCCCCACGCGCTCGTAGTGCGCGCGGCACATGTCGAGCTTCGTGAAGACGTCCTCGTAGCCGGTGAAGTTGCCGTGCGGATCGCAGTAGAACATCACTCCGTTCACCTGGAAGTACGTGATCATTTCTTCGACGTCTTCCGGCACGTAGAGCGTGTGGGTCTCGCCGGGCGGCTCGAAGACGTAGCTGCCTTCGGTGGCCACCCAGTCGTGTTCCAGGTAGCGCCATTTGCCTTTGAGCACCATGCCGTGCACCGCCTGCGGATGACGATGCCGGCTCAGCACGCCGGACTTGCGCACGCGCAGCAGGTTCATCCAGTAGCCGGCCGAAACGTTCAGGCAGAGCGGCCGGAACCATACGTTGTCGGCCTGCGGCACCCACAGGCGCTCGTCTTCGGGAATGGCGGGCGCGACGACGATCTCGCGCAGCGCTTCGGGCGGGTTCGGCAACTGATACGGCGTCATCGCATCAGCGCCGGCGGCAGGGGCGGGCATAGCGTCTCCGAGTGTCCATAATATGGATCTATAGATCGTATTGTGGACAAATGGTCGAGCCACTGGCGCGACGCTGTCAACCTGGCCGCGCGGTGCCGAAATAGTGGGATGGTGGAGCGAGGCGAGGCACGCGGGAGGTCGCGAGGCGATGTCGCGAAGCGTGGCGCGAAAACGGAGGAGGGGACCAGCGGCTGCGGGAACGCAGCGGGGTGCAGAGGAAAAACGGCGCGGCGCGCAGTTCAAAAAACAGGTGCGCCGCGCCGTTCAACAGTGGGCCGCCTCGTGAAACGGCCCGCGACCATCAACGCGTGATCGGACGATAACGGATGCGCTTCGGCCGCGCGGCTTCCTCGCCGAGTCGCTTGACCTTGTCGGCTTCGTATTCCTGGAAGTTGCCGTCGAAGAACACGACCTGCGAGTCGCCTTCGAACGCGAGGATGTGCGTGGCGATGCGGTCGAGGAACCAGCGGTCGTGCGAGATCACCATCACCGAGCCGGCGAACTCGAGCAGCGCGTCTTCGAGCGCCCGCAGCGTTTCCACGTCCAGATCGTTCGACGGTTCGTCGAGCAGCAGCACGTTGCCGCCCGCAATCAGCGTCTTCGCGAGATGCAGACGGCCGCGCTCGCCGCCCGAGAGGTTGCCCACCACCTTCTGCTGGTCGCCGCCCTTGAAGTTGAAGCGGCCGATATAGGCGCGCGACGGCGTTTCGTACTTGCCCACGGCCAGCACGTCCGCGCCGCCCGAGATTTCTTCGAACACCGTTTTCGAACCGTCCAGCGCGTCGCGGCTCTGGTCCACGTAGGCGAGCTTCACCGTGGGTCCCATCACGATCTCGCCCGAATCGGGCTGCTCCTTGCCGGTGAGCATGCGGAACAGCGTCGACTTGCCGGCACCGTTCGGCCCGATGATGCCGACAATCGCGCCCGCCGGAATCTTGAAGCTGAGGTTGTCGATGAGAAGCCGGTCGCCGTACGACTTGCTCACGTTCTTGAACTCGATCACTTCATTGCCGAGCCGCTCGCCAGCCGGGATGAAGATTTCCTGCGTTTCGTTGCGCTTCTGGTATTCCTGGCTGCTCAGTTCCTCGAAGCGGGCAATACGCGCCTTCGACTTGGCCTGGCGGCCCTTCGGGTTCTGGCGCACCCACTCCAGTTCCTTCTTGATGGCCTTCTGGCGCGCCGACTCCGACGATTCCTCCTGCTTCAGACGCTCTTCCTTCTGGTCGAGCCAGCTGCTGTAGTTGCCCTTCCAGGGAATGCCGTGGCCGCGGTCGAGTTCGAGAATCCACTCGGCGGCGTTGTCGAGGAAGTAGCGGTCGTGCGTGACGGCCACCACGGTGCCCGGAAAGCGCGTGAGGAACTGCTCGAGCCACTGCACCGACTCCGCGTCGAGGTGGTTGGTCGGCTCGTCGAGCAGCAGCATGTCGGGCTTTTCGAGCAGCAGCTTGCAGAGTGCGACGCGGCGCTTCTCGCCGCCCGACAGGTTCTCGATCTTCGCGTCCCACGGCGGCAGGCGCAGCGCGTCCGCGGCTACTTCGAGCTGCTGTTCGGCGCTGCCGTCGGCGGTGGCGAGAATCGCTTCGTACTTCGCCTGCTCGGCGGCGAGCTTGTCGAAGTCCGCGTCGGGTTCGGCATAGGCGGCGTAAATTTCGTCGAGCTTTTTCTGCGCCTGAAGAATGTCGCCCAGCCCCTCTTCCACTGCCTCGCGCACCGTCTTCTGCGGATCGAGCTGCGGCTCCTGCGGCAGATAGCCGATGTTGAGGTTCGGCATGGGCGTGGCTTCGCCTTCGATGTCCTTGTCGACGCCGGCCATGATGCGAATCAGCGTGGATTTGCCCGAACCGTTCAGGCCGAGCACGCCGATCTTCGCGCCGGGGAAGAACGACAGCGAGATGTCTTTCAGAATCTGGCGCTTGGGCGGCACGATCTTGCCGACCCGGTTCATGGTGAAGACGTATTGGGCCATGTGAGTGTGGTCTGGAACCTGGAAAGGGAACGAGGAATGGGGACGGATAACGGCGGCGCGCAGGCGCGGCGCGTGGGTCCGAAGCCGGTATTGTAAGGGCTCGCGGCGCGGGTGCCGGCTCGCGCGCGCGGGCTACATGCATGTCGCGTCGATCAGCGCGGCTGCGGCTTAGCGCTTGCGCTATGGCGTCGCGTTCACAGCCACGATGCCACGCCGCCGTGCCGTGAGCACGTGCCGCTGCGATGTCGGCTGAAGCTGTAGGTGCCGTCGCGGCAGCGCGCCGTGGCGCCCTCGGGCACCTTGCCCGAAAGCGAATGGGCCGGCGAATGGACGGTGGCGCCGTCGCGGTTGCGGTAGGTCTGGTGGTTGTCGAGGTTGCTTTCGTCGGGCTGGCCGGGCGACGACTGGAACGCGAAGGCCGGCGCGCAAGGCAGCGCGAGGGCAAGGGCCGTGAGTCCCGCCGCGCATATCGCGCCCAGCTTCATGCGCCGCGGACGGACGAGCGGGAACAGGGTCATGGTCTTCTCGCTTGTTGTCGCGATGTGGTCGGACTATCGTGCTGCCGCCGATGCCCCATGGCGAATTCCGCCGATTGTATGAGTCTCGCGCGCCTGCAAAAGAAAAAAGCCGCGCGAGTGGCGCGGCTCTTTGCGACGGTGCGGGCTCGCAGCCACCGCTACGACGCGACGTCAGACGTTGAACAAAAAGTTCATCACGTCCCCGTCGTGCACCACATATTCCTTCCCTTCGGCGCGCATCTTGCCGGCTTCCTTCGCGCCCTGTTCGCCCTTGTACGCGATGAAGTCGTCGTAGCTGATGGTCTGCGCGCGGATGAAGCCGCGCTCGAAGTCCGTGTGGATCACGCCCGCGGCCTGGGGCGCCGTGTCGCCGATATGGATGGTCCACGCGCGCACTTCCTTCACGCCCGCCGTGAAGTACGTCTGCAGGCCCAGCAGCTTGAAGCCCGCGCGGATCACGCGGTTCAGGCCCGGCTCGTCCATGCCCATGTCGGCGAGGAACACTTCCTTGTCTTCGTCGGCGAGGTCGGCGATTTCCGCTTCGATCGCGGCGCAGACCGCGACCACCGGTGCCTTCTCGGTTTCGGCGTAGCGGCGCACGGCATCGAGGTGCGCGTTGTTCTCGAAGCCGTCTTCCTTCACGTTGGCCACGTACATCGTCGGCTTGGCCGTGATGAGGCAGAACGGCTTGATGAGCGCCTGCTCGTCGTCGGAGAGGTCGAGGCCGCGCACGGGCTTCGCCTGATCCAGCTGCGCGCGCACCTTTTCCAGCACGGCGGCGAGCTTCACGGCTTCCTTGTCGTTGCCCGACTTCGCTGCCTTCGAATAGCGCGCGAGCGCCTTTTCCACGGTGCCGAGGTCGGCCAGCGCGAGTTCGGTGTTGATGACTTCGATGTCCGCGACGGGGTCGACCTTGCCGGCCACGTGAATCACGTTCTCGTCTTCGAAGCAGCGCACGACGTGCGTGATGGCATCCGTTTCGCGGATGTTGGCGAGGAACTGGTTGCCAAGGCCTTCGCCCTTGCTTGCGCCGGCCACGAGGCCCGCGATGTCCACGAACTCGACCACGGCCGGCACGATGCGCTCGGGCTTGATGATTTCGGCGAGCGCCTGAAGCCGCGCATCCGGTACTTCCACCACGCCGACGTTCGGCTCGATGGTGCAGAACGGATAGTTTTCCGCGGCGATGCCCGCCTTGGTCAGCGCGTTGAACAGGGTGGACTTGCCGACGTTAGGCAAGCCGACGATGCCGCATTTGAGGCTCATGGAATTCTCTGCAATCAGGTGGTGACGCGCTTGCCGGGCGGCGGGTAGGTCTCGCGCCGCGCAGTCGGCCGGGCGGGTGCGCCGTGCCGGGCGGCGCGCCGCGGGCGGCACGTCGGGAGGCGGTGACGTGGCCGTCACCAAAAACCGTAATTGTAACCCTGTCCCGGTGGTCTTCCGCCTGCCGTCCCGCCGGCGGACGTGCGCCCGGCGGATCGGGCAGCGAAGCGCCCGCGGCGCGGTGTCGCGCGGCGGCCCGTGCCGGCTGGAATCCGCGGGCTCGCCATCGGTGCGCTACCCGTCTTTCCCGGCGCGGCCGCGACACACCCCAAAGCTATAATGCCCGGATGACTACCCATCCTCAGACATTTGACGTCGCCGTGATTGGCGGCGGGCTGGTCGGCAAGACCGCGGCGCTCGCGCTCACGCAGGGCGGTCTGCGTGTCGCGCTGCTCGCGCAGCCCTGCGCGCCGCTGCCTGCCGACGAAGCGTTCGACGCACGCGTCTACGCGCTCTCGGCGAGTTCTCACGCGCTGCTCGAGCGGCTGCGTGTCTGGCAGGCGATCGACCTCGCGCGCGTTTCGCCCGTCTACGACATGCGTGTGTACGGCGACGCTCACGCGGAGCTGCATTTCTCCGCCTTCCAGGCCGCGGTGCCGCAGCTGGCGTGGATTGCGGAGTCGTCGCTGATCGAGCGCGCGCTGGACGCCGCCCTGCGTTTCCAGCCGAATCTCACGTGGCTCGACACGCGCGCTCAAGGCCTCGACGTGAAGGCCGACGCCGCCACAATCGGGCTCGCGAACGGCCAGGTGCTCGAAGCGGACCTCGTGGTGGGCGCGGACGGCGCGCACTCGTGGGTGCGTGCGCAGATCGGCTCGAAGGTGGAGCGGCGCGACTATCGCCAGACCGGCGTGGTGGCGAATTTCCGCGCCGAGCGGCCGCATGGCGAGACGGCGTACCAGTGGTTCCGCGACGGCGAGATCATTGCGCTGCTGCCGTTGCCGGGTCCGCACGTGTCGCTCGTCTGGTCGGCGCGCACGGAGCACGCGAACGAGCTGCTGAGGTTGACGCCGGCGCAGCTCGCCGCCGAAGTGGAGCGCGCCACGCACGGCCACCCCGGCGCGCTGGAATGCGTGACGCCCGCGCGCGGCTTTCCGCTCGCGCTGCAAACCGTGGACAAGCTGATCGCGCCGCGCGTGGCGCTGGTGGGTGACGCGGCGCATCTGATTCACCCGCTGTGCGGCCAGGGCATGAACCTCGGTTTGCGCGACGTCGCCGTGCTCGCCGACGTCATCGCGAAGAAAGAGGCGTTCCGCGACCTCGGCGACACGGTGCTGCTGCGCCGTTACGAACGCGGCCGGCGCGAAGATATCCGCTCGCTGGTGGTCGCCACGGACGGGCTGCAGCGGCTCTTTTCCGTGCCCGGCAGCATCGCGCGCGCGGTGCGCAATACGGGCATGGCGCTGGTGGGCTCGCAGCCGCTCGTCAAGCGCTGGCTCGTCACGGCGGCCTTGGGGTGAATGCGCATTCAGGGTGCGGGCCGCGCGGTCGATGTTCCGGCAAGGCCGTTCACCTCGGCTCATTCACCGCAACTCAGGCACCACAATTGATTCACGGCAGTTAATCCAGAAACTCCAGGAAGCAGCAATGAAGATGCGTATCCGACATTGGGCGTTTGCACTCGCGGCCGCCACAACCCTGCTGGGCGGCGTGGCGCAGGCCGACCCGGTCACCGACAAACTGAAGGCCACGCTCGAAGCGCGCCTGGGTTCGGACGCCCAGGTCAAGGGCATCGCGAAATCGCCGGTGGCGGGCCTCTACGAGGTGAACCTCGGCTCGCAGATCATCTATAGCGACGCGAACGGCGACTACCTGCTGCTCGGCGACCTCGTGGATGCGAAGTCGCGCAAGAGCCTGACCGAAGCGCGTCTGGCCGACCTCAACCGCATCGACTTCGCGAGTCTGCCGTTCGCGAACGCGGTGAAGGTGGTGAAGGGCAACGGCGCCCGCAAGATCGCCGTGTTCTCCGACCCGAACTGCCCGTATTGCCGGCAGCTTGAGAACACGCTGAAGTCCGTGGACAACGTGACGGTCTACACCTTCCTCTATCCCGTGCTTTCGCCCGATTCGACGGTGAAGGCCAAGGCGATCTGGTGCTCGGCCGACCGGGCGAAGGCCTGGGAGGCATGGATGCTCGATCGCCGCGCGCCCTCGGGCGGTTCGTGCGACACGGCCGCGCTCGACAGCAACCTGGCGCTCGGCCAGAAGATGAACGTGACGGGTACGCCCACCGTGTTCCTCGCCGACGGCCGCCGCCTGCCCGGCGCCGTGCCGGCCGCCACGCTCGACAAGGAACTGTCGGCGGTGCGTTAAACGCTGCGCGTGGCCGTTGTCCGGACGGACCTTTGATTCCTCGCCGGACAGCGCTCGCCCTTTGAGCCGCGGGCGCCGCCCTGGGCGAGCGTCCGGCGGCCAGAAGCAGCGGCCCGGGCGCCTTGCCACCTTGCCGACTCGCCGCCGACTCGTCCCCCAGCCCACCTCACCCAACCCACACGATGAAGCCGATTCGCTACAGCATCGTCCCGAAGCATCCCGCCGCGCACCTTTTCGAAGTCACCGTCACCGTTGCGGACCCCGATCCCGCCGGCCAGCGCTTCATGCTGCCCGTGTGGATTCCGGGCAGCTACATGGTGCGCGAGTTCGCCCGCAACATCGTGACGCTGCGGGCGTTCAACGAGGTGGGCCGCAAGGTGCGCATCGAGAAGACCGACAAGCATTCGTGGCAGGCGGCGCCGGTCAATGGCGCGCTGACGCTGCGCTACGAGGTGTACGCATGGGACCTCTCGGTGCGCGCCGCGCATCTGGACGACACGACGGGCTTCTTCAACGGCACGAGCGTCTTCCTCGCCGTGCAGGGCCACGAAGCGGCGCCCTGCGTGGTCGACATCCAGCGCCCGGAGGGCGAGGCGTATCGCCGCTGGCGCGTCGCCACGGCGCTGCCGGAGGCGCGCGGCACGAAGCGCTACGGCTTCGGCGAGTACCGCGCGGCCGACTACGACGAACTGATCGATCACCCGGTGACGCTCGGCGAGTTCGCGCTCGCGACCTTCGACGCGCACGGCGTGTCGCATGACATCGTGATCGCCGGTCGCGTGATCGCGCTCGACATGGCGCGCCTCGCCGCGGACCTGAAGCGCATCTGCGAAGCGCAGATAGCGCTCTTCGAGCCGCGGTCGAAGAAGGCGCCGATGGACCGCTACGTGTTCATGACGCAAGCCGTCGCGGACGGTTACGGCGGGCTCGAGCATCGGGCGTCCACGGCGCTCATCTGCAATCGCACCGACCTGCCCGTGAAGGGCCGCGACGCGATGACCGAGGGCTATCGGACCTACCTGGGCCTGTGCAGCCACGAGTATTTCCATACGTGGAACGTGAAGCGCATCAAGCCCGCTGCGTTTGCGCCGTACGACCTCACGCAGGAAAACTACACGACGCTGCTGTGGCTCTTCGAAGGCTTCACGTCGTACTACGACGACCTGATGCTCGTGCGAAGCGGCGCGATTTCGACGGACGAGTATTTCGACCTGGTCGGCAAGACCGTGGGCAACGTGCTGCGCGGCGCGGGGCGTCTCAAGCAGAGCGTGGCGGAAAGCTCGTTCGACGCGTGGGTGAAGTACTACCGCCAGGACGAGAATGCGGCGAACGCCATCGTCAGCTATTACACGAAGGGCTCGCTCGTCGCGCTCGCGTTCGACCTCACGATTCGCGCGCAAACGGGCAACCGCAAGTCGCTCGACGACGTGATGCGTCTCTTGTGGCAGCGCTACGGGCGCGACTTCTATCGCGGTCGCGCGACGGGTATCGAAGAATCCGCCGTCGAGGCGCTGTTCGCCGAAGCGACGGGGGTGGACTTGTCGGCGCTCTTCGCCGAAGGTGTGCGCGGCACGCGTGACTTGCCGCTCGCCGAACTTCTCGCGCCGTTCGGCGTGGCGCTGGAGCCTGACCTCGGCAAAAACGGCGGCAGGGACGGCAAGCCGTCGCTCGGCGCGCGCACGCGCGGCGGCGCCGAATGCACGATCGCGGCGGTCCACGACGGCGGCGCGGCCCAGAAGGCCGGGCTGTCCGCAGGCGACGTGCTGATCGCTATCGACGGTCTGCGCGTGACCGGTTCGAATCTGGACGCGCTGCTCGCCCGCTATCGGCCGGGCGCGAAGGTCGAGGTGCACGCGTTCCGCCGGGACGAGCTGCGTGTGGCGCGGCTCACGCTCGACGGCCCGGAAGTGCCGCGCTACAAGCTTGTCGTGGCGGACAATCGCACGGCGGCGCGCACCGCGCGCTCGCGCTGGCTGGGCGTCTGAACCGTCGCCGGGAGGCGGGCAGGGCGTAAACGCGCGCGACCTGTCTGCCGGTCGCGGCTAGCGGCCGGCTCTCCCGCTGCTGATTGTTCCACCGATGCAACAATGCTTCGCCGCCGCGATACTTTTTCGCCTGGCGGCGAATCCACAGAATGGCCCCACTCGCGCGACATCTGCGCGTTCCGAAACCGGATGGAGCCAAACATGACCACGATTCTGCAAATCAACTCGGCAGCCCGCTCGCAAGGCGCGCAGTCGACGCTGCTCGCCACCGAACTCACCGCAAAGCTGCAACAGTCGAATCCGGGCGCGAAGGTCGTCGTCCGTGACCTGCTGGCCGATGCGCTGCCGCACCTCGACGACGCCGTGCTGGGCGCCTTCTTCACGCCGGCCGAGCAGCGCACGCCGGAGCAGCAAGCCATCGCCGCACGCAGCGACGCGCTGATCGCCGAACTGCAGGCTGCCGACATCGTCGTGATCGGCGCCCCGATGTACAACTTCGGCGTGTCGACGCAGCTCAAGGCCTATTTCGACCAGCTCGCCCGCGCCGGCATCACGTTCCGCTACACCGAAAACGGTCCCGAAGGCCTGGTGAAGGGCAAGAAGGTGTATGTGGTCTCGGCACGCGGCGGCAAGTACGCCGGCACGCCCGCGGATTCGCAGACGCCGTACATCAAGACGTTCCTCGGCTTCATCGGCATCACGGACGTGGACTTCATCTATGCCGAAGGCCTGAACATGGGCCCCGATGCGGCAAGCGCCGCGCTGGCCGGCGCGCGCGAAGCGATTGCGACGGTCTGAGCGATCACGCATCAGGTCTGCCGGCGGCCACGCCGGAAATGAAAACGCCATGGAACGTCGTGTTCCATGGCGTTTTTCGTTGGCTATCCCGGCGAGCGGCTTGCCGCCGGGCGGCGGGTTCAGGCAAGCACTTCGGCCTCGTCGGGCAACCGCCAGTCGATCGGCGTGCGCCCGTGTGTCTGCAGATAGTCGTTGGCGAGCGCGAAGTGCCGGCAGCCCAGAAAGCCGCGGTGCGCGGAGAGCGGCGACGGATGCGGCGCCTCCAGTACGCAATGCGGTCGCCCGGCCAGCAGCGCACGCTTTGCCTGCGCATGCGCACCCCACAGCATGAACACGAGATGCTCGTGCCGCATGGCGAGTTCGTGGATCAGCGTGTCCGTGCATTGCTCCCAGCCGCGCTTCGCGTGGCTCGCGGCCTGGTCGCGTTCGACCGTCAGCACCGTGTTGAGCAGCAGCACGCCCTGGCGCGCCCAGCTGTCGAGGCAGCCGTGATGCGGCACGTCATGCCCGAAATTGGCTGCGATCTCCTTGAAGATATTGCGCAGCGAGGGCGGTGGGCGCACCGAAGGCGGCACCGAAAAGGCGAGGCCGTGCGCTTGCGGCGTGCCGCGGTCTTCGCCGTGGTACGGGTCCTGGCCCAGGATCACCACCTTCACCTCGTCGGGCGAGGTCAGGCGCAGCGCGCGAAACACGTCGGCGGGATAGACGGTCTTGCCGGCGGCGCGCTCGCCGTCCACGAACCGGCACAGCGGCGCGTAGGCGTCGCTTTCCGTGAACGGACGCAGATGCTCGCGCCAGGCGGGCGGCAGTGCGGCGAACTGATCTTCGAGCAACGGCGGGTGCAACGAGGAAGCGTCGGCGGTGGCTTGGGCGTCAGCGGACGCGGATGCGCCTTCGTCGAAGAGCGAGGGCTGCGATGCCGCGGACGTCTGCGGCGATCGGGATCGGGAACGGGAGGCTGAGGTCATGGCGGGCAAGTGTCGCAGCAAAAGCGTGGCGGCTCAATCTTTGCGCGCGTCCTCGCGCAGACGGTAGCCGCGTTGGGCCTTGCTGACGTTGTCCGGCGCGAGACCAGGAATCAGGCGGCCGAGTTCGGCCGCGAGCGCGTGCAGCGCCGCTTCGTCGCCGCGCTTGAGTTCCAGCTCGATCTCGCAGATCGGCATGCGCCGCACTTCAGCCGCCGCCGAACCGCCGTTCACCTCTGCCACGACTTCGCCCTGGTCGATGGCGGCTTCCACGTCGGCGGCATCCGTATGGATTTCCCACAACGTGCGCGTGAAGTCCGTGCGGAAGAGTTCGATCAGATGCGGCGCCGCGCTGCGCAGTGCCGCGGCGGCTGAGGGTTCGTCGCAGGTCGCCAGCAGCGCGTCGATTTCGAGCGCTGCACCGGACACCGGCATTTCCCATTCGTGCCGCGCGTGCAGTCCGCCCGTGGCGTTGCCCGCGGTCTTGAAGGTCTGCAGCCAGCCCTGCGGCGTGCGGCGCAGACGCAGCGCGCTGCGAGCCGCGGAGAGCGTGAGTTGCGGCGTGTCGAAATAGGCGTTCTCGAGCCGGATGGCGCGGCCGGCGAGCCCGGCGCGCGCGGTAAAGAACTGGGCCGCGGTGGCGACTTGCGCCTGCGGCAACGCCAGCTTGATTTCGCGTTCAATGGCCATGACTGCTGAGGGGACGGATGAGCGGGTTCAGAAGAACATGCGCGCAAGCTCCGCGCCCGGTTCCGCCGCGCGCATGAACGCCTCGCCCACGAGGAACGTGTTCACCGAGTGTTCGCGCATGCGCTCGACGTCCGCACGCGAGAGGATGCCCGATTCGGTCACGACGATACGGTCGTGCGGAATCGAACGTAGCATGCCGAGCGTGGTTTCCAGCGACGTTTCGAACGTCCGCAGATTGCGGTTGTTGATGCCGATGAGCGGCGTGGTCAGCTTGAGCGCTTCCTGCAATTCGTTGCTGTCGTGCACTTCCACGAGCACCGCGAGACCGAGCGAGTGCGCGTACGCTTCGAGTTCCTGCATCTGCGACGTTTCGAGCGCGGCGGCGATCAGCAGGATCGCGTCGGCGCCCATGGCGCGCGCTTCGAGCACCTGGTACGGGTCGACGATGAAGTCCTTGCGCAGTACCGGCAGGTTGCACGCGGCGCGCGCTTCTTCGAGGTAGGCGGCGCTGCCCTGGAAGAACTGCACGTCGGTCAGCACGGAAAGGCACGCGGCGCCGTGGGCGGCATACGAGCGAGCAATGTCGGCCGGCACGAAATGCTCGCGCAGCACGCCTTTTGAGGGGCTCGCCTTCTTCACTTCGGCGATCACTGCGGCGAGGCCGGTTTCGTGTTTCGCGCGAATGGCGCCCACGAAGTCGCGCAGATCGCGCGCCGACGCCGCCAGCCGCAGTTCTTCGAGCGGCGCGCTCTCTTGCGCCGCGCGCACTTCTTCGTGTTTCACCGCGATGATGCGTTGGAGAATGTCACTCATGATTTGCGATCCTTATCGCTTCAATTAGCGCTTCGATTAACGCTTGAATTGCTGCGTGAAACGTACCAGCTCGTCTACCTTGGCGCGCGCGCGGCCGCTCGCGATGGCTTCGCGCGCCACCTGGATGCCGTCCGCAATCGACGCCGCCACGTTCGCCGAATAGAGCGCGGTGCCCGCATTCAGCACGACGATCTCGCGCGCGACGCCCGGCTTGTTGTCGAGCGCTTCGAGCAGCAGCGTCTTCGACTCGCTTGCGTCGGCCACCTTCAGCGTGCGGTTCGACACCATCTGCATGCCGAAGTCCTCGGGGTGAATCTCGTACTCGTGCACTTCGCCGTCGCGCAATTCGCCGACGAGCGTGGCCGCGCCGAGCGAGACCTCGTCCATGCCGTCCTTGCCGTACACGACGAGCACGTGCTTCGCGCCGAGACGTTGCATCACGCGTACCTGAATGCCGACGAGGTCCGGGTGAAACACGCCCATCAATTGATTCGGCGCGCCGGCCGGATTCGTGAGCGGGCCGAGAATGTTGAAGATGGTCCGCACGCCCAGTTCGCGGCGCACCGGCGCGACGTTCTTCATCGCCGGATGATGGTTGGGCGCGAACATGAAGCCCATGCCCGTTTCGGCGATGGAGGCGGCCACCTGGTCCGGCTGCAGGTCGATGTTCACGCCGAGCGCTTCGAGCACGTCCGCGCTACCCGACTTGCTCGACACGCCGCGGTTGCCGTGCTTCGCCACACGCGCGCCGGCGGCTGCCGTCACGAACATGGTTGCAGTCGAGATATTGAACGTGTGCGAGCCGTCGCCGCCCGTGCCGACGATGTCGACGAAGTTGTCGCTGTCGGGCACGTTCACGCGATTCGAAAACTCGCGCATCACGGTGGCCGCCGCGGTGATCTCGCCGATGGTTTCCTTCTTGACGCGCAGGCCCGTGAGAATGGCCGACGTCATCACCGGCGACAGCTCGCCGCGCATGATGAGCCGCATCAGGTGCAGCATCTCGTCGTGAAAGATCTCGCGGTGCTCGATGGTGCGCTGGAGCGCTTCCTGTGGGGTGATCATGATGTCTGCTCCGCTCTTCATCACGCGCCTTGTTCTGCTGCTACACGTTTCGACTGCTTCAGGAAGTTCTCGAGCAGCGCGTGGCCGTGCTCAGACAGAATCGATTCGGGGTGGAACTGTACGCCTTCCACGGGCAGCGTCTTGTGACGCACGCCCATGATTTCGCCGTCTTCGGTCCAGGCCGAAATTTCGAGGCAGTCGGGCAGCGTGTCGCGCTCGATGGCGAGCGAGTGATAACGCGTCACGTTGAAGTGGCGCGGCAGGTCGGCGAACACGCCTTTGCAGTCCGTTTCGATCTGGCTCACCTTGCCGTGCATGATGGTCTTCGCGCGCACCACGCGACCACCGAACGCTTCGCCGATGGCCTGGTGGCCAAGGCACACGCCGAGAATCGGAATGCGGCCGCTGAAGTGGCGCAGGACGTCGAGCGTGATGCCGGCGTGCTGCGGATTGCTCGGGCCCGGCGAAAGGCAGATGCGCTCGGGGTTGAGCTGTGCGATTTCGTCGAGCGTGATTTCGTCGTTGCGGTAGGTCCGCACGTCTTCGCCGAGTTCGCCGAAGTACTGGACCAGGTTATAGGTGAACGAGTCGTAGTTGTCGATCATGAGCAACATGGTCTGTCTCCGGTCAGAAGTCGCTGTCGAGGCCGTCCTGCACCTGCTCCGCCGCGCGCAGCACCGCGCGGGCTTTGTTCTCGGTCTCTTGCCATTCGGACTCGGGCACGGAATCCGCAACGATGCCCGCCGCCGCCTGCACATACAGATTGCCGTTGCGGATGAGTCCGGTGCGGATGGCGATGGCGAGATCCATCTCGCCGCTGAACGACAGGTAGCCCACGGCGCCGCCGTACAGACCGCGCTTCACAGGCTCCAGTTCGTCGATCAGTTCCATCGCGCGCACCTTCGGCGCGCCCGAAAGCGTGCCTGCCGGGAACGTGGCGCGCAGTACGTCGAAGTTCGTCATGCCGGGCTTGAGCTTGCCTTCCACCGAACTCACGATGTGCTGCACGTGCGAGTACTTTTCGATCACCATCTTGTCGGTTACCGCGACGGAGCCGATCTGCGCGATGCGGCCCACGTCGTTGCGCGCGAGGTCGATCAGCATGACGTGCTCGGCGATTTCCTTCGGGTCGTTGAGCAGTTCGGTGGCGAGTTCGGCATCGCGCTCCGGCGTGTTGCCGCGCGGACGCGTGCCCGCGAGCGGCCGGATCGTGACGATCTGGTCTTCGCCGCGCTTTTCCTGGCGCACCAGAATTTCCGGCGATGCGCCCACCACGTGGAAGTCGCCGAAGTTGTAGTAGTACATGTACGGCGACGGATTCAGCGAACGCAGCGCGCGGTACAACGAAAGCGGATTGTCGCGATACGGCTTGGTGAGACGCTGGCCGACCTGCACCTGCATCAGTTCGCCGGCCGCGATGTATTCCTTGGCCTTGCGCACGGCGGCCAGATAGTCGTCTTTCTTGAACTCGCGATAGGTTTCGGTGCGCACGCTCGCCGACGTCACAGGCGGCTGGACCGTGGTACGCAGGCGCTGGCGCAGTTCGCGCAGACGCTGCTTCGCCTTCGTGTAGGCCTCGGGCGTGGCGGGGTCGGCGTAGACGATCAGATAGAGCTTGCCGGCGAGGTTGTCGATGACGGCCACTTCCTCGGTGAGGAGCAACTGGATGTCCGGCATGCCGAGGTCGTCCGGCGGCGCGGTGTGGGCAAGCTTCTTCTCGATGTAGCGCACGGCGTCGTAGCCGAAATAGCCTGCGAGGCCGCCGCAGAAACGCGGCAGGCCCGGGCGCTGCGCCACCTTGAAGCGCGCCTGGAACGTCGCGATGAAGTCGAGCGGATCGCCTTCGTGGGTTTCGACGACTTGGCCGTCGCGCACCACTTCCGACACGCCGTTGCGCGTGCGCACGAGCGTGCGCGCGGGCAAGCCGATGAACGAGTAGCGCCCGAAGCGCTCGCCGCCCACCACGGATTCGAGCAGGAACGAGTTGGCACCGGCGCGTTCGGTCTGCGCGAGCTTCAGGTAGAGCGAGAGCGGCGTTTCGAGGTCGGCGAGCGCCTCGGCGATGAGCGGAATGCGGTTGTAGCCCTCGTTGGCGAGAGACTGGAATTCGAGTTCGGTCATGTTCCGATCCTGTTCGTACGGGCGGCCGGTCGACGGGCCTGGTCTGGGGCGTTGCGTTGCCGGCCTGGTGCAGGCGCTTTGCCTGCGGTACCGGCGGTGCGGACAGTCCCGGCGATTCGCCGTCTTGTCGGCGCGATCCTGTTCCGACGCGGCGCGCGGCGTACCGGATAGGGTACATGCTCGCGCGGCGCGCACAGCCTGAAAGGGCCTGGCAATGACCCGAACGGCCGGAAGGGACTACGACGACAAGCTGGATAACGCGGGGGGACCGGCGTCCAGCGCAGCCCGAGGTGTTGGGCACCTCTGTACGACTAAAGGCTGGATGGAACGCGCAACGAAGTAAAAAACAGCGCCGAAGACGAGCTTCAGCGTACCTCTGCAGAGGTTAGTGTGACCAGCGACGCCAGGGCCATGCTCCCCGGTCGATGCTGCTCAGACTCCGTTTTTTATTCAGAAACATGAGGAAGGACTGTTCAAGTCGGTGAATTGTGCGCCGCGATCGCCTTGGCGGCGTCGAGCAACGTGGCGACTATACCATCCGAATCGATTTTGTGTACAGGCTGGCCGTGGTTGTAGCCGTAAGGGACGGTGAGCGTCGCCATGCCGGCCGCGCGGCCCGCGAGCGCATCGTTTTCCGAATCGCCGATGGCGACCGCGGCCTGCGGCGTCACGCCAAGCGCGGTGCAGGCGGTCAGCATGGGCAACGGATCAGGCTTTTTGCGCGCCACGCTGTCGCCCCCGAGGATCACGGTGAAGTAGTCGAAGAGCCCATATTGCCGCAGCAGTTCGATGGCGAAACGGTGCGGCTTGTTGGTGACGCAGGCGAGCTTCAGGCCGGCGCCGCGCATCGCGGCAAGGCCCGCTTCCACGTCGGGATAGAGCCGCGTGTAGCGGCCGTTGATGCGCGCGTACTCGTCCTGATAGAGCGCGAGGGCTTCGTCGAAGCGGCTTTGCGCTTCGTCTTGCGCGAAGCGTGGCGCGAGCACGCTGCGGATCAGATGCTCCGAGCCCTTGCCGACGTAGCCCACCACTTCCTCGCGCGTGGTTTCTTCCGCGTCGAGCTGCGCGAGCATGCCGTTGAGGCCGGCGGCGAAGTCGTCGGCCGTATCGACCATCGTGCCGTCGAGGTCGATGATCGCGGCTTCGATGCGCGGTGCCGTGAAGGTAGGCGCGCGCATTACTGGTCGTGCTTCACGGTGGCGAGCGCGCCGCGCATGTCGTCGATGACGGCGCGGTAGTCGGGCTTGCCGAAGATGGCCGAGCCGGCCACGAAGGTGTCCGCGCCCGCTGCCGCGATTTCCGCGATGTTGTCGACCTTCACGCCGCCGTCCACTTCGAGATGAATCTCGCGGCCGGTCTTGTCGCGATAGGCGTCGATGCGGCGGCGCGCCTCGCGCAGCTTGTTGAGTGCTTCGGGAATGAACGACTGGCCGCCGAAGCCCGGATTCACTGACATGATGAGCACGAGGTCGACCCGGTCCATCACGTGATCGAGGTAGTTGAGCGGCGTGGCCGGATTGAACACGAGCCCCGCCTTGCAGCCGTGATCGCGGATCAGCGAGAGCGTGCGGTCGATGTGGTCCGAGCCTTCCGGATGAAAGCTGATCAGATTCGCGCCGGCCTTCGCGAAGTCGGGCACGATGCGGTCGACGGGACGCACCATCAGATGCACGTCGATGGGCACCTGGACGTGCGGGCGGATCGCCTCGCACACGAGCGGACCGATCGTCAGGTTCGGCACGTAGTGATTGTCCATCACGTCGAAGTGAATCCAGTCGGCGCCGGCGGCGACAACGTTGCGGACTTCTTCGCCGAGCCGCGCGAAGTCGGCGGACAGGATGCTGGGAGCGATGCGGAATTGCGTCATGACGTGATGGGAGAGGGCGAATCGAAAGGTGTCATTTTACCGTTCCGGCGATGGCGGGGCAGGGAAGAAGGCCGGACGCGCTTCGGTGGCGCCGGTCCCTGGCGGGCCGAGGCTATGAGTGCGGCAGAAACGCCGCGCGCCTTCTTTGTTGCCGTTTTGTCCGGCTCTTTTGTCGGGTTGCGGGGCGTGGCGGCATCAAGCAGAATGCGAAACCAGATCGAATCCGCAGCCGCAGGCCGCCGGTCCAGTCCCGCCAAGGCGTTGCGGCAGGCGACGCCGGGCACGCTCCCGGCTTCTTCACCACACCGGAATCAGGATGAGCCAGTACGAATTCAGCGTATCGGCGCAGGTGCGCTACCTGCCCGAAGAATCGGACCCGGACCGCCGCCAGTACGCGTTCGCTTACACGCTCACCATCCGCAACACGGGCCAGGTGACGGCGCAACTGATCGCGCGCCACTGGGTGATCACCGACAGCGACAATCACGTGCAGGAAGTGAAGGGGCTCGGCGTGGTCGGGCAGCAGCCATTGCTCAAGGCGGGCGAGCAATTCGAGTACACGAGCTGGGCGGTGATCGCCACGCCTGTGGGGACGATGCGCGGCGAGTACTTCTGCGTGGCGGAAGATGGTGAACGTTTCGACGCGACGGTTCCGGAATTTGTGCTGCGCATGCCGCGCACGCTGCACTGAAGTGCGATCCGGATTGCGCGGCGCGCTGACTAGTTGCGTTGTTTGTCGCGCTCGGCGCGCTTATGCTTCTTCTTGCCCGACGCGGTCCAGACAACGATGAAGATCAAGAGGAACAGCGCAAGGAGCGACTCCAGCGCGAAAACGAGCATGGGGTATTCGTCGAACAGATCGGACATGGCGGTTTCCATCAAGAGCAGGCATTGTATGCGGTTTGCCCAGCGTGTCGCGCAGTGGGCGGGTGCGGTTTCGATAGCAGTCTTGCTGGCCTCGTGCGGCAGCAGTCCGCCCCTGAAGACGGCGCCGCCTTCGGGCGCGGCGATCGTTCCCGGCCAGATTGCGGCGACGCGCCTCACGCCCGTGGCCTGGCAGCAGGTGGCGGGCTGGGAGGACGATTCGCTGATCGGCGTGACGGCTGCGCTGCGGCAGAACTGCACGCGGCTCGCACGCGATTCGCGCTGGCAACGCGTCTGCGCCGCCGCAGCGCAGATCGACGATCTCGACGTGACCACCGCCCGCAAATTCTTCGAAACGTATTTCACGCCGTTCCAGTTTTCCAACAACGACGGCACGCTTGATGGCCTCGTGACCGGCTACTACGAACCGCTGCTGCGCGGCTCGCGCACGCGTCACGGCGTGTACCAGACGGCGCTCTACCGCTGGCCCGCGAGTCTGCGGCCCGGCGCCGCGCTGCCGCCGCGCGCGCAACTGGAGCGCTCGGGCATCCTGAACGGCAACGAACTGGTGTGGGTGGACGACCCCATTGAAGCGTTCTTCCTGCAGGTGCAGGGCTCCGGTCGAATCGTGATGGAAGACGGCAGCGTGATGCGCGTGGGCTATGGCGGCACGAACAACCAGCCGTACAAGTCCATCGGACGCTGGCTGCTGGACCGCGGCGAGATCACGCCTGCGCAGGCCACCATGCAGGGCATCAAGGCCTGGGCGCGCGCGAATCCGTCTCGCGTGGATGCGCTGCTCGACACCAATCCCCGCTTCGTGTTTTTCCGCGAGATGCCTTCGGCCGAAGGCATGGCGCAAGGCGGCGCCGATGGCCCCGTCGGTGCACTCGGCGTGCCGCTCACGCCGGAGCGCTCCATTGCGGTGGACCCGTCGTCCATTCCGCTCGGCACGCCGGTGTTTCTGCAGACCACTCGTCCGATGACGAATGCCCCCCTGAACCGTCTCGTGTTCGCGCAGGACACGGGTACGGCAATCAAAGGCGGCGTGCGGGCCGACTACTTCTGGGGGCTCGGTGACGACGCAGGCGACCTGGCCGGCAAGATGAAACAGACCGGCAGAATGTGGCTGCTGTTTCCCAATTCGGATGCCCCGGCGGTGGCGGCGCGTTAGCGTTCGGCGCCTTGCCGCTTCCCGTGGCCCGTGCCGCCGCCCGCTGTGCTGCCATTTCGCTCAGCGGCTGGCCTGCCGTTTATCCACCACGCGCCGCGCCTTTCCGACCGAGCGCTCGATTCCGTTCACGGCCAGCACGTTGACCACCGCGCTCACGCCGATCAACGCCTTGATGTCGTAGGTGAGCGCTTCTTTCGCCGCCCTCAGAACGGCGGCGTCGGGCGCGGTCTCCGGGCATGGCTCGACGTTGACGGTCATGACATCGAGCGGGCCTTCCTTCGTCAGCACGATCTGGTAATACGGCGCAAGCGCGTGCTGCTTCAACAGCAGTTCCTCGATCTGCGTCGGGAATACGTTGACGCCGCGGATGATCATCATGTCGTCCGAGCGGCCCGTGATCTTTTCCATGCGGCGCATGGTGCGCGCGGTGCCCGGCAGGAGTCGGGTGAGGTCGCGCGTGCGGTAGCGGACGATGGGCAGCGCTTCCTTGGTGAGCGACGTGAAGACGAGCTCGCCGAATTCGCCTTCGGGCAGCACTTCGCCGGTGTCCGGATCGATGATCTCCGGGAAGAAGTGGTCTTCCCAGATCGTCGGGCCGTCCTTGGTTTCGACGCATTCCGATGCAACGCCCGGTCCGATCACTTCCGACAGACCGTAGATGTCCACGGCCTCGATGCCCATGCGTTCTTCTATGGCCTTGCGCATGTCGTTGGTCCAGGGCTCCGCGCCGAAGATACCGATGCGCAGCGAACACTTCACCGGGTCCACGCCTTGCCGCTCGAGTTCGTCGGCGATGGAGAGCATGTAGCTCGGCGTGACCATGATGATGTCCGGCTTGAAGTCCTGAATCAGCTGCACCTGCTTTTCGGTCTGGCCGCCACCAAACGGAATGACCGTGAGGCCCGCGCGTTCGGCGCCGTAGTGCGCGCCGAGGCCGCCTGTGAAGAGCCCGTAGCCATAACTCACGTGCACCTTGTCGCCGCGCCGCGCGCCGGCCGCCCGGATCGAACGGGCAACGAGGCCGGCCCAGATATCGATGTCGCGCGCCGTGTAGCCCACCACGGTCGGCTTGCCCGTGGTGCCCGACGATGCGTGAATCCGCGCGATCTGATCCTGCGGCACCGCGAACATCCCGAACGGATAGTTGTCCCGCAGATCCTGCTTCGTCGTGAACGGGAAGCGCGCGAGGTCGGCGAGCGTCTTGAGCTCCGCTGGGTGCACCCCTGCTTCGTCGAATTTGCGCCGGTACACCGGCGAATTCTCGTAGGCGTGCGCAAGCGACCATTTCAGCCGCGAGAGTTGCAGGGCGGCGAGTTCGTCGCGGCTCGCCGTTTCGATGGGCTCGAGCGGCAGCGGGGTGGTCATCGATGTCTCCTGGGTGCTTTATGAATAGTAGGCGGCTCGTGAGGCGAAACAATCGGGACTAGGGCGATGCGTGCGGCAGGCCTGGATGGGCTGATCCGGTCCGGCTCGCTGCGCTATTCGGGAACCGGTACGACCTGGCCGCGAATCTGCGCGGACTTGCCGCGGAACATCGCGACGGTTTCGCCCGCGCGGTTCGTCACACGAATGTCGTAGATGCCGGTGCGCCCGTTCAGCGCCTGTTCTGTCGCTTCGGCGGTCAGCACTTCGTCGGGTTGCACCGGCCGCAGGAATTCGATCGAACAGCCGGACGCCACCGTGTTGATGTTGTACGAGTTGCACGCGAACGCGAACGTGGAGTCGGCGAGCGTGAAGATGAGGCCGCCGTGGCAGATGCGATGTCCGTTGAGGAAGTCGGGCCGCACGGTCATGCGCATGCGTGCGTAGCCGGCTCCCACTTCCAGCAATTCGAGGCCTAGTGCGCGGCTGCACGCGTCGGCTTCGTACATCGACTGGGCGGTGGAGAGGGCGAGTTCGTCGGGTGTCATAGGCGGATGCGGGTGATGGGCCGAGGACATGTCAGCGCCCCTGGAAGCGCGGGGCGCGTTTTTCCATGAAGGCTTGCACGCCTTCCATGTAATCGTGCGAGTTGCCCAGGTCGCGCTGCAGGTCGCGTTCCAGGTCGAGTTGCTGCTCGAGGGTATGCGTCACACTTTGCCGCATGGCTTGTCTCGTGGCGACGATAGCGCGCGTGGGCTGCTGAGCGAGCTGCGTGGCCAGATGGGTCGCGGCGGACGGCAGGTCGGCGTCGTCGACGGCCTGCCAGATGAGCCCCCAGCTTTCTGCCTTTTCGGCACCGAGGCGCTCTCCCGTTATGGCGAGCCCGAGCGCTCGGGCCATGCCGACGCGTTGCGGCAGAAACCAGGTGCCGCCCGAGTCCGGCACGAGGCCGATCTTCACGAATGCCTGGATGAAGCTCGCCGATTTCGTGGCCAGCACGATATCGCATGCGAGTGCCAGATTTGCCCCTGCTCCTGCCGCCGTTCCGTTGACGGCTGCGATGACGGGCATCGGCAGTGACTGGAGCTTTTTCACGAGCGGGTTGAAGTGTTCTTCAATGAGGGCACCGAGGTCCGTCATCGCGCCGGGCGTGAAGTCGAGATCGGCGAGATCCTGCCCCGCGCAGAATGCGCGGCCTGCGCCTGTCAGAATGAGCGCGCGCGCGTTGGCACCCTCCACTTTATCGAGCGCGCTTGCCACTTCGCGATGCATGGCCCGAGTGAAGCTGTTGAGCTTGTCGGGCCGGTTCAGGGTGAGCGTTGCAACGTGCGTGGATGCGTCGAGTTCGACACGGATCGCTTCGTAGGACATCGGTTGTCTCCTTGTCTCCGTTGCGTTGGCTGAGGTGTCGTAGTGCCGTCAGATACGCTCGATAGCGAGCGCAATGCCCTGACCGACGCCGATGCACATGGTGCAGAGCGCGAAGCGGCCCGCTGTGCGTTCTAGCTGGTGAAGGGCGGTGGTGACGAGGCGCGCGCCCGATGCCCCAAGCGGATGACCCAGCGCAATCGCCCCGCCGTTCGGATTGACACGAGGATCGTCATCGCGAAGGCCGAGAAGGCGCAATACGGCGAGACCCTGCGACGCGAAAGCTTCATTGAGCTCGATTACGTCGAACTGATCGAGCGACAGCCCGGTTTGGGCGAGCAGCTTTTTTGTGGCGGGCGCAGGACCAATGCCCATGATGCGTGGCTCCACGCCGGCCGTCGCCATGCCGATCACGCGTGCTCGCCGGCGCAGCCCGTACTGGTCCGCGGCCCTGGCGCTTGCCAGCAGTAACGCGCACGCGCCGTCGTTCACGCCTGATGCGTTTCCTGCCGTCACCGTGCCGTCGGGCCGCACCACGCCTTTCAGTTTGGCAAGTGCTTCCAGCGTCGTGCTGCGTGGATGTTCGTCGAGGCTCACGCCTATCGGGTCGCCCTTCTTCTGAGCGATTTCGACCGGGACGATTTCTTCGGCCAGCGTGCCGTCTTGTTGAGCGCGCGCGGCCTTTTCCTGGCTGCGCAGCGCGAAAGCGTCCTGGTCGGCGCGGCTGACGCCGAACTGGACCGCCACGTTTTCTGCGGTCTCCGGCATGGAGTCCACGCCGTATTCGCGTTTCATCCACTCATTGACGAAGCGCCAGCCAATCGTCGTGTCGTAGACCTTCGCCTCACGAGCAAATGCCGACGCCGCTTTGCCCATCACGAAAGGCGCACGCGTCATGCTTTCCACGCCGCCCGCAATCATGAGCTGCGCCTCACCTGCCTTGATGGCCCGGGCGGCGCTGCCCACGGCGTCGAGGCCCGATCCGCAGAGCCGGTTCAGCGTGGCGCCGGGCACGTTTACCGGAAGGCCGGCGAGCAGGGCGGCCATGCGTGCCACGTTCCTGTTGTCTTCGCCGGCCTGGTTGGCGCATCCGTACAGTACGTCGTCGATCGCTTGCCATGCGACGCCCGGATTGCGGACGATGAGCGCCTTGATCGGCACGGCGGCGAGGTCGTCGGCGCGCACGTCCTTGAGGGCGCCGCCGTAGCGGCCAAACGGCGTGCGGATTGCGTCGCAGATAAAAGCGTCGGTCATCGTGGGTTCATTCCTGCGTGAGGGCGAACGGGGCGAGGTTCCGGTTCGTCGGCTCGTTCATATTAGGGAGCCCGCAAGGCGCGTGCTATTCGGCCTGATGGCCTATGCCGTCTGGCCGACTTCCGCAGTCGGTGTTTTGGGCTCAACATGAACCCGGCTTTGAACGACACGGAAGCGGTTGGCGACGAATGCCGCGTCGGTCAGGGCAGAGTTGGCGGCGGGATTGGCGCCCGTGCCGTGGAAATCCGAGAACGCTGCGGACTGGTTGACGAATACGCCGCCCGTCAGGTTGATGGAAAGAGCGACGCCGCCTTGGATCGAAGCCTCGTGCGCGGCATCGATTACGGCGTCGTCGGTGCTGTACACGGAGAGCGTCAACGCGCCGTGATCGCGAGCAATGGACCCCGCCAGTTCGAGGGACTGCGCTGTGGAATCGGTAGCGATAAGGAACGCGATGGGCCCGAACCATTCGTGGGTGAACGTTGTGGCGTCCTTGGCGGCGTCGAGTTGCAGGAGGAGCGGCGTACGGACGCGGGCTTCCGGAAACTGCGGATGCTCGAGCGTGCCGCTGTCCACCAGTACGCGGCCGAGTGTGCGGGCTTCATCGATGCGGCGCATGACGCCGTCGTTCTGGATGGCGCCCAGTATCTCGACTGCGCGGGCGGGATCGGCCACGAGCTTTTCTACGGCCGACGCTATGGCAGCGGCCGTGTCGTCGAAGCTCAACGTTCCGTCGGCGGTCCGGACACCATCACGCGGAATGTAAATGTTTTGGGGCGCCGTACACATTTGACCGGAGTAAAGCGCGAGAGAGAAGGCAATGTTGCGCGCGGCCGCCTTGATGTCGTTGGCGGAATCGATCACGACCTGGTTGACACCCGCTTTCTCAGTGGAGACGTGTGCCTGCACCGCATGCCGCTCGAGCCATGTACCGTTTTGCGTGCTGCCTGTGAAGTCGATCAGCCTGATTTCGGGGCGTTGAGCCAGCGTCTGGACGAGTGCGCCGTCGTCAGGAGACGTCGCGAGCAGCATCACGACATTCGGATCGAAGCCCGCTTCCCGCAGCACGTCGCGCGCAATGCGTACGGTGATGGCGAGCGGCAGAATGGCGCCGGGATGCGGCTTGACGATGACTGTGTTGCCTGTTGCGAGGTCGGCGAACAGGCCCGGATAGCCATTCCAGGTCGGAAACGTGCAGCAGCCGAGGACGAGGCCCGTGCCGCGCGGCACGATCGTGTAGCGCTTGTGCATCGCGAGCGGTGGGTTCTTGCCTTGTGGCTTCTCCCAGTACGCGGTGGCTGGAATGCGGCGCAGTTGGTCCCACGCGTATGCGACCGCTTCGAGGGCGCGGTCCTGCGCGTGCGGGCCGCCCGCCTGGAACGCCATCATGAAGGCTTGTCCGGTTGTGTGCATGACGCTATGAGCGATTTCGAAGCTCGCGCGATTCAGTCGGGCGAGAATTTCGAGGCTCACGCCGACCCATGCCGTCGGGCCTGCTTCGCGCCAACGTTTCTGGGCGCTAGCTGCCGCTGTGATCAGCTGATCCGGCTCGGAACGAGGGTAACGGATGCCGAGCGCGAAGCCGAATGGAGAAGCTTCGCTGCCGATGGTATCGCCCGTCGCCGGTTGGTCCAGCTGGAAGGCCCGATTCAGATGGGCCTTGAATGCCGCTTCACCGTCCGCGCTTGCTGTTTCCCCGTACACTTTGGGGCTGGGCATTTCGCTGAACGGACTCCAGTAGCCGCGTGTCTCGATGGCAGCCAGCGCCTTTTGAAGCGTGACCTCGTGTCTGCTGAAGAGCGGGTGTGTCATGGCGGGCGAAAGAAGATAGGCGTTAGATGAGTCCGTGTCAATTAATTGACCGACCGGTTGGTTGGCAAATGTTAGCATCAATCAAATTTCCGCGCGAAACGTTTTGTTCGCGCGTCACCTTGAAACCGGAGGACGCATGGCATACGAAAACATCTTGGTGGAAACCCGCGGCAGGGTGGGTCTCGTCACGTTGAATCGGCCCAAGGCATTGAATGCGCTGAACGACGCGCTCATGGATGAACTGGGTGAAGCGCTGCGCACCTTCGACGCGGACGATGGCATTGGTGCGATCGTGGTGACAGGCAGCGAGAAGGCGTTCGCGGCCGGTGCGGATATCGGCATGATGGCGACGTATAGCTTCATGGACGTCTACAAGGGCGATTACATCACCCGGAATTGGGAGACGGTGCGATCGATCCGCAAGCCGATCATCGCGGCCGTGGCCGGTTTTGCGTTGGGAGGCGGGTGCGAGTTGGCAATGATGTGCGACATCATCCTTGCTGCCGACACGGCAAAGTTCGGGCAACCCGAGATCAAGCTGGGCATCATGCCGGGCGCCGGTGGCACGCAGCGCTTGCCGCGCGCCGTATCGAAAGCGAAGGCGATGGATATGTGTCTCACGGCGCGGTTCATGGATGCAGAGGAGGCTGAGCGTGCCGGTCTTGTGTCGCGAGTGATCCCGGCTGCCTCATTGATCGACGAAGCGATGGCGGCTGCGGCCACGATCGCGGAAATGCCTTTGCAGGCCGTGATGATGGTGAAGGAATCGGTTAATCGTGCATATGAGACGACGCTTGCCGAAGGTGTTCACTTCGAGCGCCGGCTTTTCCATTCGTTGTTCGCAACGGAAGATCAGAAAGAGGGAATGGCGGCGTTTGTGGAGAAGCGCAAGCCGGCATTCAAACACCGATAGAGGTCAATCCAAAAAAACTGCTTGCCAGGCGTGTGCGGGGTGACTAGAATCTCGCTCTTTCGCGCTCCGGGAGCCGGGGCGGGGAGAGACGGGAAGGCCCGCGTGGCGGGGCGTTCCGGGGAGGTGGTGGTGAGGCTGGCAGGGTGGAAGCGGTAAAAAACCTGTTGACGGCTGACCCGGAAGTCTTCATAATCTCGTTTCTCTGCTGCTGATGCAGCGACGCAGGCGGTACCGGGGTGAAGTGTCCTGGTGGTGCGGCGAACGATCTTTAAAAACTTACAGCCGATAAGTGTGGGCGCTTGATGGCGGCGCGCCCGGTGACGTGAAGTTGCCGGGAAGCAAAGGTATCAAGAGTCTCACACGGTAAGGAAGGTAGTGAAGAGATTCACGACCTGTCAGTACCGAGTTGAGCGACCTGTCCGGAGACGGACAGAGACAGTAACAGGTTTGAACTGAAGAGTTTGATCCTGGCTCAGATTGAACGCTGGCGGCATGCCTTACACATGCAAGTCGGACGGCAGCGCGGGCTTCGGCCTGGCGGCGAGTGGCGAACGGGTGAGTAATACATCGGAACGTATCCTGGAGTGGGGGATAGCCCGGCGAAAGCCGGATTAATACCGCATACGCTCTGAGGAGGAAAGCGGGGGACCTTCGGGCCTCGCGCTCAAGGGGCGGCCGATGGCGGATTAGGTAGTTGGTGGGGTAAAGGCCTACCAAGCCGACGATCCGTAGCTGGTCTGAGAGGACGACCAGCCACACTGGGACTGAGACACGGCCCAGACTCCTACGGGAGGCAGCAGTGGGGAATTTTGGACAATGGGGGCAACCCTGATCCAGCAATGCCGCGTGTGTGAAGAAGGCCTTCGGGTTGTAAAGCACTTTTGTCCGGAAAGAAATCATCGGGGCTAATACCTCTGGTGGATGACGGTACCGGAAGAATAAGCACCGGCTAACTACGTGCCAGCAGCCGCGGTAATACGTAGGGTGCGAGCGTTAATCGGAATTACTGGGCGTAAAGCGTGCGCAGGCGGTGCTGTAAGACCGATGTGAAATCCCCGGGCTTAACCTGGGAACTGCATTGGTGACTGCAGCGCTGGAGTATGGCAGAGGGGGGTGGAATTCCACGTGTAGCAGTGAAATGCGTAGAGATGTGGAGGAACACCGATGGCGAAGGCAGCCCCCTGGGCCAATACTGACGCTCATGCACGAAAGCGTGGGGAGCAAACAGGATTAGATACCCTGGTAGTCCACGCCCTAAACGATGTCAACTGGTTGTTGGGGATTCATTTCCTTAGTAACGTAGCTAACGCGTGAAGTTGACCGCCTGGGGAGTACGGTCGCAAGATTAAAACTCAAAGGAATTGACGGGGACCCGCACAAGCGGTGGATGATGTGGATTAATTCGATGCAACGCGAAAAACCTTACCTACCCTTGACATGTACGGAACCCTGGTGAGAGCCGGGGGTGCCCGAAAGGGAGCCGTAACACAGGTGCTGCATGGCTGTCGTCAGCTCGTGTCGTGAGATGTTGGGTTAAGTCCCGCAACGAGCGCAACCCTTGTCCCCAGTTGCTACGCAAGAGCACTCCGGGGAGACTGCCGGTGACAAACCGGAGGAAGGTGGGGATGACGTCAAGTCCTCATGGCCCTTATGGGTAGGGCTTCACACGTCATACAATGGTCGGAACAGAGGGTTGCGAAGCCGCGAGGTGGAGCCAATCCCAGAAAACCGATCGTAGTCCGGATTGCAGTCTGCAACTCGACTGCATGAAGCTGGAATCGCTAGTAATCGCGGATCAGCATGCCGCGGTGAATACGTTCCCGGGTCTTGTACACACCGCCCGTCACACCATGGGAGTGGGTTTTGCCAGAAGTGGCTAGTCTAACCGCAAGGAGGACGGTCACCACGGCAGGATTCATGACTGGGGTGAAGTCGTAACAAGGTAGCCGTATCGGAAGGTGCGGCTGGATCACCTCCTTTCCAGAGCAGCGCGTCCAAAGTCAGAGCGCTCACACTTGTCGGCTGTATGAATGACAGACTCAGGGGTCTGTAGCTCAGTCGGTTAGAGCACCGTCTTGATAAGGCGGGGGTCGTTGGTTCGAATCCAACCAGACCCACCAACTTTGTCTGTGACGGGCAGTTCCCTGCAGGAGTCGGTGAGGGGGCATAGCTCAGCTGGGAGAGCACCTGCTTTGCAAGCAGGGGGTCGTCGGTTCGATCCCGTCTGCCTCCACCAGTCCCCAGCGCGCAGCATCCGCATGAAGGCGGGTACTGCGCCCTGGCGACTGCCAGCCAGACGGCATGAAGTTGATGCCGCTGTCGTTCTTTAACAATCAGGAAGCAGCAGTAATTTGACTGATGCGAAAGCGCCTTGTGAGATGGGCGTGAGTAGGTCAGTCAGGGTTGTGATTGTATCGAAGTATCTCAGGGCCATTGCAAGATGGCATTGGAATACGGCACAACGCGAGAACTCAACCTGTAGCGGTTGTGGTCATGTCTCCATTGGGGACGAGACTCACCCGTTATAGGGTCAAGCGAACAAGTGCATGTGGTGGATGCCTTGGCGATCACAGGCGATGAAGGACGCGGTAGCCTGCGAAAAGCTCCGGGGAGCTGGCAAACAAGCTTTGATCCGGAGATGTCCGAATGGGGAAACCCACTCCTTCTGGAGTATCCGTGGCTGAATACATAGGCCATGTGAGGCGAACGCGGCGAACTGAAACATCTAAGTAGCCGCAGGAAAAGAAATCAACCGAGATTCCCAGAGTAGTGGCGAGCGAAATGGGAGCAGCCTGTACTCTTTATCTGCAGTGTTAGCTGAACGCTCTGGAAAGTGCGGCCATAGCGGGTGATAGCCCCGTAGGCGAAAGCATTGTGGAAGAACTGGGTGTACGACAAGTAGGGCGGGACACGTGAAATCCTGTCTGAAGATGGGGGGACCATCCTCCAAGGCTAAATACTCGTGATCGACCGATAGTGAACCAGTACCGTGAGGGAAAGGCGAAAAGAACCCCGGGAGGGGAGTGAAACAGATCCTGAAACCGCATGCATACAAACAGTCGGAGCCCTGAAAGGGGTGACGGCGTACCTTTTGTATAATGGGTCAGCGACTTACATTCAGTGGCGAGCTTAACCGTATAGGGCAGGCGTAGCGAAAGCGAGTCCGAACAGGGCGTCCAGTCGCTGGGTGTAGACCCGAAACCAGGTGATCTATCCATGGCCAGGCTGAAGGTGCGGTAACACGTACTGGAGGGCCGAACCCACTGACGTTGAAAAGTCAGGGGATGAGCTGTGGATAGGGGTGAAAGGCTAAACAAACCTGGAAATAGCTGGTTCTCTCCGAAAACTATTTAGGTAGTGCCTCGTGTATCACCTTCGGGGGTAGAGCACTGTCATGGTTGAGGGGTCCATTGCGGATTACCTCGCCATAGCAAACTCCGAATACCGAAGAGTGCAATCACGGGAGACAGACATCGGGTGCTAACGTCCGGTGTCAAGAGGGAAACAACCCAGACCGCCAGCTAAGGTCCCCAAACATGGCTAAGTGGGAAACGAAGTGGGAAGGCTAAAACAGTCAGGAGGTTGGCTTAGAAGCAGCCACCCTTTAAAGAAAGCGTAATAGCTCACTGATCGAGTCGTCCTGCGCGGAAGATGTAACGGGGCTAAGCCATGTACCGAAGCTGCGGATGCAGATTTATCTGCATGGTAGGAGAGCGTTCCGTAAGCCTGCGAAGGTGCACCGGAAGGTGTGCTGGAGGTATCGGAAGTGCGAATGCTGACATGAGTAGCGATAAAGGGGGTGAAAGGCCCCCTCGCCGTAAGCCCAAGGTTTCCTACGCAACGTTCATCGGCGTAGGGTGAGTCGGCCCCTAAGGCGAGGCAGAAATGCGTAGCTGATGGGAAGCAGGTCAAGATTCCTGCACCGGCGTGAAATGCGATGGGGGGACGGATCGCGGAAGGTTGTCCGGGTGTTGGAAGTCCCGGTCGCTGCATTGGAGAAGGTGCCCTGGCAAATCCGGGCACGCAATTCAAGGGTGTGGCGCGAGCGGCCTCGGCTGCGAAGCAACTGGAAGGGGTTCCAGGAAAAGCCTCTAAGCTTCAGTTTCACGTTGACCGTACCGCAAACCGACACAGGTGGGCGAGATGAGTATTCTAAGGCGCTTGAGAGAACTCGGGAGAAGGAACTCGGCAAACTGGTACCGTAACTTCGGGATAAGGTACGCCCTGGTAGCTTGACCGGCCTGCGCCGGAAGGGTGAAGGGGTTGCAATAAACTGGTGGCTGCGACTGTTTAATAAAAACACAGCACTCTGCAAACACGAAAGTGGACGTATAGGGTGTGACGCCTGCCCGGTGCCGGAAGATTAAATGATGGGGTGCAAGCTCTTGATTGAAGTCCCGGTAAACGGCGGCCGTAACTATAACGGTCCTAAGGTAGCGAAATTCCTTGTCGGGTAAGTTCCGACCTGCACGAATGGCGTAACGATGGCCACACTGTCTCCTCCCGAGACTCAGCGAAGTTGAAGTGTTTGTGATGATGCAATCTACCCGCGGCTAGACGGAAAGACCCCATGAACCTTTACTGCAGCTTTGCATTGGACTTTGAACCGGTCTGTGTAGGATAGGTGGGAGGCTGTGAAGCGTGGACGCCAGTCTGCGTGGAGCCGACCTTGAAATACCACCCTGGCTTGTTTGAGGTTCTAACCCAGGTCCGTGAATCCGGATCGGGGACAGTGCATGGCAGGCAGTTTGACTGGGGCGGTCTCCTCCCAAAGCGTAACGGAGGAGTACGAAGGTACGCTAGGTACGGTCGGAAATCGTGCTGATAGTGCAATGGCATAAGCGTGCTTGACTGCGAGACCGACAAGTCGAGCAGGTGCGAAAGCAGGTCATAGTGATCCGGTGGTTCTGTATGGAAGGGCCATCGCTCAACGGATAAAAGGTACTCTGGGGATAACAGGCTGATACCGCCCAAGAGTTCATATCGACGGCGGTGTTTGGCACCTCGATGTCGGCTCATCTCATCCTGGGGCTGTAGCCGGTCCCAAGGGTATGGCTGTTCGCCATTTAAAGAGGTACGTGAGCTGGGTTTAAAACGTCGTGAGACAGTTTGGTCCCTATCTGCCGTGGGCGCTGGAAGTTTGAGGGGGCCTGCTCCTAGTACGAGAGGACCGGAGTGGACGAACCTCTGGTGTACCGGTTGTCACGCCAGTGGCATCGCCGGGTAGCTATGTTCGGAAGAGATAACCGCTGAAAGCATCTAAGCGGGAAACTCGCCTCAAGATGAGACTTCCCCGGGGCTTCGAGCCCCTTGAAGGGTCGTTCAAGACCAGGACGTTGATAGGCCGGGTGTGGAAGCGCAGTAATGCGTTAAGCTAACCGGTACTAATTGCCCGTAAGGCTTGATCCTATAACCGGTGTGTTTCAGACACACACCGCCACAGTTGCGCGTTGTGCCCAGTCACAACCCCCATTACCACGCTGCTTCCCGATTGGCTGCGCCGCAGCCGGGCTACCTACGCCCCCAGCGACGCAGCAACCCGTCATGCCTGATGACCATAGCGAGTCGGTCCCACCCCTTCCCATCCCGAACAGGACCGTGAAACGACTCCACGCCGATGATAGTGCGGATTGCCCGTGTGAAAGTAGGTAATCGTCAGGCTCCCCTTGCCGATACAGACCCCGCCCCTCAAAAGGCGGGGTCTTGGCTTTGCGCCGACGGTTATTCGTCTTCGCGCCCACCATTACCCGCCTTGACCTGCCCCCGGTTTTAGTCCGAACTGCAGTTAGAGTCCGAGGTTAAAAACTGCTGTTTTGCATCGTGCGCCTGAGCGAACTGCACGGATGTCAGATAGTCGAGTGAACTATGAGGCCGCTCGGTGTTGTACTCGATACGCCATTCCTCAATCAGCTGTAGTGGTCAACTGATTCCGGACACTGCGTTAAGTTTTTCTTCCGCGACAGCGGGCGCCAGTCCGTCGTTGAACTGATGCGGCCGTATCCAGTTGTACCGATGCATCAGGTAGTGACTGATATCCCGGTGTGCTTCCTGCGCCGACATGTAACCCACTGACGGCAGCCATTCCGTCTTGAAGCTGCGGAACAGCCGCTCCATCGGGGAATTGTCCCAGCAATTTCCACGACGGCTCATGCTCTGCTTTACCCGGTAGCGCCACAGACGCTGACGGAACTTCCGGCTTGCGTATTGGCCGCCCTGGTCCGAGTGAAACAACAACCCTTGCGGTCGGCCTCGTTGCTCGTAGGCCATCTCCAACGCCCGCACGACCAAATCGGCGTCCGGGCGTGTCGAGAAAGCCCAACCGACAACTCGCCGCGTGAACAGGTCGAGCACGACCGCCAGATAATGCCAACGGCCTTGTGCCCAGACATACGTGATGTCGCCGCACCAGACCTGATTCGGCGCACCAACCTCAAACTGACGGTTGAGATGGTTCGGAATATCGATCCGCTCAACCGTCGCCTGTTTGTACGCATGACTGCCGGGTTGCTTGCAAATCAACCCCAGCTCTTCCATCAAGCGGCTGACCTTGAAGCGGCCAATCGCCGTACCTTCCTCGCGCATCATGCCCATGATGCTGCGACTGCCGGCTGAGCTTCGACTCTCGATGAACAGCTCGTGTACCCGGCTACGCAGTGCCATTCGCTCGGCATCAACACGTCGGGCTCGCCCTCGGTGGGCATACAGGCAGGACCGCGACACGTCGAATACCGCGCAGATCAGCTCGACCGATTCGCTTGCGCCAATCTGATCAATTACTTCGTACGTTCGATGCCTTCCGACATCAAGAGCGCGGTAGCCTTTTTTAAAATGGCCTTCTCACGCTCGAGGCGTTCGATACGCGCCTCGAGTTCCTGAATACGCTGTTGATCCGGCGTGATTGCCTTGCCCTTCGGCGTGACGCCCTGGCGTTCCATCTGAAGTTGCTGCACCCAGCGGCGCAGCACCGTCTCGCCGACGCCGACCGAACGGCTCGCCTCTGAAAAGTTATAGCCCTGGTCAAGCACCAGGCTGGCTGCTTGCTGTTTGAACTCGGGGGAAAACGAACGACGTTGCTTCGGCATCAGACACCTCTCCATGGCGAGCATTCTCGCCTAAATCAGTGTCCGGGTTCATTAGGCCACTACATCAAGATCCGGACCGCTTCGCGCCTGGCCTGCGGGCTTGCTACTTTCGGGCTAACAGGTCCTTCAGCGCGGCGTTGTCGAGCATTGATTCGGCCAACAGGCGCTTGAGCTTGTTGTTCTCCTGCTCCAGTTCCTTCAGGCGCTGCGCTTCGGAGACCGTCATCCCGCCGAACTTCGCTTTCCAGTTGTAGTAGGTCGCTTCCGATATGCCGTACTTGCGGCACAGCTCCGCCGGCTTCAGCCCGGCCTCGGCTTCCTTCAAGATGCCGATGATTTGTTCTTCGGTGAATCGCTTTTTCATTGCCGTTCCTCTCTGGAACGGACTCTACACCGTCACAGTACTAAACGCGGGGAGCAGGTCAGCCTCGCCCCCGACTCTCCCCCGCCGCTTAATGCAGGGTACAAAGCCCTTCACCAGCACTACTGGGCGCACTACGCGTAGCCTAGGTCGAATTTCACCTTGGCAATCCCGGCTGGCTGAGGCCCCAGAGCACTATCATCAACCAAATCGCTGGTACCATCCGCCGCCAGACGCAGACGCTTACTCACTCGCTTTGCAAGAGAAACTGTGTGGCTAGCCGCACCCAGTAAGTCGCACCCACCGGAAGCAACGAGTCATTGAAGTCGTAGCTCGCGTTGTGCAGCATGCAAGGCCCGGCGCCGTGTCCTGCTTCCCGATGTCCACCGTCGCCATTGCCGAGGAACGCGTAGCAACCGGGTTTGGCAAGCAACATGAACGAAAAGTCCTCAGCACCCATGGTCGGCTCTATGTTGGTCTCGACGTTTCCCGGTCCAACCACTTCTGCCATTATCCTGGCGGCAAATTGCGTCTCTTTGGCGCTGTTTACCGTGGGCGGGTAGTTACGGTGAAAGCTCACCGTCACGCCGCAGTCGTAGGCTGCAGCGGTACTTTCTGCGATCTTCCGCAAGCGCGTCTCGATCATGTCCAACGTTTCGGTCGTGAACGTTCGCACAGTGCCAGCAAGCCATGCGTCGTCCGGAACAACATTCACAGTGTCGCCGGCATGAATCTGGGTGATTGAAAGCACCGCGGTGTCCAGCGGCTTCTTGTTTCTCGTGACGATGCTTTGCAGGCCGTTGGCGACCTGTACCGCGACGAACACGGGGTCGCGGCCGTTGTGCGGTAGTGCTGCGTGAGATCCGACGCCCTTGATGTCGATCCGGAACTCGTTGCTCGACGCCATGATCGGTCCTTCCCTGACGCCGAAATGTCCTTCAGGCAAGCCGGGCCAGTTGTGGATGCCAAACACCGCGTCCACGGGAAACCTCGTGAAAAGGCCGTCGTCGATCATCGCTTGCGCGCCGGCTCCGCCTTCTTCGGCCGGCTGGAAGATAAACACAATCGTTCCGTCAAATTCCGCATGCTGCGCGAGATACCGCGCCGAGCCCAACAGCATCGCGGTGTGCCCGTCGTGTCCACACGCATGCATCTTTCCTTCATTACGAGAGCGATGCTCGAAGCCATTGAGTTCCTGGATCGGCAGGGCGTCCATATCGGCTCGCAGTCCGACAGAGCGCGTTCCGTGACCGCGCTTGAGTACGCCCACCACCCCTGTCTTACCCAGGCCGCGATGAACCTCGATGCCCCATTCAGTGAGTTTCGCGGCGACGAGGTCGGCTGTTCGGGTTTCCTCGTAGCGCAGTTCGGGATGAGCGTGAATCGTTCGTCGGAGAGTCTGGATTTCGCCGTGCGCGGCCTCGATTTCAGGGATCAATCTCATGGCATTCGTCTTGGTGTCTCGTGATGTGCGGCGATCGCCGCGACAGATCGGACCATTCTACGCTCGCCCGATTTTCCCGCCGGAATCCCCCTTCTGGCCGACCTGGCACGCGTGCAGAACGTAATAGAATCACCGCTTCGGTATTCGAAATACGTCCGTGGCCGCCCATATGAACGCTCCAGTAGAATTCGCCCGCGCCGTTTGTCCGCATGACTGCCCCGACACCTGCGCGATGCGGGTCACCGTAGAAAATGGCCGGGCAACCAGGATCGCCGGCGATCCAGATCATCCGCCCACGCAAGGAGTGCTGTGCACGAAAGTGAGTCGATACGCGGAGCGCGTCCATCACCGTGATCGCTTAACGGTGCCGATGAAGCGGGTCGGCCACAAGGGTGAAGGTCAGTTCGAGGCTATCAGTTGGGATGAGGCGTACTCGATCGCTGCCGCTCGGCTTTCTGAAATCGCGGCCCGGACACCCGAAGCGATTCTTCCGTACAGCTACGCGGGCACGATGGGGCTTGTGCAGGGCGAGAGCATTGCTCAGCGGTTCTTTCACAAGCTTGGGGCCTCGCGGCTGGACCGTACCATCTGCGCCGCTGCCGGTGCGGCCGGCTTGCGCTATACCTATGGCGCGAGCATCGGCATGCACAGTGAGTTCTTCTCCGAAGCCGAGGTCATTCTGATCTGGGGCGGCAACCCTATCGCGTCGAACCTGCACGTATGGACGCGCATGCAAGAGGCGAAACGCAACGGCGCGAGGCTCATCGCGATCGACCCATACCGCTCGCTGACCGCCGAGAAATGCCACGAGCACGTCGCGCTCAAGCCGGGCACGGACGCCGCGCTCGCGCTTGGCATGATGCACGTGCTAATTACGGAAGACCGGCTCGATCACGAGTACATCGCCGAACATACATACGGATTCGAGCAGTTAAAGGCTCGGGCATTGGCGTGGACGCCGACTCGCGCCGCGCGCGTGTGTGGCATCGAGGAGCAAACGGTCGTCGATCTCGCCCGGCTCTATGGGTCGACCAGGCGAGCCGCTATTCGTGCGAACTACGGATTGCAACGTGTGCGTGGCGGCGGCAACGCGGTACGCGCGATCGCCTGCTTGCCTTCGCTCACGGGCGCATGGCGGCATCGCGCGGGCGGGTTGATGCTCTCGTCGTCGGGCTGGGCGCCGGTCGACAACCACGCGCTCGAGCGGCCCGATCTGATTCCGGGTTGGCCATCGAAACTTCCGCGCGTCGTCAATATGAACGAGATCGGCAACGCGTTGCTGCATCCTGGTGACGACGAGTTCGGGCCGAAACTGGAGGCAATCGTCGTCTATAACTCGAATCCGGTTGCCGTGGCGCCGGACTCCGTACGCGTTGCGAAGGGCTTTGCGCGTGAGGACCTGTTCACCATTGTGCTCGAGCAATTCCAGACCGATACGGCCGACTATGCCGATTTGCTGCTTCCGGCGACGACGCAGCTAGAGCATCTCGACATCCACAAATCGTACGGCCACACCTACGTGATGGCGAATCTCCCGGCGATTCCGCCGGTTGGCGAGGCGCGCCCGAATACGGAGATTTTCCGCGGCATCGCGCGCGCGATGGGCCTCGCCGAGCCAGCGCTTTACGATAGCGACGAAGCCGTGGCCAAGATTGCTTATCGTTGGAATGATCCGGCGCTCAAGGGCGTGACTTGGGAGTCAATAAAAGCGTCGGGCTGGGCGAAACTTGCGTTACCCGAGGCGCCCTTCGCCAACGGCGGTTTTCGTACGCCGTCTGGCAAGTGCGAGTTCTTTAGCGACCGTCTTTCGAAAGAGGGTCTCGATCCGCTGCCGGACTATTTGCCGCCTCATGAATCGGCCGAAGGCTCGCCGGACCTCGCGGCCCGCTATCCGCTTGCCATGATTTCACCGCCGGCGCGCAACTTCCTGAACAGCACGTTCGTGAACGTCGAGAGCTTGCGCTCCACCGAAGGGACGCCTCATCTCGACATCCACCCGGCGGACGCGGCCGTGCGAGGCATAGCCGAAGGCGACGAAGTGCATATCTTCAACGACCGCGGTGCGATGCGAGCCCGCGCCCGCGTGACGGACCGGGCGCGCGAGGGTGTCGTCGTCGGCCTGTCGATCTGGTGGAAAAAGCTTGCGCCGGACGGGTGCAACGCGAACCAGGTCACGAGCCAGGCCCTGACGGATCTAGGCCGTTCCGCAACGTTCTACGACTGCCTCGTCGAAGTGGAGCCGGTCCGAGAATGAGTTCGTGCCGTTGTTGTGGGCGGCCCTCACGGCGCGCCCGAACGTATTCGAGGCCGAAATCTAACTGCTTGTCCAGCTTCGAAACCGCCTGCGTCCCCGTGCTAGGATGCCAGTTTTTAGCACGACCATTCGAAAATTCAGGAGGAGACGCGGCATGGAAAAAATCTGGCTAAAGTCCTATCCGCCCGGCGTTCCAACCGAGATCGATCCGAGCCAGTACGCGTCCATTACGGACTTGCTCGAGGAAAGTTTTCGGCAATATCGCGCGAAAGGGGCGTTCGCCTGCATGGGTAAGCAGATCACGTACGGACAGCTCGACGAACTGTCACGTGCTCTCGGTGCGTGGTTTCAGTCGCGTGGCCTCCCATGTGGCGCCCGCATCGCCGTGATGATGCCCAACGTGCTGCAATACCCGGTGGCGCTCGCCGCGATCCTGCGCGCGGGTTACGTGGTGGTGAACGTCAATCCGCTTTATACGCCGCGCGAGCTCGAGCATCAGCTCAAGGACAGCGGCGCCGAAGCCATCATCATTCTCGAGAACTTCGCGATTACGCTGCAGGCGGTTATCCGAAACACGGCAGTGAAGCACGTGGTGGTCGCAACGATGGGCGACCTGTTGGGACCGAAAGGCGTGCTCGTTAACTTCGTCGTGCGCCGCGTGAAGAAGATGGTTCCCGAGTGGACCTTGCCGGGGCACGTGGGTTTCAACGATGCCGTGCGCGCAGGCGGCCGGCAGACCTTTGAGCGCGTGGAGCAGAGCGCGGACGACGTCGCGTTTCTCCAATACACGGGCGGCACGACCGGCGTGGCGAAGGGGGCGACCCTGCTGCATCGGAACATCATTGCGAACGTTCTGCAATCGCATGCATGGCTGGATGTGGCGCGCCGCAAACGTCCCGACATCGAACAGTTCGTCACCGTGGTCGCGTTGCCGCTTTATCACGTGTTCGCGCTGACGGTGTGTGGCCTGCTGACGATCCGGACGGGCGGCCTCGGCGTCCTGATTCCGAATCCGCGCGACATAGCGGGCACGATCAAGGCACTGCAGGGCTACGCGATCACGACGATTCCGGCGGTTAACACGCTCTACAACGCTTTGCTCAACCATCCTGACTTCGACAAGCTCGACTTTTCGAATCTGCTCGTTGCGAATGGTGGCGGTATGGCGGTTCAGGAAGCTGTCGCGAAACGGTGGTTCGAGCGTACCCATACGCCGATCATCGAAGGTTATGGGTTGTCCGAAACATCGCCGTGCGTAACCTGCAACCCGGCAACGGTGACGGAGTACAGCGGGACGATCGGCCTACCGCTGCCGTCCACCGAGGTTTCGATCCGGGACGACGCAGGCAACGAGGTTCCACTCGGCGAGCCGGGTGAAATCTGCATCCGCGGTCCGCAGGTGATGGCCGGTTACTGGAACCGCCCCGAAGAGACGGCCAAGGTGATGACGTTCGATGGCTTCTTCAAGTCGGGCGACGTCGGGGTCATGGACGCGCGCGGTTTCGTGAAGGTCGTCGACCGGAAGAAGGACATGATTCTGGTGTCCGGCTTCAACGTGTACCCGAACGAGATCGAGGACGTGGTCGCGAAACTTCCCGGGGTGTTCGAGGTTGCCGCGGTGGGAGTGCCTGATGCGCATTCGGGCGAGGCGGTGAAGCTCGTCATCGTCAAGAAGGATCCGGCGCTTACCGACACGGACGTTTTCGCGTTCTGCAAGACGCAGCTAACGGGCTATAAGCGGCCCAAGATCATCGAGTTTCGCGCCGAGCTGCCGAAGAGTAATGTCGGCAAGATCTTGCGACGGGAACTGCGTGACGGAAGCGCATGAGGTGCGTGGCGGTTGGAAATGTGTCTAGCGCCTGGTTTTTTGCGCACGAAGTAGTCACATGGCAACCGACTGGGGGCTGCGTTTAGCTACCCCGATCATCGCGTCTTGCGAGCCAGCCCGCCGGACGCAAAGTCGGGCGGGTTTTTTAGGCGCTGTTCTGCCGGTAGGGGCAGGAAGGGCGGGCTACATCGCCCAATCAACAACACCAAGAAAAAAGGCGCCCGAGGGCGCCTTGAGACTACAAACTACTTTGTTCCGACTTATTAGAACTTGTGACGGATACCGACACGCGCCGTCAACTGGTTCTTGTTCGACGATGCGGTGAGGCCGTTGATACCGGCGACGGCGGGAACGACGCTGTTACCGCTCGAGCTAACCGTATCGCCAGATGCATGCTGGTACACACCGATCACGTAGACATCGGTGCGCTTCGACAGGAAGTAGTCGGTACCAAGCGAGAACTGATGGTACTTCGCGGCCGAATTGCCGTTGATCTTGGAGCCCTGCGTATAGTCGTACGCCGTGCCGATCAACAAGGCGGGCGTCAGTTGATACTTGAAGTTGACTTCAGCATTGTTGAACGTGGCAGTTTGACCTGCGAAGGCCGATGCGTACGACGAGCCCAAGTTATAGAACTTGATGTTCGAGTACGTTGCACCAACGGTCGCTGCGCCGAACGTGTATGCGCCGCCTGCGCCGATAACTTGATACGTGTGCGCCGAACCGTAGCCCGAGTAGACCGGCGAGCTGACGTTCGACACCGTGCCGCTGACCGTGCCGGAGGTGCTGTTACCGAAGAAGCTGACGTTCGGATTGCGCACGTTCAAGTAACCCACACCGAGAACCAGCGGGCCGTTGTTGTAGCCGGCGCCGAACGAGAAGATCTGGTTACGGCTGAAGTCGCCGGACACACCACCGAGGCTGTACAGGGCGCCGAACTTGAGGCCAGCGTAGTCAGCGCTCGTGAACTTGATCGCGTTGTTCACGCGATAAGCGTTGTTGAAGTTGTCGAGGTCGCCCGGGTGAGCAGCGATGTAGCCGCCCCACTGGTCACCGACTTCCAGCGGGCCAACGAAGTCGACCACGGAGTCATACTGACGGCCCAGCGTCACGGTGCCGTACGGGCTCGACAGGCCAACATACGCTTGACGGCCGAACTCAAGGCCGCCTTGGCCCAGTTTGCCGGTGTTCACGTCGAAGCCGTTTTCCAGCACGAAGATCGCCTTGAGACCACCGCCCAGGTCTTCCGTGCCGCGCAGGCCCCAGCGGCTGCCTTGCATGACGCCGCTCGACAGGTTGTAAAGGTGCTTGCCGCCGGCATTCGTATTGATGTTGAAGCCTTCATCGATAATGCCGTACAGCGTGACGCTGCTCTGTGCGTGAGCAACGCCAGCGAACGCGCCAAGGGCTGCGAGCGCGAGAAGCGACTTTTTCATTGAGAGATCTCCAAGGAATTCCAAAATCGTTATCTGGGCAGGGCAAATATTTGTCGTGCGTTGCGGCCTTGCCATCTAACTTCGCGAGAAGTTGCCCGTAATGTAACAAAACGCCTAACGCGGACAAAGAAAAAGCGGGGTGCGCTGCAAGTCCATGTTTCGTTTACGCAACATGGTCTAGAATTGCATATTCGCCATAGGATTTACCCTGGATTCGTCCGGCAAGAGAAGGCGATATCGGTCTTCCGTTGGCTTCGGGCTACTACGTATTTCTTCCGGATGCAGACGTCGGCGTACCGATGGCCGGACGCAGAAGTCGCATGGAGGGATTGAATGACGCTGGATGAATTGATTACGGAGTTTGACCGCGGCCTGCGCACCATGGCCGGGGTATCGCGAATGAGCCGTCTTACTCCGTTGCCGCCCACCGAAGAACACCCGGGAGAGGGGGCGCAGCCCATCGCGCCAGTAGAGCTCTCTCCAACGGAGCGCACTCATGCGGCCGGCCTGATGCGCGTGAATCACGTCGGCGAGGTATGCGCCCAGGCGCTATACCAGGCGCAGAAACTCGCTACGTCGTCACCCAGGTTGAAGGACGCGTTCGAGCGCGCGGCCCGCGAGGAAGAAGACCATCTCGCATGGACGGCACGGCGTCTCGAAGCGCTGGACTCGCGTCCGAGCCTGCTCAACCCGCTTTGGTACGCCGGGGCACTCTCGATCGGGTTCGTTGCCGGCTTTTTCGGCGACAAGGTGAGTCTCGGCTTCATGGCCGAGACGGAGCGGCAGGTCGAGCAGCACCTCGACAGCCATCTGGACAAGCTTCCCGAAGCGGACCGCGAATCACGGGCGATTGTCGAGCAGATGCGCACCGACGAGGTAGCGCATGCAAAGGCGGCCACCGACGCGGGCGGCATCGAGCTGGCTTTTCCGGTTCGTGCACTCATGAGAGCCGCATCCAAAGTGATGACGCGCACTGCCTACTATCTCTGACCCGTTTCAGGTGGGACGGTATTCCAACGCCGTTCCACCTCGCCGCCTCCCGGACGCTTCCCGCAATCCCCGCTTCCTTCTCGTCCGTTCCCCCCTCCAATCACGCCTTTCCCCTGCACTTTTCAGGTATTACCTTCACAGTCTGCAGTAGCTCATTCATTCGTAACGATTTTTTATTTTCGCGATGCTTGAGCAAGTGCCGCTAAGTCCTTGTTCTGACTAACAAATTTCGTCAAAAAACGGCCTTTCTCCCTTGACCCGTTTGGGGCGTTCCTCTAAAGTGGGAGGCAGTGTGAGAAAGTGTATTTTTGTGTGATTCCTCGGGCATCTTCCGGTAGATTTTTGAGATCAGGCGGGCGGTGCGCGGCACCGCGATGAGGGGAGAGCGAAGTGTTCCAGGGGGCGTCGGCGCTGACGCTCGATGCGAAAGGACGGATGTCGATTCCGTCGCGCTATCGGGAGGCGCTGCAACAACAGGCAGAAGGACGGGTGACGGTGACCAAGCACCCGGACGGCTGCCTGTTGCTGTTTCCGCGCCCCGAGTGGGAAGTGTTCCGCGCGAAAGTCGCTGCCTTGCCCATGGACGCCCACTGGTGGCGCCGCATCTTTCTCGGTAATGCCTCGGATGTCGAACTGGACAGCGCGGGCCGCGTGCTCGTATCGCCTGAATTGCGGCTTGCTGCCGCGCTGGAGAAGGAAGTGATGCTGCTCGGCATGGGCAGTCACTTCGAGTTGTGGGATGCCCAAACTTACGCCGCGAAGGAAGCCGCGGCGATGGCGCAGGGCATGCCAGACGCGCTGAAGAATTTCACCTTCTGACCGCGGTGACTTCAATGGCATCCGCGATGGGAAATGGGTTGCAGCATCGCACGGTGCTGCTGGACGAAGCGGTCGACGCGCTGATCACGCGTACCGACGGCATCTATGTGGACGGCACGTTCGGACGTGGCGGCCACAGCCGGGCGGTGCTCGCAAAGCTCGCTGACAAAGGGCGTCTGATTGCGTTCGACAAAGATCCCCAGGCCATCGCAACGGCCGGCGAGATCGTCGATCCGCGTTTCGAAATCGTGCATGGCAGTTTTGCATCGCTGCGTGACGCTCTGGCGGAACGCGGGGTAGGGCGTGTGTCGGGAGTGCTGCTGGATCTCGGCGTGTCGTCGCCGCAATTCGACGACCCGCAGCGCGGTTTCAGTTTCCGCGCGGAAGGTCCGCTCGACATGCGGATGGACCCGACGCGCGGCGAGTCCGCGGCTGACTGGCTCGCGCGGGCCACTGTGCAGGAGTTGACGGAGGTAATACGAGACTATGGGGAAGAACGGTTTGCTTTTCAGATTGCAAAGGCGCTTGTTGCTCGCCGGGCAGAGTCCGACCGTCTTGGGCCTCTCGTCAGCACGCGCGAGCTTGCCCAAATCGTGGCTAACGTCGTCAAAACCCGTGAGAAGGGCAAGGACCCGGCAACCCGCACCTTTCAGGCTATACGGATTCACGTCAATCAAGAGCTTGCGGAGCTGCAGGTCGTTCTAGAGGCTGCATTGTCGTTGCTGGAGCAAGGGGGGCGGCTCGTGGTCATCAGCTTCCATTCGCTGGAGGACCGGATAGTCAAGCGATTCATGCAGACGCATTCGAGTGCGCCTGCGCTCGACCGCCGACTGCCGCTCCGCGCTGTCGATCTGCCGAGCCCGCCGCTCAAGCTGATGGGCCGTCTGTTCGCGAGCGACGCGGAGGTCGCCGAGAACCCGCGGGCCCGCTCGGCCGTGATGCGCATCGCGGAGCGTGTCACGCCATGAGCCGCCTGAACATCTTTCTACTGATCGTTGTCATGGGATGCGCGCTGTCGGTCGTCAATGCGACGAACCAGCAGCGCCAGTTTTTCATCGCGCTGCAGCGTGCGCAGTCGCAGGAGCGGCAGCTGCAGCAGGATTACGCACAGCTTCAATATCAGCAGAGCGCGTTGTCGAAGACTTCGCGCATCGAACAGATCGCCACCGATTCGCTCAAGATGCAGCCCGTGACGACCGGACGCACGCAATATCTCACGCTCGCGCCGGGCGCCGCCACGGCTGAAGACGCTCCCGTGCAGGCGTCCGCGCCGGGTGCTGGCGCTTCCACGCCGGCGAACGGCCGCGAGGTGTCGCGATGAAAAAGTCGTCGAAGCGCAGCGTGGCGTTCTCGGCCAATCCGATTCTCTCGGTGCGCCTGCCGATGTGGCGCTCGAAGCTCGTCGTCTTCCTGCTCTTCATGGCGTTCGTTGCGCTGGCCGGGCGCGCGTTCTGGATCCAGGGTCCAGGCAACGCCTTTTATCAGAAGCAAGGCGAGAGCCGCTATCAGCGCACCATCGAACTGCCCGCCACGCGCGGCAAGATTCTCGATCGCAACGGCCTCGTGCTTGCAACGAGCCTGCCTGTGCGCGCCATTTGGGCGATTCCCGAATCCGTGCCGGACGACCTGGGCGCCGACAAGCTTGCCGCACTCGGCAAGCTGCTCGGCATGACGCCGACGGAGCTGCGCGCCAAGCTCTCGGAGGACAAGACTTTTGTCTACGTGAAGCGCCAGGTGCCGCTCGACGTCGCGCAGAAGGTGGCCGACCTCGACATCCCCGGTATTTATCAGCGTAACGAGTACAAGCGCTATTACCCGGAAGGCGAAATCACGGCTCACCTGATCGGCTTCACGAACGTGGAGGACGAGGGCCAGGAAGGCGTCGAACTGGGCGACCAGAAAATTCTGGCGGGTACGCCGGGCAGCCGTCGCGTCATCAAAGACCGCATGGGCCATATCGTCGAGGACGTCGACGAACTCGCCGTGCCGCATAACGGTCAGGATGTCGAGCTTTCCATCGACAGCAAGATCCAGTACATCACGTACGCGAACCTGAAAGCCGCCGTGGAGAAATTCCGCGCGAAGGCCGGCGCGGCAATGGTGATCGACGTGCGCACGGGCGAGGTGCTCTCGCTCGTCAATTATCCGACCTATAACCCGAACGACCGCTCGCACCTCACTGGCGAGCAGTTGCGCAACCGCATGCTGACCGACGTCTTCGAGCCCGGTTCCATCATGAAGCCGTTCACGGTGTCGCTTGCGCTCGATCTGCACCGCGTGTCGCCGACTACACTGGTGGATACGGGGCCCGGCCGTTTCGTACTGGACGGCGCCACCATCACGGACGACAGCGCGTTCGGCGTGCTCACCGTAGGCGGCGTGATCCAGAAGTCGAGCAACATCGGCGCGACGAAGATCGCGATGCAGCTGCGGCCCGAAGAGATGTGGAACATGTACACCAGCATCGGTCTCGGTCAGGCGCCGAAGGTCGGCTTTCCCGGCGCGGCGGCGGGCCGTCTGCGTCCGTGGAAGAGCTGGCGCCGCATCGAGCAGGCAACGATGTCGTACGGCTATGGTCTTTCGGCCTCGCTGTTTCAGCTCGCGCGCGCCTACACGGCCATCGCGCATGACGGCCAGATTCTGCCTGTGTCCATTTTCAGGACGCCGGGCGACCAACCGGTCTCCGGCCCGCAGGTGTTCTCGCCCACCACGGCGCGCGAAGTGCGTGCCATGCTGGAAACGGTGACCGCGCCCGGAGGCACGTCGCCGGATGCAGCCGTGCCCGGCTACCGCGTGGGCGGCAAGAGCGGCACGGCGTACAAGCACGGGGCGCACGGCTACGACCACGGAAAGTACCGTGCGTCGTTTGTCGGTATGGCGCCGATGCCGAATCCGCGCATCGTGGTGGCGGTGTCCATCGACGAGCCCACCGCCGGCAGTCACTTCGGCGGACAGGTGTCCGGGCCGGTGTTCTCGGGCATCGTCGGCGATACGCTGCGCTCGCTCAACATTCCGCCGAACATGCCCGTCAAGCAACTCGTGGTCTCCGACGACACCGCGCAGCAAGCGCAGCCCGGTACACCCATGCAGGCGCCCGCACCTGTCGCGACAGCGGCGAAGAAGCTCGCGGGCGGCAAGGAAGCGGGCGGCGCCAAACATCTGAAGGTCGCGGAAAACGCGAAGAACCGTGCGGGGGTGGTCCGATGATCGCGCTGCACAAACGGGCCCGCGCCCAGCATCCCGCACATGCCCGAATCGCGGAGGCGCTTGCATGGCTCGGCGCGCACGTGCAACGCGGCGCCGACCTGCATGCCGACACGCGCGCGCTCAAGCCCGGCGACGTGTTCGTCGCCTACGCCGTGGACGGCGCCGACAATCGCCCGTTCATCGACAACGCCATCGAGCGGGGCGCGTCCGCCGTGCTGTACCAGCCGGAAGGTTTCGGCGATGCCGTCAGCGCCGTTGCCTCGCTCGCGGTGCCTGCACTCGACGCGCTGGCCGGCGACATTGCGAGCGGCTGGTACGGCGACCCGAGCGACGCAATGTTGGTGATCGGCGTGACCGGCACCAACGGCAAAACTTCGTGCAGCCAGTGGGTGGCGAGCGCGCTCACGGCGCTCGGCAAGCCCTGCGCCATTGTCGGCACGCTCGGCAGCGGCATGCCGGGGCAACTCGTCCACACCGGTTTCACGACGCCGGATGCGCCCCAACTCCAGCGCAGCCTTGCACGACTACGCACCGGCGGTGCGCAGGCGGTGGGCATGGAGGTGTCGTCGCACGCGCTTCATCAAGGGCGCGTGAACGGCACGGCGTTCGACATCGCGATCTTCACGAACCTCACGCAAGACCATCTTGACTATCACGGCACGTTCGAAGCCTACGAAGCCGCCAAGGCGAAGCTCTTCGCGTGGCCCGGACTGCACTGCGCAGTGATCAATCGCGACGACGAAGCCGGCCGCCGCTTCATCGCCGCTACGCAAGGCCGCGTGCGCACGATCGCCTACGGCATCGCCGCGGACGGTGAGGCTTCGGGCATGGCTGCGCCGACCGCCGACGCGTTCCTCACCGCGAGCAACGTGCGCGCCACCGCAACCGGCACCGCGTTCCATCTGTCGACGTCCGATTGGGGCGCAGCCGATGTCGAAGTGATGACCCTCGGCGCCTTCAACGTCAGTAATCTGCTCGGCGTGCTGGGCGCGCTGCTCGCGGCCGACGTGCCGTTCGCGGCTGCGCTGGCCGAAATCGCGAAGCTCGAACCGGTGAACGGCCGGATGCAACGCCTTGGCGGCCGTCTGGATCACGACGAGCCGCTCGTCGTGATCGACTACGCGCACACGCCGGACGCACTCGAAAAGACGCTGGAAGCGCTGCGCCCCATGGCTGCCGCGCGGGGCGGCCAGCTCGTCTGCATGTTCGGCTGCGGCGGCGACCGCGACGCGACCAAGCGTCCGCTGATGGGCGGCATTGCGGAACGGCTCGCCGATACCGTCGTCGTCACGAGCGACAACCCGCGCAGCGAAGACCCGGCGAAGATCATCGACCAGATCGTCGCGGGCATGACGAAACCCGATGCAGCGCGCCGCGTCGAAGACCGCGCGAGCGCGATTTTGCAAGCCGTGCGCGGCGCTGCGCGCGAAGACGTGATCGTGCTCGCGGGCAAGGGACACGAAGCCACACAGGAAATCATGGGCAAGAAGCGCGCTTTCTCCGATCAGGATCACGCACGCCTCGCGCTTGCGGCGCGTGCCACGCACGTCCGTGGAGGTGGCGAATGACGATGTTCTCGCTGCGCGAAGCGGCCCAGCTGATTCCCGGCGCCACGGTGCTCGGCGACGACTCGGTAACGTTCGAGCGCGTCTCCACCGACAGCCGCACGGCCGGCCCCGGCGATCTGTTCGTCGCGCTCAAGGGCGACCGCTTCGATGCACACGATTTCCTTCCGGAAGTCGCGGCGCGTCACGTGAGCGCGGCGCTCGTGTCGCGCAGTCCCGGCGACTGGCGTTTGCCGGCACTGCGCGTGGCCGATACGCGTGCAGCGCTCGGCGCCCTCGCGCACGGCTGGCGGAAACGTTTCACGTTGCCGCTCGTCGCTGTGACAGGCAGCAACGGCAAGACCACCGTCAAGGAAATGATCGCGTCCATCTTCGCGGCCGCCGTGGGCGTGGATGCGCGGCTCGCGACGGCGGGCAATCTGAACAACGACATCGGCGTGCCGCTCACACTGCTCCGATTCTCGGACGCTCATCGTCTCGCCGTGGTCGAGCTTGGCATGAACCATCCCGGCGAAACGCAATTGCTCGCGCAGATCGCGGCGCCGACAGTGGCCGTGGTGAACAACGCGCAGCGCGAGCACCAGGAATTCATGGCGACGGTCGAGGCGGTCGCGCTCGAACATGCGAGCGTGATTCACGTGCTCTCGCAAGACGGCATTGCGGTCTTTCCCGCCGACGACGCCTACGCCAGCATCTGGCGCGTCGCTGCAACGGGCAACACCGTGATGGATTTTGCGCTGCATACCGCCGGGCGCCAGACACCTGCCGCCGTGACGGGCACGCTCACCGGCAACCGTCTCGCTATCGACGCGAAGCAAGGTCACGTCGACGTCGCGCTGCAAGTGCTGGGCGCGCACAACGCGCACAACGCGCTCGCGGCGGCGGCGGCGGCGCTGGCCTCGGGCGTGTCGCTGGACGCCGTCCGTCGCGGGCTCGAATCGTTCGTGCCGGTCAAGGGGCGGCTTCAGGTGAAGCGCGCGGCGCTCGGCGATCTGGCCGGCGCCACCGTGATCGACGACACCTACAACGCCAACCCCGATTCCGCTCGCGCCGCTATCGACGTGCTCGCACAGCAGCCGTCGCCGCGCGTGCTCGTGATGGGCGACATGGGCGAAGTGGGCGACAACGGCCCCGCGTTTCACCGCGAGGTGGGCGCCTACGCGAAGGAGCGCGGCATCGACGCGCTCTACGCGCTCGGCGACGCATCGCGCGACATGGTCGCCGCCTACGGCGCCGGCGCAACGCATGCGAGCGACGTCGGCTCGCTCGTGACCGCTCTGCTGCAGGCCGGCTTCGGCCCGGCGGCAACGATTCTCGTGAAAGGCTCGCGTTTCATGCAGATGGAACGCGTGGTGGACGCCCTGACGAGTCCGCTCACCCCTGCGTCGGGCGTTGCGCCCGGCGCTCATTGAAGACTGGAAGGACTCAAAGCATGCTACTGGCGCTGGCGCAATGGCTGCAGAATGACGCAAGCTTCTTGCGCGTGTTCAGTTATCTGACGTTCCGCGCGGTGATGGCGACCATCACCGCGCTGTTGATCGGACTCGTCTGCGGCCCGTGGGTGATCCGCACGCTCACGCAGATGAAGGTCGGCCAGGCGGTGCGCAAGGAAGGTCCGCAGTCGCATCTCGTGAAGTCGGGCACGCCGACCATGGGCGGTGTGCTGATCCTCATCGGCATCGCGGTGTCTACGCTGCTTTGGGGCGATCTCACGAACCGCTTCATCTGGATCGTCATGCTCGTGACGTTCGGCTTCGGCCTGATCGGCTGGGTGGACGACTATCGCAAGGTGGTCTACAAGGACCCGCGCGGTATGTCGTCGCGCGAGAAATATTTCTGGCAGTCGGTGATCGGCATTTTCGCGGCCGTGTATCTGGCGTTCAGCGTGTCGGAGGCGAGCAACGTGCGCGTGTTCGACCTCTTCATGGCGTGGGTGCGCAGCGGTCTTTCGATGGGCCTGCCTGCACGTGCCGATCTGATGCTGCCGTTCCTCAAGTCGATCAGCTATCCGCTTGGCGTGTGGGGCTTCATCGCGCTCACCTACTTCGTGATCGTGGGCGCGAGCAACGCGGTGAATCTCACGGACGGCCTGGATGGTCTCGTCATCATGCCCGTCGTGCTGGTGGGCGCCTCCCTCGGCGTGTTCGCCTACGTGATGGGCAGCTCGGTGTACTCGAAATATCTGCTGTTTCCGCATATTCCGGGCGCGGGCGAACTGCTCATCTTCTGTTCTGCGATGGGCGGTGCGGGGCTCGCGTTCCTCTGGTTCAACACGCACCCGGCGCAGGTCTTCATGGGCGACGTCGGCGCGCTGGCGCTGGGCGGCGCGCTCGGCACCGTCGCCGTGATCGTGCGGCAGGAGATCGTGCTCTTCATCATGGGCGGCATCTTCGTGGCGGAAACGCTTTCGGTGATGCTCCAGGTGACCTGGTTCAAGTACACGAAGCGCCGTTACGGCGAAGGGCGGCGCATCTTCAAGATGGCGCCGCTGCATCACCACTTCGAATTGTCCGGCTGGAAGGAAACGCAGGTCGTGGTGCGTTTCTGGATCATCACGTTGATGCTGTGTCTGTTCGGTCTGTCCACCCTCAAACTGCGGTAAGGGAAAGCAAGCGATGTTCGGCGAGAAGTTTCGGGATCGGCAAAAGCCGATGGTGCTCGTGCTGGGGCTCGGAGAATCCGGCCTCGCGATGGCGCGCTGGTGCGCGCGGCACGGCTGCCGGCTGCGCGTGGCGGACACGCGCGAAGTGCCGCCCAATCTCGCCGCGCTCGAAGCCCACGGTGTGGACGCCGATTTCGTCGGCGGCGCGTTTTCGACGGCGCTGCTCGAAGGCGTGGAACTGGTCGGCATCAGCCCCGGCCTTTCGCCACTCGCGCCGGACCTTGTGCCGCTCATCGCGGCTGCGCGCGAGCGCGACATTCCCGTCTGGGGCGAACTCGAATTCTTCGCGCAGGCGTTGAAGACGCTTGGCGAGAGCGGCTACGCGCCGAAGGTGGTCGCCATTACGGGCACGAACGGCAAGACCACTACGACGAGCCTCACGGGCTTGTTGTGTGAGCGCGCGGGCAAGAAGGTGGCGGTGGCAGGCAACATCAGCCCGGCCGCACTCGACAAGCTGTCGGACGCCATCGATCACACCGCGCTCCCCGACATCTGGGTGCTCGAGCTGTCGAGCTTCCAGCTCGAAACGGCGCACACGTTCGCGCCGGACGCTGCCGCGGTGCTCAACATCACGCAGGATCACCTCGACTGGCACGGCGGCCTCGACGCCTACGCTGCCGCGAAGGGCCGCATCTTCGGTCCGCAGACGGTGCGCGTGCTGAACCGCGACGACGCGCGTGTGATGGCGCTCGCCCCGGCTGCCGATGCCCAGAAGGACAGCGCGCCCGTGATCACCTTCGGGGTCAACGAGCCGCAACGCGACGGCGACTACGGCGTGCTGCGCGAGAACGGCATGCTGTGGCTCGTCGCCGCCGAAGACCGCGACGCGACCGACGAACCCGTGTCGCCGCGACGTCGCAAGCAGGAAGCGGCCGCGCCGGCCAACATCGCGCTGAAGCGTCTGATGCCCGTGGACGCCCTGCGCATCCGCGGCCTGCACAACGCCGCCAACGCGCTTGCCGCGTATGCGCTCGCCCGCGCCATCGGCCTGCCGGGCGCGCCGCTGCTGCACGGCTTGCGCGAGTACCGCGGCGAACCGCATCGCGTGGAACTGATCGCGTCGATCGACGGCATCGACTTCGTGGACGACAGCAAGGGCACGAACGTCGGCGCGACCGTGGCCGCACTCGACGGCCTTGCGCAACGCACGGTGCTGATCGCCGGCGGCGACGGCAAGGGACAGGACTTCGAGCCGCTCGTCGCGCCCGTCACGCGCTGGTGCCGCGCCGTCATGCTGATTGGCCGCGACGCGCCGCAAATCCGCGCGGCGCTTGAGCACACCGGCGTCGCGCTCTCCGATCATCCGACGCTCGAAGCCGCCACGCGTGCCGCCACGGCGCTCGCCGAACCCGGCGACGTGGTGCTGCTCTCGCCCGCCTGCGCGAGCCTCGACATGTTCAAGAACTACGCGCATCGTGCCGCCGTGTTCCGCGGCACGGTCGAAGACATCGCCGCTGAACGGGGGACGACGATATGAGCTGGTCCGAACGCTTCGGTTCGAGGCTCGCCAGGGAACGCGGCAGCGCAGGCGGTAACGCCGTGCCGCGTTCGGGCGGCGTGCGCGGAGGCCTTGCGAGCGCGGTCAACGGCGTACGCGGCGCGCGCTCGCGCATGCTCGACTACGACCATTCGCTCTTGTGGGTCGTGATCGCGCTGCTCGGGCTCGGCGTCGTGATGGTGTATTCGGCATCCATTGCCATGCCCGATTCGCCCAAGTACGCCTCGTATCGCGACTATGCGTTCCTAGTGCGCCAGATCGTCTTCGTCGTGATGGGCGCGGTGGCGGGCATCGTCGCGTTCCGCATTCCGGTTTCCACGTGGGACAAGTACGCGCCGAAGCTCTTTCTGATCGCGTTGCTGAGTCTCGTGATCGTGCTGATTCCGCACGTCGGCAAGGGCGTGAACGGTGCGCGGCGCTGGATTCCGCTCGGTGTGACGAACATGCAGCCGTCGGAAATCATGAAGCTCGCCGTGACCATCTACGCGGCCAACTACACGGTGCGCAAGCAGGAATACATGCACAGCTTCGCGAAGGGCTTCCTGCCGATGGCGTTTGCCGTGGGCGTGGTGGGCGCGCTGCTGCTGCTCGAACCGGACATGGGCGCGTTCATGGTGATCGCGGCCATCGCCATGGGCGTGCTGTTTCTTGGCGGCGTGAACGGCAAGCTGTTCGGCGGGCTCGTGGCCACCGCGGTGGGCACGTTCACGCTGCTCGTGTGGGCGTCGCCATGGCGGCGCGAGCGGATCTTCGCGTACCTCGATCCGTGGGACGACCGTTACGCGCAGGGCAAGGCCTATCAGCTCACGCATTCGCTGATCGCATTCGGGCGCGGCGAGTGGTTCGGCGTGGGGCTCGGCGGCAGCGTCGAAAAGCTCAACTATCTGCCCGAGGCGCATACCGACTTCATCCTCGCCGTGATTGGCGAGGAGCTTGGCTTCGTCGGCGTGATGATCGTGATTCTGCTGTTCTACTGGATCGTGCGTCGTTCGTTCGAGATCGGCCGTCAGGCGCTCGCGCTCGACCGCACGTTCGCCGGTCTGATGGCGAAGGGCGTCGGCATCTGGTTCGGTGCGCAGACGTTCATCAACATGGGCGTGAACCTCGGGCTGCTGCCCACGAAGGGCCTCACGCTGCCGCTCGTCAGCTACGGCGGCTCCGGCATTCTGCTCAACTGCATCGCGGTGGCCGTGCTGCTGCGCGTGGACTACGAAAACCGGGTACTGATGCGCGGAGGCAAGGTATGACCGCTCCGCGCACGCTCATGGTGATGGCCGGCGGCACCGGGGGACACGTGTTTCCCGGGCTCGCCGTCGCGCATCGCATGCAGGCGTGGGGCTGGCGCGTGGTGTGGCTCGGCAACCCTGGAGGCATGGAGGCATCGCTCGTACCGAAGCACGGTATTCCGATGGAGTACGTGCGCTTCGGCGGCCTGCGCGGCAAAGGGCTCAAGACGAAGCTGATGCTGCCCGTGAACCTGCTGCGCGCCTGCATGCAAAGCCTCACGGTGCTGCGTCGCGTGAAGCCGGACGTCGTGCTCGGCATGGGCGGCTACATCACGTTCCCGGCTGGCGTCATGACGGCGCTGTCGGGGAGGCCGCTCGTGTTGCACGAACAGAACTCGATTGCAGGGCTCGCGAACAAGGTGCTCGCGAAACTTGCGAGGCGTGTGCTCGTAGCCTTTCCGAATGCATTGCCGCACGCCGAATGGACCGGCAATCCGATTCGCGAAGAGCTTGCGCGTCTGCCCGAGCCCGGCGCGCGCTATGCGGCTCGCAGCGGTCCGCTGCGGCTGCTCGTGGTGGGCGGCAGCCTCGGCGCCGCGGCGCTCAACGAAGTTGTGCCGCGCGCGCTGGCGCTGCTGGCGGCCGGCGAGCGTCCGCAGGTCGTTCACCAGGCGGGCGCGAAGCACATCGAGGCGTTGCGCGCGAATTACGCCGCGGCGGGCCTTGTACCGACAGCGTCGACAGATTCTTCGGCCGATTCTTTGTCCGATGGCGGCGTGCAACTCGTGCCGTTCATCGACGACATGGCGAACGCCTACGCGAACGCCGATCTCGTGGTCTGCCGCTCGGGCGCCATGACGGTCGCTGAGATTGCGGCGGCCGGCGTCGCGGCCCTGTTCGTGCCGTTCCCGTTCGCCGTGGACGATCACCAGACCACCAACGCAGCGTTCCTCGCCGATCAAGGCGCGGCGCTCGTCGTGCAACAACGCGACCTGTCGGCGGAAAAGCTCGCCGACTGGTTGCGCAGCCAGACCCGCGAGAGTCTCGCGCAGATGGCGGAGCGTTCGCGCTCGCTCGCGAAACCAGATGCCACCGATCAGGTCGCACGCATCTGCGCGACCGTGGCGGGCGCGAGCCCAGAAGGAAAGCAATGAAACACATCGTCAAACACATTCATTTCGTCGGCATCGGCGGCGCGGGGATGAGCGGCATCGCGGAAGTGCTCGTCAACCTCGGCTACCAGGTGAGCGGCTCGGACCTCGCCCGCAACGCGGTGACGGACCGGCTCGCCGCACTCGGCGCACGCATCGCGATTGGCCACGACGCAGAGAACATCGAAGGCGCGAACGCCGTGGTGGTGTCGAGCGCCGTGCGCAACGACAACCCCGAGGTGCTCGCCGCGCGTCACCGCCACATTCCCATCGTGCCGCGCGCCGTGATGCTCGCGGAGCTGATGCGGTTGAAGCAGGGCATCGCGATTGCCGGCACGCACGGCAAGACCACGACCACCTCACTCGTGGCGAGCGTGCTTGCAGCGGGCGGACTCGATCCCACGTTCGTGATCGGCGGCCGGCTGATCAGCGCCGGTGCGAACGCGCGGCTCGGCACGGGCGACTTCATCGTTGCGGAAGCGGACGAATCGGACGCGTCGTTCCTGAACCTCTTTCCGGTGATCGAGGTCATCACGAACATCGACGCCGACCACATGGACACCTACGGCCACGACTTCGCGCGGCTCAAGCAGGCGTTCATCGAGTTCACGCACCGGCTGCCGTTCTACGGCATCGCGGTGCTGTGCGTGGACGACCCGAACGTGAAAGAGATCTTGCCGTTCGTCTCGAAGCCGATCATTCGCTATGGTTTCTCGGCGGACGCGCAGGTGCGCGCGGTGAACGTCGTCGCGCACGAAGGGCGCATGCATTTCACTGCGATGCGCGAAGACGCGGCGCCGCTCGACATCGTGCTGAACCTGCCCGGCACGCACAACGTGCAGAACGCGCTCGCGGCCATCGCGATTGCGACTGAACTCGAAGTCGCGGATGCCGATATCCAGCGTGCGCTCGCCGAGTTCAACGGCGTCGGGCGGCGCTTCCAGCGCTACGGCGAAGTGCCGGTGGCCGCGGGCGGCACGTACACGCTGATCGACGACTACGGCCATCACCCGGTGGAGATGGCCGCGACCATCGCGGCCGCGCGCGGCGCGTTTCCCGAGCGGCGTCTTGTGCTCGCGTTCCAGCCGCACCGCTTCACGCGCACGCGCGACTGCTTCGAAGATTTCGTCAGGGTGCTGTCCACTGTCGACGCACTGGTGATCACCGATGTTTACGCAGCCGGCGAGGCGCCCATCGTGGCTGCCGACGGCCGCGCGCTCGCGCGTGCCATCCGCGTGGCGGGCAAGGTGGAGCCGGTGTTCGTGGAGACGGTCGACGAAGTGCCGGAGGCACTCGCGGCGCTGGTGCGCGACGGCGACGTAGTGATCACGATGGGCGCGGGCTCGATTGGCGGCGTGCCGGGGCGGCTTGCCCAGTCAACGGAAGGTGTGAAATGACGAGCAGTATCGATCCGAAACAGTTCGGCAAGGTGGCAGTGCTGCTTGGCGGCGTGTCCGCCGAGCGCGAGGTGTCGCTCAATTCGGGCCGCCTCGTGCTGGAAGGCTTGCGTGCCGCGGGCATCGACGCGCATCCGTTCGATCCGTCCGAGCGGCCGCTTTCGGCACTGAAGGACGAAGGCTTCGTGCGCGCCTTTAACGCGCTGCATGGCGGCTACGGCGAAAACGGCCAGATCCAGGGCGCGCTCGACTTCTACGGCATCCGCTACACGGGTAGCGGCGTGCTGGGTTCGGCGCTCGGTCTCGACAAGTTCCGTGCGAAGCTCGTGTGGCAGCAGCTCGGCATTCCCACGCCGCCTTTTGAAGCCGTGATGCGCGGCGACGACTACGCCGCGCGCGCCGCGACCATCGTCGCGAAGCTCGGTCTGCCGCTCTTCGTGAAGCCGGCGAGCGAGGGTTCGAGCGTCGCCGTGATCAAGGTGAAGACGGCCGACGCGCTGCCGGCCGCCATCGCCGAAGCCGCGAAGCACGACAAGATCGTGCTGGTGGAGAAGAGCATCGAGGGCGGCGGCGAGTACACCGCCTGCATCGCGGGCGATCTGGATCTGCCGGTCATTCATATCGTGCCGGCGGGCGAGTTTTACGACTACGACGCGAAGTACATCCTCGACACGACGCAGTATCTGATTCCGTGCGGGCTCGCGCCCGAACTGGAATCGCGCCTGAAGGTGCTCGCGCGCCGTGCATTCGATGTGCTGGGCTGCACCGACTGGGGCCGCGCCGATTTCATGATGGACGGCGCGGGCAATCCGTACTTTCTCGAAGTGAACACGGCGCCGGGCATGACCGATCACTCGCTGCCGCCGAAGGCGGCGCGCGCGGTGGGTATCAGCTATCAGGAACTCGTGGTGAAGGTGCTCTCGCTCACGCTGTGAGCCGCGAGCGCAGGCACAACAGACATTTGACGCAGACAAAGCAACATCGCACATGTGGAACAACGTTCGCCAGCTCAACCTCGCCACCAGCGCGCTGCACGTGCTGTTCGTGGTGGCGCTCGTCCTGGCGGGAGGGCTGTGGCTGGTCCAGCGCCCGAGCTTCACGTTGCGCGAAATCCGTATCGACGGCGACACCGAGCACATCAACGCGCCCACGGTGCGGGCGAGTGTGGTCGGCAAGCTGAAAGGCAACTTCTTCACCGTGGATCTGGACGCGGCGCGCCAGGCGTTCGAGCAGATGCCGTGGGTGCGTCACGCGAGCGTGCGGCGCGTCTGGCCGAATGCGCTGGCTGTCACGCTGGAGGCGTACAAACCGCTGGGAACGTGGGGCAGCGATCAGCTCGTGAGTGTGGACGGCGAACTCTTCACCGCGAACCAGGGCGAGCTGGATCAGGACCTGCCGTCCTTCGACGGACCGGACGGCACCGCGCAGGAAGTCGTGGCGCGCTATCACGATTTCCAGAAGTGGTTTGCGCCCATCGGCGCGACGCCGGAAGACGTGACGCTCTCGCCGCGCTACGCGTGGACGGTGAAGCTGTCGAACGGCATGCAGGTGGAACTGGGCCGCGAGCGCAACAGCGACACGCTCGCAGATCGCACGCGGCGCCTCACGGCCGCATGGCAGGCGGTGACGCAACGCTGGGGGAAGGATATCGAGTATGCGGACTTGCGCTATCCGAACGGTTTCGCGATTCGTGCAGCGGGCATGCGTTTCATCAGCGAACCCGTCAAGGGCAAGAAGTAACAGGACATCACACGCAACGAGCACGCTATGAGTAAAGACTACAAGGATCTGCTGGTCGCCCTCGACATCGGGACGTCGAAGGTGGTGGCCGTCGTTGCCGAGCTGAAGGGCGAAGGCCACTACGAGGTGATCGGCCTTGGGCAGAGCGAATCGAAAGGGCTCAAAAAGGGCGTCGTGGTGAACATCGAGGCCACTGTGCAGTCTATTCAGCGAGCGCTCGAGGAAGCGGAGCTGATGGCCGACTGCAAGATCACGAACGTCTTCACCGGCATTGCGGGCAGCCACATCCGCAGCTTCAACTCGAGCGGCATGGTGGCGATCAAGGAGAAGGAGGTCACGCAGGCCGACGTGGCGCGCGTGATCGAAACCGCGAAGGCGATCAACATTCCGACCGACCAGCAGGTGCTGCACATCCTCACGCAGGAATTCATCATCGACGGTCAGGAGGACGTGCGCGAGCCGATCGGCATGAGCGGCATTCGCCTCGAGGTGAAGGTGCACATCGTGACGGGCGCGGTGAGCGCGGCGCAGAACATCGTGAAGTGCGTGCGCCGCTGCGGGCTCGAAGTGAACGACCTGATCCTGCAGCCGCTCGCGTCGTCGCTCGCGGTGCTGACGGAAGACGAGAAGGAACTGGGCGTGGTGCTCGTGGATGTGGGCGGCGGCACGACCGACATCGCGATCTTCAGCGAAGGCGCGATTCGTCACACCGCGGTGATTCCGATTGCGGGCGACCAGGTGACGAGCGACATCGCCATGGCATTGAGAACGCCCACGCCCGACGCCGAGGACATCAAGGTGAGCTACGGGATCGCGAAGCAGGCGCTGGCCGATCCCGACGAAATGATCGAAGTGCCTGGGTTGGGCGAGCGCGGTCCGCGCACGCTGTCGCGCCAGGCGCTGGCGGCCGTGATCGAGCCGCGCGTAGAAGAACTCTTTTCGCTCGTGCAGCAGGTGGTGCGTGAATCCGGCTACGAAGAACTGCTGAGCTCGGGCGTCGTGCTGACGGGCGGCGCCGCCATGATGCCGGGCATGGTCGAGCTGGGCGAGGACATATTCCTCAAGCCCGTGCGCATCGGCGTGCCGGAGTACGCGGGCGGTCTGGCGGACGTGGTGCGCAATCCGCGCTACTCGACGGCGATGGGCCTGCTCGTGGAAGGGCGCGCGCAACGTATGCGCGGGCGCAAGGTGGCGGTGCAGTCGGGCTCGATGAGCCAGGTGTTCACGCGCATGAAGGATTGGTTCCTCGGCAACTTCTGAAGCGAAGGGGCGAGGCAAAGGTTTCAGAAATACGCGCTGGTGCCGGCGGCCGGCGCGCGACAGGAGGTTGCCCGATCTCCTGCCGGATAACGGCCGAGTGGCAGCATTTTTTTCTTGACGGAGGCAACATGGAATTCCAGATGCTGGAAACGGAAACCAACGGCACCATCATCAAGGTGGTGGGTGTTGGTGGCGCTGGCGGCAACGCCGTGCAGCACATGATTAACCGCGGCGTGCAAGGCGTCGACTTCATCGTGATGAACACGGACGCCCAGGCGCTGTCGCGCTCGCGTGCGCCGTCCGTGATCCAGCTTGGCATGACCGGTCTCGGCGCCGGTGCGAAGCCGGAGATGGGCCGCGCGGCAGCCGAAGAAGCACGCGAGCGGATTGCCGACGCGCTGCGCGGCGCACACATGGTGTTCATCACGGCCGGCATGGGCGGTGGCACCGGCACGGGCGCGGCACCCGTGGTCGCACAGATCGCGAAAGAGATGGGCATTCTGACCGTGGGCGTGGTGAGCAAGCCGTTCGAATTCGAAGGCGGCAAGCGCATGCGTGTGGCAGAAGCAGGTTCGCAGCAACTGGAGGATCACGTCGACTCGCTGATCGTCGTCCTGAACGACAAGCTGTTCGAGGTGATGGGCGATGACGCCGAGATGGACAAGTGCTTCCAGTGCGCGGACGACGTTCTGAACAACGCGGTGGCCGGCATTGCCGAAATCATCAATGTCGATGGTCTCGTGAACGTCGACTTCGAAGACGTGAAGACGGTGATGGGCGAGCAGGGCAAGGCGATGATGGGCACGGCCACGGTGGCCGGCGTCGATCGCGCGCGCCTTGCGGCCGAGCAGGCCGTGGCGAGCCCGCTGCTGGAAGGCGTGGATCTGTCGGGCGCGCGCGGCGTGCTGGTCAACATCACGTCGAGCCGTTCGCTGCGTCTGTCCGAAACGCGCGAAGTGATGAACACCATCAAGAGCTACGCGGCGGACGACGCCACGGTGATCTTCGGTGCTGTCTACGACGACGCAATGGGCGACGCGCTGCGCGTCACGGTGGTGGCCACGGGCCTTGGCCGCGCAAGCAAGAAGCAGCAATCCGCACCGATGACGCTGCTGCGCACCGGCACGGACAACCAGCCGGTCGCCGCCGTGCAGCACTCGTACGCTCCGCAGCAAGGCAACATGGCGGACTACGGCGCGCTCGACACGCCGGCGGTCTGGCGCACGTCGCGCGACACCGCGGCTTCGCACGTGCAGGCGCTGCAGGAGAAGGGCGTCGATACGTACGACATCCCGGCGTTCCTGCGCAAGCAGGCGGACTGACACGCCCGCGAGCACGTTCAGCCGCGGCGCGGTAGTATCGCGCCGTGATTGCTGACGGCACGCCGGCGTGGCGGTAAACCGCCACACGAAGGCCGCGTTCCGCCTGGACGCGCGGTGCGTTGCCGTCTCCTGCGCTTTTGCGAGGGACGAGGGCAGGCGCGACTGCGTGAATCGGTGACGATCAGGCGATCGCGCGACATTCGTGAGGCAAAGCGCCGTGCCGCCGAAAGCGTGTTATGAGCGTGACGGAATGCAGCGCATCGATGTGAAGGACGAGCGATGATCAAGGTGGGTGAAAGGCTGCCCGATGCGACGCTCTTCGAGTTTGTCGAAGATGCGCGCGAGGGCTGCACGATCGGGCCGAACAGCTTCGACGTGCGGGAAGCAACGCGTGCGAAGCGCGTGGTGATCTTCGGATTGCCAGGCGCGTTCACGCCGACCTGCTCGGCGAAGCACGTGCCGGGTTACGTGGAGAAGGTCGACGCGCTGCGCGCGGCCGGTATCGAGGAAATCTGGTGCGTGTCGGTCAACGATGCGTTCGTGATGGGCGCGTGGGGACGCGATCAGCACACCGCGGGCAAGGTGCGCATGATCGCGGACGGCAGCGCCGTTTTCACCCGAGCGCTCGGTCTGGATCAGGATTTGTCGGCACAGGGCATGGGAATCCGTTCCCAGCGCTATGCGATGGTGGTCGACGACGGCGTGGTCAAGACGCTCAACGTCGAAGCACCCGGCAAGTTCGAAGTCAGCGACGCCGCGAGCATTCTCGCCACGTTGAGCTAGCCGCAGCCGCGTCCGGCAAAGGCGCGTGGTGGTGGCCGTTGTGCGCCGCCAACGCTTGTGCCGCGTGGATGTGACGGGCTGTAACGCGGGCCGATGGCCGGAAACGCCTCCGTTTCGGTCGTCGGCCCGTCACGCTTTGTCGAGCGTAATAGCGGGAAACAGATTGTCACGGCGTGTGAAACGACGGGTCAGACGGTTTGGAGTATAATCGCCGCTATGAATTAAAATCCGCGATTGGGATTTTCAATCGAAAATAAGATCACTATGTTGAAGCAGCGCACCATCAAATCGATCGTCAAGACCGTCGGCATCGGCCTGCACTCGGGCCGCAAGGTCGACCTGACGCTCCGTCCCGCGGCGCCGGACACGGGCATTGTCTTTTCGCGCGTGGATCTGCCCACGCCGGTGGACATTCCCGCTTCCGCCATGGCGATCGGCGACACCCGTCTGGCTTCGGTTCTGCAAAAGGATGGCGCGCGCGTCTCCACGGTGGAGCATTTGATGTCGGCGTGTGCGGGCCTTGGCATCGACAACCTCTACGTCGACGTCACGGCTGAAGAAATCCCGATCATGGACGGTAGCGCGGCGTCGTTCGTGTTCCTGATCCAGTCGGCGGGCATCGAGGAACAGCCTGCGCTGAAGAAATTCATCAAGGTCAAGAAGCCGGTTGAAATTCGCGACGGCGACAAGTTCGCGCGGCTCGATCCGTATTTCGGCTTTAAGCTCAAGTTCACCATCGACTTTCGCCATCCGGCCGTCGACAAGACCGGCCAGGCGCTCGAAGTCGATTTCGCCACCACCTCGTATGTCCGCGAAATCGCGCGTGCCCGCACGTTCGGTTTTGCTCACGAAGTGGAAATGATGCGCGAACTGGGCCTCGCGCGCGGCGGCAGCATGGACAACGCCATCGTGCTCGACGAGTACCGCATTCTGAACAATGACGGGCTGCGTTACGACGACGAGTTCGTCAAACACAAGATGCTCGATGCGATCGGCGACCTGTATGTGGTCGGTCATCCGCTGCTCGCTTCGTACACGGCCTACAAGTCGGGGCACGGTCTCAACAACGCGCTGCTGCGCGAGTTGCTGGCTCACGAAGACGCCTACGAAATCGTCACGTTCGAAGACACGCAGAAGGCGCCGCGCGGTTTCGGCTACGACGTCCAGACGGCGTTCGCCTGACGCGTCTTCCTGACACCCGCAGCTTCCTTTCGCCCGTTCCCGGGCAAGTCTTTTCCCTACTTCTTCAAATGCCGCGCGGCCATTCTGGCCAGCGCGGTCTGCAATGGCGACGGACTCAGCGCCTGACTCAGTTCCTGCAGCGCCGCGGCGCCGGCAGGCGTCATGCGCGCCTCTTTGACGGGTGGCGGCGCCTTCATGGCCTGGGGCCGCACGCGGATGCGCAGCGACTCCACTGCCCATCCCCGCTGCTGAAGGTCGGTCAGGAGCCGGGGCTCCAGGTGCCGCAGCCGTGCCGCCAGTGCGTTGTGCGCGGCGAACAGGACCAGTACGCCGTCCTTGATGAAACCGGGTTCGACGCTCGCCGCAAGATACTCCGGCAATAGCCGGGACAGATCCCGCTCCATGGCCGCGATCTGCTCCACGCCTGCGCGCAGCGGCGCGAACGCGTCCGTGCGGCTCAATACTTCAGCCACGGGCTGCGGCAGGCGCGGGCCGGAGGGCCTTGAAAACGGCGAAAAGCGGCTCATGTCCTTCTCTGGGGGCGGCGTATAAGGCAGACCAACGCGGGCACCGGAACGTTCCGGCGTGCGTCAGGCGGTGTACTTTCGGATGCCTGGATTGTAGCGTGCCATCGGCCTTGCAGGCGTTGTCCGACAAGCCTTTGCGGCGACCTGCACGAGCAGAATACGCGCGGCTTCGCGACCCACGCCTGACACAGGCGCAGACAGGGGCGCGTGCTAAAATGCCCGATTCGAATTCACTACTGGACTTATGCCGCCGAGGTCCTTCCGCTCCGGGTGCATCTGGCAAGCATGCCCGGCCGAAAGCCGCGACGCAGAACCGATCCGATGATCAACGGTTTCCTACAGAAGATTTTTGGCAGCCGCAACCAGCGTCTGATCAAGCAATATCAAAAGACCGTCGCGGCCATCAATGCGCTCGAATCGAAAATCGAGCAATTGACCGATGAGCAGCTGCGCGCGAAGACGGACGAATTCCGTCAGCGCGTCGCGAACGGCGAGTCGCTCGATCAACTGCTGCCCGAAGCCTTCGCGGTGTGCCGCGAGGCGAGCCGCCGCGTGCTCAAGATGCGCCACTTCGATGTGCAGTTGATTGGCGGCATGGTGCTGCATTACGGCAAGATCGCCGAAATGCGCACCGGCGAAGGCAAGACGCTCGTCGCTACGCTGGCCGCTTATCTGAACGCGTTGTCGGGGCGCGGCGTGCACGTGGTCACGGTGAACGACTACCTCGCCCAGCGCGACGCCGAGTGGATGGGCCGGCTCTACAACTTCCTCGGGCTTTCCGTGGGCGTGAACCTGTCGCAGATGGATCACGCGCTCAAGCAGGAAGCCTACGCGGCGGACATCACCTACGGCACCAACAACGAGTTCGGCTTCGACTACCTGCGCGACAACATGGTCTACGAGACCGAAGCGCGCGTGCAGCGGCCGCTCAACTTCGCCATCGTCGACGAGGTGGACTCCATCCTGATCGATGAAGCGCGTACGCCGCTCATCATCTCGGGCCAGGCCGAAGACCATACCGATCTCTACGTGCGCATGAACGCGCTGCCGCCGTTGCTCGAGCGGCAGATCGGCGAAGAGCGCGCGGACGGCACGGGCGTGGAGAAGCCGGGCGACTACACGCTCGACGAGAAGGCGCGCCAGGTGTTCCTCACCGAGTCGGGCCACGAGAAGGCGGAACGCCTGCTCGCCGAGTGGGGCCTCATCGGCGAGGGCGAGAGCCTTTACGCGCCGCAGAACATCACGTTGATGCACCACGTGTACGCGGCACTGCGTGCACATACGCTGTTCTATCGGGACCAGCACTACGTCGTGCAGAACGGCGAAGTGATCATCGTCGACGAATTCACGGGCCGCCTGATGCAGGGCCGCCGCTGGTCCGACGGCCTGCACCAGGCCGTGGAAGCCAAGGAGCACGTGAAGATCCAGAGCGAGAACCAGACGCTCGCCTCGATCACGTTCCAGAACTACTTCCGCATGTACTCGAAGCTTTCGGGCATGACCGGTACCGCGGATACCGAAGCGTACGAATTCAACGAGATCTACGGCCTCGAGACGGTCGTGATCCCGACCAACCGGCCGCCGAAGCGGATCGACCTCCAGGATCAGATCTACAAGACCGCGAAAGAGCGCTACGACGCGGTCATTCGCGATATCCGCGATTGCTACGAGCGCGGCCAGCCGGTGCTGGTCGGTACGACGTCGATCGAGAATTCGGAGCTGCTGTCGAACCTGCTGCAGAAGGCAGGTCTGCCGCACGAAGTGCTGAACGCCAAGCAGCACGCGCGCGAGGCAGCGATTGTCGCGGAAGCCGGGCGCCCGAAGCGCATCACGATCGCCACCAACATGGCCGGCCGCGGTACCGACATCGTGCTGGGCGGCAATGCCGAAAAGCAGGCGACGTTCCTCGAAGCCGACGAGTCGATTCCGGCCGACGAAAAAGCGCGCCGCATCCAGCAGCTGCACGACGAATGGCAGGCGCTGCACGACCAGGTGAAGGCGGCGGGCGGTCTGCACATCATCGGCACCGAGCGTCACGAGTCGCGCCGTATCGACAACCAACTGCGCGGACGCGCCGGCCGTCAGGGCGATCCGGGCTCGTCGCGCTTCTATCTGTCGCTCGACGACCCGCTGCTGCGCATTTTCGCAGGCGACCGCGTGCGCGCCATCATGGACCGCCTCAAGATGCCGGAAGGCGAGGCGATCGAGGCCGGCATCGTCACGCGTTCCATCGAGTCGGCGCAGCGCAAGGTCGAAGCGCGCAACTTCGATATCCGCAAACAGCTGCTCGAATACGACGACGTCTCCAACGACCAGCGCAAGGTGATCTACCAGCAGCGCAACGAGTTGCTCGAAGCGCAGGACATCACCGAAACGATCGGCGCGATGCGCCACGGCGTGGTCACGGATCTCGTCCGGCAGTTCGTTCCGCAAGGCAGCATCGAAGAGCAATGGGACGTGCCCGAGCTGGAAGAAGCGCTGCGCAACGACTGGCAGCTCGACCTCGCGATTCAGGAGATGATCAACGAATCGCAGTCGATCGACGCAGACGAAATTCTCGAAGCCGTGCTCGCCGCCGCGGACGAAACGTACGAGCACAAGGTCGCGCTCGTGGGCCGCGAATCGTTCAGCGCGTTCGAGCGTTCGATCATGCTGCAGACGCTCGACCGTCACTGGCGCGAGCACCTCGCGGCGCTCGATCACCTGCGTCAGGGCATCCACCTGCGGGGCTATGCGCAGAAGAATCCGAAGCAGGAATACAAGCGCGAGGCGTTCGAACTCTTCGCGGCCATGCTCGACGCGGTCAAGCACGAAGTGACGCGGATCGTGATGAACGTCCAGATCCAGACACCGGAGCAGCTCGAGCAGGCGGCGGAACAGTACGAAGAGGAAGGCAGCAGCCATCTCGAAAACGTCGAGTTCCGGCATGCCGAATTCGCCGAAGCGGCTGCTGTCGCGGCCTCCGCGGCACCGGCCGCGGCGGATGCCGCAGCATCGATGGTCGATCACGCCATGCAATACGGCACGGCGCAGGACAACCCCGTGCCGAAGGCCGCGCCCGCCGTCGCCAAGGTGGGCCGCAACGATCCCTGCCCGTGCGGCAGCGGCAAGAAGTACAAGCAGTGCCACGGCAAGCTCGGCTGATGGCGAATGCGGCGCGTCCTGTGTGGCGCGCCGTTTCGTCTCATGGCGCGCTGTGCCGTTGAGACTCCGGCGGCCTGGACTTCGTCCGGGCCTTTTTTGACCCTACGATGCCGGCTCACCCGCCACGTCTTGCCGCCGGCATTGCCTCTCCGACAGGTCGCCACCATGGCTGTCAATTTCCCCTCGATCGATCCCGCACAACTTCATCCCGTCGCCGGCGTGACGCTCGGCTGGGCTGAGGCCAACATCCGCAAACCGAACCGCAAGGATGTGCTGGTGATTTCCGTCGAAGAAGGCGCCACGGTTGCGGGCGTGTTCACGTCGAACCGCTTTTGTGCCGCGCCCGTGACGGTGTGCCGCGAGCATCTCGCCCGCGTGCGCGAAGGCGGCAGCGGCATTCGCGCGCTGGTGGTGAACACGGGTAACGCCAATGCCGGGACGGGGGAGCCGGGGCTCGCTGTCGCGCGCGAAACGTGCGCTGAGCTTGCGCGTCTCGCGGGTATTGCGCCTGAGCAGGTGCTGCCGTTCTCGACCGGCGTGATTCTGGAGCCGTTGCCCATCGACCGCCTGAAGGCCGGTTTACCGCAGGCACTCGCAAACCGGGGCCCGGCGCACTGGTACGACGCGGCGCAGGCCATCATGACCACGGACACGCTGCCGAAGGCGGCCTCGCGCCAGGTCACCATCGACGGCCATACCGTGACGCTCTCGGGCATCAGCAAGGGCGCCGGCATGATCAAGCCGAACATGGCGACCATGCTCGGCTTCCTCGCCTTCGACGCCGCCGTGGCGCAGCCCGTACTCGACGCGCTCGTGAAGCACGCAGCGGACCGCTCGTTCAACTGCATCACGATCGACGGCGATACGTCGACGAATGACTCGTTCATCCTGATCGCCACCGGCAAGTCGAGCCTGCCCGCGATCACGTCGACCGAATCGCCCGCGTATGCCGCACTGCGCGACGCGGTGACCGAAATGGCGCAGACGCTGGCGCAACTCATCGTGCGCGACGGCGAAGGCGCGACGAAGTTCATCACGGTTCAGGTGGAACAGGGCGCGAATGTGGGCGAGTGCCGCCAGGTCGCCTACGCCATCGGCCATTCGCCGCTCGTGAAAACGGCGTTCTACGCGTCGGACCCGAACCTTGGCCGCATTCTCGCCGCCATCGGTTATGCCGGCATCGCAGACCTCGACGTGGGCAAGGTCGAGGTCTATCTGGACGACGTGCTCGTTGCGCGCGCGGGCGGGCGCAACCCCGACTACCGCGAGGAAGACGGCCAGCGCGTCATGAAGAAGAGCGAGATCGCGGTGCGTGTGCGGCTAGGCCGCGGCGACGCGCAGGCCACTATCTGGACCTGCGACCTGTCGCACGACTACGTGAGCATCAACGCCGACTATCGCTCCTGATCCCGCACCTTGCCATGGACAAGCTCGAACAGTTTCTGACCCGCGCCGAGGCTTTGCTCGGCCGCCTGGAAGCGGTGCTGCCGCCGCTCGCGCCGGAAGTGGACTGGAATGCCGCGGTGGCGTTTCGTTGGCGCAAGCGCCAGGGGCGTGGCTTTCTGCAGCCCGTCACCGCCATTTCCACCATCGCGCTCGACGATCTTCAGAACATCGATCGCCAGAAGGACCTGATCGAGCAGAACACGCGACAGTTTGTTCATCGGCGGCCTGCGAACAACGTGCTGCTGACGGGCGCACGCGGCACCGGCAAGTCGTCGCTGATCAAGGCCTGCCTCAACGCGCACGCGAAGGACGGCCTGCGCCTGATCGAGGTCGACAAGGACGACCTGCATGACCTGGGCGACATCGTCGATCTCATTTCGCAGCGTCCGGAGCGCTTCATCGTGTTCTGCGACGACCTCTCGTTCGAGGAAGGCGAGTCGGGCTACAAGGCGCTCAAGGTCGCGCTGGACGGCTCGGTGGCAGCGCAGTCCGACAACGTGCTGATCTACGCGACGTCGAACCGGCGCCACCTGCTGCCGGAGTACATGAGCGACAACGAGACGTACCGGCATATGCCGGACGGCGAAATCCACCCGGGCGAAGTGGTCGAGGAAAAGATCTCGCTGTCGGAGCGTTTCGGGCTGTGGGTCAGCTTCTACCCGTTCAAGCAGGACGACTACCTCGCGATCGTCGGCCACTGGCTGCGGCATTTCGGCTGCGATGACGCCGAAATCGAAGCGGCGCGCGGCGATGCGCTCGTGTGGGCACTGGAGCGCGGCTCGCGCTCGGGGCGGGTCGCATGGCAGTTCGCTCGCGACTGGTCCGGCAGGAGGGCGTCGGCATGACGGGCGCGACGAATAGTGCAGCAGCGGACACGGGCGCGCAGCGACCCGTGACCGAAGTGGCCGTTGGCGTGCTTGTGAAGCCGGACGGTCGGTACCTGCTGGCGCAGCGGCCGGCGGGCAAACCGTACGAAGGCTACTGGGAGTTCCCGGGCGGCAAGCTGGAGGCGGGCGAATCGGTGGAGGCCGCGCTCGCGAGAGAGCTTCACGAGGAACTCGGCATCGAGGTGACCGCCTGTCATCGGTGGCACACGCTCGAGCACGACTATCCGCATGCTTACGTGCGGTTGTACTTCTGCAAGGTCACCGAATGGCAAGGGGAGCCGCACGGGCGCGAAGGTCAGGCGTTCGTCTGGCAGACACTGCCGGCTGACGTGTCGCCGCTCTTGCCCGCGACGATTCCCGTGCTGGAGTGGCTCGCGGCGGAGTGATGGAGGCGTGGTCGCGGTAAGGCGCCGCGCCTTGCGACTGGCTTACCGCACCGGTTCACCGCACGCGGTTACTGCGGCCGCGTATCGATGGGCGGCGTGTCGTCCGGCGGCGTATCTTCTTCATTGCCGCCGATGCGGTATTTTTCCGCGGCCCATGCACCCAGATCGATCTGCTTGCAGCGCTCTGAGCAAAACGGGCGGTAACGGTTCTCAGGTACCCAGCGGACTTCCTTTCCGCAAGTCGGGCATTTCACGACAGTGGCAGTCATTCGGCTAGACGTTCGTTCGATTGTGCTGAGGGTCTTGACACGGTGCGCGTCGGGCACTTGCCGGAACGCAATGCCTCGTTCAACGGCTGAGGCGCGACAATCGTGTGAAATGCGCCAGGTGGCTCAGAGGCTGCACAACGTGAGCTGGAACGGTACGTCGACGTCGACGGCGCGCGGCCGCAGGTCACCGTCTTGCACCATGAAGCGCACCCACAGCATGTACTTGTTCGCGCTTGCTTCCGGAATGACGCGCAATTCCGGTGCCACGCGCACTTGCATGAGCTGATATGAGCGGCCCGAGAGCATTTGCTGGTAGCTGCCCTGCATGGCCATCACCTTGGACGCCTGGCCCGATTCGCGTGCGAGGCGCAGCACAATGGCGGCGGCATCGCGCAGCGGCAGCAGCGGCGTGACCCACTTCGCGATGTCCTGACGCCGCTGGTCCGGGTGCGACTGCTGCCAGGCGTAGTACGACGGAAGATCGAACTTGCAGGTACCGCCCGGAATGATCGTGCGGCTACGGATGCTTGCAAGCCACTCGTTGTCTGCAAGATGCTGGCCAGTTTTGCCTTGCATCTGGCCGAGCCCGGCGAGCGTCTGCTCGATCTCGCCCAGCACGGCTTCGAGTGCGTTTTGTTCGATGCCGGGGTTGCCGCGGAATGGTGCCAGCGTCTGACGCTGACGCTCGAGTTCCTTCATCAGATCCGACTTCAGATCGGCGCGGCCCGCGACTTCCGATATTTCGAACAGCGTCGTGAGCGCAACGTGATGCTCCCGTGCGTCTTCCTGGGTGAGGAAGAACGTGAAGCGCTCGAACAGATCCTCGAGGCGCAACAGCGTGCGGATTCGCTCGTTGAAGGGATACTCGTAAAGAATCAAGCGCGCTCGCCTCGGCGTGGTCGGTGACAGGATTGCAGGACATTCTAATGCCGTGAGACTACCGTCGCAATCGCGCACTTTCATGGCGAGGCAAGCCTTGCGGCGCCGTGACGCGCCCCGCGAAGCGTGTGTTGATCGGGTTGCGTAGCCGCCGGCGGTTCGTTCACCGTATTGTCACGGATGCCCTTCTTCCTGCACGTGTTCGACAGACGTTTGTCTGCACGTCTCTACGGCTGGCGCTGCGTGTGCTCCTGTCCGCTGGCGAGAGCAAGATACCGGCGGTGCAACGCTTCGACGCGAGCGGTCAGTGCCACGATAGAAGCGCCGTCGTTCACGACGACGTCGTCTGCGGCAGCGAGTCGGGCTTCGCGCGATGCCTGCCGCGCGACGATCGCAAGCACCTGCTCGCGTGTGAATCCGTTTCGCTTCATGACCCGTTCGACCTGCGTTTCGACCGGGCAGTCCACGACGAGAACGCGATCCACGCGCGTCTTCCAGTCGCCCGACTCCACGAGCAGAGGGACGACAACGATCACATACGGCCCCTGTGCTTCGCGTCGTTCGCGGTCCGCCTCAGCGCGAATGAGCGGATGTGTGATGGCTTCGAGCCGCTTGCGCGCGGAATCGTCCGAGAAGACGAGCGAGCGCATGCGAGCGCGGTCGAGTGACCCATCCGGCGCCGCGAAGGACGGACCAAACTCTGCGACGATCGGCAGCATGGCCAGACCACCTGGCGCGGTGATGCGATGAGCGATGAAATCCGTATCGACCACCGGGACGCCCCGTGCCGCGAACAAGTCTGCGACAGTGGATTTGCCGCTTCCAATACCTCCGGTTAGCCCGACGGAGAACATGAACCGTGCTCCCAAATACGAAGTTAGAACGGTGCGAAATAAAACGGCGTGCCGAGAAAGAGGGTGATGAGCCCCCCGGCCGCGAGAAACGGGCCGAACGGCAAGGGCTCTTCGAATCGCATGCGACCTGTCCAGGTTGCCACGAGTCCGACGATGGCGCCCGCAACGGCGGCAATCACGACGATCTGCGGCAACGCCGTCCATCCGAGCCATGCACCCAGGGCCGACAGTAGCTTGAAGTCGCCGTAGCCCATTCCCTCCACGCCGCGCACCAGCCGAAATAGCCAGTAGACGCACCAAAGCGCGAGATAGCCCGCAATGGCGCCGATTACGGCGTCGTGCAGATTCGCGAACGTGCTGCCCAGATTGACGATGAGGCCGGCCCACAGTAGCGGCAGCGTCATCGAGTCGGGCAACAGTTGGTGATCGAGATCGATGGCGCTCACCGCGATCAGCGTGGCGCACAGGCCGAAGGCGAGCAGCGCTTTGCCGGCAGGGCCAAATGCGGCGAGGGCGGCTACCGCGCAGAGTGCGCTCGCGACTTCGATGAGCGGGTAACGCACGCTGACGCGCATCTGGCAATTCGAGCAGCGTCCGCGCAGCAGCAGCCAGCTGAGCACCGGGATGTTTTCCCAAGCGCGCAGCGCATGGCCGCAGTGCGGGCACGCGCTGCGCGGCAGCCACAGGTTGTAGCGTGCGGGCAGACCATCGTCGGGGAAGAGCTGGCCGGTTGCATCGGTGACCTCGGCGCGCCACGTCCGGTCCAGCATGATGGGAACGCGGTGCACAACGACGTTGAGGAAGCTGCCGATTACGAGCCCGATGACGATCGCGAAGCCGAACTGCACGCTCTGCGGCAACGCACCGAAAGCGAGCGCAAGCGTGCTGGGCGGATGTCCCGAGACGCCGGCCAGGCCGCTTCGCGCGGTATCGGACAGGAACGGAAAGAGAGCGTGCATGGATGGATGACGGAATCTGGCAGCGATGCTACACCACGTTGCCCAGTTGAATGATGGGAAGATACATGGCGATGACGAGGCCTCCCACGAGCGCCCCAAGCACGACGATGACGAGCGGCTCGCACAGGCTGGACAGCGTGGCGATCTTTTCGTCGACCTGACGATCGGCGAGCGCGGCTACGTCGAGCAGCATGGCATCCAACGCGCCTGATTCCTCCGCAACGGCAACCGGCTGCACGACGTGTGACGGAAAGCACTGCGCCGAACGCATGGCTGCCGCGAGCCGCTCGCCACGAGCAAGGCGGCTCGCGATGCCGGCACTTGCCTCGTCGAAGAATGCATTCCCGCTTGCATGCGAGAGCGAGGCGAATGCGTCGGCGAGTGGCGTGCCGGCCGCGAGGAGCGTTCCGAGCGCGCGGCTCCAGCGTGCCGCACAGAGCGTCTTCAACAGTGGGCCGGCAATCGGGACACCGAGCGCGAATCGTCCGAAGCGGACACGTGCCGTGTCGGAACGGCGCAAGAGCCAGCGTAGCGCCAGGCAGCCCGCGATGATCAGCGTCACGAACGGACCGCTCCAGCGCGCTGCAGCGTTCGAGAGCGCGAGTACCGTTCGTGTGGGTGCAGGCAAGGTGGCGCCAAAGCCATCGAAGATCTGCTTGAACGTGGGAACGACCCATATGAGCAGCGCCGCGGTGATCGCAACGGCGAACAGGAGGACGGCGACGGGATAAGTCAGCGCAGCGCGAACCTTGGCGCGTTGCGCGGCGGCGCGTTCGCGATCGTCCGCAATCCGGGCGAGCACGGCCGGCAGCGCGCCTGAGGCTTCTCCTACGGCAACCAGTTGGCAGTAGAGCGGGCCGAACTGCGCAGGATGACGGCCCAGAGCCGCAGAAAATGCGATGCCCGCGGCGATGTCGCGTGACAGCGTCGCAGCGATGCGCGGCATGCCGCGCGGACCGTCTGCCTGTGCGAGCAGATTCAGTGCCGGCGCGAGCGGCAGTCCTGCGCGCAAGAGGCTGGCGAGTTGCCGCGTGAACAACGAGACGTCCGAGTGGGCCGCTTTGGGCCGCGGTGCCGTGCCGCGCACGACGAGTTCGAGTGCGAAGACGTTGTCTCGCTTGAGCGCTTCGCGGGCCTGTGCGGCATTCGCCGCAACGAGCAAACCGCGCCTTGGCATACCGGAGGCGTCCATGCCGCGCCATGCAAAGCGCAGGTCGTGAACAGCAGCGTTCGTTTCGGCGTGTTGGACGTTCACGCTGCCTCCGTGGCGGCGAGTGCTTCGTCGAGACTCGTGGTGCCGTCGCAGACTCGTGCGAGTGCGGCTTCACGCAGGCTAGTGACGCGTTCGGCGCGAGCTTGTCGCGCAATTTCGTGGCTCCCCGCACGTCGAACGATGAGTTCGCGCATGGCATCCGACACGGGCATCACCTCGTGTACGCCGAGTCGCCCGCGATAACCGATGCCGTGGCACGCACCACATCCGCGGGGCGAGTAGGGCAAGCCGCGATCTGCCTCGTCACCGGCCACCGCCCGCCACGCCGCCAAATCGTCGGACGGCCTGCGACACGTGGTGCACAGCCGCCGCACGAGCCGCTGCGCAGTCACCATGCGCAATGCCGCCGCGAGGTTATAAGGCGCCACGCCGATGTCGATCATGCGGCCGATGGCGGCCGGCGCGTCGTTCGTGTGCAGCGTCGAGAGGACAAGGTGGCCGGTCTGGGCCGCCTTCACCGCCACGTCGGCTGTTTCCTCGTCGCGAATTTCGCCGATCATGATGACGTCCGGATCCTGGCGCAGAAACGCGCGCAGCGCCACCGCGAACGTGAGCCCCGCCTTCTCCCGAATGCTGACCTGGTTGATGCCGGCGAGCTGAATTTCAGCGGGATCTTCCACCGAGCACACGTTGCGCGACTCCGTGTTGAGCATCTGCAGAAAACAGTACAGCGAGAGCGTCTTGCCGCTGCCGGTGGGACCGGTCACGAGCACGAGACCATGCGGTGAGCGGATCGCGGTTTCGACGGTGCGCTGCTGTGCCTGCGCGAGCCCCAGCGACGCGAGCGACAGATCGGCAGGAAGCGCATCCAGCCGACGCAGTACGAGCTTTTCGCCAAAGAGCGTGGGCAACGAATTGACGCGATAGTCTTCGTTGCGCTCACCTGTGAGCGCAAGACGTAGTCGTCCGTCCTGCGGCACACGCCGTTCCGCGATATCCATTCGTGCGAGCACCTTCACTCGCGTAACGAACGGATCGCGCAGATGAGCAGGCGGTCGCGCGAGTTCGTGAAGCACGCCGTCGATGCGCAGTCTCACGCGCCAGCCGTGCTCGAAGGGCTCGATGTGCACATCGGACGCGTTGCGTTGCGCAGCTTGTTCGAGCGTGTCGGCGAGCAGTCGGACAGCGGGCGTGTTATCGGTGTCGCGCACGGCGGCGAGCGTATCGGCCGGACGAGCGCGAGGCGGCGGGCTCGCTGCGGTGGTGACTGCCGCGGTTCGAGTGCCCGCGGTGCCTGCGGCGTTGCTGCTCGCCGCGGCAGCCGGGGCCAGACGGCCGTCGGCTGGCGATGTCGACGCGTATAGCGGGGAATGCTCTGGGTGCTGCGTGAAAGGAGACTTCGAAGGAGACATCGAAAACCGGCACTGCGCCGCCTGCGGAAGATGACGGCTCATCATCGGTCATCGGCGGTTGGTCTGGCATTCGTCCAGATGGCTAACGCTGCGATGTCTGCATGGTCTTGCTGCTTTTGGTGCCGCCTTTCATACGGCCTTTTGCGCCGGGTCTGAACAGCTTCACGGTGCGGATAGCCTGATCGTCGCTGCGCATCACTTCGAGTTTCACGTCGCCGATCTGCACGCAGACGTCACCGTCCGGAATTTCCTCGAGAATTTCGAGGATCAGGCCGTTGAGGGTCTTGGGGCCATCCGTTGGCAACGAAATCTGGAGCCAGCGATTCAGCTCGCGCAGCGGCATGCTGCCCGACACGATGCATTCGCCTTCCTCGTTCCATCCTCCGCGTCCTGAGCCGCTACGCGGCATGGACGTGGTGAACTCCCCGATCAGTTCCTCGATGATGTCTTCCGGCGTGACGAGTCCTTGAAGTTCCCCGTATTCGTTGACGACGAGCGCCGTACGCTGCCGCGACTCCTGGAAGTATTGGAGTTGCTGGAACACGGGCGTGCCGGTCGGGACGAAGTAGGGTTCCGCGAGCAATTCGCGCAGTGTCTCGCGCTCCAGTTCCTGGTTGTGCAGCGCCGCCAGCGTTTTGCGCACGTGCAGGATGCCCAACACACGGTCGATGTCACCCTGATAGACGACCAGCTTGTTGTGATAGCAGGTTTCGAGTTGGTGAAGGATGTCTTCGAGCGGTGCTTCGAAGTCGAGTGCCTCGATCCGGCGGCGCGGGATCATGACGTCGTCGACGGTGATGTTCTCCAGATCGAAGAGGTTCAGCAGGATGCTGCGGTGCTTGGTGGGCATGAAACTGCCGGATTCGAGCACGATGGTGCGCAGCTCTTCCGTGGACAGGCGCTGCTCGCGCGCGCCTTTGGTATTGATGTGCAGCAGCCTGAGCAGACTGTTGGCGAACAGATTCACCAACCAGACCACCGGTTTCGTGATGCGCATCAACGGAGCGATGAGCAGACTGGCGGGTAGCGCGATCTTCTCGGGATAGGTGGCGCCCACGATCTTGGGCGTGATCTCGGCAAACACGATGATAAGGAACGCAACGATGCCGGTCGCGATGGAGAGCACCACGTTGTCATGGCCGAACGTATGCAGCGCGATCGACGTGGTGAGCACCGGAATGATGGTGTTGAACAGATTGTTGCCAATAAGGATAACCGAGAGCAGCAGGTCGGTACGCGCCAGCAGCCCTTGGGTGACTTTTGCGCCGAGCGCGCCCCGGCTTGCCAGGTGTTTGAGGCGATGACGGTTGATGGCCATCATCGCCGTCTCGGAGATGGAGAAGAAACTGGAGCAGATGAGCAGCAGGAAAACCGCGCCTATCTGCGCCCATAAAGGGAGTTGTTCCACGCGTCGAGAGGGGGGAGGAAATAGGATGGGAAAACTATATCAGAGGGGGATGGCGCTTCCAGCCTGGCCGGATGGCTGAGCGCGGCCGCTGCGGTGCCCAGACCGGTAATCGCGGGCGAAAAAAAACCGCGCAATGATGCGCGGTTTTTTCAGCAATTCTGGTCGGGGTGAGAGGATTCGAACCTCCGGCCTCTACGTCCCGAACGTAGCGCTCTACCAGGCTAAGCTACACCCCGAATTAGACTCTCGCGATGTTTCGGTCTTGTTCAAGACTGACGCGTCGTCGAGTAAGAACATAATTCTAGCAGGCTTTCTTTGTAAATGGAATCCGGGAACGAAGAAATTGCCGCTGCGGCCGCGCGAGCCTCTTCTTTGGCGCATTCGAGCGTGTGGTCGAGCGCGCCGGAGCGCGTGATGGCGGCGAAGATGTCCTCGAAGCGGTCCGTTCCGCCTTGCTCGATGGCTTCGCGCGCGAGCGCCGACTCGGCCGGTGTGCCATGCTCGATGAGCCAGATCAGCGGCAGGGTGGGCTTGCCTTCGCGCAGGTCGTCGCCTGCGTTCTTGCCCATCGACTCGGCCGTGCCTGTGTAGTCGAGCCAGTCGTCCATGATCTGGAAGGCGGTACCGATGTGTCGGCCGTACTCGGCGGCAGCCTCTTCGATCTTCCCGTCGGCACCCGACAGCACGGCGCCCAGTTGCGCCGCCGCTTCGAAGAGCTTCGCCGTCTTGTAGCGGATCACCTGCATGTAGCGCGCCTCGTCCACGTCCGCATCGTGCATGTTGAGAAGCTGCAGGACTTCGCCTTCGGAGATGATGTTGGTCGCTTCGGCAAGAATTTCCATCACGCGCATCTTGCCGACGCCCACCATCATCTGGAACGAGCGCGAATACAGGAAGTCGCCCACCAGCACGCTGGCCGCGTTGCCGAACAGCGCGTTGGCCGTTTGCCGGCCGCGCCGCAGGTCCGATTCGTCGACCACGTCGTCATGCAGCAGCGTTGCCGTGTGGATGAATTCGATCACGGCGGCCAGTTCGTACCGGTGCCCGGTGCGCTCACCGAGCGCACCCGCCACGAGAAGCAGCAGCGCAGGACGCAGACGCTTGCCTCCGGCCCCGATGATGTACTCCGAGATCTGGTTGATTAGCATCACCTCGGACGCCAGACGTTGCCGGATGACACGGTTCACCTGCTCCATGTCTTCAGCGATCGGGGCAAGCAGGGCAGCGGCGTTGGGGGCGGAAGTGGCGGTCGACGACATGATGGCGAAAATGGGTAGTGCCGCGAATTATAAGGCGAACGGGCACATCCCGGGCTTTGGCGGGGCTGCTCGGGCGAGGCGGCGGCCTGCCAATGCCTTGCGGGCGTTGGCTTGCATGGCCGGGGGGGATGCTGCGGAGGGCCGCGCGCACCAGCCGTGAATGAGTTTTGACCTTGATCCTAACTCTATGTATAATCACGGGTTTCCGCGCGCGGTGCGTCGGAAAAACGAATCCAGAGTGAGGTTTTCAATGTACGCGGTCATAAAAACCGGCGGCAAGCAGTACAAGGTTGCCGTTGGCGAAAAACTTAAAGTAGAACAGATACCGGCTGACATTGACGCAGAAATCACGCTCGACCAGGTTCTCGCAGTGGGCGAAGGCGAATCGATCAAGTTCGGTACGCCGCTGGTCAGTGGGGCTTCCGTCAAGGCCACCGTTGTGTCGCACGGTCGTCACGCCAAAGTGACCATCTTCAAGATGCGTCGCCGGAAGCACTACCAGAAGCACGGCGGCCACCGCCAGAACTACACCGAACTGCGCATCGACGCGATCAACGCGTAAGCGCAACGGTTAAGGAGCAATCACATGGCACACAAAAAGGCAGGCGGCTCGTCACGCAACGGCCGCGATTCCGAGTCGAAACGACTGGGGGTCAAAGTGTACGGCGGTCAGGCAATCAATGCCGGCGGCATCATCGTGCGTCAGCGTGGCACGCGCATGCACCCCGGTGACAACGTCGGCATCGGCAAGGATCACACCCTGTACGCGCTCGTCGACGGCCACGTCAAGTTCACGACGAAGGGCGCCGACCGGAAGCACACGGTCGTCGTCGTCCCGGCAGCAGCCTGAGCGGCCCTTCAGGCTCGGGTAACTGACCGGATGAAAGGCCCCGCGAAGTTTGCGGGGCCTTTTTCATTGGTGCTGCGAATGCGCTGCGAGCTCGCACGCGGCCATCGCGAGTGCGATTGCCTCGACCATTCGGTCAGTTGGTGTGGGTCCGCCGGGCGCGGCAAAATAGAGAAAACACGGGACGGAGTAACGCATGAAGTTCATTGACGAAGCGAAGATCGAAGTCATCGCCGGCGATGGGGGCGATGGCAGCGCGTCGATGCGCCGCGAAAAGTTCGTCCCGTTCGGCGGCCCGGACGGCGGAGACGGCGGGCGCGGCGGTAGCGTCTACGCCATTGCTGACCGCAACATCAACACGCTGATCGACTACCGCTATACGAAGAAACATCAGGCGCGCAACGGCGAGAACGGTCGCGGCTCGGACTGCTACGGCAAGGGCGGCGACGACATCACGCTGCGCATGCCCGTCGGCACGATCATTACGGATATCGACACCGGCGAGCTGATCGCCGACCTGACGGAGCACAACCAGCGCGTACTGGTCGCGAAGGGTGGTTCGGGCGGCTTGGGCAATCTGCACTTCAAGTCATCCACGAACCGGGCTCCGCGCCAGAAGACCGAAGGCAAGCCCGGCGAGCGCCGCATGGTCCGGCTCGAGTTGAAGGTACTCGCGGATGTCGGCCTGCTCGGCATGCCGAACGCGGGCAAGTCCACGTTCATTTCGTCTGTCTCGAACGCGAAGCCGAAGATCGCCGATTATCCGTTCACTACGCTCGCGCCTAACCTGGGTGTGGTGCGCGTGGCACCCGGCAAGAGCTTTGTCATCGCGGACATCCCGGGATTGATCGAGGGCGCGGCGGAAGGCGCCGGACTCGGACACCAATTCCTGCGCCATCTGCAGCGCACCGGGCTGCTGCTGCATCTCGTGGATCTTGCGCCGTTCGACGAGGGCACGGACCCGGTCGCCGAAGCGAAGGCAATCGTCAACGAACTGCGCAAGTACGACGAGTCGCTTTATCAGAAGCCTCGCTGGCTGGTGCTGAACAAGCTTGACATGGTGTCGGAAGCGGAGCGCGAGGCGCGCGTTGCGGACTTCGTCAAGCGCTTCGAGTGGGACGGGCCCGTCTTCGAGATTTCCGCGCTCACGGGCCAGGGCTGCGAAAACCTCTGCTACGCCGTGTACGACTACGTTGCTGCCCATTCGGACGCCCGTCGCGCCGAGGAGGCCGAAGATCTGGCGTCCGACGTGCGGTTTCGCGGCGCGAATGGCGCCTCCGGTCAGAACGAGGGCGAGGCGGGAACAGCGCCGGACCCGTCGCAGGGGTAGGTTTATACGTTGCGCCGGTATGTGCGATGCGTCGCCTGCCGGCGTTCCTCCAGCATCATCCGTTATCGGGGAGATTGCGCAGCATGCGTTCTGTCATTGCCGATTCCCGGCGCCTCGTTGTGAAAGTGGGATCGAGCCTCGTTACCAACGACGGGCGCGGGCTCGATCACGAGGCTATCGGCCGCTGGGCCGCGCAGATCGCGGCGTTGCGCGGCGCAGGCAAGGAAGTGGTGCTGGTAAGTTCGGGCGCAATCGCGGAAGGCATGCAACGGCTCGGCTGGACGAAACGTCCGCGCGAAATCGATGAGTTGCAAGCCGCCGCCGCGGTGGGGCAGATGGGGCTCGCGCAGGTCTACGAGAGCCGTTTCGCCGAGCATGCCATCCGCACCGCGCAAATTCTGCTCACGCACGCCGACTTGGCCGACCGCGAACGCTATCTCAACGCGCGCTCCACGTTGCTCACGCTGCTGCGCCTGGGCGTGGTGCCGATCATCAACGAGAACGACACCGTGGTTACCGACGAAATCAAGTTCGGTGATAACGACACGTTGGGGGCGCTGGTCGCGAACCTGATCGAAGGCGACGCGCTCGTCATCCTCACGGATCAGCGCGGACTCTATACCGCCGACCCGCGCAAGGACCCGAACGCCACCCTCGTGGCCCAGGCGGATGCCGGCGCGCACGAACTTGAAGCCATGGCCGGCGGCGCGGGGTCGAGCATCGGCCGCGGCGGCATGCTCACGAAGATTCTGGCTGCGAAACGCGCCGCGCACAGCGGCGCAAACACGGTGATCGCGAGCGGCCGCGAGCCCGACGTGCTGCTACGACTTGCCGCAGGCGAGGGGATTGGCACCCAACTGATCGCCCGTACGGCGCGTATGACCGCGCGCAAGCAATGGATGGCCGACCATCTGCAGGTGCGCGGCCACGTGGTGATCGACGACGGCGCCGTGGAGAAGCTCACCTCGGGCGGCAAGAGCCTGCTGCCGATCGGCGTGGTCGCCGTGCAGGGTGCCTTTGCGCGCGGCGAGGTGATCGCGTGCCTGAACGGCGCGGGCGTCGAAGTGGCGCGTGGCATCACCAACTACAGCAGTGCCGAAGCCAAGCTCATCCAGCGTCATCCGAGCGGGGAGATCGAGTCCGTGCTCGGCTACATGCTCGAGCCCGAACTGATCCACCGCGACAACCTCGTGCTGATCTGACGGCGGGGCGCCGTCAGCCGCTCAGTGAATGAGCGAAGTCGCGGTGCGCTTGTAGCGCATGTTCTCGACGATCCGTGGTGCGGAACCCGTCGGAATTTTGTTCGCGCAGAAGTAGTCTTGATACAGCGCGGCCTGATAGGCGTTGAGGTTGCCGTTCTCGATTCGCTTCCAGTCGGTCGCGACCGTGCGGTCCCAGCCGTCGTGATCTGCGTTCAGGCCAGCGTACTGGCGCCACTCGTAGGTATCGCAGCGGATGCCTTCGTAGTTGACGTTACGCGCGCCGCTGGGGCTGGTGATCACCACCGTGTAGCGCACTACACCGTCGCTGCCTACCGAAACCGAACCCGGGTCCACGCCGAAGCTGAGAGGCGTGTTCTGCGAGACATCGAATGGCAGCAGACGCGCGCCGGGCTGCGGCAGAGGCGGAAGCGTCTCGACTTTGTTCTCGGTCCAGTTCGCGGGCTTGTCGAACAGGTAGGTGAACACGCTGTCGTCCTGGTTGGTCTTGGGCTGCGTGCTGGAGCAGGCAGCGAGAAGCGCACCGGTGGCAACGCACGCCACGGCCAAAGCAAATCGTTTCAATATGATGTCCTCGAAACGCCGGTGGTCCGTTCGAACGGCCGTACCGGCGGCAGCGGCGCGTGAAGCGCCGCAGAAATGCCACGACAGGCAGGTACGATCTGCCGCTTCAACCGTCCACCGACGAACGATCGAAACAGCGGTAAAACGATCATGAGGCCGGGTCTACGCTGCGGACCGTCAGGCTTTCCATCGATGCGCAGTCACCCTCGACGGCGGTGTGGATGGTGGTTGTCTCGACGGTCACGAGCGTTTGCGAAATCGTCGCCGTCTCGTGGGCGGACGACGCGACGCGGGGGTACCGCGCTCCATGCGCGTGGGGCCCACTGCGCTCGGGGCGCGGCGCAGGGCGCCGCAGAAAACGCGACAATTCCGTCAGCGCGAGCTGATAGACATCCCGCTTGAACTCGATCACGGCGTCGAGCGGCACCCAATATTCATTCCAGCGCCAGGCATCGAACTCGGGGTGATCGGTCGCTCGCAGACAAATGTCGCAGTCGCGTCCGAGCATCCTGAGCAGGAACCAGATCTGCTTCTGGCCGCGGTAATGACCGCGCACCTCGCGCTTGATGAACTTGTCGGGCACCTCGTAACGCAACCAGTCGCGCGTGCGACCAATGATCTTGACGTGCTCTGGATGCAGGCCGGTTTCTTCGTGCAACTCCCGATACATCGCCTGCATGGGGGTCTCACCGTACTTGATGCCCCCTTGCGGAAATTGCCAGGAATGTTCGCGAAGCCGTTTGCCCCAAAACACCTCGTTGTGAGCGTTCAAGAGGATGATGCCGACGTTCGGGCGAAAGCCTTCACGATCCAGCATACAACCACCTTCGAATCCTTTAAAATTGCTTTGATTATAAACAGATAACGGTCCTGACGCACCGGACAGGCACCACGATGGAACAATTTCCCGCCGCAGCGCGCAGCGTGGCGGCAGGGGCGCCTGAACACCAGGCCCGCCGCAGGGAATGGTTTGACGATTCCACCGCCGCGCAGGTCCGGAAATTCCACCGTTTGACCTTCTTTGGGCGGCCCGTCCCGGCCGCCGCTTTTGGAAAATTCTGAATGAAAGCCTCCCGTTTCTTTATCGGCACCCTGAAGGAAGCTCCTGCTGACGCGGAAATCGTCAGCCACAAACTGATGGTGCGCGCCGGCATGATCCGGCGCGTGGCCGGCGGCATCTATAACTACCTGCCGATCGGGCTGCGCTCCATCCGCAAGGTCGAGGCGATCGTGCGCGAAGAGATGAATCGCGCGGGGGCGATCGAGCTGCTGATGCCGTCGGTGCAACCCGCCGAGCTGTGGCAGGAATCGGGGCGCTGGGAGAAATACGGGCCGGAACTGCTGCGTTTCAAAGACCGCAAGCAGAGCGACTTCGTGCTGGGGCCGACCCACGAGGAAGTGGTGACCGACATCGCGCGCAACCAGGTAAAGAGCTATCGCCAGCTGCCGGTGAATTTCTACCAGATCCAGGCGAAGTTCCGCGACGAGATCCGTCCGCGTTTCGGCGTGATGCGCGGGCGCGAATTCATCATGAAGGACGCTTACTCCTTCGACAAGGACATGGACGGCCTGCGCGAGTCATACCGCAAGATGTACGACGCGTACGTGCGCATCTTCACGCGTTTCGGGCTCGATTTCCGCGCGGTCGCGGCCGATAACGGCGCGATCGGCGGTACGGGTTCGCACGAATTTCACGTGATTGCCGACACGGGCGAGGACGCGATTGCGTACTGCCCGACCTCGGAATTTGCGGCGAACGTCGAGGCGGCGGAAGCGCTGCCGCTCGTTGCCCAGCGCGCGGCGCCCACCGAGCCGATGCAGAAGGTCGCCACGCCTGGCAAGGCGAAGTGCGAGGCGGTGGCCGAGCTGCTGAACATTCCGCTCGAGCGCACCATTAAGTCCATCGTGCTTGCCACCGAGAACGAAGGCGCCGAACCCACCATCTGGTTGCTGATGCTGCGCGGCGACCACGATCTCAACGAGATCAAGACGAGCAAACTGCCCGGTCTCGCGGAGCACCGGTTCGCCACGGAAGACGAAATTGTCGAGTGGTTCGGCACGCCGCCGGGCTACCTGGGCCCTGTCGGCACGAAGAAACCCGTTCGCGTGATCGCGGACCGCACGGTCGCGAACATGAGCGATTTCGTCGTCGGTGCGAACGAAATGGACTATCACATCGCCGGCGTGAACTGGGGCCGCGATCTGCCGGAGCCGGTGGTTGCCGACATCCGCAACGTTAAGAAGGGCGATCCCTCACCGGACGGCAAGGGTGCCATCGACATCTGCCGCGGCATCGAGGTGGGCCACGTGTTCCAGCTCGGCACGCGCTACTCGGAAGCAATGGGCGCGACGTTCCTCGACGAAACCGGCAAGCCGCAACCCATGCTGATGGGCTGCTACGGCATTGGCGTCACGCGCATTCTCGGCGCGGCGATCGAGCAGAATTTCGACGAGAAGGGCATCATTTGGCCCGAGGCGATTGCGCCGTTCGAGGTCGTGCTGTGCCCGATGGGCTACGACCGCAGCGACGCCGTGCGCGAGCACGCCGACCGCCTGTACGACCAGCTCGTGGCGGCGGGCATCGACGTGATTCTGGACGACCGCGGCGAGCGTCCGGGCGTGATGTTTGCCGACTGGGAGCTGATCGGCGTGCCGCATCGGCTCGTGATCGGCGAACGCGGTCTGAAGGAAGGCAAGATCGAGTACCAGGCGCGTCGCGATGCCGAACCGACGCTGCTGCCCGTGGAAAGCGCCGCCGCGACGGTAACGGAAAAAGTCCGCGCCGCGCTCGCTCGCTGACCCGGACAGGAGAAACGCGGTGGAATACACGTTTCTGTCCGCGACGATCCTGCTCGTCCTGATCACCGATCCGCTCGGCAACATTCCGCTCTTCATCGGCTGTCTGCGCGGCGTGACCGCGCGGCGGCGCGTCGTCGTGATTCTGCGGGAAGTGGCGATCGCGTTCGTGATCCTGCTGGTGTTCATGATCGTCGGCGACCGCTTCCTGCGCATGATGAGCCTCACCGACCAGTCGCTGCGCATCGGCGGCGGCATTGTGCTGTTCCTGATCGCGCTGCGGATGATCTTCCCGCATCCGGGTGGTCCGTTCGGTCATGTGAAGGGCGGCGAGCCGCTCATCGTGCCGCTCGCCATTCCCGCGCTAGCTGGCCCGTCCGCGCTCGCGACCGTCATGCTGCTCACGTCGCAGGCACCTGGGAAAATGCTCGAATGGATCGGCGCGCTCACGGTGACGATGATCGTGTGCGCAATCGTGCTGGTACTGGCCGAGCGCATTCAGCAATGGCTCGGCGAGCAGACAGTGACCGCCTTCGAGCGCCTGATGGGACTCGTGCTCGTGGCGATTTCGGTGGAAATGATGCTGGGCGGGATCAGGAGCTTCGTGCACCAGCTTTAGAAGATCTGGGTTCCCGCAGTTGGTTTTTTGCGTTTGCGTCTGGTGCCGCTCAGGCGAGCGGCGGCACGCAGGCTCAAGCGGGCGGCGCGGCTTGACGCATTCTTGCCGCAACCGCGCCAACAGCGTTACGCGTCTTCGGTGAGCGCCCGGATGGTCGGCAGATTGCGCCAGTAACCCTTCGCGTCCATGCCGCAGCCGAACACGTAGCGGTCCGGCACCTCGAATCCGCAAAAGTCGGGGCGCAGCGGCTTCGCCTTCTTGATGATTTTTTCGCACAGCACCGCCGACAGAAAGCGCTTCGCGCCCATGTCGAGAATGCGGTCGCGAATGGCCGCCATGGTCTCGCCTTCGTCGAGGATGTCGTCCAGCACGAGCACCACGCGATCCTTCACCGATTCCGCTGGCGCCACACGCCACTGCATCTCCGCGCTTCCCTTCGTCGTATTCCGGTAGCGGGTGAGGTGGATGTAGTCGAATTCGAGCGGGAAATCGAGGTGGGGCAGCAGCATGCCGGTGAACACCGCCGCACCGCCCATCACCGAAAGTACGAGCGGGAACTCGTTGCTCATTTCGGCTCGGATCGCGCTGGCCATCCGGCTGATCGACGCGTCGACTTCGTCTGCGGAGACGATCTCTTCGGAGTGGCGGAAAATGTGGAGAGCTTCTTCGCGATTCATGACGTGTAGCGGGCGTTGTCCCTGTCTGTATGAGTGTGGGCGAGAACGGCGGCGTGCGCTATAGCATAAACCCGTGCGCCGTTCGGCACGTTCGCCGCTCAAAAAAACGGCTGGCCGGCGCAGGGCCGGCCAGCCGCGCACGTTTGTTTCAGCGCATGCCGGGCATCATGCCCTTCATGCCGCGCATCAGCTTCTGCAGGTTGCCGCCCTTGAGCTTCTTCATCATGGTGCGCATCTGCTCGTACTGGTTGAGCATGCGGTTCACCTCCTGCACCTGCACGCCCGCGCCGGCCGCGATCCGGCGTTTGCGCGTCGCCTTGATGAGTTCGGGCTTCGCGCGCTCGGCCGGCGTCATCGAATTGATGATGCCTTCCATGCGGCGCATCTGCTTTTCGGCTTGCCCCATGTCGGCGCCCGAAGCGGCCTGCTGGAACTGCGCCGGCAGCTTGTCCATCAGCGACGAGAGGCCGCCCATCTTCTTCATCTGCGACAACTGGGCGCGGAAGTCGTTGAGGTCGAAGTCTCCGCCTTTCTTGACCTTGTCGGCCAGCTTTTGCGCTTGCTGGACGTCGACGCCGCGCTGGGCTTCTTCGACGAGGGCGAGAATGTCGCCCATGCCGAGAATCCGGTTCGCCATGCGGTCCGGATAGAAGATCTCGAGGCCGTCCAGCTTCTCGGCCACGCCGACGAACTTGATCGGCTTGCCGGTGACGTGTCGCACGGAGAGCGCGGCACCGCCGCGCGAGTCGCCGTCGAGCTTGGTCAGCACGACGCCGGTGAGCGGCAGTGCGTCGTTGAACGCCTTCGCGGTGTTGACGGCGTCCTGGCCGAGCATCGCGTCAACCACGAACAGCGTTTCCGCCGGATTCAGCGCGCCGTGCAGGGCGGTAATCTCCTGCATCATCGCTTCGTCGATACCGAGCCGGCCGGCCGTGTCGACGATCAGCACGTCGTGATAGTGGCGCTTCGCCCAGTCCACCGCGGCGCGTGCGATGTCGACGGGCTTCTGGTCCGGCTGCGACGGGAAGAACTCAGCGCCCACCTGTTCGGTGACGGTCTTCAACTGGGCAATAGCGGCCGGCCGATAGACGTCGCACGAAACGGTGAGCACCTTCTTCTTGTATTTCTCGCGCAGCAGCTTCGCGAGTTTGCCGACGGTGGTCGTCTTGCCCGCACCCTGCAGGCCGGCCATGAGGATGATCGCGGGCGGCGCGACAGCGAGATTGAGTTCGGCGGCCTTGCCTTCGTAGTCGCCGCCGATCACCGCCGTCAGCTCGCGCTGCACGACGCCGACGAGCGCCTGGCCCGGCGAGAGGCTGGCAAGCACTTCCTCGCCCAGCGCCTTTTCCTTGACCTTGGAGATGAAGTCGCGCACCACGGGCAGCGCGACGTCGGCCTCGAGCAGCGCGAGACGCACTTCGCGCAGCATCTCCTGGGTATTCGCCTCGGTGAGCCGGGCTTCGCCGCGCAGCGTCTTGACGACGCGCGCCATCCGTTGGGTGAGAGTGTCGAGCATGGGGGATGGTGGACAGTGCGGCCCGGGTGTCTCGCAAAGCGGGAGCCGTCGCGAGAGAAGGGCCTATAGTAAACTGTAACTATGGATATTGTACTGTATGCCCTCACCGTGCTTCTGTACGGCGGCCTGTGTGCTGCCGACTTTCGCGCGCGTCGCCACATCGCGGTGCAGCCGCTCGCGGGCGGGGTCGCGGCTACGGTGCCCGCGATGCCGGGCGGAGCGAGTGCGCCTGTGCAGCCGGCATCGGGCATGAGCCCGGTAGCGCGAGGCGTGCTGTCGCTCGCGCTGATCGTACATGGCGTGCTGCTCCATACCACCATCTTCCCTGCCAACGCGATGGTGTTCGGTTTCGCGTACGCGCTTTCGGCCATGTTCTGGCTCGGCGCCGGCATCTACTGGATAGAGAGTTTTTTCTTCCCGCTCGACGGCCTCAGGCTGCTCGTATTGCCGCTCGCGGCGGTCGCGTCGGTGCTGCCGCTCGTGTTCGGCGGCGTCCATGTGCTGACCTACGCGGCCGCGCCGATGTTCAAGCTGCACTTCGTCATTGCCAACGTTGCCTACGGTTTGTTCGCCATCGCTGCGCTGCATGCGGTGCTCATGCTCGCGGTGGAGCGCCGGCTGCACGCGCTGCGCGGCGGTCTGCAGCGAGGCGCGGCGCGCAAGGGCTGGCTCTCGAACTGGCTGGAGACCCTGCCGCCGCTGCTCACGCTTGAGAAACTGCTGTTCCGGTTGATTGGCGCGGGCTTCGTGCTGCTCACCCTTACGCTCGCGTCCGGCATCGTGTTCAGCGAGCAACTGGTCGACCGCGCGCTCACGCTCGATCACAAGACCGTCTTCGCGATCCTGTCGTGGCTGATGTTCGGCGCGCTCCTCACGGCACGCAAGCTCTCGGGCTGGCGCGGACGCGCTGCGCTGCGCTGGGTGCTCGCGTCGTTCGCTGCGCTGCTGCTTGCGTATGTGGGCAGCCGTTTCGTTTTTGAGGTGCTGCTGCACCGCCCTGTGGTCTGAATTCGATGAGACAGATTTTTCTGCTGATCCTGCTGTTCGTTGTGGGCCAATGGCTCGCCAAGGCGCTGCGTCGTGTCGACGCGCGTCCTGCCGACCGTGCCGGCGCAGGTGGCGGCAACGCCGCCGGCCAACAGTCGGACACGGCGAGCCGGCGCGCGGGCTCAACCGGTACGCGGCTCGCCGAACCGATGGTCCGCTGCACGGAATGCGGCGTGCACGTCCCAAACAGCGAGTCGGTAGTCGCGGCCGGCCAGCCGTTTTGCTGCGAGGAGCACGCCCGACGCCATGTCGCCCGCACATCGGCTGCGACTGCGCAGCCGGGCAGCGGCCGTACCGGCGGCGACACCAGCGCGCGATGAGCGCGACGCTTCCCGAGAGTTTCGTCGTCGATGCACAAGGCTGGGTCACGGCCGCGCGTCGTCTCGCGTCGCCGAATTTCGAGGCGCGTCCCGAGGGCGCCGTGCCGACGCTGATCGTCGTGCACAACATCAGCTTGCCCCCCGGCACGTTCGGCGGCACGGCGATCTCCGACCTCTTCCTCAACCGTCTGGATTGCGACGCTCACCCTTACTACGACACGCATCTGCGTGGCGTGCGGGTGTCAGCGCATTTCCTGGTTCATCGCGACGGCACGCTCGAGCAATACGTCTCCTGCGACGAACGTGCATGGCACGCAGGCTTGTCGAATTTCTTCGGGCGCGAGCGGTGCAATGATTTTTCGATCGGCATCGAGCTCGAAGGCGCCGACACGACCCCCTTCGAGCCCGCGCAATACGTCACACTGGTAGCGCTCGTGAGGGCGCTCGCCGCCCACTATCCGATTGCGGCGGTTGCCGGTCACTCGGACATCGCCCCCGGCCGCAAGACCGATCCGGGGCCGCACTTCGACTGGTTTCGCCTGCAGCGCGAGACCGGGCTCGCAGATCGGTATTTCCCCTACCTTCACCCTGAAGCGCGTTCGCGCCACACGTCTTAAGTCCTGTCGCTTCATGTCGCTAACCCGCATGGAGCCTTGCTTTGCGGTCTGCCCCGATGCGGCCTTGGACTCCAAAAAGTCAAGCTTTCGAAGCGAAATAAAAGAATTTGAGGTCCGTCTAAAGTCCACTATACTTAGTGCCAAGTTTTGAAATTAACACTACATCTTGTGTTGAATGCGGCGCCCCGCTCGCCTGAGCACGGCGCCGCACGCATTCCAGGCGTACGAAACTTTGTGCGGTGCCGCTGGCAATAGCGCTTCGGCGGCACCGGCATCAATCGAGAAGAAGGACACAGCCAGTGATCGCGACATACATGATGAAGACCGTTGTCCCATCTGCTTTGTCGCATCCGGCCGCCCGGCCTTGCTGGACCTTCCTCTCCTTCTCCTCGCTCGCGCACGTGGCGGCGCGGCGTTCTTGTTAATCCGCGGACACTCTCCGCATATTCTCCAGGACCAGGAGCTTTGCACATGCAAACGACCGATAACGTCACGACCCGGTATGAGGACGCACCCGCCGGCCGTCCGTTGAGTGGTGAGCAGAATGGCGGGCAGTCGCTCGCCCCGCAGGCCACCTTCGCTGACTACAAGGTGATTCGCCGCAACGGCAGCGTGGTGTCGTTCGAGCCGTCGAAGATCGCAATCGCCGTGACCAAGGCGTTTCTGGCCGTCAATGGCGGGCAGGGTGCCGCATCGGCGCGCGTGCGCGAACTCGTCGACCAGCTCACCCAGGCGGTCGTGCGCGCGCTCCTGCGTAGCCGGCCGAACGGCGGCACGTTCCATATCGAAGACATCCAGGACCAGGTCGAACTGGCGCTGATGCGCGGCGGCGAGCACAACGTCGCGCGCGCCTACGTGCTGTATCGCGAAAAGCGCAATCAGGAGCGCGGCCACGCGCAGGACGCCGGCGCTGCACCGAGCGCGCCCGGTCTGACCGTCACGGACAACGGCGTCACGCGTCCGCTGGACCTGAACGCGCTGCGCGCGCTGATCGTGTCGGCCTGCGAAGGCCTGGGCGACGCGGTGAGCGCCGAGCCGATCGTGACGGAGACGGTCAAGAACCTGTACGACGGCGTGCCGATGAGCCAGGTCTACGACTCGGCCATCCTTGCCGCACGCACGATGATCGAGAAGGACCCGGCCTACAGCCAGGTCACGGCTCGCATCCTGCTGCATACCATCCGTCGCGAAATCCTCGGAGAGGAAGTCGTTCAGGCCGAGATGGGCGAACGCTACGCCGAATACTTCCCGCAGTTCATCAAGCGCGGCGTCCAGGCGGAACTGCTCGACGACAAGCTGCTGCAGTTCGACCTGAAGCGCCTTGGTGCCGCGCTCGATTCGAGCCGCGACCTGCAGTTCGGCTACCTTGGCCTGCAGACGCTCTACGATCGCTACTTCCTGCACGTGGACGGCACGCGCATCGAAATGCCGCAGGCATTCTTCATGCGTGTCGCGATGGGCCTTGCGCTCAACGAGATCGATCGCGAAGCGCGCGCCATCGAGTTCTACAACGTGCTGTCGACCTTCGACTTCATGAGCTCGACGCCCACGCTGTTTAACTCGGGCACCCGTCGCTCGCAACTCTCGTCGTGCTACCTGACGACGGTGGACGACGACCTCGACGGCATCTATGAAGCGCTCAAGGAAAACGCGCTGCTCTCGAAGTTTGCCGGCGGCCTGGGTAACGACTGGACGCGCGTGCGCGCGCTCGGCTCGCACATCAAGGGCACCAACGGCAAGTCGCAGGGCGTCGTGCCGTTCCTGAAGGTGGTGAACGACACCGCCGTGGCCGTGAACCAGGGCGGCAAGCGCAAGGGCGCGGTTTGCGCGTACCTGGAATCGTGGCACCTCGACATCGAAGAATTCCTCGAGCTGCGCAAGAACACCGGCGACGACCGCCGCCGCACCCACGACATGAACACGGCGAACTGGATTCCCGACCTGTTCATGAAGCGCGTGATGGAAGGCGGCGACTGGACGCTCTTTTCGCCGTCCACCTGCCCCGACCTGCACGACAAGTACGGCGCCGAGTTCGAAACGGCTTACACGGCTTACGAAGAGAAGGTCGCCCGCGGCGAGCTCAAGCTGTTCAAGAAGGTCCCCGCGGCGCAGCTGTGGCGCAAGATGCTGGGCATGCTGTTCGAGACCGGCCACCCGTGGATCACGTTCAAGGACCCCTGCAACATCCGCAGCCCGCAGCAACACGTCGGCGTGGTCCACTCGTCGAACCTGTGCACCGAGATCACGCTGAACACGAGCGACACCGAAATCGCCGTCTGCAATCTGGGCTCGGTGAACCTGGTCGCGCACCTCGCAAAGCAGGCCGACGGCTCGTACGCGCTCGACCACGACAAGCTGAAGCGCACCATCAGCGTGGCGATGCGCATGCTCGACAACGTCATCGACATCAATTACTACGCGGTCGCCAAGGCGCGTAACTCGAACCTGAAGCACCGTCCGGTAGGCATGGGCATCATGGGCTTCCAGGACTGCCTGCACCTGCTGCGCACCCCGTACGCGTCGCAGGAGGCTGTGGAGTTCGCCGACCGGTCGATGGAAGCGGTGTGCTACTACGCGTACTACGCCTCTACCGAACTTGCCGAAGAGCGCGGCCGCTACTCGAGCTACCGCGGCTCGCTGTGGGACCGCGGCATCCTCCCGCAAGACACGCTGAAGTTGCTCGCCGAGGCGCGCGGCGGCTACGTCGAAGTCGACACCAGCGAAACGATGGACTGGGCGACGCTGCGTTCCCGCATTGCAACGCACGGCATGCGCAACTCGAACTGCGTGGCGATCGCGCCCACGGCGACCATTTCGAACATCATCGGCGTGTCGGCGTGCATCGAGCCGACGTTCCAGAATCTGTACGTGAAGTCGAACCTCTCGGGCGAATTCACGGTGGTCAACGACTACCTGGTGCGCGATCTCAAGGCACGCGGCCTGTGGGACGAGGTGATGGTCGCCGATCTGAAGTACTTCGACGGCTCGCTCTCGCGCATCGACCGCATCCCGGCCGACCTGCGTGCCATCTACGCTACGGCGTTCGAGGTGGACCCGAAGTGGCTGGTCGAGGCGGCGTCGCGCCGTCAGAAGTGGATCGACCAGGCGCAGTCGCTCAATATCTATATGGGCGGCGCGTCGGGCAAGAAGCTCGACGAGGTTTACAAGCTCGCCTGGGTGCGTGGCCTCAAGACCACCTACTACCTGCGCACGATGGCGGCGACGCACGTCGAGAAGTCGACGGTTGCTCACGGTGCACTGAACGCCGTGCCTTCGGGCGGTGACGGCGGCGCGGGTGGTATGGGCGGCGCAGTGGGAGGCAGCTCGTTCGGCGTGACGGGTGGTGCGTCGTCGGGCGGCATCGTGGCTTCGGCTGCCGCTGCATCGGCTCCGGTCCAGGCGGCGGCAGAGGACGCGCCGCAGGCCGATGGTCCCGTGTGCATGATGCGTCCGGGCGATCCTGGCTTCGAAGAGTGCGAGGCCTGCCAATAAGCGTGACGGCGCTCGTGCGGTGAAGTGAACAAGGTGGGCGGCGACGGTTTCGCGCGCTGCCCACCGTGTGATCAGGCGGCGCACGAACATTGCGGGCCTCAACAGCAAGCACGCAACTGTGAGGCGATGCAGGTCGAAGCATCCGCCGCAGACTCATCGCTTCAACCAGGTTCGCCGCGTTCACGACGAACCTTGCGACGAACCTCGCAACAGACCTCTTCACAACGTCGTAGCCAGCACGTCGAGCAAGTCTCAATCTCTTCTTGCGGACATGCTCGAGATGAAGCGAAGACCTTGGACAAGGCATCGCTCGCTCTATCTGCATGAAGCGATGCACGCGATGCGATGAGAAAGTGTTGTATGCAGGTCTCAACGCGAATCGAAAACAGGAATTTTCGTGAGCGAACCCTTTTATCGCTCACGAAAAGATGGTACAAACCGATCTAAATTGATGGTGACATATATGCTCAACTGGGATGACGAGATTGCTGCCGTAACTCCGTCGAGCGCTTCGCAACCGAGCGTGTTGCGCAACGCAGCGGGTATGGCTGTCGGTACGCAGGCAGTAGCGCGTGCCGTCTCTCCGGCTCCTTCGGCTCAAGACGTTTTCGCGGGCGACTTTGCCGTCGCTCCGTACGCGGCGCAGAACACTGCGGCCGCTGCGCCGGCAGTGTCGCCGGAAGCGCGCGTGAACGTGGCCGACAAGCGCATCATCAACGGCAAGACTGACGTCAATCAGCTCGTGCCGTTCAAGTACAAGTGGGCGTGGGAGAAGTACCTCTCGGGTTGCGCGAACCACTGGATGCCGCAGGAAATCAACATGTCCCGCGACATCGCGCTGTGGAAAGACCCGAACGGCCTTTCCGACGACGAGCGCCGCATCATCAAGCGCAACCTCGGCTTCTTCACCACGGCCGACTCGCTCGCCGCGAACAATATCGTGCTCGGCACGTACCGCCACATCACGGCGCCCGAATGCCGCCAGTTCCTGCTGCGCCAGGCGTTCGAAGAGGCGATCCATACGCACGCCTACCAGTACATCGTCGAATCGCTGGGCCTCGACGAAGGCGAGATCTTCAACGCGTATCACGAGGTTTCGTCGATCCGCGCGAAAGACGAATTCCTGATTCCGTTCATCCACACGCTGACCGATCCGGCCTTCAAGACCGGCACGCTCGAAGCAGACCAGGCTCTGCTCAAGTCGCTGATCGTGTTCGCCTGCGTGATGGAAGGTCTGTTCTTCTACGTCGGGTTTACGCAAATTCTGGCGCTCGGCCGCCAGAACAAGATGACCGGCGCAGCGGAGCAGTATCAGTACATCCTGCGTGACGAGTCGATGCACTGTAACTTCGGTATCGACCTCATCAACCAGATCAAGCTCGAAAACCCGCACCTGTGGACCGCCGAGTTCCGTGCGGAGATCCGCGAAATCTTCAAGCAGGCCGTCGATCTCGAATACCGGTATGCAGAGGACACGATGCCGCGCGGCGTGCTCGGTCTCAATGCGTCGATGTTCAAGAGCTACCTGCGCTTCATCTGCAACCGTCGTTGCCAGCAAATCGGTCTCGATGCGCTGTTCCCGAACGAGGAAAACCCGTTCCCGTGGATGAGCGAGATGATCGACCTGAAGAAGGAGCGCAACTTCTTCGAGACGCGTGTCATTGAATATCAGACTGGCGGGGCGCTTTCCTGGGAATGACCCTGAGCGCATCGCAGAGAAGATCGATGGGGAGCGCCGGCAGCGCGCAAGCGCCGTTGCCGGCCGTGGTGATTAGGAGCAGGAACGCCTGATGCAAAGCGTGCCCGGTGCCTTAGCGGCCCAAAAACATGACAGGCACTTTGCGAACCCTTCAGTGGGATGGGCAAACTTCCCCCCGGAAAAAGCCGTTGGCCTGAGTGCCGGCGGCTTCATCAAACGCTGGCCGGCGTCGGTATCCGATGCCGGATGGACTTGGCGCGCGGTACCCGTTGGCACGGCGCGCCTTACCGTATTCATTAGCGTAAGCGCGCGGAATCTGCGTACGCCGATGAATAGCCCGCTTCGTAGCGATCGCCCTGACAAGCGTCCGCGGGAAGCGGGTTTTGACGAAGGGTGTAGTTTGAACTGACCTCTCATCTGAACCTGAAGGAGAAAAAAATGGCAACTGCCAAGAAGAAGCCCGCTGCCAAGAAAGCAGCAGTGAAGAAGGTTGCAGCGAAGAAGGCCGCTCCGGCCAAGAAGGCAGCAGCGAAGAAAGTCGCGGTGAAGAAGGTCGCTGCGAAGAAAGTCGCCGTGAAGAAGGTTGCAGCGAAGAAGGCTGCACCGGCCAAGAAGGCAGCAGCGAAGAAGGTTGCAGCCAAGAAGGCGCCGGCGAAGAAGGTTGCAGCGAAGAAGGCTGCACCGGCGAAGAAGGCGGCAGCCAAGAAAGTCGCGGTGAAGAAGGTTGCCGCGAAGAAGGCCGCACCGGCGAAGAAGGCAGCAGCCAAGAAAGTAGCGACGAAGAAGGTCGCTGCGAAGAAGGCTGCCAAGAAGGCGCCTGCGAAGAAGGCTGCGGCCAAGAAGGCTGCGCCTGCGAAGAAGGCTGCCCCTGCCAAGAAGGCTGCGCCTGCGAAGAAGGCGGCTCCTGCCGCCCCCGCTGCGCCTGCGCAATCGACCGCCCCTGCGGCCACGGTGAAGACGGCCCTGAACCCGGCCGCAGCATGGCCGTTCCCGACGGGCAGCCGTCCGTAAGCAGTCGATGCAGTGCCGCGACACACCGCGTGTGTGTCTCACGATTGAGTAAGGCTACTCAATCCAATCCCGCCACCGGTAACCCGGCGGCGGGATTTTTTTTGCCTCGCGCCTGCGTTTCCGGCGCACAAAAAAACGCATGCACCGAAGTGCATGCGTTCGAGGGTCAATCAAAAAGGATTAGTCGACGGCGCGGCGCGCCGACGCCGTACAGGGCAAATGGCCTTACCGCCGCTCGCGCGGCTAGTGCGTCACGCGCGTGACACCGCCGCTCGACAGCAGACGGACGCGCTCGCCGGCACGGAAGATCTCGCCCGTGGCCGACTGCGTGATGGCACGCATATCGCCATTGTCGAGCCGCACGGTGATTTCCACACCATCGCGCATCGCCACACCGTTTTCGACTGCGTTGCCGGCCACCGCGCCTGCGATGCCGCCTACGATGCCAGTGAGGATCGAGCCGCGTCCTCCGCCTATAGCGCTACCGGCTACGGCGCCGAGTGCGCCGCCGCCCACGGCACCGAGGCCGCTGGGCTGCCCGTTGTTCGAGCTGATCTTCACGGCCCGTACGCTTTCCACGGTCCCCATGCGGACCGTCTCTTCGCGCTGCGCCTGCGACGCCGTGTAGACGTCGGCAGAGCTGCTGTTGTACGCGCACCCCGTCATGGCGAGCGACCCCACGATCAGTACTGCTGCAATGACGCGACTCATTGTTTTCATCTTCTCTACTCCAGATACTGAGCCCCAGGCGGAGCCCTCATTCGTTCACGGCAGGTCGTAACCGAACGCCTGCCTGAACCGTTCGCCAATCTGCGCGCGGGTGGGCGCGTAGTTCTGCGGGCCCTGGTGCTCGATCTTGAGCGCACCCATGAGGCTCGCGAGGCGCCCGGTGGTTGCCCAGCCGAGCCGGTTCTCGATACCGTAGAGGAGACCGCCTCGAAACGCGTCGCCGCAACCCGTGGGGTCGAGCACGCGCTGTGCCGTGACGGCGGGAATCTCTTCTACGCCTTCCTTATGATAGATCCGCGAACCTTGTTCGCCGCGCGTCACGATGAGCGCTTCGACGCGGCCGGCAATTTCTTCGATCGACCAACCTGTGCGATGGCTTACAAGGCTTGCTTCGTAGTCGTTGACAGCAACGTAAGTGGCAAGTTCAATGGCATGCCGCAGCGACTCGCCGTCGAAGAGCGGCAGGCCCTGACCCGGATCGAAGATGAACGGCACGCCTGCCGCGGCGAACTGTTCGGCGTGCTGGACCATGCCGTCGAAGCCGTCCGGCGCGACGATGCCGAGCGTGATGCCGTCCGCATGATCGGCGCGGTTGAGATGCGACTGCATCATTGCGCCGGGATGGAACGCCGTGATCTGGTTGTTCTCGAGGTCCGTCGTGATCATTGCCTGCGCGGACCACGTGTCGGGCAGCACCTTCACGTGCGCCTTCGAGAGACCCAACTGGTCGAGCCGGTCGATATACGGCTGGGCGTCCACGCCGCCGAGCGTCGCCATGATGCGCGCGTCGCCGCCGAGCAGATGCAGCGAGTAGGCGATGTTGCCCGCGCAGCCGCCGAACTCGCGACGCATGGTGGGCACGAGGAAGCTCACGTTGAGGATGTGTACCTGTTCCGGCAGGATGTGTTCCCTGAACCGGCCCTCGAAGGTCATGATGTTGTCGTAGGCGAGCGAGCCGCAGATCAGCGTAGCCAAGGCGTGAATTCCCCTAATTGAGCGTGCGAGTGCCTGAGAATGGCGTGAAGGTCATGGGCGCGGGACTCCGGCGTTGCCGCGCCTCGCATCGGCGCGCGGCGCAGCAACAGCGGGTGCGAGCGTCTGTTTTTACTTGAGCGCAGCGAGTGCCGCGTCGTAGTTCGGCTCGTTCTTGATCTCGCTCACGAGTTCGGCGTGGACCACCTTGTCGTTTTCGTCGACCACCACCACGGCGCGCGCCGTCAGGCCGGCGAGCGGGCCGCTCGTCACGTCTACACCGTACGCTTGCGCGAAGTCATGACCCCGGAACGTGGATGCCGTGACTACGTTGTCGACGCCCTCAGTCGTGCAGAAGCGCGAAGCGGCAAACGGCAGGTCGCCCGACACGACCACCACCACCGTGTTCGGCAGCTTGCCTGCGGCCTCGTTGAACTTGCGCGTGGACGTCGCGCATACCGGCGTGTCGAGGCTCGGCACGATGTTCAGCACCTTGCGCTTGCCTGCGAAATCGGCGAGCGACACCGGCTTGAGGTCCTTGCCGACCAGCGAGAATGCGGGCGCCGCCTGGCCCACGGAGGGGAACGTTCCGGCGACTTCGATCGGGTTGCCGCCCAGCGTGACTTGACTCATGTTGTGCTCCGAAGGATCAGTAGTGGTGTGTGAATGCGCCGGATCGAGCCGACGCTGGAGACGTAACGGTCATGCCGTTACGGATAAAAAATCTGGATGCGGAAGTTCGAGGCGACCGCGTTGCCGATGTCGAGTCGCACGATCATCATCTGCGTCGTGTGCGCGGGTAGACCGGCGCTGATCGGCGTGCCGGGACGCACGTAGTCTTGCGGCCAGAGCACGCGGCGGATGGCGACGTTGTTCTGGCTGTCGAGCAGCGTGAGCTCGATGGCGGGATACGCGAGCGCCACGTTGAAGCGGTTGCGCAGCGGCATCTTCAGTTCGAGCCGATGTGGACCGTCCACCTGGCGCAGATCGGGCGGCTCGACCTGCAGTCCGTCGATGTCGCGCGGCGGCGCCACGGTGCAGCCCAACTGCGCGCAGGCCTGCGCGAAGAGCGGCTGCGACGCGGGCCAGTAAACCATCACCGTTTCGCGCTGCCACCAGGCGAGTTGCGCGAGGAGCAATACGAAGAGCACGACGGCGAGCAATCCGCCGGCGATGCGCAGACCGACGCGGCCTGGTTCGGCCGCACGCCTTTCGCGTGTGACTGCGAAGTGGCGTTCGCCGTCGTCGGGTGGCACGGCGACGAAGGGTTCCGGCGACGGGGCACGCGCGCCCGCCGCCATCGCGGCCGCTGCACTTGCTGCCGGACCGGCGGCAACCGCGGCCGCATCGGCATTCCACGCGGTGCGCGTCGCCATACCATCGGCCGCGCGCTCGGCCTCGCCGAGATGCGGCTCGCGCGGTTCGTCGGGTTCATGTGCCCAGCCCGATTCGGCCGAGCCCGCCCCGGCAAAGACCGGTTCATGATGCGAGGGCTCTTCGGGCTCGGGGGCGAGCGTTGGCTCTGCCGCGTCGTGCTTCACGTCGCCGGATGGTTGCCAGGCGGGCTCGGTCTCGGGCGGCTCTGCCGGTTGGGACGATTGGAGCGGATGGGCTGCTGCTTCGGCGTCTTCTTCCGCGGGTGCATCGGCTGGCGTGACCTCAGCGGGCGTCGTGCCGACGAGCGTGGCCGGCGGAACGGCAGCCGCTACCGGATGGCCCAGCGGCAGATTGCCGGCATGAAAACGCGGTCCGACGTCTTCATTTGCGTCGTGCGGCGGCGACCAGGGATCCCAGGCGCGTGAGCGAAAATTCGGCGGACTGGCGAACGGGGGAGTGTGCGGGTCGTGTACGGGTGAAGCGGTGGCCGCTTCGTCGGTGGAACCTTCGGAGGGCGATACTGCGGACGCTTCCTCTACGGAAGAGGATTCAACAGCCGGTGGCTCAGCAGGTGGCGATTCAGCAGAAACCGCCGATCCGCCAGGCGCCATTTCCGCCGGACTTTCTTCGTCACCGCGGATTTCGTCAACGGCCGGCACTTCGCCCGAAGGCGCTTCCATCGAAGGCGTTTCTGCAGCCGGCTCTTCTGCCGCGACCGTCGCAACGCCCTCAGATACAGTCTCCTGCGACTGTTCCTCCGCCGTTACCGCCTGCTCCTGAACCGTCCCCGGATGTCCGGCACCGCCTTGGGACGCCAGCGCCGATGCCACGTCGGGAGGCACCGGCACGGCCGCCGAGAAGTCGCTGCCCGCCGGCAACTCGAAAAGGCTGCTCGACGCGTCGAACACTTCCCGGCAATGTCCGCATCGCACGAGGCCGCGACGCGGCGCGAGCTGCGTGGGCTGGACACGGAAGACGGCTTCACAGAAGGGGCAGCGCGTTACGAGGAACATGGTGGCCGCTGACCGGCTAGGCGGTGAAGTGGGAAATACGGCCTATTCTAATGGCTTTCGCGTCGCGTTCCGGCAAGGCACACCCAGCCCTCGTGCTCGCGCCACACGGCGATGTCGATCCACCGCTCGTAGACGCGTGCCACTTCCTCGGCCTGGCGCGCGAGTATGCCGGAAAGCGCGATACGTCCGCCCGGCTTCACCTTCGACGACAACATCGACGCCATCAGCTTGAGCGGATTCGACAGGATGTTGGCCACGACGATGTCGAGCGTGCCCGACGGACAGGCATCGGGCAGACCGTACGTGACCTCTGCATGGTTGCGCTCACTGTTGTGCCGCGCCGATTCCACGGCCTGCGGGTCGATGTCGATGCCCACCACCGGGTTCGCGCCGCACTTCTTCGCGAGAATTGCGAGAATGCCCGAGCCGCAACCGTAGTCGAGCAGCGACTGCCCGGGCTGCACCGTTTCTTCGATCCATTCCATGCACAGCCGCGTGGTCGGGTGACTGCCTGTGCCGAACGCGAGGCCCGGATCGAGTTCGAGCACGAGTGCGCCCGGGTCCGGGGCGTCGTGCCACGACGGCACGACCCAGATGCGCTTGCCGATATGGATGGGGTCGAACTGCGATTGCGTGAGCCGCACCCAGTCCTGCTCTTCGACCTCGCGCAACGAAAAGGGCGGAGTCGCATCCAGCCCCAGCTCGTTGGCCGCGGCGGCGAGCAGCACGGCGGGGTCGTGTTCCGGCGCGATCAGCGCGATTACGCGCGAGTGCTGCCATGCCGTGCGCTCGGGCGTGAGGCCCGGCTCGCCGAAGAGCGGCTGCTCGTCGGGCGTGTCGGCATCGGCGTCTTCCACCGATACCGAGAGCGCGCCAAGCTCGATCAGCGCGTCCGAAAGTGCTTCGGCACGGTGCCGGTCCAGCTCGACGATCAGTTCCCGGTAGCTCATGAGGTTACGCTTCTTCCGGTGCGGCCTGCTGCCTCGCGGCGAGGCGGTTTTCCAGGTAATGGATGCTCGTGCCGCCTTCGACAAACTTCGCGTCCAGCATCAACTCGCGGTGCAGCGGGATGTTGGTCTGGATGCCTTCCACTACCATTTCGGAGAGGGCGATGCGCATGCGGCGAATAGCCTGCTCGCGCGTACTGCCGTAGGCGATCAGCTTGCCGATCATCGAATCGTAGTTGGGCGGCACGAAGTAGCCGTTGTAGGCGTGCGAGTCGACGCGGATGCCGGGCCCGCCCGGCATGTGCCACGACGTCAGCCGGCCCGGCGACGGCGTGAACTTGAACGGGTCTTCGGCGTTGATCCGGCATTCGATGGCGTGGCCGCGGAACTGCACGTCGCGCTGGCGCAGCGCGAGCTTTTCGCCCGCGGCAATGCGGATCTGCTCCTGCACGATGTCCACGCCCGTGATGAGTTCGGTCACCGGGTGCTCCACCTGCACGCGCGTGTTCATCTCGATGAAGTAGAACTCGCCGTTTTCGTACAGGAACTCGAAGGTGCCCGCGCCCAGGTAGCCCATCTTCTTGCAGGCGTCCGCGCAGCGGTCGCCGATGCGGTCGATCAGCCGTCGCGCGATGCCCGGCGCCGGCGCTTCCTCGATCACTTTCTGGTGGCGGCGCTGCATCGAGCAGTCGCGCTCGCCCAGCCAGATTGCGTTCTTGAACGAGTCCGCGAGCACCTGGATTTCGATGTGGCGCGGGTTCTCGAGGTACTTCTCCATATAGACCTGCGGGTTGCCGAAGGCGCGGCCCGCTTCTTCGCGCGTCATGTTGACCGCGTTGACGAGCGCCGCTTCCGTGTGGACCACGCGCATGCCGCGTCCGCCGCCGCCGCCCGCTGCCTTGATGATCACGGGGTAGCCCACGGCGCGGGCAATCTTCACGATTTCCTTCGGATCTTCGGGCAACGCGCCTTCCGAGCCCGGCACGCACGGCACGCCGGTCTTGAGCATGGTCTGCTTGGCCGTGACCTTGTCGCCCATCATGCGGATGGTTTCCGGGCGCGGGCCGATGAACACGAAGCCCGACTGCTCCACGCGCTCGGCGAAGTCGGCGTTTTCCGAGAGGAAGCCGTAGCCAGGGTGGATCGCTTCGGCGTCCGTGACTTCGGCCGCGCTGATCAGCGCCGGCATATTCAGGTAGCTCAGATTCGACGGCGCCGGTCCAATACAGACCGCCTCGTCGGCGAGCTTCACGTACTTGGCTTCCTTGTCGGCTTCCGAATAGACGACGACCGTCTTGACGCCCAGTTCGCGGCACGCGCGCTGGATGCGAAGCGCGATTTCGCCGCGATTGGCAATGAGGATTTTTTCAAACATGGCGGGTATTCGGCTCATCAGTGGGCGCCGCCGCGGCATCGCGCAAAACGCACAAGACGTACGGAATGCGCGAGAGACACGAAATAGCGAAGGGCGGCTGCCTCGGAGTACTGGGCGCGCGCAGCAGGAACGGGCGCGCTGCGCAAAGCGGTGCGCAGCGCCGGCGCGCGGCTTGCTCGCTTACGCGATCACGTAGAGCGGCTGGCCGTATTCCACGGCCTGACCGTTCTCGACGAGGATTTCCTTGATGACGCCGGCTGCGTCCGATTCGATCTCGTTGAGCAGCTTCATCGCTTCGATGATGCACAGCGTCTGGCCTTCCTTCACCGTGTCGCCCACCTGCACGAACGGGTCGGCGCCCGGCGACGGCGAACGGTAGAACGTGCCCACCATCGGCGAGGTCACGACGTGGCCTTGCGGCGCGGCGGCTGCCGGAGCTGCGGGAGCGCCGCCGGGCGCTTCGACCGCGTGGCCCGCGGCGGGTGCGGGCGCCGCCACTTGCGCGGGGTAGGGCGCAGCGGACTGCTGCACGTAAACCGGCGGCGCATTCTTGACGATGCGCACCTTGCCTTCACCCTCGGTGACTTCGAGTTCCGAGATGCCCGATTCGGAAACGAGGTCGATCAGAGTCTTCAGTTTACGTAGATCCATTGGGCTGCCCCTTTCAATGCGTAGAGCGCCGGCGACCGATGGTGGATGCGTGCCGGCACGGGTTGGGTGTTATTCGGATTCAGGCTTGCTTCGGCGCGGCCGCGAGCCGGTCGAGCGCGAATTCGAGTGCGTACAGATAGCCCTTCCAGCCGAAACCGCAGATCACGCCTTCCGCCTGGTCGGAGAAATACGAGTGATGCCGGAAGGATTCGCGCCGGTGCACGTTCGAGAGATGAATCTCGACGAACGGGATACCTACGCCGGCCAGTGCGTCGCGGATCGCCACGCTCGTATGCGTGTAGGCCGCCGGGTTGATGACGATGAAGTCCGTTTTTTCGGTGCGGGCCGCGTGGATGCGATCCACCAGCGCGCCCTCGTGATTGCTCTGGAACGTAGCCAGTTCGACGCCTGCGTCGGCCGCGCGATCGGCGAGCGCCTGATCGATCTGCGGTAGCGTGACGCGCCCATAGACCTCGGGTTCCCGGGTGCCGAGAAGGTTGAGGTTCGGGCCGTGCAGAACCAGCAGTCGGGTCATGGTCGCTTCAGTTTCCGTGGAATTGCGCGAACTTTAGCGCCGATTAGAGAAACTTGTCTAGTTTTGCGCGAAAAACATGCGCCGGATCACCGCTTCCAGGGAGCGCCGTACGGCTCAACTTCCTTCAATTTTCGTTAAATCGCGGGCAATTCAAGCCCTTTCGGCGTTTTTCGGCAGAAACCCGCGGATGCGATCAAAGGGCGTCGAGCGTGCGTTTGAGTTCGTCTGCCCGAATTTCGCCCAGTTTTGTCGCACGAACGTTGCCTTTCGCGTCAATTACGACCGTGAACGGCAAGCCGCCGGCGTTGTTGCCGAATGCGCGGGCGAGATCCGCGCCGCCGAAGCCGGTCACGTAGATCGGGTAATCGACGGGTACCTTCTGGAGGAACGTTTTCACGTTCTTCCCGGAATCCACGCCGAGCCCGACAAACTGGATACCTTTCTTCGAGTACTCGTCGTGCAGTTTCGCGAGCGTGGGCATTTCCTCGACGCACGGTCCGCACCACGACGCCCAGAAGTTCACCACCATGGGCCGGCCCTTGTACAGCGCGAGCGATTGCGGCTTGCCGTCGGCATTCGTGACAGCCGCACTCCACAGTTGTGCGACGGCGCTTTGGGCTACAGGCGCTTCGCCGGCTTCGGACACATCGCCTCCGCGCACCCAGTGCCCGGCGAGTACGCCGCCGCCCGCTGCAATTGCTGCCACGGCGGCAGCGGCCAGAATCCGCTTCGTGTTCATGGTCGATCGGTTGCTCGCCCGGTTGGGCTCAGTGGTTTTAGTCGTATCAGTTGGTAGACGGGGAGGGCGCGTCCGTTTCGTCGAGAAGCGTCTGCACCGCCTGGGCGTTGGCCCGCGCGAGGCGTCCGCGGGCGTCGGCGCGCACGGCGCCGCGCAGGTCATCGGTGTCGTAGAGCGCAATATGAATGCCGACCGGTTCCGCGTCGCGTGCCGCCTTCCACAGGAAGCTCAGCGTCTCCACGTAGCCGCGCTGGGCGAAGTGCCGCGTTTCCGACACGTCATATTGAATGTTCGCGTTCAGAAGATAGATGGCGACTTCCTTCGGGTTGTCGCAGAAGATCTGCAGATGCACGTCCGAATGCTCGCCCGCCGTGCCGTTCAACACCGCGCCCGTGAGATACGGGTTGAAGGGTTCCAGCCGCTGCATCCAGTCGAGCGCGATTTCGCGCAGGCGCCGCAGTACCGCCGGCTGGCTGTCGCCATGGAAAAGAGCTTGGTACTCGCGGATTTCTTCCTCGATCTGGTCGTTATCCGGCAGCCACGAGCCGTCCACGCGCGTCTCGCCCACCACCTGCCTTGCCGCCTTGCGCTTGGCCGTGGAGTAGTCGAGCCCGTCCTCGGCGATCATCCGCGCAGCCGCGATCGCGATTTCCTCACGAACGCGCTGTGGGTCGAAATGTGATTTGCGAACCATCCGGCCATCATACTAGAGAATACATGACGCCTTTCCGGCGCTCCCCCCGCCCCACGGCCCGTTCGACGGCTGGCGCGAGTGCCGCCAAAGCGCCAGGCGGAGGACCGGCGTTCAGGCCGAACCAGGGCCCGCCACCGCCCGGGCGCGCCGGATGCGTCGGGTACAATAGCGGCCTTTGCGGTCCTCTACGGCAACCGGCGCGCATGCAGGTCAGCCCGGAACGCCGCCCGCATCCTCCCACTCCATATCGAACACGGCGCCCGCTCGGCGCAACAGGCTTATGCACATCCATATCCTCGGCATCTGCGGCACGTTCATGGGCGGTCTCGCCGTGCTCGCCCGGGCGGCGGGCCATACGGTGACCGGCTGCGACGCCGGCGTGTATCCGCCGATGAGCACGCAGCTCGAGGCTCAGGGCATTCGCCTGATCGAGGGTTACGATGCCGCGCAGGTCGACCTGAAGCCGGACCTGTTCGTGATCGGCAACGTGGTCACGCGCGGCAACCCGCTGATGGAGGCCATTCTCGACCGGGGCCTGCCATATGTCTCCGGCCCGCAATGGCTCGGCGAACATGTGCTGGCGGGCAAGTGGGTGCTCGCCGTGGCCGGCACGCACGGCAAGACTACGACCACCTCGATGCTCACCTGGCTGCTCGAAGACGCCGGCCTCAATCCGGGCTTTCTGATCGGCGGCGTGCCGCTCAACTTCGGCGTCTCGGCGCGGCTCACCGATTCGAGCTTCTTCGTGATCGAAGCCGACGAGTACGACACCGCGTTCTTCGACAAGCGCTCCAAGTTCGTCCACTACCGCCCCCGCACCGCGGTGCTGAACAACCTCGAGTTCGATCACGCCGACATCTTCGCCGATCTCGCCGCCATCGAAACCCAGTTCCATCACCTCGTGCGCACGATTCCCGGCGTGGGCCGCATCGTGACGAACGGCCGCGAAGATGCGCTCGAGCGCGTGCTCGCGCGCGGCTGCTGGAGCGAAGTGGAGCGTTTCGGCGTGGAAGGCGGCTGGCAGGCGCTGCCCGCCGAAGACGGCGCGCCCGTGGACGAACGCTTCGCCGTGTATCACGGCGGCGAGCGCGTGGGTGTCGTGGAGTGGCAGGTGCAGGGCGAGCACAACCGCATGAACGCGCTCGCGGCTATCGCGGCGGCGCGCCACGTCGGCGTGCCGCCTGCCCAGGCGGCGAAGTCGCTGGCGACGTTTCGCAACGTGAAGCGCCGCATGGAAGTGCGCGGCAGCGTGGACGGCGTAACGATCTACGACGACTTCGCACACCATCCCACGGCCATCCACACCACGATTGCCGGCCTGCGCACGCGCGTGGGCCGCGAGAACACGCGCATTCTGGCCGTGCTCGAACCGCGCTCGAACACCATGAAGCTCGGCGTGATGAAGGCCCAGTTGCCGGGCAGCCTCACCGACGCGGACCTCGTGTTCGGCTACGGCGCGCCGTCGGGCCGCGATGCCCTGGGCTGGAATCTTGCGGAGGCACTCGCGCCGCTTGGCGAGAAGGCCCGCGCATTCGACAACCTCGACGCGCTCGTGAAAGCCGTCACCGCAGCCGCGCGCCCCGGCGACCAGGTGCTCGTGATGAGCAACGGCGGCTTCGGCGGCGTGCATCAGAAACTGCTCGACGCGCTTTCGGCGCGACCGGCGGCCACGGCCGCGGCGAGCGGACGGGACAGCGCGTGATCGTCTACCTGCACGGCTTTCGCTCGTCGCCGGCCTCGTTCAAGGCGCGGCTGCTTGCCGCGCGCCTCGAAGAGAGGGGGCGCGCTGAAGAATGGTGCTGTCCGATGCTGCCTGTCTCGCCGCTCGACGCGGTTGCGCTGGTGGAGCGCGAAGTGGAGCAGCGGCGCGCCGCGACCGGCGACACGCACGTGGCGCTGGTGGGCAGCTCGCTGGGCGGCTACTTTGCGACGCATCTGGCCGAAAAGCACGGCTGGCCGGCCGCGCTGCTGAATCCGGCGGTCGTGCCGCAGCGCGACCTGAGCCAGTATCTCGGCGAGCAGCCGTTGTGGCACGGCGGCGGCTCCATCGTCGTGGAGCCCCGGCATCTCGACGAATTGCGGACGCTGGCCGTCGCATCGGTTACGCGGCCCGAACGCTATTATTTGTTAGCCGCGACGGGCGACGAAGTGCTCGACTATCGCGAGATGCTCGCGCACTACCCGGGCGCGCGCACGAAGCTGATTGACGGCAGCGATCACGCCATCAGCGAATTCGCGAGCTACGTGGACGACGTCATCGCGTTCTGCGATGTGGCGTCTGCGGTCCCGCCCGCCGTCGCCTGAGCGACACGAACGCGAGCGAAGCGACCCCAGCAACACGAAAACGGGTGGGCGGTCTGGCCGCAACGAACCGCGCACCTTATCCGGAACGAACACGCGTCTTGCGCCTGCAATGGGGCACGCACGGCACGCAAGGCGCGCAGCAAGTCTGAACGAGAGTACTGAGTGAACGTTTTCTTCGAGGAATCGGGCAGTTTCAAGGCCGGCAGCGTGCTGTCGCGCCAGGGTGACGCATTTCAGGTCGAGCTGCCGGGCGGCCGGCGCGCGAAGGTGCGGGCGAAAGACGTGCTGATCGAGTTCGAAAAGCCTGCCGCGGCCGAACTCATGGAGCAGGCCGACGCCGCCGCGCAGCAGATCGACCTCGACTTTCTGTGGGAATGCGCGCCGCAGGAGGAGTTCGCGTTCTCCACGCTAGCGAGCGAGTACTTCGGCGAAAGTTATGGCCCCGTGGAGCGCGCGGCGCTCGTGCTGCGCCTGCACGGCGCGCCGGTCTATTTCCGCCGCAAGGGCCGCGGCCAGTACCAGCGTGCGCCCGAGGAGCAGCTCAAGATGGCGCTCGCCTCGCTGGAGCGCAAGCGCCAGCAGGCGCTCGTCCAGGCGCAGTACGAAGAGGAACTGAAGGCGGGCCGCTTGCCCGAGGCGTTCCAGGGCCGCGCGCTCAGTTTCCTCACGCGGCCCGACAAGAACTCCATCGAGTACAAGGCGCTCGAAGCCGCCGCGGCGGCGCGCGGCATTTCGATGCCGCGGCTCATGCTCGAGTGCGGCGGCATTCCGTCGGCGCGCGCGCTGCACGAGGCGCGCTTTCTCGCTGAATTTTTCCCGCATGGCACCGGCTTTCCGCCCGTCATCGTGAACCCGCTTCCCGACGATCTGCCCGAAGCGCTGGTGCAAGCCTTCTCGATCGACGACGTGACGACCACCGAAATCGACGACGCGTTTTCCGTCGAGCATCTGGCCGACAGCCGCGTGCGCATCGGCGTGCACATCGCGGCACCGGCGCTCGGCATCAGCCGGGGCGACCCTGTCGATACGATTGCGCGCAACCGTCTTTCGACGGTCTACATGCCGGGCGACAAGATCACCATGCTGCCCGATGAGTTCGTCGATGCCTTCACGCTGAAGGAAGGCGGCCTGCGGCCCGCGCTGTCGCTCTACATCATCGTGAACCGCGAAACGCAGGAGATCGTGGCGACCGAAACGCGCGCCGAGCGCGTGTTCGTGAAGCACAACCTGCGGCACAACACGCTCGACGAACACGTCACCGAGGAAGCGCTCGCGGCGGGCACCGGCGACTATCCGCACAAGGACGACATCGCCGTGCTCTGGCCGTTCGCCCAGGCGCTCTTCGAAAAGCGCCAGCAGATGCGCGCGAGCTACGGCCTCAAGCGCGAGGTGCAGCGCAACACCGACTACAACTTCTACGTGGACGGCGAGCGCATCACCATCACGCCGCGCCGCCGCGGCTCGCCGCTCGATCTGATCGTGGCGGAACTCGCGATTCTCGCGAACTCGACCTGGGGCGCCTTCCTGCACGATCACGGCGTGCCGGGCATCTACCGCTCGCAGCGTGCGTTCGGCGCACCCACCGGCCCCAAGCGCACTCGCATGCAGACCACCGCCGCGCCGCACGAGGGCCTGGGCGTGGCGCAATACGCGTGGAGCACCTCGCCGCTGCGCCGCTACGTGGACCTCGTGAACCAGTGGCAACTGCTCGCGTGCGTGCAGCACGGCGTGACCGCGAAGCTCGCGGCGCCCTTCAAACCTAAAGACGCGGATCTGTTCGCCGTCGTGCAGGGCTTCGACGAAACCTATACGGCCTACGCCGACCACCAGCGCCGCATGGAGTACTTCTGGTGCCTGCGCTGGCTCATGCAGGAAAACCGCCGCGAGGTGGTGGCGGCGGTCGTGAAGGGCGACCTCGTGCGCCTCGAAGAAATCCCGCTGCTGCTGCACGTGCCCGCGCTCGGCGTGCACGCGCGCGGCACGCGCCTGCTGCTGGAAGTGATGTCGATCGACGAACTCACGATCGAGGCCTCGGTGCGCATGCTGCGCGTGCTCGACGCCCCGACGGTGACGAGCGGCGCGGAAGCCGAAGCGGAAGAGGAGAGCGAAGACGAAGAGCTGATCGACGCCGCCGACGAGTCCGCCGAAAGCGAGGCCGAAGCGCTGGCCGAAGCTGAGGGTGCTGAGGGCGCTGAGGGTGAACCGGCCGAAGCCGGGTCGAACGCGCGCGGCGAAGCGCCCGGCTCTGAAAATCCCGCCGACGATGCGGCCGACGGAAGCCGCCACCACGCAGAGGAACAGAGCCGATGAGCGCGCCGCAAGTGCAGACGCAAGCGGACCGTTATGCCGTGATCGGCAATCCGGTTGCGCACAGCAAGTCGCCGTTCATTCACGCGCGCTTTGCGGCGCAGACCGGCGAGGCCGTCGAATACGACCGGCTGCTCGCGCCGCTCGACGGCTTCGTCGAGACCGTGCGCGCATTCATGGCGTCCGGCGGCCGCGGGCTCAACGTCACCGTACCGTTCAAGCTCGAAGCGTATGCGCTGGCCGACACGCATTCGGCGCGCGCCGCGGCGGCCGGCGCGGTCAACACGCTGCGCTTCGATGCCGACGGCATCTACGGCGACAACACGGACGGTGTCGGCCTCGTGCGCGACATCGAAACGAATCTCGGCGTGACGCTGAAGGGCGCGCGCGTGCTGCTGCTCGGCGCAGGCGGCGCGGCGCGCGGCGTCGTGCTGCCGTTGCTCGAACGCGGCCCGCGCTGCCTCGCTATCGTGAACCGCACGGCGTCGAAGGCCGAAGGGCTCGTCGCGCAGTTCGCCGCCGCGGCCTATGAAGCGGGCTGCACGCTGACGGGCGGCGGCCCGGACGCCGTCGACCCGTACCCGTACGACGTGATCGTCAACGCGACGGCGGGCAGCCTCGACGCCGCATTGCCCGACTGCGACGACCGCGCGTTCGGCGCCGCCACGCTCGCCTACGACATGATGTACGCCGCCGAGCCCACGGTCTTCATGCGCCACGCGCAGTCGCTGGGCGCGCGCAGCGCGGACGGTCTCGGCATGCTCGTCGAGCAGGCCGCCGAATCGTTCTACGTGTGGCGCGGCGTGCGGCCCGACGGCGCGCCCGTGCTCGCCGAACTGCGCGCACTGCTGGCCGGACTGCGCGCGGCGCAGAAGGCCTGACGCGCGAGTCCGCCGTGGCGATGTCGCTCACCGCTGCCGCCCGGCGCACGCGCCGTCCGGGCCTCGCCCGATGGGCGTTCTACGGCTTCTCCGTGTTCGCCTGCGCGTGGCTTGCCACGCAGCTTTACTACTTCGCGCAGATCGCCGTGTGGAACGTCGTGAATCCGCAATCGACAGCGTTCATGCGCTCCGACGCGTGGCGGCTTTCGAACGAGCGAGGCGGGCGCGCCGACGCGTCGATCCAGCACACGTGGGTGCCTTACGAGCAGATCTCGCGCAACCTGAAGCGCGCCATCATCGCCTCCGAGGACGCCAGGTTCGTCAGCAACAACGGCTACGAAACCGACGCCATCCTGCAAGCCTGGGAAAAGAACAAGTCGCGCGGTCGCATCGTGGCGGGCGGGTCGACCATTACCCAGCAACTCGCGCGCAACCTGTTCCTCTCGCGCGACAAGAGCTACCTGCGCAAAGGGCAGGAGCTGATCATCACGTGGATGCTCGAAACGCTGATGGACAAGCAGCGCATCTTCGAGATCTACCTGAACTCGGTGGAGTGGGGCGATGGCGTGTACGGTGCGCAGGCCGCGGCGCAGCACTACTACCGCACGTCGGCGGCGAAGCTGACTGCGTGGCAGGCCGCGCGGCTCGCCGTCATGCTGCCGCGCCCGCGGTACTTCGACGAGCATCGCAACGCGCCCTGGCTTTCGCAGCGTGCCGCCGTGATCGCGCGGCGCATGGGTGTGGCGGAGTTGCCGCAGTAGCAGCCGCGGCGCAGGGCCGCGCCATGTAGCGGACGGCTTTACAGCACCTGCGAGCGCCCGCGCGTTTTTGCGAGGCTCGTCGTCGATGCTGCCGCCGCGTTCGTCTCCAGTCGCCTCGTTCACGGCCCGCGCTGGCGCAATCGTCGCCTCGCACGCGCGCCATTCCCTTTCGTGCCCACCTCCGTTCCCCTCGCGATTTCTCGCTTCGTCATGTCTGGAGCTGAGAATCCCATTATGTGAGCGTCAAACTCATATATTGGAGATTCAAAACGTTCCGCCCTACAATGCGCCACACACCGGGCACGCGATGCCCAGCGCCCACAGCAAGAAAGAAACGGTCGGCCGCGCATTGCCCCGCGAGCCGGCACGAAATCGGAGACAAGTCAGCCATGTCCATTCCCGCGACGCACGCGGCGCACGTCTTGCCGCCCGACGGAACCACCGTCATCCGCACACTGTTTCGCTCTCCGGGCCATTGCGCCCGCTAACGCACGAACGGCCCTTCCGGTTGCGATCGCCATGGACAACAAACTGATGTCTCCGCCCAACCCCATCACACCTCAGCCCGACCACACCGGGCGCGCATCGCGCGCCGCGAACGGCGCCGCGACGAAGCCGGGTGCCCGTGCGACTGCGCAGACGCCCGCGCAGCCCGCCGACGAAATCGGTTTGCCCGGCTCGCCGCTCGACCTCGCGCAGCAGCAGGCCGGCACGCAGACGCTTCTGCGCGGCCTCGCGATTCTCGAAGCCGCCGCGGCCGGCGTGCGCGACCTGCGCTCGTTCGGCGCGGCGCTCGGCACGACGCGCAGCACCACGCACCGCCTCGTGAGCAGCCTCGTGCAGGCGCGCTACCTGCGCCAGGTGCAGGGCGGCTACCTGCTCGGGCCGAAGCTCATCGAACTGGGCACCATCGCGCTCGAACAGATGCCGCTCACGGCGGTGGCGCGTCCGCATCTGCAGGCGCTGGCCGATTACTCGCTCGATACGATTCACCTCGGCGTGCGCGACGGCGACGACGTGCTCTACATCGACAAGATTCCCGGCCAGCGCGGTCTCGAAATGCGCTCGCGCGTGGGGCATCGCATGCCGCTCGCGTCCACGGGAATCGGCAAGGCGCTGATGCTCGATCTCGCGCCCGACGTCTGGCGCAAGCTGCACGACGCGTCGCGCCGCGCGCTCGCGGGCGTGAGCTTCAAGCCGGACCATCGCCCGGACCTCGACACGTTTCTCGAACGCATGACCGGTTACGCCGCGGGCGGCTACACGTTCGACCTCGAAGAGAACGAAGCCTCCATTCGCTGCGTCGCCGCGCCCGTGCGCGACGCGTCGGGCGCCATCGTCGCGGCGCTTTCGGTGGCGAGCACGATTCCGTACATGTCGCTCGAACGCATGGACGAACTGGTGCCGATCGTGCAGCGCGAAGCGCGCGCGATCTCGGAAGAACTCGGCTGGCGCGCTCCGCAGCCGGCCGCACGCAGGATCAAACGATGAGTCAATCCACGGCCGGCGGCGATCTTGCCGCCGTCACCGGTTTCAGTGCCGCGAACGCCGCGGCGGCCCCCGCCGCGCTCATCGCGCTCGACTGGGGCACCACGGCGCTGCGCGCGTATCTCTACGACGCGACGGGCCGCGTGCTGGCGAGTCGCGGGTCGCCGGCCGGCATCATGAATCTGCCGCGTCCCGCCGCGGAAGGCGGCTTCGACATGGCGTTCGACGCTGTGTGCGGCGAATGGCTGGACCAGACGCCTTCGCTGCCGGTGATTGCCGCAGGCATGGTGGGCAGCGCGCAGGGTTGGGTGCAGGCGCCTTATGTGGATACGCCCGCGAGCGCGGACGCGCTCGTCGCCGGCATCGTGCGGGTGAAGACGGCGCGCGGCGCGACGCTCGCGATCGTGCCCGGCGTGCTGGAGCGCGGCGAGTTGCCCAATGTGATGCGCGGCGAGGAAACGCAGATCGTCGGCGCGCTCGGTGGCGAAGGCGACGACGGTGGGCATGACGCCCATGACGCAGAGGACAGCGCGGCGGCAAACGTGCTGATCGGCCTGCCGGGCACGCACGCGAAGTGGGCGATCGTGCGCGACGGGCGTATCGAACGCTTCTACACGTTCATGACCGGCGAGATTTTTGCGGCGCTACGCGAGCACACCATTCTGGGCCGCACCATGGTGTCGCCCGGCGAGCCCGACCTCGGCGCCTTTCTGCGCGGCGTGGCCGTCGCCCGCGAACACGGCGATGCGGGCGTGCTGGCCACGGTGTTCAGCACGCGCACGCTGGGTCTCACGGCGCAGCTCGAGCCGCAGCAGCAGCCCGACTATCTCTCGGGCTTGTTGATCGGGCACGAACTCGCGGGTCTGGAAGCCGTGCTCGCGCACGATCCGCCGCCGCTCGAGGGGCGCACGCTGCGCCTGATCGGCAACGACGCGCTGTGCGAGCGCTATCGCCTCGCGCTCGCGCAGTTCGGCTGCACGAACGCGCAACTGGTGCGGCACGCGACGGAGCGAGGGCTGTGGCGCATCGCCGTGCAGGCAGGACTCGTGACGCCGACGGTGGGTGCGCCGGCGCAGGAAGGTTCAGCCGCACAGCGCGAAACGCGGGCGACGTAGCGCAAGAACGCAGCGCCGAAGGCAACAAACCCGGCAGCGAACCCGGCGAAGAACCTAGGCGAAGAACACGCAGCAACGAATCGAAACCAACCGTCGAGCGAGAGCGAAGCACGGCAACGCAATAGCGACAAAGCAGCAACGCGACCCGCGCCGCCCCTCTCGACGCAGCAGAGACCGACACAGGAAAGAGCCATGCCAACCGATCTCAACCTGCCAGCACCGTATGCGCCGCACGCGGGACTTGCCGCGGCGTTCGACACCTGTGCGCTCATCGCGATCCTGCGCGGCGTGACGCCCGCGGACGCCGCCGATCACGGCCGCGCGCTGTACGAGGCGGGCTTTCGCATCATCGAAGTGCCGCTCAATTCGCCGCAGCCGTTCGAGAGCATCGCGGCGATCCGCCAGGCCGTGCCCGCCGATGCCATCGTGGGCGCCGGCACCGTGTTGCAGCCCACGCTCGTGAAGGACGTGAAGGCCGCAGGCGGCGAGTTGATCGTGATGCCGCACAGCGACCCCGAAGTGGTGCTCGCGGCGAAGGCGCACGGCCTTGCGTGCGCGCCCGGCGTCGCCACGCCCACCGAGGCGTTTCTCGCGCTCAAGAACGGCGCGGACGTGCTCAAGATGTTCCCCGCCGAGCAGCTCGGCATGCAGGTCGTGAAGGCCTGGCGCGCGGTGATCGCGCCGCAGGTGCCGCTCGTGCCGGTGGGCGGCATCACGCCGGACAACATGGGTCCGTTCCTCACGGCCGGCGCGAACGGATTCGGTCTGGGCTCGGCGCTCTACAAGCCGGGCCAGAGCGCGGCGACCACGGCGTCGCATGCGAAGGCCTTCATCAACGGACTGCGCGTGGCGCGTGCGGGGATGCGCAAATGAAGCGGCTGGCCGGCAAGGTCGCGCTGGTTACCGGTGCCGGTCGCGGCATCGGCGCCGCGATCGCGGCGGCCTTCGCGCGCGAAGGCGCGGCGGTGGTGCTGGCCGAACTCGATCTCGATGCCGCCGAAAACACGGCGCAGCAGATCGAAGCCACGCTGAAAGACAAAACGCAAGACTCGCCGCGCGTGCTCGCCGTGCGCACTGACGTCACGCAGCCGCAATCGGTGCGCGACGCCGTGGACGCTGCCGAACGCACCTTCGGCCCGCTCGACGTGCTCGTGAACAACGCCGGCATCAACGTGTTCTGCGACCCGCTCACGATGACCGACGACGACTGGCGCCGCTGCTTCGCGGTGGACCTCGACGGCGTCTGGAACGGTTGCCGCGCGGTGCTGCCGGGCATGGTGGAGCGCGGCGCGGGCGCCATCGTGAACATCGCGTCCACGCATTCGTTCAAGATCATTCCGGGCTGCTTTCCGTACCCGGTCGCGAAGCACGGCGTGATCGGCCTCACGAAGGCGCTCGGCATCGAATACGCGCCGCGCAACGTGCGTGTGAACGCCATCGCGCCGGGCTACATCGAAACGCAGCTTACGCACGACTGGTGGTCGAGCCAGCCGGACCCAGCCGCGGCGCGCCAGGCCACGCTCGATCTGCAGCCGATGAAGCGCATCGGCCGTCCCGAGGAAGTGGCGATGACCGCAGTCTTTCTCGCGTCCGATGAAGCGCCGTTCATCAACGCGAGCTGTATCACGATCGACGGCGGACGCTCGGCGCTCTATCACGACTGAGCCAGCCGAAGCCGCCACGCAGACATAGCCGGCGCGCAATGCGCGCGACCGCAGAGGTGTGATCCCGATGACGCACTGGCCGCGTGCGTCGCTCCGGGGAACAAGAAAACGCGGCCAATACCTTTGCGTAATTGCCAGACAGGAGACACGCACCATGAAACGCAGAATTTTCCTCACGCTCGCTGCAGCAGCCACGGCGGTGCTCTTCAACGCGCCCGTCGCGCAGGCTGCCGATCAGGTCAAGATCGGCTTCCTCGTGAAGCAGCCGGAGGAGCCGTGGTTCCAGGACGAATGGAAGTTCGCCGAGATCGCCGCGAAAGAAAAGGGCTTCACGCTCGTGAAGATCGGTGCGCCGTCTGGCGAAAAGGTGATGAGCGCCATCGACAACCTCGCGGCGCAGAAGGCGCAGGGCTTTGTGATCTGCACGCCGGACGTGAAGCTCGGACCGGGCATCGTCGCGAAGGCGAAGGCTGACGGCCTCAAGATGATGACGGTGGACGACCGTCTGGTGGACGGCGCGGGCAAGCCGATCGAGTCGGTGCCGCACATGGGCATTTCGGCCTACAACATCGGCAAGCAGGTGGGCGAAGGCATTGCCGCCGAAATCAAGAAGCGCGGCTGGGACATGAAGGACGTAGGCGCGATCGACGTGACCTACGAGCAGCTGCCCACCGCTCACGACCGTACGAGTGGCGCAACGGACGCGCTCATCGCCGCCGGTTTCCCGAAAGCGAACGTGATCGCGGCGCCGCAGGCGAAGACCGACACGGAAAACGCGTTCAACGCAGCCAACATCGCGCTCACGAAGAACCCGAAGTTCAAGCACTGGGTGGCCTACGGCCTGAACGACGAAGCCGTGCTGGGCGCCGTGCGCGCAGCGGAAGGCCGCGGCTTCAAGGCGGACAACATGATCGGCATCGGTATCGGCGGTTCGGACTCGGCCTTGAACGAGTTCAAGAAGCCGGAGCCGACGGGCTTCTACGGCACCGTGATCATCAGCCCGAAGCGCCACGGCGAAGAGACGTCGACGCTCATGTACGACTGGATCACGAAGGGCACGACGCCGCCCCCGCTCACGCTCACGACGGGCATGCTGGCCACGCGCAGCAACGTGAACGAAGTGCGTGAAAAGATGGGGCTCGCCTCGAAGTAAGGCAGGGCTGGCAGGCGCGGCGCGTCCTGCTTCGGTGCTCGGGTGGTCCGAGAAACCGAAGCGGGGCCGCCGCGTCGGTCAGCGGGCGAACGAGACGGAAAGAGAGGGAAGCGAAGTGTCAGCGACGCTGAGTTTTGACAACATCGGCAAGGTATTTCCGGGCGTGCGCGCGCTGGACGGCGTCTCGTTCGAGGTGCGCGCCGGCGAAGTGCACGGCCTCATGGGCGAGAACGGCGCGGGCAAGTCCACGCTGCTGAAGATCCTCGGCGGCGAGTATCAGCCGGACTCGGGCCGCATCCTGATCGACGGCAACGAGGTGCATTTTTCGAGCGCGGCTGCATCGATTGCGGCCGGCATCGCGGTGATTCACCAGGAACTGCAGTACGTGCCGGACCTGACGGTGGCGGAAAACCTGCTGCTCGGGCGCTTGCCGAATGCGCTCGGCTGGGTCAACAAGCGCACCGCGCGACGCTTCGTGCGCGAGCGGCTTGCCGCGATGGGCGTGGACCTGGACCCGGACGTGAAGCTGCGCAAGCTCTCCATCGCGCAGCGGCAGATGGTGGAAATCTGCAAGGCGCTCATGCGCAACGCGCGCGTGATTGCGCTCGACGAACCCACAAGCTCGCTCTCGCACCGCGAGACCGAAGTGCTGTTCAAGCTCGTGCGCGATCTGCGTGCCGACAACCGCGCGCTCATCTACATCTCGCACCGCATGGACGAGATCTACCAGCTCTGCGACGCGTGCACGATTTTCCGCGACGGCCGCAAGGTGGCTTCGCATCCGTCGCTGGAAGGCGTGAAGCGCGAGACCATCGTGAGCGAGATGGTGGGCCGCGAAATTTCGGACATCTACAACTACCGCGCGCGACCGCTCGGCGAAGTGCGGTTTGCGGCGAAGAACATCGGCGGCCATCCGCTTGCCGAGCCCGTGAGCTTCGACGTGCGGCGCGGCGAAATTCTCGGCTTCTTCGGCCTCGTGGGCGCGGGCCGCAGCGAACTGATGCATCTGGTCTACGGTGCGGACAAGCGTAAGAGCGGCGAGATCGAACTGGACGGCGAGCCGATCCGCGTGAAGAGCGCGGGCGAGGCGATTCGCCAGGGCATCGTGCTGTGTCCCGAAGACCGCAAGGAGGAAGGCATCGTCGCGATGGCTTCCGTGGCGGAGAACATCAACATCAGCTGCCGGCGGCACTACCTGCGCGCGGGCATGTTCCTGAACCGGCGCAAGGAAGCGCAGACGGCCGACGAATTCATCAAGCTGCTCAAGATCAAGACGCCGAGCCGCAAGCAGAAGATTCGCTTCCTCTCGGGCGGCAACCAGCAGAAGGCGATTCTGTCGCGCTGGCTCGCGGAGCCCGACCTCAAGGTCGTGATTCTCGACGAGCCCACGCGCGGCATCGACGTGGGCGCGAAGCACGAGATCTACCACGTGATCTATCAGCTCGCGGAGCGCGGCTGCGCGATCGTGATGATTTCGTCGGAGCTGCCCGAAGTGCTCGGCGTGTCGGACCGCATCATCGTGATGCGCGAGGGCCGCATTGCGGGCGAGCTTTCGCGTGAAGCGGCCACGGAGCACTCGGTGCTGGGCCTTGCGTTGCCGGAAGACGCGCCCGGCGCCAACGCGGAAAACGAAGCGCGCGCTGCCTGAACGCGGCGCGCAACGGCACCGCGCGCCGGCGCCGGTGGACAGACAGTGAGACAACCCGTGGGGAACGGGAGGAGTGAAGCAAATGCAAGCCAGAGAGAACCTCGCGCATGAAGCGGCCAAGAGCGCTGCGGAAGCGCTGATTCCGAAGACCAGCGACAGGCAGAAGTGGTGGCAGCAGATCACCGAATACAGCCTGATCCTCATCTTCGCGGTGATGTTCGTCACGATGTCGCTGACGGTCGATCACTTCTTCTCGATCGAGAACATGCTGGGCCTCGCGCTGTCGATCTCGCAGATCGGCATGGTGGCCTGCACGATGATGTTCTGCCTCGCCTCGCGCGACTTCGACCTTTCCATCGGCTCCACGGTCGCGTTCGCGGGCGTGCTCTGCGCGATGGTGCTGAACGCCACGAACAACACGTTCATCGCCATCGTGGCCGCCGTGGCCGCGGGCGCCGCAATCGGCTTCGTGAACGGCGCGGTGATCGCGTATCTGCGCATCAACGCGCTGATCACGACGCTCGCCACCATGGAAATCGTGCGCGGCCTCGGCTTCATCGTCTCGCACGGCCAGGCCGTGGGCGTGTCGTCGGATACCTTCATCGCGCTGGGCGGCCTTACGATGTTCGGCGTTTCGCTGCCCATCTGGGTCACGCTCGTGTGCTTCATCGTGTTCGGCGTGATGCTCAACCAGACCGTGTATGGGCGCAATACGCTTGCCATCGGAGGCAATCCGGAAGCCTCGCGGCTCGCGGGGATCAACGTGGAGCGCACGCGGGTCTGGATCTTCCTCATTCAGGGCGCGGTGACGGCACTCGCGGGCGTGATCCTCGCCTCGCGCATCACGTCGGGCCAGCCGAATGCGGCCGAAGGCTTCGAACTCAATGTGATTTCGGCGTGCGTGCTGGGCGGTGTGTCGCTGCTGGGCGGTCGCGCCACGATTTCGGGCGTGGTGATCGGCGTGCTGATCATGGGCACGGTCGAGAACGTGATGAACCTGCTCAACATCGACGCGTTCTACCAATACCTCGTGCGCGGCGCGATTCTGCTTGCCGCCGTGCTGCTCGACCAGTTGAAGAACCGCGGCTCGCGCGACTGAGCGCACGCTCCTGAACGAAAACCGAAGGAACCGAACGATGTCTTCTCCCGCCAACGCAAGCGAGCGCGTAGCCGCAACGAGCGGTACGGGCGGCGCGTACGCGAACTATCCGAGTCTGGTCGATCGCACGGTGCTCGTCACCGGCGGCGCAACCGGCATCGGCGCGTCATTCGTCGAGCACTTCGCCGCGCAGGGCGCGCGCGTCGCGTTTTTCGACATCGACGCGACCGCGGGCGCCGCGCTGGCCGACGAACTCGGCGACTCGCGCCACCGTCCGCTGTTTCTGCCCTGCGATCTCACCGACATCGACGCGCTGCGCGCCGCCGTCGCCGACGTGAAAGCGGCGCTGGGCCCCGTCGAGGTGCTCGTCAACAATGCCGCGAACGATCGCCGCCACAAGACCGAAGAGGTCACGCCCGAATCGTTCGACGCGGGCATCGCGGTGAACCTGCGTCACCAGTTCTTCGCGGCGCAGGCCGTGATCGACGACATGAAGGCGGCGCAGCGCGGCTCCATCGTGAACCTGGGGTCGATCAGCTGGATGCTCAAGCAAGGCGGCTTCCCTGTGTACGTGATGTGCAAGTCCGCGGTGCAGGGCCTCACGCGCGGCCTCGCACGCGAGCTGGGGCCGTTCGGCATTCGCGTGAACACGCTCGTGCCGGGCTGGGTGATGACCGAAAAGCAGAAACGCCTGTGGCTGGACGATGCGGGCCGGCGTGCGATCAAGGAAGGCCAGTGCATCGACGGCGAGTTGCTGCCCGCCGATCTGGCTCGCATGGCGCTGTTCCTCGCCGCCGACGACAGCCGCATGATCACCGCGCAGGACATCGTGGTGGACGGAGGCTGGGCATGAGCACGGGTTCTGCGGCGACCGAACGCGCGGCGGCGCTCGCCGTCGATTCGCAATGCTCGCTGGGCGAGGGCGCGACCTGGTGTGCGCGCACCGCTCGCCTATACTGGACCGATATCGAAGGCGCCCGGCTGTGGTGCCACGACTCGCGCGACGGCGCGATTGCGTCGTGGCCCATGCCGGAGCGGCTCGCGTCCTTCGCGTTGTGCGCGGACCCGCAATGGCTGCTGCTCGGGCTCGCAAAGTACCTCGCGTTCTTCAACCGCACGACGGGCGCGATTCATCGCATCGTGGACGTGGAGCCCGATCTGAACACGCGACTGAACGACGGACGTTGCGACCGGCAAGGGCGCTTCGTATTCGGCACCAAAGACGAGGGCGCACCCACGCGTGCGGTCGGCGGCTTCTACCGGCTCAACCGCGATCTCACGCTCGAAAGGCTGCCGCTGCCGGCGCCCGCGATTGCCAACGGCATCGCGTTCAGCCCCGACGGCGCGACGATGTACTACTGCGATTCCCCGACGCGCGAGATCCGCGCGTGCGACTACGGCGACGACGGACGCGTGACGAACGATCGCACGTTCACGACGCTCGGCAACACGACTGCGGAGCCCGACGGCTCGACCGTGGACGCCGACGGCGGCATCTGGAACGCGCAATGGGCCGGCGCCCGCGTGGTGCGTTACGGGCCGGACGGTGTGGAAACGGATCGCGTGCCGATGCCTGTTTCGCAGCCCACCTGCGTCGCGTTCGGCGGCGCGCAACTCGACACGCTCTACGTGACGAGCGCGCGCCTCGGGCTGGAGGCGGACGTGCTCGCGCGCGAGCCGCAGGCGGGCGGCGTGTTTGCGGTGGTCACGGGCCGGCGCGGCATCGCTGAACCCTTCTTCCAGGGCGCCGCGCCGCAGGGCTAGGCGGCGCGCGCAGCGGACAATACGGCGCCCTGCGCGTCGTGGAAAGTGTTCGGCAAAAGCGGTAGGCAAGAGCGCTCGCGGGCATGACGCGCAGCGCAAGCAACATGCAGCACGAGATGAAGAGGCGGCCACGCGGGCAACCGGTCGGCATGCAATGGCCGGCGGTGCCCTCGCGCTGCGTCCGGCAGATGCCGGCGCTCCGAGCCGCCCGCATTTTGCCGCCCGGCTCTGTCAACGCAGGCGGCACGGAGATCCACGCCTCTCGAAGGAGTCTGATATGACTGTCGCGAATCCCGCCGTTGGCGGCCTTGCTGGCTCGCCGCCGTCGCCAGGCGCTGCTGCGGCCATTTCTTCTTCCGCCGGCTCGCCGGCCGCTGCGCGGCGCGCGCGGCTCGAAGCGGCTGCGCATCCGGTGCTGGCGGGGCCGAGCACGTCGGCCGTCGCGATCGGCGCGGCGGATACTCACGACGTCGCCTGCGTCACGCTCGTGAATGCGCAATTGCGGCTCGACGTTGCGCCTCAACTGGGCGGCGGCATGACGCGCTTCGACTGGCGCGACGACGGCGCGCTCGTGCCCGTGTTCCGGCGCTGCCTCAACGTGAGCGCGCACACGGATCCGAACGAACTGGCGTGCTACCCGCTCTTGCCGTACTCGAACCGGATCGGCGGCGGCAGCTTCCGCTTCGGCCATCGCACGGTGCAGGTGCCGCGCAACCGCGCCGCCGAGCCGCTGCCGATTCACGGCGACGGCTGGCTGGGACGCTGGGACGTGGAAGAGGTGGATGCCGAACGCGTGCGTCTGTCGTTCGAGCAGACCGACGGCAAGCCGTACACGTATCGCGCGGCGCAGACCTATGCGCTCGATGGATCGACGCTCACCATCACGCTCGAAATCGAGAACACGGGGCGCGACGCGCTGCCGTTCGGGCTTGGCATTCATCCGTTCCTGGTGCGCGATAAGGCCACGGAGTTGTGCGCGGCGGCAAGCGGCCTCTGGCTCGCCGGCGACGACTGGCTGCCGGTGCGGCACGTGCCGGCGCCGCCGGCCTGGCAGTTCGGCGTGGCGTATCCGTTGCCGGGCGGCATCGTGAACCACGGGTTCACGGGCTGGAGCGGCCGCGCGGCGGTGGTCTGGCCGAAGCGGCGGCTCTTGCTTTCAGTGACCGCCGATACCGACTACTACGTGCTCTACACGCCGCCCGGCGAAGACTTCTTCTGCTTCGAGCCTGTCGACCATCCGATCAACGCGATGAACCTGGCAGGCGGTGCGGCCCAACACGGCATGACGGTGCTCGCGCGCGGCGAGCGGCTCACGCGCGCGTTCAGCTTCACGGTGGAGCGCACGGGATTGCGTACGGCAGCGGGGGCGCCTCGCGCTCCTGGCGCGAAGGCGGGGCGCAATGCCGCGGGGAAAGCAGCGCGGTAAGGTAAGCGATGAGGTGCGCGACGACGTGAAGCGACGAGGTCGCGCGAGCCGGTCTCGCGCCGGTCTCGCGCCAGCGCCGGTTTAAAATACGCGCCTCTTCCGTTACCGGCTCGCCGCGAGTTTCCACCATGTCCTCATTCATCCAGACGCTCAACGACGCGTGGCAGCGTGCCAATTCGCTGCTTTGCGTCGGCCTCGACCCCGAGCCCTCGAAGTTTCCCGGCGCACTCGCGAACCGCTCCGATGCGATCTTCGAGTTCTGCCGCACCATCGTCGATGCGACTGCGCCCTACGCCTGCGCGTTCAAGCCGCAGATCGCCTACTTCGCCGCGCACCGCGCGGAAGATCAGCTCGAAGCGCTGGTCGCGCACATCCACGCGCATCATCCCGGTTTGCCCGTGATCCTCGACGCGAAGCGCGGCGACATCGGCAGCACCGCCGAGCAGTACGCGCGCGAAGCCTTCGAGCGCTATGCGGCGGACGCCGTCACCGTGAATCCGTACATGGGCTTCGATTCGATCGAGCCGTACCTCGCGCACGCGGACAAGGGCGTGATCGTCTTGTGCCGCACGTCGAACCCCGGCGGCTCCGATCTGCAGTTTCTCGAAACGGGCGGCCGGCCGCTCTATCAGGTCGTCGCGCAACTCGCGGCGCAGAAGTGGAACGTGGGCGGCCAACTGGGTCTCGTGGTGGGCGCGACGTTTCCGAAGGAAATCGAGGTGGTGCGCGGCATCGTCGGCGACATGCCGCTCCTGATTCCGGGCATCGGCGCGCAGGGCGGCGACGTGGAAGCCACGGTGCGCGCGGGCCGCACGGCTGCGGGCACGGGCATGCTCATCAATTCTTCGCGCGCCATCATCTATGCCGGCAAGGGCGACGACTACGCGCAAGCCGCGGCGCGCGCCGCGCAGGAAACGCGCGACAAGATCAACGCGTACCGGTGATTCGTTGTGCTTGCGGGCGTGTCAGCCGGTGTGTTGGCCGGACGCGCCGGCAGGCCGCAACTGCACGATGAGCTCGTGGTGCGCGGGGTACTGCGCGGCGAGTGCATCCACATCGGCGAGTTCGAATTCGCTGAATTCGAAGCCCGGCGCCACGGTGCAGCCCACTAACGCGAATGTCGACGGGTCGGTGCAGCGCGCGGCGAACCAGTCGCCCGCGCGAACCACCGCCTGAAACGTGGTGCCGGGATGGTCGAGCGCGTTGCCTAGCCGGTGCGTGACAAGGGCGCCGGTGACGGCATCGAGCACGTAGACCTCCAGCGGCGCGCCCGCGTAGAAGTGCCAGACTTCGTCGGACCGGATACGGTGCCAGGCCGAATGCGCGCCGTTGCACAGCAGGTAGTAGATCGCGGTGGACGCCGAACGCGCGGCGTCGGGATCGACGTTCGCGCCCGCGCGCCATACCTGCTGGGCCGCACGCCACGTTTCGCGATAGAAGCCGCCTTCGGGATGCGGCTGCAATTCGAGGCGGTGGATCAGTTCGTCCACTGCAATGCCGGTGCTCGTCATGGGAGCGTTTCCTGACCGGGTTCCCGGCTTACCGTTCTTTTTCGTCGAGCAACGCAAGCAGCCCGCGCAACGCATGCGCGGCGGCCTGCACGCGAATCTGCTCGCGATCGCCCTTGAACACGACCGTTTCGGCGGCCGTGTGCAGCCGGTTGCTCCACGCGAACGAGACCATGCCCACCGGCTTCGTCTCCGTCCCGCCGCCGGGGCCGGCCACGCCGGTAATCGCCAGCGACACCTGCGCGCGACTGTTGCGCAGCGCACCGTCGGCCATGGCGCGCGCGACCTGCTCCGAGACCGCGCCATGCTTTTCGATCAACTCGGCGGGCACGCCGATCATCTCGCTCTTGGCCTGATTCGAATACGTGACGAAGCCGCGCTCGAACCAGCCGCTACTGCCGGAAATATCGGTGATCGCGGTGGCGACCATGCCGCCTGTGCAGGACTCGGCGGTCGTGAGCATCAGGCGTTCGTCGCGCAGCTTGTTGCCGGCGCGGATGGCGAGCTGGTGGACGACAGAATCGGTAGGCATGGTCGAGCAGGTGAGCGTGAACAAAAGCGGATGAACGAAACGCCTGAGCGCCTGAGCGAAAGCGACCGTCAGACGGACATGCGCCACAGCGCGACCACGAGCAGCGTGAAGAATGCCGCCACGAGGTCGTCGAACATGATGCCGAAACCGCCCTTGAGCCGCCGGTCGAAATAGCGGATGGGCGGCGGTTTCACCATATCGAAGAAGCGGAACAGCACGAACGACCAGAGCTGGCCGCTGAACGACACGGGCATCACCATCAGCAGCACGAGCCAGAATGCCACGATTTCGTCCCAGACGACCGGCGAGGGATCGTCGGTGCCCATTTTCCTCGCCGTAAAGCCCGTGATGCCGATGCCGGCAACGAAGCCGCCCACGATCAGGATGCCCCAGTCCAGCACCGCCAGATAACGGCTCAGCGCCATGAACGAAAGCCAGGCGAACAGCGTGCCCATCGTGCCGGGCATGATGCGCGAGAGCCCGCTGCCGAAGCCGAGCGACACGATGTGCAACGGATGCGAGAGCATGAAGCGCACGCTTGCGCGGCGGGGGGCGCTCGTTGTTCCGGATGCGGCGTTGGCCGTGGGGGGCGGGGTGGCACGGCGTGCGGAAGCGGCATCGTCCGGCGAGGCGGGTGAGGGCGTTTCTGCGCTTGCGCCTTCTGCCGAAGACGAAGCGGACGTGTGCGACGTCTCAGATGCCTCGGGCACGTCAGGCGCTTGCGGCACTTGGGGCACGTCTTCGGCCGGGGTCGGCGTGGGTTCAGTCTGCATGGAAATGATCGAAGCCGTGCAACGTCAGGGAGAGCGGGTTGCCTGCCGCGTCGCACCAGGCAATGGCGGGTGCGGCGTCCGCGTTTTCGGGAGGAACTATTGTACCGATGCGCGTCACCGGCACTCCCGCCCGTTGCGCGGCTGCATCGACTGCATCGCGCGCGCCGGGCGGCGCCGTGAAGCACAGTTCGTAGTCGTCGCCGCCTGCGAGCGTGCAGCGGCGCTGCACGTCGGGCGCGAGGCGCGCCAACGCGGCCGAGCGCGGCACGGCGTCCGCATCGATCACCGCGTTCACGCGTGAGCTTTCCAGAATGTGTTGCAGATCGCCGGCAAGGCCGTCCGACACGTCCAGCGCCGCGCGCGCGATGCCGCGCAGTGCGAGCCCCAGCGCCACGCGCGGTTCGGGGCGCTCCAGCGCGTGGCGGAACATCGCGGCATCGGCGTCGTCGGCGCGCCATTCGCCGCGCAGCACGCCGAGTCCCGCGCGCGCGTCGCCCGGCGTGCCGGAGACCCACACATCGTCGCCGGGCTGCGCGGCATCACGACGCAGCGCCCGTTGAGGCGGCACCGCGCCGAACACGGTGATGCAGATGTTGAGCGGCCCGGCGGTCGTATCGCCGCCCATGAGTTCGCAGTCGAAGCGGTCCGCGAGTTCGAAGAGGCCGGCGCTGAACGCTTCGAGCCACTCTTCGCGGGCGGCGGGCAAGGCGAGCGCCAGCGTGAAGCCGAGCGGTCTTGCGCCCATTGCCGCGAGGTCCGAGAGATTGACGGCGAGCGCCTTGTGGCCCAGCGCATGCGGATCGACGTCGGGAAAGAAATGGCGGCCTTCCACGAGCATGTCGGTGGAGACGGCCAGCACTTCGCCGGCGGGCGGCGCGATGAGCGCGCAGTCGTCGCCGATACCGAGGGCGGCGTGGTGGACATGGCCCGTGCGGGCACGTCGGGCGAAGAAACGGTCGATGAGCGAGAACTCGGAAAGCATGGCCTGAAGGCGCGGCAAGGCTCGTGGATAGTGAAAACCCGAAGGCAACGTCGTCAGGCATTCGCGGGAACGCGAGACGGTCGGAGGGCAGGGGCAATTGTACGGCGAGCCCCATCTGGCGGGCCTCGCCGACCGGTTCGCGGTGTACCGTTCAGTACGTTCCGGTCGCGGCACCTGCGCCTGAAGTGAAAGCAATCGGCAGGGGGATTGGCGCTACAATGCAGCCGACTGTCTCTCGAAGATCCATTCTAATCCGCACCAGAAGCCCGCCTCTCATGTCGAATTCCGCCAATACCAAGCTTCGCGAAGCCGCGCTCGATTATCACGAATTCCCGAGCCCGGGGAAGATCGCCATTGCGCCCACCAAGCAGATGATCAACCAGCGCGACCTCGCGCTCGCCTATTCGCCGGGCGTGGCGTTCGCCTGCGAGGAGATCGTCGAGAACCCGCTGAACGCGGCGCGCTTCACGGCACGCAGCAACCTCGTGGGCGTGGTGACCAACGGTACGGCAGTGCTCGGACTCGGCAACATCGGGCCGCTCGCGTCGAAGCCCGTCATGGAAGGCAAGGCGGTGCTGTTCAAGAAGTTCGCCGGCATCGACGTGTTCGACATCGAACTCAACGAATCGGACCCGCACAAGCTGGTCGACGTGATCGCCGCGCTCGAGCCGACCTTCGGCGGCATCAACCTGGAAGACATCAAGGCGCCGGACTGCTTCATCGTCGAACGCGAATGCCGCAAGCGCATGAAGATCCCCGTCTTCCACGACGACCAGCACGGCACCGCGATCGTGGTGGCCGCGGCCGTCACCAACGGCCTGAAGGTAGTGGGCAAGGACATCTCGAAGGTGAAGCTGGTGGCATCGGGTGCGGGCGCAGCGGCGCTGGCGTGCCTCGATCTGCTCGTGGACCTGGGGCTGCCCATCGAAAACATTCTCGTGACCGACCTCGCGGGCGTGGTCTACAAGGGCCGCACCGAACTGATGGACCCGGACAAGGAGCGCTTCGCACGCGAAACGAGCGGACGCACGCTTGCCGAAGTGATCGAAGGCGCCGACATTTTTCTCGGCCTGTCCGCAGGCGGCGTGCTCAAGCCCGAGATGGTCAAGCAGATGGCGGCCAAACCGCTGATCCTCGCGCTCGCGAACCCGACGCCGGAAATCCTGCCCGAACTGGCGCTCGAAGTGCGCCCGGACGCCGTGCTTGCCACGGGCCGCACGGACTATCCGAACCAGGTCAACAACGTGCTGTGCTTCCCGTTCATCTTCCGCGGCGCGCTCGACGTGGGTGCCACGACGGTGACGCGGGAAATGGAGATCGCAGCGGTCAATGCGATCGCTGAACTGGCGCGCCAGGAGCAGAGCGATATCGTCGCGACGGCCTACGGCATCCAGGACCTCTCGTTCGGCCCCGAGTATCTGATTCCGAAGCCCTTCGATCCGCGCCTGATCGTGAAGATTGCACCGGCTGTGGCGAAGGCCGCGATGGAATCCGGCGTGGCGACGCGTCCCATCGAGGACATGGAAGGCTACGTGCAGCACCTGCAGCAATTCGTCTATCACAGCGGCACGACGATGAAGCCGATCTTCCAGCTCGCGCGCAGCGCGGACCCGGAGAAGAAGCGCATCGTGTTCGCCGAGGGCGAAGAAGAGCGCGTGCTGCGCGCCGTGCAGATCGTGGTGGACGAGAAGCTGGCCAAGCCGATCCTGATCGGTCGGCCGTCGGTGATCGAGCAGCGCATTGCGCGTTATGGCCTGCGCCTCGTGGCGGGCCAGGACTACACGGTCGTCAACACCGATCACGACGAGCGTTACCGCGACTTCTGGCAGACGTACTACAAGTTGATGTCGCGCAAGGGCATTAGCGAGCAGATGGCGCGGCTCGAAATGCGCCGTCGCACCACGCTCATCGGCTCGATGCTCGTGAAGAAGGGCGAGGCCGACGGCATGATCTGCGGCACGATCAGCACGACGCATCGCCACCTGCACTTCATCGATCAGTTGATCGGCAAGCGCCCGGGCTGCAGCGTTTACGGCGCGATGAACGCGCTCGTGCTGCCGGGCCGGCAGATCTTCCTCGTCGACACGCACGTGAACGTGGACCCGACGCCGGAACAACTCGCGGAAATCACGATCATGGCGGCCGAGGAAGTGCGCCGCTTCGGTATCGAACCGAAGATCGCGCTCGTGTCGCACTCGAACTTCGGCACGAGCAACGCGCCGTCGGCCCAGAAGATGCGCGACGTGCTCGAAATCCTGAAGACGCGTGCGCCGGACCTCAAGGTGGACGGCGAAATGCACGGCGACGTGGCGCTCGACGCCAACCTGCGCCGCGAGGTGCTGCCCGACTCGACGCTCGAAGGCGACGCGAACCTGCTGGTGATGCCGAACATCGACGCCGCCAACATCTCGTACAACCTGTTGAAGACGGCGGCCGGCAACAACATCGCGATCGGGCCGATCCTGCTGGGCGCCGCCAAGCCGGTACACGTGCTGACTGCTTCGGCCACCGTGCGCCGGATCGTCAACATGACGGCGCTGCTGGTGGCGGACGTGGCGGCGGCACGCCAGAGCGCTTCGGTGCGCTGACGGAGCATGGAAGGACGGCCGATGCGAGCGTAGCGTTTGCGTTTTGCATCGGTCGCGATTTCAGTGGCACGTCCGCTCAGCCGGGCGCGAAGGCGCGATAAAGCCGCCCTGCATTGACCACGGCGCCTACCGCGGGGGAGCTGCGAAAAAAATCAGACCAGAGCACGCAGCCGCCGCCTGAGCGACAAGAGCAACAAGCGCACAGACAAAAAAAAAGCGTGCCCGAACGGGCACGCCTCGAGGCAAAGCGCACAGTCGCTACCCTCAAAATGCCACCTACAGGCTTGGGCTGCAGCACACGAACCCTCATGCAACAGGGGTGGCACCCGCCGCGTTCGCGCGCCGCATCGCAATTTTATCTCGGACAAGATAAATTTATCTGTGAACTATCGTCAACGCGGATGGATGGCCGGCGCGCAGAATGTTCAGCCACGGCGGCGAAAAGCCTTTCGGTTACCCGACCATCATTGATTCCCGCGACTAATAGCGATACCCTTACACCTTTCATGGTCGTCGAACTCGTTTATTCGATAGCGGGAATGTGATACATGGCACGCAAGTGGCTCCGCAACGGCGTGCTAGTCGCCGCAACGAGCGCCGTCCTCGCGGCCGGCAATGTGGGCGCACTCTTCGCTGGCAACGCGCTTGCACGCGAGCTTCCCGCTCCTGTAGCGGAGGGCTCGCAAGACGCCCAGGGTGTCGTTACGCGGGCCCAGCTGCCGCCGCAGGCGGTCAATACCTTGAACCTCATAGCGGCAGGCGGACCTTACCCGTACGATAAGGACGGCGTCGTATTCGGCAACTTCGAGCGTTTGCTGCCGCCGCATCGGCGCGGCTATTACCACGAATACACCGTTCCTACGCCTCGTGCCCGCAATCGTGGCGCCCGGCGCATCGTCTGCGGCGGTCCGCTGCGTCGAATCGACAACTGTTATTACTCCGACGACCACTACGCCAGTTTTAAACGCATTGTTGAATGACATCGGGATGAGCGGCATGAGCGACAACATCTACGCGCACGACTCCGGGGTCGCGACGGATCTTTTCGCGGCCGGCGAGGGCAATCTGTTCCAGCGCGTCATGCAGATGCACGCCACCGGTCAGGGCAGGGACATCCAGGGCGAAGCCAGCACTATGCTTTCATCGAACGAAGGGTCCACGGGCCTGTTCAAAACGGTACGACCGAACATCGTGCAATCGATCCGCGCGTTTCGCGTGCAGGAACTGGCCGACGAAGCGAACAGGCTCCAGCAGCATTTCCTCTACGCTCACTGCGCGAACGCCCAGAGCAAGCAGGAAGTGCTGGAGACCATCGCCACGTCGTTCCTGTTTCCGAAGCACTTCGGCAAGAACTACGACGCGCTCTACGACTGCCTCACGGACCTCGTGCACAAGGCCGGCGCGCAACCCGGCTTCGTGATCGTGCTGGAAGGCTTGCCTATCGCGCAGAAGTTCGACAAGGAAGGGCGCGAGACGCTGCTTGACGTGTTTCGCGAAGCGGCCGAGTTCTGGGCCGAACGCAAGGTGGCGTTCCGCGTGTTTTACTCGTTCGCCTGACCGGCACGACAGGCGCACGGCGTCCGTTGGCACTGCAAGGCCCGCCTCTCGGCGGGCTTTGTGCTTTTGCGGCCGAGATTGTTAAACCAGCGGGTGGCTCACCAGCCGCCCCAACGCGCCGCCAGCGCGGCAAGCACGGCGATGCCGGCCGTTTCGGTGCGTAGCACGCGTGGGCCGAGTCCTATCGCTGTGAAGCCGCATTCTCGTGCAGCGGCTTCTTCGTCTGGCGAGAGGCCGCCCTCGGGTCCGATCAGCAGCGTGACGTTTCCTCGCGGCGCCTCTTGCGGCAAGGCAGCGAGCGGCTGGTTCGCGCGCGGCGAGAGCAACAGGCGCAATTCCCCTTCAACCGGCGTGGTGGGCAGCGACGCTAGCCAGAGACCGAACTCCTGAGCCGCCGCGACTGCCGGCAGCCGATTACGGCCGCATTGTTCGCAGGAAGCCTGAACGATTCGTTGCCAGTGCTGCTGTCGCCGTTGGGCCCGCTCGCCGCTGAGCCGTACGATGCTGCGCGCCGTGACGAGCGGCACGAACGCCGAGGCGCCCAGTTCCACCGCCTTCTCGATCAGCCAGTCCATCTTGTCGCTGCCCGCAACGCCTTGGGCCAGCGTGAGCCGGTAAGGCGGCTCCGCCTCCACGGCGCGGAACTCGCCCACTCGCACCTGGATATCGCGCCGTCCTATCTCGACAATTTCGGCGTCGAACTGACCGCCTTCTCCGTTGAAGAGCTCGATGGTGTCGCCGGGGCGCAAGCGCAGCACCTGAACGTGACGGGCGACGTCGTCGGGCAACGGCAGCGTGGCGCCCGAATGAAGCGCGCTATCGACAAAGAAACGGGGCATGACGCGGCTCTCTTCCTTCACTTCTTTCAAGACAAATGGCGCGCAAGCGCCCAGCGGTACCCATCCAGATCTTCGATCTGCGCGAAACGGTCGCCCCAGAACTGGTCCTGCGGCTCGCTCAGCGACTTCGCGCCTGCCGCCAGCGCGCGGGCGTACGTGCTGTCGACGTCGTCCACGTACAGGTAAAACGACTGCGGGGCGATGGCGCCCGCGCTGCGCGGCGTTTTCGCCGCTGAACCAAACGCGCCTTCGGGCGCGAACATCACGATGAGCTGATCGTGGTAGGTCATCTCCACGTGCATGACGGCGCCGTCGTCCTGCACGCAGTCGCGCACGCGAAAGCCGAACGCCGTTTCGAAAAAGGCGATGGTGGCGCGTGCGTCGCGCACCGTCAGGTACGGCGTCAACCACGGCACTCCGGCGGGGCGTGGGGCATCCATCGAGCGTTCCTCCTCGGGGTGGGCGGATTGCAGAAAACCTGGCGGCGCGCGGCCGGAGGGCGCGTCGCCAGGTGCGGTCATGTGCCGATTCATGCGGCCGATTCATGCGGCCAACTCGTGCGGCCCGGTCCGGCGGCAGACGCTCCGCACGGACCGACGTCAGTGGCCCTAGTTTATCGCGTGGCGCCCGGGCACCGACCGAACGCCAAACGAGCGCGGGCGCACCGCTTGCTGATGCTTTCGCGCGACCAGGGCGCGCCTGCATCGCGGCCCTCACCGCAGGCCGCATGCCTTGGTGAAACCCGCGCCGGCGTGCCGTCCCAGGTGGTTTTGGGGCGCCGTCGGCGGCGCCAGCTCGGCCGGGAGCCTCCGGTTCGATCTGCTAGAATGACGTGCTTTGCAGCCCTGTCCGTTTGCTCTGCCCGTTTCGCGTCTTCCGGCGCCGCACCGTGCGTCGGAGTCGACGGGCCACCGAGCCTCCGGACCGCCCGCACCGCTGCGCACGCCGCCTTTTTGCACTCTCGTTCTCCGGACTCGACATGACGACCCCGTCTCCCGTTCCCACCTCCCTCATGGCCAACGCGATTCGCGCGCTCGCCATGGACGCCGTTCAAAAGGCGAACTCCGGTCACCCGGGCATGCCGATGGGCATGGCCGAAATCGCCGTTGCGCTGTGGTCGCGTCATCTGCGGCACAACCCCGTCAATCCCCACTGGGCTGACCGCGACCGCTTCGTGCTCTCGAACGGCCACGGTTCGATGCTGCTGTACTCGCTGCTCCATCTGACGGGCTACGGCTTGCCGATGGCAGAACTCGAGAACTTCCGCCAGTTGCATTCGAAGACGCCGGGCCACCCTGAATACGGCATCACCGTCGGTGTGGAAACGACCACGGGCCCGCTGGGCCAGGGTCTCGCGAATGCAGTGGGCATGGCGCTCGCCGAGTCGCTGCTCGCCGCCGAGTTCAACAAGCCGGACGCGAAGATCGTCGACCACCATACGTACGTGTTCCTCGGCGACGGCTGCCTGATGGAAGGCATTTCGCACGAGGCCTGCTCGCTGGCGGGCACGCTCAAGCTGAACAAGCTGATTGCGCTCTACGACGACAACGGCATTTCCATCGACGGCGACGTCGTGAACTGGTTCCACGACGACACGCCGAAGCGCTTCGAGGCCTACGGCTGGCACGTGATTGCGCATGTGGACGGTCACGACGTCGATGCCGTGGACGCCGCGATTGCCGAGGCGAAGAAGTCCGACCGCCCCACGCTCATCTGCTGCAAGACGGTGATCGGCAAGGGCGCGGCCACCAAGGCCGGCGGCCACGACGTACACGGCGCGGCGCTGGGCGCGGACGAAATCGCGAAGACGCGCGAGGCACTCGGCTGGAAGTGGGAGCCGTTCGTGATTCCGCAGGAGATCTACGCGGCGTGGGATGCGAAGGAATCCGGCGCGCGTTTCGAGTCCGCATGGAACGACGCGTTTGCGCAATACAAGGCGAAGTACCCGCAGGAGGCCGCGGAGTTCGAGCGTCGCAGCGCCGGCAAGCTGCCCGCCGACTGGGCGCAGAAGGCGCAGGCCATCATCGCCGGCGCCAACGAGCGCGCCGAAACGGTGGCGACGCGTAAAGCCTCGCAGCAGACCATCGAAGGGCTGGCCGCGGCGCTGCCGGAACTGCTGGGTGGCTCGGCCGACCTGACGGGCTCCAACCTCACGAACTGGAAGGCGTCGAAGCCTGTGCGCGCGCCGCGCACCGGCGAAACGGCCATCCAGTGGGGCAATCACATTAATTACGGCGTGCGCGAATTCGGCATGAGCGCGGCCATCAACGGTCTCGCGCTGCACGGCGGCTACAAGCCGTTCGGCGGCACGTTCCTCACGTTCTCGGACTACAGCCGCAACGCGTTGCGCATGGCTGCGCTCATGAAGGTGCCGTCCATCTTCGTGTTCACGCACGATTCGATCGGCCTGGGCGAAGACGGTCCGACGCACCAGTCCATCGAGCATCTCTCGAGCCTGCGCCTGATTCCGAACCTTACGCTCTGGCGTCCTGCGGACACGGTCGAAACGGCGGTGGCCTGGACCGAGTCCATCGAGCATCACGGCCCGTCGTGCCTCGTCTTCAGCCGCCAGAATCTGCCGTTCTCGCCGCGCAGCGACGCACAGATCGCCAACATCGCGAAGGGCGGCTACGTGCTGCGCGATTGGGACGAAGAAGTGGTCGCGCGCAAGGTGATCCTGATTGCGACCGGCTCGGAAGTGGAACTCGCGCTGAAGGCTGTCGAGCCGCTCGCGCGCGAAGGCGTTGCCGCGCGCGTGGTATCGATGCCCTCCACCAATGCGTTCGACCGTCAGGACGCCGAATACCGCGAGCGCGTGCTGCCCAAGGGCGTGCGCCGCGTCGCCATCGAAGCGGGCGTGACCGATTTCTGGCGCAAGTACGTGGGCCTCGAGGGCAGCGTCGTCGGTATCGACACGTTCGGCGAATCGGCGCCCGCGGGCGTGCTGTTCAAGTACTTCGGCTTCACCGTCGAGCACGTCGTGGACGCGGCGAAGGCTGCGCTGGACTGAGGCGCGTCGGTGCTCCGCCAGGCGGCGCGACGTCGTGCCGCTCGGCGGGATCCGTCGATCAACGGATACTAGAAGGTATTTTTTGCCATCCATCAGGAGATAAACCATGACGATTCGCGTTGCAATCAACGGCTATGGCCGGATCGGCCGCAACACGCTGCGTGCCTTCTATGAAAGCGGCAAGAAGCACGACATCCAGTTTGTCGCGATCAACGACCTCGGCGATGCCAAGACGAACGCGCACCTCACCCAGTACGACACGGCGCATGGCCGCTTCCCGGGTGAAGTCGGCGTGGATGGCGATTACCTCGTCGTGAACGGCGACCGCATCCGCGTGCTGGCCAACCGCAACCCGGCCGAGCTGCCGTGGGGCGAGCTGGGCGTGGATGTCGTGATGGAATGCACGGGCTTCTTCACGACGAAGGAAAAGGCGAGCGCGCACATCAAGGGCGGCGCGAAGAAGGTGATCATCTCCGCGCCGGGCGGCAAGGACGTGGACGCCACCATCGTCTACGGCGTGAACCACCACGCGCTGAAGGCCGAGCACACGGTGATCTCGAACGCGTCGTGCACGACGAACTGCCTCGCGCCGCTCGTCAAGCCGCTGAACGACAAGATCGGCGTGGAAAACGGCCTGATGACCACGATCCACGCGTACACGAACGACCAGGTGCTGACGGACGTCTATCACGAAGACCTGCGCCGCGCGCGCTCGGCCACGCACAGCCAGATCCCGACGAAGACGGGCGCGGCCGCCGCCGTGGGTCTCGTGCTGCCGGAACTGAACGGCAAGCTGGACGGCTACGCAATTCGCGTCCCGACCATCAACGTGTCGATCGTCGACCTGTCGTTCATCGCGAAGCGCGACACCACGGTGGAAGAAGTGAACGCCATCATGAAGGAAGCTTCGGAAGGCGCGCTGAAGGGCATTCTGGGCTACAACGTGGCGCCGCTCGTTTCGGTCGACTTCAACCACAACCCGGCTTCGTCGACGTTCGACGCGACGCTCACCAAGGTGTCGGGCCGTCTCGTGAAGGTGTCGAGCTGGTACGACAACGAGTGGGGCTTCTCGAACCGCATGCTGGACACGGCGGTCGCGCTGGCTAACGCGAAGTAATTGCCATGATGCAGGCGGGCGCGCTTAGGCGCGTTCGCCTGGGGGCAAGTGGTCCGGCGCCAGATGTCGGCTACAAATGGAAAACGCCACGGAAAGCATCGCTTCCGTGGCGTTTTCGTTTTGTCGTGGCCCCTTCTCGTTCGTGCCGCTTCAGGCAGACCGTTGCGGCGTAGGAAAGTAGACGCCCGCGCGCTGTGCCGCATTGGCGATGTGGATCTCGATGGCGCGCCCGGTCGCTTCGCTGTTGCGCGCCTTGAGCGCATCCACGATCTCGCGATGCTCGTGGTACGTCGAGAGCAGCAGCTCGCGACGGTAGAACGGCATCCGCTGGCTCTCTTTCATGATGTCCGCGCTGCTGCGCAGAATCGCTTCGATGGCGGCGTTGCCGGCAAGGCTCACGATGCGCATGTGGAAGTCGAAGTCGAATTGCGCCGCTTCGTCCAGTTCGCCCGCAGCCAGCGCACCGTGCAGTGCCGCCAGGTTTTCGTCGAACCATTCGACGTCGCTCTCCGTGATCGCGAGCGCCGCCATGCGCGCGACGAAGCCCTCCAGCGCGTAACGCATCTGGTACGTGTCCGGCAGCGACGACTGGTCGGCGAAGCGCCAGACCTGCGGGCTGCTGGCCTGGGCGCTCTCGACGTAGACGCCCTTGCCGGCCCGGATCTTCAGCATGCCGAGTGCTTCGAGCCGCGAAAGCGCTTCGCGCAGCGATGCCCGGCTGATGGCGAGTTCCTCGGAGAGCTGACGCTGCGCGGGCAGCAGGCTGCCCACCGGATAGGCGCCGCCTTCGATCCGCTCGCGGATGGTGGCGATGGCGGTGTCGGTAACGGTGTGCGGGACGTTCTTCATGATGCTCCGGCAGCGTGGTCTGACCGGCATTCTAAACCGATGTCGCGGGCGCCGTGCCTTGCCCGGCCGCGTGGCGAGGTGCGTCCCCCAATCCGGCAGACGAACCGACAGCGGATTCGCTTAGCTGTCGGGGTAAACCCCGTTTTTTGATTCCTTGACGCGACTATATCGGCTTCCTACTATCCGCCATAACAGTACTGGTCTGACCAGTATGAACTGTTGAATCCGGAACAGGAGACCACCGTGTCGAGGTTTTTCAATTCGCTGTTTGGGCGGGTGGTAATCGCCCTTGTCGTGGGCGTGGCCCTCGGCGCGCTGTATCCGCAATTCGCCCAGTCGCTCCAGCCGCTCGGCGACGGCTTTCTCAAACTCATCAAGATGGTGATCGGGCCCATCGTGTTCTGCGTCGTGGTGAGCGGCATGGCGCATGCGGGCGATCTGCGCAAGGTAGGGCGCGTCGGCATCAAGTCAGTCGTCTACTTCGAAATCATGACCACGATTGCGCTCATGATCGGCGCGGTGCTGGCCTGGGTGACACGGCCGGGTGCCGGCATGAACGTCGACGTGAAGACGCTCGATGCAACGGCACTGACCACCTACGCGACGAACGCCAAAAGCCTGAAGGACACCGCGGGCTTTCTGCTGAAGATCATCCCCGACACGCCGTTCGACGCCTTCGCCAAGGGCGACGTGCTGCAGATTCTGGTGTTCTCGGTGCTGTTCGGGGCGGCGCTTTCGCTGCTCGGCGAAAAGGGGCGGCGCGTGGGCACCCTGATCGACGACTTCGCCCAGGTGCTGTTCCGCGTGATGGGCTTCATCATCAAGCTCGCGCCGCTCGGCGTGCTCGGCGCCATTGCGTTCACCACCGGCAAGTACGGCGTGGGTTCGCTCAAGCAACTGGGCCTGCTCGTGGTCGTGTTCTACGCGAGCTGCTTCGCGTTCGTGGTGATCGTGCTCGGTCTCGTCATGCGGCTGGCGGGCTTCAGCGTGTTCAAGCTGATCCGCTATCTGCGCGAGGAACTCTCTATCGTGCTCGGCACCGCTTCCTCGGACGCCGTACTGCCTCAGGTCATGCGCAAGCTGGAATGGATGGGCGTGAAGGACTCGACGGTCGGCCTCGTCATTCCCACCGGCTACTCGTTCAACCTGGACGGTTTTTCGATCTACCTGACGCTTGCCGTGCTGTTCATCGCGCAGGCCACCAATACGCCGCTGTCGTTGCATGACCTCATCGTGGTGCTGCTGGTGTCGCTCGTCACGTCGAAGGGCGCGCACGGCATTCCCGGCTCCGCAATCGTGATTCTGGCCGCGACGCTCTCCGCCATTCCCGCCATTCCGGTGCTGGGCCTCGTGCTGATCCTGCCGGTCGACTGGTTCGTCGGCATTGCGCGCGCCGTCACGAATCTGATCGGCAACTGCGTGGCTACGGTGGTGGTGGCCGTGTGGGAGAACGACATCGACAAGGCCCGCGCGCGCCGCGTGCTCGATTTCGATCCGGCGCTGCGCTTCGGCGCGGGCGAGGCCGAAGCCTTGCCGGCCGGCGTGCCCGCAGCCGCGCAAACGGCAGGCGGCGATGAGCTTCGTGCGGTCTGATCGTGCTTCGAATGTCGCGACAGATTGTGGCGAACGGCGGGTTGTCGACGCATCGGTCAACTGAGCGCCAACTGAGCGCCGCTCGTCGTGACCCCGTGATGACCCCACGCTGACGCCACGGCAGTCGGCTCGCATCCGAGGCGAGCCGACCGCGGGACCCGATTACGCGCAGCCCGGCCGGCAAGCGCGGCTTTCCGTTTTTCCTCTTCACCTTCGAGCTGAAAACATGGCTACTCCGATCCTCGATCCGAACGCGCCCGCCTTCACGCGCCGCTACATGAATCTGGCCGACGCGCGCCTCGGCGCAAAGGCGCTCGTCGCCAGCGACGAATTCTTCGCGCCGAAGGAGCGCATGCTCGATCCGCAGCCCGCGGTGTTCATCCCGGGCAAGTACGACGACCACGGCAAGTGGATGGACGGCTGGGAGACACGCCGCAAGCGCACTGCCGGCCACGACTGGTGCATCGTGAAGCTGGCGCGGCCGGGTGTCGTGCATGGCGTCGATCTGGATACGAGCCACTTCACGGGCAATTTCCCGCCGGCGGCATCGCTCGAAGGCTGTTACGCCGAAGGCGACCTGCCGCCCGACGACATCGAATGGCAGCCGCTCGTGCCCGCTACGACGTTGCAAGGTAATCAGCACCACTACGTGACGGTGCAGTCCGGCGCCCCGTGCACGCACATTCGCGTGAACCTCTATCCCGATGGCGGCCTTGCGCGGCTGCGCGTCTACGGGCAGCCGCAGCGCGACTGGACGCGCGTGGAAGCCGGCGCACTGATCGATCTGGCCGCCGTCGAAAACGGCGCCTGGCTGGTGACGGCAAACAACCAGCATTTCGGTGCGGCCTCGCAGATGCTGATGCCGGGCCGCGGCGCGAACATGGGCGACGGCTGGGAAACGCGGCGCCGCCGCGAGCCGGGCAACGACTGGGCGATCATCGCGCTCGCACGTCCGGGCGTGATCCGCAAGATCGAAGTGGACACCGCGCACTTCAAGGGCAATTACCCCGACCGTTGCTCGCTGCAGGCGGCGCGCGTGGAGGGCGGCACCGACGAATCGCTCGTCACGCAGGCCATGTTCTGGCCCGTGCTGTTGCCCGAAATGCCGCTGCAAATGGACCACGTGCATACGTTCGAGGCCGACCAGCTTGCGTCCCTTGGCGTGGTCACGCACGTGCGCTTCAACATCTATCCGGATGGCGGCGTGTCGAGATTGCGCCTGTGGGGCGAACTCGCATGAGCTTGCCTGCGATCGCGAAGAACGTGCTGCGCGTCGAACCATTGGCGCGCGAAACGTTCGCTCCATTCGGCGACGTCATCGAACTCGCCGGTGCGCGTCATTTTCCGATCAATGGCGGCACCACGGAGCGCTATCACGACCTGGCGACGCTCGACGTCTGCGCCGACGGCGGCCGTCCGCTCGTCAACGTGTTCCGCGCGCAGCCACGCGCACTGCCGTTCGAGATTGCGCTGATGGAGCGGCATCCACGCGGCAGTCAGGCGTTTCTGCCGCTTGCGGGCGTGCGGTATGCCGTGGTGGTGGCGCCCGCGGGCGATTTCGACGCCTCGCGCATGCGCGCTTTCGTGAGCGACGGCTGGCAGGGCGTCAACTATGCGCGGGGCGTCTGGCACCATCCGCTGATCGCGCTCGATCACGCGAGCGATTTCATCGTGATCGACCGCGGCGGGGACGGACCGAATTGCGACGAGATCGCACTCGAGCACCCCTGGCAGCTCGATATGTCGTAGTGGCCAGGTGGCGTAGAGAGGTAGCGGGAAGTTGATGAGGAGTGGGGGAAGAGGCGTTGCCGACGCTGCGTTGGAGCCTGCCTCAGGCCGCGGCGTCAGCGGCCTGCTGCATCAATGCTTGCGATGCGGGCAGTTTTCTTTCGTGCACGCGCCGTACAGCGCGAGGGCATGCTCCTGCAGCTTGAAACCCCGTTCGGCCGCAATGGCCTGCTGGCGCTTCTCGATTTCGGCGTCGAAAAATTCTTCCACGCGCCCGCAATCAAGGCACACGAGGTGGTCGTGGTGCGACCCTTCGTTCAACTCAAAGATTGCCTTTCCCGATTCGAAGTTGCTGCGCGTGAGGAGACCCGCCTGCTCGAACTGCGTCAGCACGCGATAGACGGTGGCAAGCCCGATGTCCAGTTCCTCGTGCAGCAGGTTGCGGTAGACGTCTTCGGCGGTCAGGTGACGCACGGGGCTTTGCTGAAATATCTCCAGGATCTTGAGGCGCGGCAGGGTCGCCTTGAGCCCGATGTTCTTGAGATCGGTTGGATTGGTCATGACGATGAGTCCCTGGAGTACAATGCAGGGTTCTAATGGTAATGGGTTTTTGCCGTTCCGGTCATCTATCGACAGAATACGCGCGGCTTCACGCCTGAAAGGGCAGCCCGCACGGTGAGGGACATGATTCCAGAATTTCAATTGATCAACCGGGGCAGCCGTTCGGCGCGCACCATGACGGGCGTCCTTATCGCGGCAGCATGCGTGGTTCTGGCCGGATGTTCGACCTATGACAGCCTGACTCAGCGTATTGCCCAGCGCATTACGCCGTATCGCATCACTGTCGTGCAGGGCAACTTCGTCTCGAAAGAGGCGGCGGCGCAAATGCGGGTAGGCATGTCCCGCGCCGAAGTGAAGCAACTGCTCGGCACGCCGCTCCTCACGGACATGTTCCACGACGACCGGTGGGACTACATCTTCTATTTCAAGCGCGGCTCGACCTCCGTCGTGCAGCAGCGTGACTTCATCGTGAACTTCGCGGGCGACCGCGTGGCGGCCTGGTCGGGCGGCGACGATCTGCCTTCCAACCTGGAACTGCTTGCCGAGATCGACGGCGACAAGAGCGGCAAGAAGGTGAAGCCCATAGCCGCTGCGCCGGCAAGTGGAGCAAGCGCGGCAAGCTCGGCGGCCTCTGCGGCTGCACCGGCGAGCGCGCCTTATGCGCCCACGGTGCCGGACACGGCGGGTCAGCCGGGCATCGCTGCCGACGCCGCTGCTCTGCCGCAGACCGACCCGAACGCACAGGCCGCCCAGGCGGCGAATCGCGCGACCAACGCGGTGCAGACGCCGACAACCGGCGGGTCCTCGGCACGGGCCAACGCGCCGCGCAGCGGTGTGGGTGTGCCGTCGAGCGTCGATACCACGCCGCAGCAGCAGATCCAGTTGCGTCGCAAGCCGGCGCCGGCACCCGTTTCACCGGAGTCGAATCCGGTCGGGCCGACGGGCACGCAGGACAACAGCAGCACGGGGCCCACGCACAACGCGCCGCTCACGTCTTCGCCGACGTCTTCAACTGCGCAGGGAGCGGGCGGCTGATCTGACGGTCCGCCACATGCGAGCGGGACCGCGCGCAACGCGGTCCCGCTGTGATTCCCGCCCACCCTCCGACTTGCTGGAAAGCTCATGAAAATCGCCATCGCCGGTGCATCGGGCCGAATGGGCCGCATGCTGATCGAAACCGTCCTCAACGATCCCGATGCGACGCTTGCCGGCGCGCTGGACCGCGCGGATTCCCCGCAGCTCGGTCAGGACGCGGCGGCGTTTCTCGGCAAGACGAGCGGCGTGCCGCTCACGAGCGATCTCGACGAAGTCTTTTCGAAAGCCGATTACCTGATCGACTTCACGCGGCCCGAAGGCACGATGGCGTACGTGGAAGCGGCGTTGCGCCACAACGTGAAGCTCGTGATCGGCACCACCGGCTTCGAGCCCGAGCAGAAGGCCCGCGTGCACGCCGCAGCCGAAAAGATCGGCATCGTGTTTGCCGGCAACATGAGCGTGGGCGTGAACGTCACGCTCAAGCTGCTCGAGTTCGCCGCGCGCTATTTCGCGACCGGCTACGACATCGAGATCATCGAGGCGCATCACCGTCACAAGGTGGACGCGCCGTCCGGCACGGCGCTCATGATGGGCGAAGCGATTGCCGGCGCGCTGGGTCGCAATCTGGACGACTGCGCCGTGTACGGGCGCCACGGCGTGACGGGCGAGCGCGATCCCTCGACCATCGGCTTCTCGGCCATTCGCGGCGGCGACATCGTGGGCGACCATACCGTGCTCTTCGCCGGCATCGGCGAGCGCATCGAGATCACGCACAAGTCGGCGAGCCGCCAGTCGTATGCGCAAGGCGCGCTGCGCGCGGTGCGCTTCCTCGAAGGCCGCGCCACCGGCCTTTACGACATGCAGGACGTGCTCGGCCTGCGCTGAGCACGCTGTTCCGTTCCCATCCGGGGCCGCGGTCGACGCGACAACGGTCACCGGCGAAGCGAGGTTCCATGGCAGCAGGCACCGGTATCGTTCATTACCTCCAGACGAGCGACGCCATCACGCACGCAGTGGCCTGGGTGCTGCTCGCGATGTCGATGGCGAGCTGGTGCTTCCTGCTCGTCAAAACGTGGATGCTGGTGCGCGCGAAAACCCAGGGGCCGAGCGCCCTCGCGCAATTCTGGCAGGCGAAGACGCTTGCCGAGGGCGTTGACGTAATGCGGCGCACGGACCGCGAACGCATCTTCCTGCCGCTCGCCCAGGCGGCACTGCAGGCGTCCGAAGCTGACATGCCCGGTGCGCTGCTTGCCCGTGTGGACAGGAGCGAGCGCGTGCTTCGCGCGCTGCGCCAGGCGCTCAATACCTCCCAACGTCGGCTCGAATTCGGCCAGGTGCTGCTCGCTTCGGTGGGCAGTACGGCGCCGTTCGTCGGGCTGCTCGGCACCGTCTGGGGCATCTATCACGCGCTGGGCAGCATCGCGTCGAGCGGGCAGGCCGCCATCGAAAACGTGGCCGGTCCGGTGGGCGAGGCGCTCATCATGACGGCATTCGGTCTCGTGGTCGCGATTCCGGCTGTGCTCGCGTACAACATCCTGGGCCGTCTCGCGCGCCAGCTTTCCGAGGACCTGGACGGCTTCGCGCACGACCTTCACGCGTACGTCTGCGGCCCCGAGGCCCACGACGCCCCGGCGCCGGCCCGCGAATCGCAACGCGACGCGAGCGGGCGTCGGGTGTCCGCGGGCTGAGACACGAGGAGCGCGGCATGGCATTCGGCGGACTCGACAAGCATCAGAATTCCGCGCCCATGGCGGACATCAACATGACGCCGCTCATCGACGTGATGCTGGTGCTGCTCGTCATCTTCATCATTACGGCGCCGCTGCTCACGCACGCCATCCGGCTCGATCTGCCGAAGGTCGCCGCCGCGCCGGCGCGGCCCACGCCCGAAACCATCACGCTTTCCATCGACGCCGCAGGCAAGATCTACTGGAACGCCAAACCCGTGACGGTCGAGCAGATGCGCGCGCAGTTCGCGGAGGCTGCCCGGCGCGCCGGGCAGCCCGAGATCCAGTTGAGGGCCGCGCGCGCTACGCGCTACGAAGTGATCGCGCAGGTGATGGGCGCGGCGCAACAGGCGGGGCTGGAGCGCATCGGCTTCGTGACGGAGCCGCCGCAGGGGCAGGGCGGCGAGTCATCGGACGTTGCCGCGCCTGCACCGCGTGCACCAGCCACACCCACGCCAGCGCCTGGCGCGACGAAACCTTAGCCGGTCATCGGCCGGCAACCGGTTCTCGAACCGCAACACCGCTCACGCAGACCGCTTTCAGCGGCAAAAGCACGCAAAACCCCGCCCTCCCGCAGCGGGGGCGCCCGTTGCGGACGGTATAATCGACGTTTCCCGCGAAAAGTCTGCGGGTCTCGCCGAACGGTGGCGAGCGCGACATCAACAAGGCAAACGCACCCGGCCCGGTGCGCTGCACCGAACCTGGCGAAATCCCATCCACACCATGCACGAAAAATACGTTCCTTCCGACGTCGAGTCCACCGCACAGGGCGAATGGCGCGCGAACGACGCATACCGGTCCACCGAACGCACCGACCGGCCCAAGTTCTATTGCGTCTCGATGCTGCCGTACCCGTCGGGCAAGCTGCACATGGGCCATGTGCGCAACTACACGATCAACGACGTGATGTACCGCTATCTGCGGATGAACGGCTACAACGTGCTGATGCCGATGGGCTGGGACGCGTTCGGCATGCCCGCCGAAAACGCCGCGATGGCCAACGGCGTGCCGCCCGCGAAGTGGACGTACGACAACATCGCGTACATGAAGGGGCAGATGCAGTCGATGGGCCTCGCGATCGACTGGTCACGCGAAGTCGCCACCTGCAAGCCCGATTACTACAAGTGGAACCAGTGGCTGTTCCTCAAGATGCTCGAGAAGGGCGTCGTCTACAAGAAGACCGGCACCGTGAACTGGGACCCGGTCGACCAGACCGTGCTCGCGAACGAGCAGGTGATCGACGGGCGCGGCTGGCGCTCGGGCGCGCTCGTCGAGAAGCGCGAAATCCCGATGTACTACATGCGCATCACGCAGTACGCCGACGAACTGCTCAACGACCTTGAAGGCCTCGGCTGGCCCGAACGCGTGAAGGTCATGCAGCAGAACTGGATCGGCAAGAGCTACGGCGTGAACTTCGGCTTCCCGTATGAGATCGACGGCGAGCAGAAGCTTTTGCGCGTGTTCACCACGCGCGCCGACACCATCATGGGCGTCACGTTCTGCGCGATCGCAGCCGAGCATCCGCTTGCCACGCGCCTCGCCGAAGGTCGTCCGGAGCTGCAGGCCTTCATCGACGAATGCAAGCACGGCGGCGTTGCGGAAGCCGACATGGCGACGATGGAAAAGAAGGGCGTGGCCACCGGCTTCTTCGTCACGCATCCGCTCACGGGCCAGCAGGTCGAGGTCTGGATCGGCAATTACGTGCTGATGAGCTACGGCGAAGGCGCCGTGATGGGCGTGCCCGCGCACGACGAGCGCGACTTCGCGTTCGCGAAGAAGTACGGTCTGCCCATCAAGCAGGTGGTGGACGTGCCGGGCAAGACGTACTCCACCGATGCCTGGCAGGAGTGGTACGGCGACAAGGAAGCGGGCGTGTGCGTCGCGAGCGGCAAGTACGACGGCTTGAAGCACGAAGACGCCGTGAAGGCGATCGCCGCGGACCTGAAGGCGCTCGGCGTGGGCGATCGTCAGGTGACCTGGCGCCTGCGCGACTGGGGCATTTCGCGCCAGCGCTACTGGGGCACGCCGATCCCCATCATCCATTGCCCGAGCTGTGGCGACGTGCCGGTGCCCGAGCAGGATCTGCCCGTCGTGTTGCCGGAAGACCTCGTGCCGGACGGCACGGGCAACCCGCTCGCGAAGTCCGAGGCGTTCCTGAACTGCACGTGTCCGAAGTGCGGCGCAGCCGCGAAGCGCGAAACCGACACGATGGACACCTTCGTCGATTCGTCGTGGTACTTCTCGCGCTATCCGGCGTCGGATGCGACCACGATGGTCGATGAGCGCACCGACTACTGGATGCCGATGGATCAGTACATCGGCGGCATCGAGCACGCCATCCTGCACCTGCTGTACTCGCGCTTCTGGGCGAAGGTGATGCGCGACATGGGCCTCGTGAAGTTCGGCGAGCCTGCGAAGAACCTGCTCACGCAGGGCATGGTGCTCAACGAAACGTATTACCGCGAGAACGACGCGGGCAAGAAGACCTGGTACAACCCGGCCGAGGTGGCGGTCACGCACGACGACAAGGGCCGCCCCGTGGGCGCCACGCTGAATGCGGACGGCAAGCCCGTGGTGCTGGGCGGCGTGGAAAAGATGTCGAAGTCGAAGAACAACGGCGTCGACCCGCAGGTTCTGATCGATCAGTACGGCGCCGATACCGCGCGTCTCTTCACGATGTTCGCCGCGCCGCCCGAGCAGCAGCTCGAATGGTCGGGCGCGGGCGTGGAAGGCGCCAGCCGCTTCCTGCGCCGCGTGTGGGGCTTCGGCTATGCGAACGCGGACGTGCTGCGTGCGCAGACCGCGCTCGATGCCGCGCAACTCGCCGAAACCGACAAGGTGCTGCGCCGCGAGATTCACGGCGTGCTCAAGCAGGCCGACTTCGACTATCAGCGTCTGCAGTACAACACGGTCGTGTCGGCGGCCATGAAGATGCTCAACGCGCTGGAAGGCGCGAAGGGCGCGCAGCCTGCCGTGCTGCGCGAAACCTTCGGCATTCTGCTGCGCGTGCTGTACCCCGTCGTGCCGCACGTCACGTACCGTCTGTGGCAGGAGCTCGGCTATGCCGACGAGTTCGGCACGCTGCTGGATGCGCCGTGGCCGAAGGTCGACGAAAAGGCGCTGGAGCAGGCCGAAATCGAACTCGTGCTGCAGGTGAACGGCAAGGTGCGCGGCGCGCTGACCGTGGGGAAGGATGCCGCGCGCGAGGCTATCGAGCAGGCAGCGCTGGCGCACGAAATGTTCGCGAAGTTCGGCGAGGGCAAGCCCGCGAAGAAGGTCGTGATCGTGCCCGGCCGCCTCGTGAACATCGTGGTGTAAACATGCGGCGTCTTCTGTTCTGCTCTGTCCTGAAGGACGGAAGACGCGAGCGATCGCTTTCGGTCCAGACGGTGTGTCCGGACAGTGCGGTCCAACCGTCGTGAACCTCGGGAGCCCAAGTGATTCGTAGATCGTTTCTGACGCTGGCATGTGGCGCGCTGATGTTGTCCGCCTGCGGTTTCCAGCTGCGCGGCCAGCAGAACTACGCGTTCAAGCGCCTCGCGATCGTCGGCGCACCGGCGCCCGTGGCGGCACGTCTCACGCGCATGGTGGAAGGCGGCAGCGACACCGTGGTCGTCAATTCGCCAGCGAACGCCGATGCCGTGTTGCGCGTATCGGAGGCGCGCGGCATGAGCACGCTGACGCTGAGCACGCTCGGCGTGGTCGAGGAGTATCAGCTCAACTACTCGTTGAACTACACGCTCGTCGGCGCAGACGGCACGATGCTGATCAACCCGAGCGTCATCGCGCTGAATCGCGCCATGACCTACAGCACGCAGTACTCGCTCGCGAAGGGCCAGGAAGCGGACATCCTGTACGCCGACATGCAGAACGACGCCGTGGATCAGCTCACGCGCCGGCTCGGCGTCGTGCACACGCTGCACCCGGCGCCGGGCCAGGAAGTGCCGAGCGTCGCGCCGCGCGCGCCGCTGCCGCCGCCGCCGCTGTAATGCACCGGCGCGTGCGCGCAGCCTTCCGCGCCACGCACGCGTCGACACCGGCCTCGCTTTTCGTAGCCTCGTCTTCGTAGCCCCATTTCTCTCGCTGAATCTCAAGCCGCTTTTCAGCCTGCTGTTTAAGCCGTTTTTCAGCCGATTCCGCGCATCACTTTCAACGCTCCAGCGCCATGCAACTGCGACTCGACGCACTCGAAGCACACCTCGGTAAAGGCCTCGCCGGCCTCTACGTGGTCTATGGCGACGAGCACCTGCTCGTGCAGGAAGCGTGCGACCGCATCCGCGCGGCGGCACGCGCGGCCGGCTTCACGGACCGCAATGTCTTCACCGTCGAGCGCGGCTTCGACTGGAGCACGCTGCTGGGCGCGAGCCAGTCGATGTCGCTGTTCGGCGACCGCCAACTCGTGGAACTGCGCATTCCGTCCGGCAAGCCGGGCAAGGAAGGCGGCGAGGCGCTGAAGACGCTGGCCGCGGGCGCGAGCCCCGACGTGCTGACGCTCGTCACGCTGCCGCGGCTCGACGCGGCCACGCAGAAGTCGGCGTGGTTCACGGCGCTGGCGGAGGCGGGCGTCGCGCTGAAGATCGATCCCGTCGAGCGCGCGCAGTTGCCGAACTGGGTGGGCCAGCGGCTCGCGCAGCAGGGCCAGCGCGTGGCGCCCGGCGAAGAGGGCCGCCGCGCGCTGCAATTCATCGCTGAGCGGGTGGAAGGCAACCTGCTTGCCGCGCACCAGGAAATCCAGAAGCTCGGGCTGCTGTATCCCGCTGGCGCGCTCTCCTTCGAGCAGATCCACGATGCCGTGCTGAACGTGGCGCGCTACGACGTCTTCAAACTGAACGAGGCAATGCTGGCGGGCGACGTCGGCAGACTGGCGCGCATGCTCGACGGCCTGCGCGGCGAAGGCGAGGCGGCGGTGCTCGTGCTGTGGGCCGTGGTCGAGGAATTGCGCACGCTGTTGCGCATCAAGCGCGGCGTGGCGGCCGGCAAGCCGCTCGCCATGCTGCTGCGTGAGAACCGCGTGTGGGGGCCGCGCGAGCGGCTCGTCGGGCCGGCGCTGTCGCGCATCACGGAGCCCACGCTGGAGCGTGCGCTTGCGATTGCGGCGCGGCTCGATAGGCAGGTGAAGGGACTTGCCGCGAACGCGCGAGGCGAGCGGCGCGACCTGCTGCCGCCCGATGCATGGGACGGGCTCTTCGAACTTGCCATGGCGGTGGCGGCGCCGTCGCCCGCGCAGACGGCGGGCGCGGGCCGGCCGGCTGCACCACCACCGCGTGCGTCCGGCGGGCGACCGGTTGGGTCAGCCGGATCGGCGGGGCCAGCAGCGCCATCGAGGCCAGTCCGCGGCCGGCCAGTCTGAACGCCCACGCCGCGCACGAAGGAAGATGGACGACGCGGCGCGCGACACAACGTGAGCGCGAGCCCTCGCCGCAGCGCTTCTTTCAGGCGTCACCACAAACCTTGGCCGCGAGCAAACGGGGTCGGCAGGACTTACAATCCTGAGACTTCCTGCAAGCAGATACGACACCACGCGCAACGCACCGCCGGAACGGACTTCGCGAACGCGCAGCATCACGACAGATCACCATGGACATCGACCAGTACATGACCGACCTCGGCCGCCGCGCCCGCCAGGCTTCGCGCGCAATGGCACGCGCGTCGACGGCCGCGAAGAACGCCGCGCTCGAAGCGGTGGCCCGCGCCATCGAGCGCGACGCCGCCGCGCTCAAGGCCGCCAACGCGCGCGACCTCGCGAAGGCGCGCGAGAAAGGGCACGACGCCGCATTCATCGACCGGCTCACGCTGTCCGACAAGGCGCTCGCCACCATGGTGGAAGGGTTGCGTCAGGTCGCAGCGCTGGCGGACCCGATCGGTGAAATCTCGAATCTCAAGTACCGTCCGAGCGGCATTCAGGTGGGGCAGATGCGCGTGCCGCTGGGCGTGATCGGCATCGTCTACGAGTCGCGGCCGAACGTGACCATCGACGCCGCCGCACTGTGCCTGAAGTCGGGCAACGCGACGATTCTGCGCGGCGGCTCCGAAGCGCTCGAGTGCAATACGGCGCTTGCAAAGCTGATCGCCGAAGGTCTGCGTGCAGCGGGTCTGCCGCAAGACGCCGTGCAGGTCGTCGAGACGGCCGACCGCGCCGCGGTGGGCAAGCTCATCACGATGACCGACTACGTGGACGTGATCGTGCCGCGCGGCGGCAAGAGCCTGATCGAGCGCCTGATGGCCGAGGCGCGTGTGCCGATGATCAAGCACCTGGACGGCATCTGCCACGTCTACGTCGACGACCGCGCCGACATCGAGAAGGCACTCACCGTCTGCGACAACGCGAAGACGCATCGCTACGGCACGTGCAACACGATGGAGACGCTGCTCGTGGCGCGCGGCATCGCGGCCGAGATTCTGCCGCCGCTCGGCAAGCTCTATCGCGACAAGCAGGTCGAACTGCGCGTCGATCCGGCGGCGCGGGCGGTGCTCGCCGCGGCGGGCGTGGGTCCGCTCGTCGACGCCACCGAGGCCGACTGGAGCACCGAGTACCTCGCGCCCGTGCTCGCGATCAAGGTCGTGGACGGCCTCGACGCCGCCATCGAGCACATCAACACCTACGGCTCCGCGCACACGGACGCCATCGTCACCGAAGACCACGACCGCGCCATGCGCTTTTTGCGTGAGGTCGATTCGGCGAGCGTGATGCTCAACGCCTCGACGCGCTTTGCCGACGGCTTCGAATTTGGCCTCGGCGCCGAGATCGGCATCTCGAACGACAAGCTGCACGCGCGCGGCCCGGTTGGGCTTGAAGGGCTCACGTCGCTGAAGTACGTGGTGTTCGGGCACGGGGAAGGGCGGCAGTAAGCGGCGCTTCCTGCGAGCCGCACGCATCGCCATGACACGCCTTTAAAGAATTCAAAGGACCATCAATGCTCTGGGTGAAGACGTTTCACATCGTTCTGATTGCTTCCTGGTTTGCCGGCCTGTTCTATTTGCCGCGCATCTTCGTCAATCTGGCGATGGAGACCGAGCCCGCTGCCGTGAAGCGTCTGCTCATCATGGCGCGCAAGCTGTATCGCTTCATGACGATGATCGCCGTGCCGGCGCTGCTGTGCGGACTGTGGCTGTGGCTTGTGGTGGGCATTGGCCGCGGGCAGGGCTGGATTCACGCGAAGGTGGGCGTGGTGGCGCTGCTCGTCGCGTATCACGTCTGGTGCGGTCGACTGCTCGCTACCTTCGAGCGCGGCGAGAACCGCCGCTCGCACAAGTGGTATCGCATGTTCAACGAACTGCCGGTGCTCGGCATGCTTGCCGCCGTCGCGCTCGTCGTCATCAAGCCGTTCTAGTCGCGAGGCCCGCGCCGGGGGCACCCGGCTTACGGCTCCAGTGGGTCGATGCGTCGGCCCACGATCAGATCCTTCGCCTTCTTCAGCTTTTCCGCGAGCGCCGGTCCGCGCTGCAGCGCCACGCCCACGGCCAGAATGTCGCCGATCGCGAGATGCGAGGTGCGCGACGTCATCGGCGAAAAGATGTCGGTGTCTTCATCCACGTTGGCGTGCAGGCCCACCGTTGCGATGCGCGCGAGCGGCGAATTGCCGTGCGTGATCGCGATGACCTTCGCGCCGCCCGCGAGCGCGGCCTTGGCGGCGTCCACGATGTCGCGCGTGCGCCCCGTGTTTGAAATCGCGACCACCACGTCGCCGTCGCCCAGCAGCGCGGCGGACATCAGGAAGGTGTGCGGGTCCGAATACGCGACGCTCGGCATGCCGAGCCGGAAGAACTTGTGCTGCATGTCCTGCGCCGCGATGCCCGAGCCGCCCGCGCCGTAGAACTCGATGCGCCGCGCCGCGGCGAGCAGCGCGATGGCCGCAGCCACCGCATCCGACGAGAGCGTGTTGCGCACCTGGATCAGCGCCCCGATGGTGCGGTCGAGCACCTTGGCCGCGACGCCCGGCACCGGCTCGTCGGGCCGCACGTCGCGATACACGGCGGGCACGCCGGCTGCGACGCCCTGCGCGAGCCGGATCTTGAACTCCCGAAACCCCGAAAAGCCGAGCGCCCGGCAAAAGCGCGCGATGGTGGGCTGGCTCACGCCGGCGCGGTCCGCGACCTCGGTCATCGACAGGTCGAGCACTTCGCGCGGCGATTCCAGCACGTAGTCGGCCAGCTTGCGCTCGGACGGACGCAACTGCTCGCGCATGGCTTCCACCTGGGAAAGCATCATCGAAAAACTCGCACTATGCTGAAAGATCCGGGGACTATAGCGGATTGAATGATTGTACAAAAACTACATGATCGGCGTGGGTGTATTCCCCAGGTTGTGGGCGGTTTGCCGTGAAGGTACTTGAATATTGGCGCTGCGGCGAGGGCGAAAATGAAGGAGCGCCCGAAAAAGCCGATTGCTGGCTTGTAGTTTTTCTACTAACATCTTCGGGCGCGGCACACCGCGCCGGTGGCCGCGCAGCGTCAGCGCCACGTCCATGTCAGAGACGAAGGAGATTCGATGGCTTCCCCGCATGCCCAGTTGATGAAGGTCACGCGCCGCGTGATCGAGCGCAGCAAGCCCACGCGCGAGTCGTATCTCGCACGGATCGAGGCGGCGCAAGGACGCTTTCCCGCGCGCGGCGCGCTCTCGTGCGCGAACCTGGCTCACGGCTTCGCCGGCATGGAAGGCAACGACAAGTTCGAGATCAAGGCGCTGCGCGCGCCCAACATCGGCATCGTCTCGGCCTACAACGAGATGCTCTCGGCGCATGCGCCGTATCGCGACTACCCCGAGCTCATCAAGCAGGCCGCGCGCGAGAACGGCGGCGTCGCGCAGTTCGCGGGGGGCGTGCCGGCGATGTGCGACGGCGTCACGCAAGGCAACGCGGGCATGGAGCTGTCGCTCTTCTCGCGTGAGGTGATCGCCATGAGCACCGCGGTCGCGCTCACGCACAACATGTTCGACGCGGCGCTGTGCCTCGGCATCTGCGACAAGATCGTGCCGGGCCTCATGATCGGCGCGCTCCAGTTCGGGCATCTGCCCACTATCTTCGTGCCCGCCGGGCCGATGACGAGCGGCCTCTCCAACGACGAAAAAGCGAAGATCCGCCAGCTTTATGCCACGGGCCAGGTGGGCCGCGACGCACTGCTCGAATCTGAGGCCGCGGCTTATCACGGACACGGCACCTGCACGTTCTACGGCACCGCGAACAGCAACCAGATGCTCATGGAAGTGATGGGCATGCATCTGCCGGGCTCCGCCTTCATTCACCCGCACACGCCGCTGCGCGACGAACTGACGGCGGCCGCCGCGCGCCGTGTGCTGGACCTCACCGTGGAGCGCGGTCAGTACACACCGATCGGCCATGTGATCGACGAGAAAGCCATCGTCAACGGCATCGTGGCGCTGCTCGCCACGGGCGGCTCCACGAATCACACGCTGCACCTCGTCGCGATTGCGCGCGCGGCGGGCATCGTGATCGACTGGAACGATTTCGACGAACTCTCGCAGGCCGTGCCGCTGCTCGCGAAGGTCTACCCGAACGGCAAGGCCGACGTAAATCATTTCCACGCGGCGGGCGGCATCGCCTTCCTCGTGCGCAATCTGCTCGAAGGCGGCTTGCTGCACGAGGACGTGAAGACCGTGGCGGGAGAGGGACTTGCTCACTACACGCAGGAGCCGAAGCTGATCGACGGCAAGCTGACGTGGGTGCCCGGCGTGGTGGAGAGCCAGGATACGGCGGTGCTGCGCGGCATCCAGCAGCCGTTCCAGCCGGACGGTGGCTTGCGGCTCATGCAGGGTAAGCTGGGCCGCGGCGTCATCAAGATTTCGGCGGTAGCGGCGCAGCATCGTGTGGTGAAGGCGCCGGCCATCGTGTTCGACTCTCAGGAAGCGGTGCAGGAAGCGTTCGATCGCGGCGAACTGAAGCGCGACTTCGTAGCCGTGGTGCGCTTCCAGGGCGCACGCGCCAACGGCATGCCGGAGCTGCATCGGCTGACGCCGCTGCTCGGCGTGCTGCAGGATCAGGGCTTTCACGTGGCGCTGGTGACGGACGGCCGCATGTCGGGCGCCTCGGGCAAGGTGCCCGCGGTGATCCACGTCTCGCCCGAAGCGCTGCTGCAAGGTCCGCTCGGCAAGGTGCGCGACGGCGACATGATCGTGATCGATGCCGAAGCCGGCGTGCTCGACGTCGAAGTGGACGACGCCGAATGGGCCACGCGGTCGGTGGCCGCGCCGCGCCATCAGGCGGAAAACGAAGTCGGCTTCGGCCGCGAATTGTTCGGCGTGTTCCGCGCGGCGGCGGCGCCCGCGGAGCTGGGCGCATCGGTATTCGGCCCGCTCGTGGGCGAAACAACAACCGGCGAAGGTTCGGGCGAGCAGGCGGGCGCCGCGGCATCCCGCGCTCACCACGAACTGCACAAACAAGGAGCTTGAACATGACTGCACAGACAGTGGCCGAAATCGTACGGCTCGGTCCGGTGATTCCGGTACTCGCATTCGAATCGGTGGAGCAGGGCGAAAACGTGTCGCGCGCGCTGCATGCGGGCGGCGTGAAGGTACTCGAAATCACTTTGCGCACCGAGGCTGGCCTCAAGGCCATCGAGCGCGCGAGCCAGTTGGCCGAAGACATCGTGGTGGGCGTGGGCACGATCACGAAGCCCGAACAGTGCGCACTGGCGAAGAAGGCGGGCGCGCGCTTCGGCGTGTCGCCGGGCCTCACGAAGGACATGCACCAGGCCGCACAGGACGCCGGCCTGCCGCTGCTGCCGGGCGTGATGACGCCGACCGACATCATCGTCGCACTCGAACTGGGCTACGAGATCGTGAAGTTCTTCCCCGCGCAGCCGGCCGGCGGCGTGCCGATGCTGCAGGCGTTTCACGGTCCGTTCCCGACGCTGAAGTTCTGCCCGACCGGCGGCATCACGGCCGAATCAGCGCCCACCTTTCTTGCGCTGCCTAACGTGGTGTGCGTGGGCGGTTCGTGGCTCACGCCGAAGAGCGCGCTCGCCGCGCAGAACTGGGACGAAGTCACGCGGCTCGCGCGCGCCGCAAGCGAACTGGCGCCGCCTGCACGGTGATGTGCCGGTGGGTTCGGCGTTCCGGTTGATCGGAACGTCGGACCGCCGCCGCTGGGACGCGCCATCGATGCGAGCACAGGTGCGCGGCCTGGAAGCGGCCCGGCAGCGACCAGCAGGGCTACGTAACGCGCAAGATCGATCCACCGTGCGCAGCGGCACAGCGTGCAGGGTGAATCCACGCCGTCTGGCCCATCGGACCGCTCCCGCAGCGCTCTCCGCTCACGCGCAAGCACTCAAGTCTGACAGTAAAATTCAGCGTCCTCGCAGACGGGCCGTACGCGCCGCCGCGCGCAGAACCGCGATCCCGGCCGACGGCAGCGTCTCGCGTCCGTTTCCATAACACCAAAGGAGGGGCTTCATGGTAGCCGTCCACGGCAGCATGCTGCTGGTCTTTGCGCTGGTCGCCATTGCCGCGCTGATCCTGCTGATCACGCGCTTCAAGGTCTATCCGTTCCTCGTTCTCATCATCGTCTCGCTGCTGCTCGGTCTTGCCGTCGGCATGCCGATGGATCAGATCGTCAAGTCGTTCGAGACCGGCAACGGCAATACGCTCGGCCACATCGCGATCGTGGTGGGCCTCGGCACCATGCTCGGCAAGATGATGGCGGAGTCCGGCGGCGCGGAGCGCATCGCTACGACGCTCATCGGCTGGTTCGGCGAGAAGAACATCCACTGGGCGATGATGTGCGTCGCGATCATCGTCGGCCTGCCCGTGTTCTTCGAAGTGGGCTTCGTGCTGCTGATTCCGATTGCCTTCAATGTCGCGCAGCGCACCGGCAAGTCGCTGCTGCTGATCGGCCTGCCGATGGTGGCCGGTCTTTCCGTCGTGCACGGGCTCATTCCGCCGCATCCGGCCGCGCTGCTCGCGGTGCAGGCGTATCACGCCGACATCGGCCGCACCATTGCGTACGGGCTGATCGTGGGTGTGCCCACGGCCATCGTCGCCGGTCCCTTGTTTGCGCTGCTGATTCATCGTCACATCAAGCTCACGGCGCCGAATCCGCTCGCGGCCCAGTTCATCGAAGGCGGCAACGGGACGGGCGCGTCGACGGGCGGCGCAGCGCGTCAGAAGCGCGAGCTGCCCGGCTTCGGCATCACGCTCTTCACCATCCTGTTGCCGGTCATCCTGATGCTCGTGGGCAGTTGGGCCGACCTCGTATTCGCGCCGAAGACGATTCCGAACGGTCTGCTCCACTTCGTCGGCACCTCGGACGTCGCGCTGCTGATCGCGGTGCTCGTGAGCTTCTGGACTTTCGGCACGCAACGCGGCTTCACGAAGGAGCAGATCCAGAAATTCTGCGGCGACTGTCTTGCGCCTATTGCGGGCATTACGCTGATCGTGGGCGCGGGCGGCGGCTTCGGCCGCGTGCTGATGGACAGCGGTATCTCGAAGGAAATCATTTCGCTCGCGCAGAACGCGCAGCTTTCGCCGCTGCTGCTCGGCTGGTTCGTCGCCGCGTTGATTCGCCTTGCAACCGGGTCGGCGACCGTCGCGATGACCACCGCGTGCGGCATCGTCGCGCCCATCGCGTCGGCAAGCGGCGTGCAGGTTCGGCCGGAACTCATGGTGCTTGCCACCGGTTCGGGCTCGCTCATCTTTTCCCACGTGAACGACGGCGGCTTCTGGCTCATCAAGGAGTACTTCGGCATGACCGTCGGTCAGACGTTCAAGACGTGGTCGCTTTGCGAGACGATTATTTCGTTGCTCGGTCTCGGTTTTACGTTCGCACTGGCGGCAGTGCTGTAAGGAGCAGTAGATGATCTTGATAGCAATGGGCGTGTCGGGCGCCGGCAAGTCGCGCATCGGCGAAATGCTGGCGGAACGCCTTCAGTGCAGCTTCACCGACGGCGACGCGTTCCACAGCGCGGCCAACAAGGAGAAGATGCACCACGGCATTCCGCTTACCGACGAGGACCGCTGGCCGTGGCTGCGCACCATTCGCGCGGCGATCGAGGAAAAGCAGCGCGCGGGCGAGACGGCCGTGTTCACGTGTTCGTCGCTCAAGCGCGCGTATCGCGACATCCTGCGCAACGGCGACGGCGATGTGTGGTTCGTGTACCTGAAGGGTTCGATGGAGACGCTGCGCGAGCGCCTGAAGACGCGCACGGGCCACTTCTTCGACCCGTCGCTGTTGCAAAGCCAGCTCGATACGCTCGAAGAGCCGGGTGCGGACGAGGCGGTGGAGGTAAGCATCGATCTCGAGCCGGAGCAGATCGTCGAGAGCGTGCTTGCGCAGTTGAAGGCGCGCGGCGCGTCGTGATCGGCTGGCTGATCTGCCGCGTTTTCGGCGGGCAGACGTGAAAAAGGCGTTCCTTCGAGGAACGCCTTTTTGCTTTGAGCGGGCGCTCAGGCCGTGGCTTAAGCAGCCACTCACACGTTACGCGATCCGCTTCGCCAGTTCCTCGGCCTTGCCCGTGTACGAGCCCGGCGTCATGTCCAGCAGGCGTGCTTTCGCGTCGGCCGGAATGTTGAGGCCGCCGATGAACGTCTGCAGCGCTTCGCGCGTGATGCCCTTGCCGCGCGTGAGTTCCTTCAACTGCTCGTACGGATTTTCGATGCCGTAGCGGCGCATCACCGTCTGCACCGGCTCGGCCAGCACTTCCCAGCAGTTGTCGAGGTCGTCGTTCAGACGCTGCGGATTGACTTCGAGCTTGTCGAGGCCGCGGATCAGCGCGTCATAGGCGAGCAGCGAGTAGCCGAACGCCACGCCGATGTTGCGCAGCACGGTCGAATCGGTGAGGTCGCGCTGCCAGCGCGAGACGGGCAGCTTGTCGGCGAGGTGGCGCAGCGTCGCGTTCGCGAGGCCCAGATTCCCTTCGGAGTTTTCGAAGTCGATCGGGTTGACCTTGTGCGGCATCGTGGACGAACCGATCTCGCCGGCCTTCGTCTTCTGCTTGAAGTAGCCGACCGAGATGTAGCCCCACACGTCGCGGTCCAGGTCCAGCAGGATCGTGTTCGCGCGCGCCACGGCGTCGAACAGTTCGGCCATGTAATCGTGCGGCTCGATCTGGATGGTGTAGGGGTTGAAGGTGAGTTTGAGCCGTTCTTCCACGACCTTGCGCGAGAACGACTCCCAGTCGAAGTCGGGGTACGCCGACAGGTGCGCGTTGAAGTTGCCCACGGCGCCGTTCATCTTGCCGAGCAGCTCCACCTTCTCGATGCGCGCGATGGCACGGGCGAGGCGCGCCGCGACGTTGGCGATTTCCTTGCCGAGCGTGGTGGGGCTGGCGGGCTGGCCGTGCGTGCGGGAGAGCATCGGCTGGGCGGCCTGGGCATGCGCGATTGCGACGAGGCGCTCATGCACCTTGCGCAGCGCGGGCACGATGACGTGCTCGCGCGCGCCGGCGAGCATCATGCCGTGCGACGTGTTGTTGATGTCTTCCGAGGTGCAGGCGAAGTGGATGAATTCGCTTGCGCGCTCCAGCTCCGGCTGACCCTTCACCGACTCCTTGAGCCAGTACTCGACGGCCTTCACGTCGTGATTCGTCACGCGCTCGATTTCCTTGATGCGCGCGGCGTCGTGCGCGGTGAAGCGCTCGGCGAGCTGCAACAGGAACTGTTCCGACGCCTCGGAGAAACGCGGCACCTCGGCGAAGCCGGCGTGCGAGAGCGCGATGAGCCAATGGATCTCGACCGTCACGCGGTGGCGCATGAAGGCGGCTTCGGAGAGCCAGTCGCGCAGGGCTTCCGTTTTGGCGGCATAGCGGCCGTCGAGCGGGGAGAGCGCGGTGAGCGCGTAGAGGGTGTCGGGGCGGGTGTCGGACATGATGGGACGAGCCGGAGGAGGGTGAGATCGGAAACGGGGAGAACCGCGAATTTTACCACCGACGCGGGGCCGCCCCGACCTGCGGCGAGGGTGTCATGGAGCCGGCGATGGGCGGTGTGTGCACGTCAGACGGGCACGGAATGACGCCCGGCAGTGCTCCAGCGGTCACGCCGCAACGGCACGCCGCCACGGCGGGTTCCGTGGCCCCCGCTAGAATGCAGGCTTTCGCGGTGCGCTCGCCGCGCCGGCCCCTTTACCCCACGCCGCCCGCCATGGAACTCAAGTGGCTCGAAGATTTCGTTTCGCTCGCCGAAACCCGCAGTTTCAGCCGGTCCGCGGAGTTGCGGCACGTCACCCAGCCGGCCTTCTCGAGGCGTATCCAGGCGCTGGAAGCGTGGCTAGGCACGGAACTGATCGACCGTTCGGTTTATCCGACGCGTCTCACGTCTGCCGGCCAGGTGTTCTACGAGCAGGCGCTCGCGATGCTCTCGCAGTTTCATGAGGCGCGCACGCTGCTGCGCGGCCACATGGCGACGCCCGCGGCCACCATCGAATTCGCGGTGCCGCACACGCTGTCGCTCACGTACTTTCCGCGCTGGCTGCAACGCATCGAGGCGCAACTGGGCCCCGTGCATGCGCGGCTGCGCGCGCTGAACGTGCACGACGCGCTGCTTTCGCTGGTGGAAGGCGGCTGTGATCTGGTGATGGGCTATCACCATCCGAGTCATCCTGTCGCACTGGACCCGGCGCGTTACGACATGCTCACGCTCGGCACCGAGCCCATCAGCCCGTTTTCCGCGCCGGGCCGTGCGGGCCGCCCGCGCCACACGCTGCCGGGCACGCCGGATGCGCCAGCACCTTACCTGTCGTACACGCCGAACGCGTACCTTGGGCGCATGACCGAAGTGATCATCGCCAACGCGCCCACGCGGCTCTATCTGGACCGCATCTACGAGACCGATATGGCCGAGGGCTTGAAGGCGATGGCGCTGGCGGGCCACGGCATCGCCTTTCTGCCGCACAGCGCGGTGGAGGAAGCGGTGGCCGAGGGCAAGCTGATTCGCCTTGACCGCGCAACGCGCGGCGTGCCGCAGGACCGCTTCACGCTGACCATGGAGATCCGGCTCTATCGCGACAAGCTTGCGGCGCAGGGCGACGACCCGCGTCACGAGCTGATGAGAAAGCTGTGGGATGTCGTGTCGGCGGAACTGGTCCAGGACGCGGGCCCGCGCACGTGAGCGTGGCGCCTGCGGCAGGCTTTTTCGCTTTTGCCGACGTTATGCAAGAAAAACATAACGCAATGACCAAACGGCATTGGATTTCGGCACATCGATTTTCGACAATGGCGACCATTCGTTGACCGCTGGAGCGTTCATGTCTTCCCAACCGCAGTCCGCAGTACCTGATCTTTCCATCCCCTCGTATCTCAACGCCGACAACCTCGGCCCCTGGGGCAACTATCTGCGCCAGGTGGACCGTGTCGCGCCCTACCTCGGGTCGCTCTCGCGCTGGCTCGAAACGCTGAAGCGCCCGAAGCGCATTCTCATTGTCGACGTGCCCATCGAGCTCGACAACGGCACCGTCGCGCACTTCGAGGGCTATCGCGTGCAGCACAACGTCTCGCGCGGTCCAGGTAAGGGCGGCGTGCGTTACCACCAGGACGTGACGCTCTCGGAAGTGATGGCGCTCTCCGCGTGGATGTCGGTGAAGAACGCGGCCGTGAACGTGCCGTACGGCGGCGCGAAGGGCGGCATCCGTGTCGATCCGCGCAAGCTGTCGCGCGGCGAACTGGAGCGCGTGACGCGCCGCTACACGAGCGAGATCGGCATCATCATCGGACCGAACACCGACATTCCGGCACCGGACGTCAACACCAACGAACAGGTGATGGCGTGGATGATGGACACGTACTCGATGAACCAGGGCCAGACGGCCACCGGCGTCGTGACCGGCAAGCCGATCGCGCTGGGCGGCTCGCTCGGCCGCCGCGAGGCGACGGGCCGCGGCGTGTTCGTGGTGGGCTGCGAAGCCGCGCGCCGCACCGGCCTTGCGATCGAAGGCGCGCGCGTGGCGGTGCAGGGCTTCGGCAACGTGGGCGGCATTGCGGCGCGCCTGTTCCAGGAAGCGGGTTCGAAGATCGTCGCCGTGCAGGACCATACCGGCTCGCTGTACAAATCGAGCGGCATGGACGCCGCCGCGCTGCTGGAACACGTGGCGAAGACGGGCGGCGTGGCCGGCTTCACGGGCGCCGACCCGCTCGCGAACGACGAGTTCTGGACGATCGAGACCGACATCCTGATCCCGGCGGCACTGGAAAACCAGATCACTGAAAAGAACGCCGGCAAGATCCGCACGAAGATCATCGTGGAAGGCGCGAACGGCCCGACCACGACCGCCGCCGACGACATCCTCCACGACAAGGGCGTGCTCGTGATTCCCGACGTGGTGGCCAACGCGGGTGGCGTGACGGTGTCGTACTTCGAATGGGTGCAGGACTTCTCAAGCTTTTTCTGGACCGAAGAGGAAATCAACCAGCGGCTGGAGCGCGTGATGCGCGAGGCATTCGCCGCGGTCTGGCAGGTGGCGAGCGAGCACAACGTGTCGATGCGTACCGCCGCGTTCATCGTGGCGTGCAAGCGCATTCTGATGGCGCGCGAACTGCGCGGCCTGTACCCCTGATTTAACCTGCAGCGAGTGTTACCGGAAGCGGACGGCGTCGCGACGATGCCGTCCGCTTTTGCGCACCAGGAGGCGTTGGTCTGACATGGTTAACAACAATAACTTTCAGTTAAATTACTTTGATACACTGCGCCCGTTCTAGCCAAGGAGATCAGAATGAAGGTTAAAAAAGCTGCGCTGCTTCTCGCCATGCTCGGTTTCGCTGCCTGCGCCGCGAATGCACAGGAAGGCGGTACGTTGAAGAAGATCAAGGACACGGGCGTGATCGCGCTGGGTCACCGCGAATCGTCCATTCCGTTCTCGTATTACGACGACAAGCAGAACGTCATCGGCTACTCGTACGAGTTCCAGATGAAGGTGGTGGACGCGGTCAAGCAGAAGCTGAACATGCCGAATCTGAAGGTCAAGTTCATCCCCGTTACGTCGCAGAATCGTATTCCGCTCGTGCAGAACGGCACGGTGGATATCGAGTGCGGCTCCACCACGAACAATCTGGAGCGCCAGCAGCAGGCTGCGTTTTCGGACACGATCTTCGTGATCGGCACGCGCCTGATGACGAAGAAGGATTCGGGCATCAAGGACTTCGCCGACCTGAAGGGCAAGACCGTCGTGACGACGGCGGGCACCACGTCGGAACGCCTGCTGCGCAAGATGAACCAGGACAAGAACCTGGGCATGAACATCATCAGCGCGAAGGACCACGGCGAGTCGTTCCAGACGCTGGAAACGGGCCGTGCCGTCGCGTTCATGATGGACGACGCGCTGCTTGCAGGCGAACGCGCGAAGTCGAAGACGCCGGGCGACTACGTGATCGTGGGCGCACCGCAATCGCGTGAAGCGTATGGCTGCATGATGCGCAAGAACGATCCCGAGTTCAAAAAGGTGGTGGACGACGCGATCGCGAAGGTCGAGACGTCGGGCGAAGCCGACCAGATCTACAAGAAGTGGTTCGAATCGCCGATCCCGCCGAAGGGCCTCAACCTGAACTTCCCGGAGAGCGACGACATGAAGGCGCTCTTCAAGAGCCCGAACGACAAGGCAATCGACTAAGCAGTCTCGAACGCCTACGTTGAACAGAACGGAAGAAGCCTGTGCTTCTTCCGTTCTTTTTGTTGGAGAGTCTTCGCCATGTCTTACCACTGGAACTGGGGCATTCTGCTGAGTCCGGTTTCCACCGGCGAGCCCACGACCTACCTCGGCTGGCTGCTGTCCGGCATGCGCGTGACGGTCACTGTGGGGCTGGTCGCCTGGGTGATCGCGCTCGTCGTCGGGTCGTTGTTCGGTGTGCTGCGCACGGTGCCGAACAAGTGGCTTGCGGGCATCGGTACCGTCTACGTTGCGATCTTCCGCAACGTTCCGCTCATCGTGCAGTTCTTCGTCTGGTACTTCGTCATACCGGAACTCGTGCCCAAGGCGCTGGGCGACTGGTTCAAGCAGTTGCCGCCGGGTGCGCAGTTCTTTTCCGCTTCGGTGATCTGTCTGGGCCTCTTTACTGCGGCTCGCGTGTGCGAGCAGGTGCGCTCGGGCATCAACGCGCTGCCGCGCGGCCAGCGCGCCGCAGGGCTCGCGATGGGCTTCACGCAGTGGCAGACCTATCGCTACGTGCTGTTGCCGGTTGCGTATCGCGTGATCGTGCCGCCGCTCACGTCGGAGTTCCTCAACATCTTCAAGAACTCGGCGGTGGCGTCCACCATCGGTCTGCTCGACCTTTCGGCGCAGGCGCGGCAACTCGTCGACTACACGGCACAGACGTATGAGTCGTTCATCGCCGTCACGCTCGCGTACGTGGTAATCAATCTCGTGGTGATGACGCTGATGCGTTTCGTCGAGCAAAAAGCGCGGCTGCCAGGCTACATCGGAGGCAAGTGATGAGTCATCAATTCGACTGGAGCGGCATTCCGGGCGCGATGCCCACGCTCGCCACGGGCGCCGTGGTCACGGCCAAGATCACCATCATCGCGATCGTGATCGGCATTGTCTGGGGCACGCTGCTCGCGCTCATGCGCCTGTCCGGCGTGAAGCCGCTCGAATGGTTCGCGAAGAGCTACGTCACGGTGTTCCGCTCGATACCGCTCGTGATGGTGCTGCTGTGGTTCTTTCTGATCGTGCCGCAGGTGTTGCAGAACCTGCTGGGCCTGTCGCCCGATATCGACATCCGCTTTGCGTCGGCGCTCGTCGCGTTTTCGCTGTTCGAAGCCGCGTATTACTCGGAGATCATTCGTGCCGGCATTCAGGCCGTGCCGCGCGGTCAGGTCAACGCGTCGTTCGCGCTCGGCATGACGTATGGGCAGGCCATGCGTCTCGTGGTGCTGCCGCAGGCGTTTCGCGCGATGGTGCCGCTGCTGCTCACCCAGGCCATCGTGCTCTTTCAGGACACGTCGCTCGTCTACGTGATCAGCCTCGCCGATTTCTTTCGCACCGCGACGAATATTGGCGACCGTGACGGCACGATGGTCGAAATGGTACTGTTCGCCGGTGCTTGCTACTTCGTGATTTGCGTGGTGGCGTCGGGCCTCGTCAAGAGTCTTCAGAGAAAGGTCGCAAGATGATTTCCATCAAGAATGTTTCCAAGTGGTACGGCCACTTTCAGGTACTCACCGACTGCACGACGGAAGTGAAGAAGGGCGAAGTTGTCGTGGTGTGCGGCCCGTCGGGTTCGGGCAAATCGACGCTCATCAAGACCGTGAACGGCCTCGAGCCGTTCCAGAAGGGCGAGATCCTCGTGAACGGCCAGTCCGTGGGCGACAAGAAGACCAATCTGTCGAAGCTGCGCTCGAAGGTGGGCATGGTGTTTCAGCACTTCGAACTGTTCCCGCATCTGTCGATTACCGAGAACCTCACGCTCGCCCAGGTGAAGGTGCTGGGCCGCTCGAAGGACGAGGCCGCGGCCAAGGGCGTGAAGCTGCTCGACCGCGTGGGCCTCAAGGCGCATGCCGACAAATACCCGGGCCAGCTTTCGGGCGGTCAGCAGCAGCGCGTGGCGATTGCGCGCGCGCTTTCGATGGACCCCATCGCAATGCTGTTCGACGAGCCGACCTCGGCGCTCGACCCCGAGATGATCAACGAAGTACTCGACGTGATGGTGGAGCTCGCGCAGGAAGGCATGACGATGATGTGCGTGACCCACGAAATGGGCTTCGCGAAGAAGGTCGCGCACCGCGTGATTTTCATGGACAAGGGCGTCATCGTGGAAGACGACCGCAAGGAAGACTTCTTCGCCAACCCGAAGTCAGACCGCGCGAAGGACTTCCTCGCGAAGATCCTGCACTGAGGGCTGTTACGGCGTATGCGGCTCGAGCGGCCGCGTACGCCGTTCAAGACTCGACGGCCGCCCGGTCGTCGTCCGCTTCGAAATCCACGGCCGCTTCGGCTTCCATCTTTGCTTGCACCTGCGCCGCCTGCGCAACCGTGCTGGCCGACGCGGACTTGTCGCACTCCGGATGGCGCAGTTTCTCCAGCACCGAAGCCGGCACCGGCACGTTCGTGCGCGCAATCACTTCCCCGTGCTGGAACATCAGCAGGTCGCCGGGCGCAAAGCGCGTCCAGACCTCGTCGTCCGTGAGCGGCTGCGTGGCGATGACGGCGACGCGGTCCTCCGGCGTGGTGTATTTGGCGAAGTCGATGGAAACGTCGGCGTCCACGAGATGGGCTGTCGAAAACGGCCAGCTGCGCACCAGGTAGTGCAGATGCGTCGAGCAGTGCGCGAAGAGCGCCTGGCCGTTCGACATCAGGAAGTTGAATACGCCGTACTGGGTGATCTCGCGTGTGAGCGACGCGACGGCATCGAAGAGTTCCTCGAGCGGCGGCTGTGCGCCGGGAAACGCCTTGCGCAGCCCTTCGAGAATCGCGCAGAACGCCAGTTCGCTGTCTGTCGTGCCCACCGGCTGGTAGACGCCGCAAAGGGCGGGGCGGTAGCCCTGCAGGTCGCCGTTGTGGGCGAAGATCCAGTGGCGGCCCCACAGTTCGCGCAGAAACGGATGGCAATTCTCGAGCAGGATGTGCCCCTGCGTCGCCTTGCGAATATGCGCGATGGTGTTCTTCGATTTGATCGGATAGAGCTTCACCATCTCGGCGAGCGGTGAAGTGGCGGACGACTGGTGGTCGATGAAGAGCCGGCAGGCCTTGTCCTCGAAGAACGCGATGCCCCAGCCGTCGGCGTGGTGATCGGTGACGCCGCCGCGCGCCGCAAAACCGGTGAAGGAGAACGTGACGTCCGTCGGCGCGGCGCAGTTCATTCCGAGAAGTTGGCACATGGTGCGGAAGCGGAGCGCGGGCCTTAGGTGCGGCCCGGTACAATAACGATTTTCCAAGGATAGCACCGAGCTACGCGCGTCAAATTGGAAAATTGGTGGCCAAATGGCTGTCAGTTTCTCACTGTTGCGCGATGTCCACGGCGTGCCGTGGACGAGGTTTCAGGCTCATGCCGAACGTGGCCGTGTACGCGCCGCCTTTCAGTCCTGTCCCCGTGGTCCGTTTCCCTTCTCTGTTGCCATGAACGCTTCCGCTCCCGTCATCGACACCCTGACCCTCGCCCGCCCCGACGACTGGCACCTGCACGTGCGCGACGGCGCCATGCTGGCCGCGGTGCTGCCGCATACGGCGCGCCAGTTCGGCCGCGCGATCATCATGCCAAACCTCAAGCCGCCCGTGACCACCACGGCGCTAGCGCAGGCGTATCGCGAGCGGATCGTGGCCGCGATTCCGGCCGGCGTGCTCTTCGAGCCGCTGATGACGCTCTACCTCACGGACAACACACCGCCCGACGAGATTCGCCGCGCCCGCGAAAGCGGCTTCGTGCACGGTGTGAAGCTCTATCCGGCTGGCGCCACGACGAACTCGGACGCGGGCGTGACCGACATCCGCAAATGCGCGAAGACGCTCGAAGCGATGCAGGAAACGGGCATGCCGCTGTTGGTCCACGGCGAAGTGACTCACGCCGAGATCGATCTGTTCGACCGCGAGAAGGTCTTCATCGACCGAGTGATGACGCCGCTGCGTCGCGACTTCCCCGAACTGAAGGTCGTGTTCGAGCACATCACGACGAAAGAGGCCGTCGACTACATCCGCGCGGACGGCGCGAAGCCGGGCCTGCTCGGCGCGACCATCACGGCGCATCATCTGCTCTACAACCGCAACGCGATCTTCCAGGGCGGCATTCGCCCGCATTACTACTGCCTGCCGGTGCTCAAGCGGGAGACGCATCGCGTGGCGCTCGTGGATGCCGCGACGTCGGGCGACCCGCGCTTTTTCCTCGGCACCGATAGCGCACCGCATCCGAAGGGCCTCAAGGAGCACGCGTGCGGGTGCGCCGGCTGCTACACGGCGCTGCATGCGCTCGAACTTTACGCTGAGGCCTTCGATCAGGCGGGCGCGCTGGACAAGCTGGAAGGTTTCGCGAGCTTCTTCGGGGCGGACTTCTACGGTCTGCCACGTAACACCGAGCGCGTGACGCTGCGGCGCGAGACGTGGACGCTGCCGGCCGAAGTGGCCGCCGGCGACACGCCCGTGGTGCCGCTGCGCGGCGGTGAGTCGATCGGCTGGCGGCTGGTCTGACGGCGGCGATGGCGCCCACGGCGGTTGCGGGTGGTGCGGTGGAGACGGCCGGCGCGGTGACGCCGATGGACCTGGCGGCCATCGGCGAGTCGCAAAAACGGCTTGCGTCTGCGGATCGGGTCGAGCCGCCAAATCGTGGCCTGGCGGCGGGCGCCCGGCGCGGTGGCGGCGACCCGGGGAGCTTCGGCCAGATCGATTGGTCGCAGCCGTGGTTCAACCAGTTCGTCCCACGCGGTGTCCGCTGGCAGCGGGCGGCGCTCGAAGGCTACGCACCGTTTCTCGCCGAACTCAATGCCGACGCACGAGCAACAGGGCAGACCACCGGCCGGGGCCGGCCGCTCGGGTTCATCGCCCAGGACGATCTGCCGGCCGGCACCGCATACGAGGCCCACATCGCTGCCACGGGTTGCGTGCCGACGCGGTACAACCTTCATGACTTCTTCAACGCACTGGCGTGGTTCTCCTTTCCGCGCATCAAGGCAGCCCTGAATGCACGACAGGCCGAGCAGATCGACGCGCTCGGCGTAGGCCCCACGCGCGGCGGCGTTCGGGACGCGCTGACGCTGTTCGACGAGAACGCCGTGATCTTCGCCAGCGCGAACCTTGAGCAGACAACCGCGTTGCGCAACTTCGACTGGCACACGCTTTTCGTCGCGTGCCGCGCCGGTTGGGGCGAGAATTGCGAGGTCCGATGCTTCGGGCACGCGCTGCTCGAAAAGCTCATGGTGCCGTTCAAGGCCTGCACGGCGCACGCGTGGGTGGTCGAGGTGCCGGCCGCGTATTTTTCGTGGGATAGACCGCAGCGCGACGCATGGCTCGACACGGCCGTGAGCGAGGCAGTCGCGCGCGACACCGAACTCAGCGGTCAGCGCTTTGCGCCGTTGCCCGTGCTCGGCATTCCCGGCTGGTGGGCCGCGAACGAAACTGCCGGGTTTTACGACGACCCCTCGGTATTTCGCAAGGGACGGCGGCAACGCCAGGCGGCACGGCTTGCCTGAACCTGTTGCAAATGATCGATTGCCCCACATGTTAAGATCGCGCTTCGCAAAGCAGGCCGGGCAGTCGCGGCCTCGCTGGCCTCGGCCGGCGGGGGCGAGGAAAGTCCGGACTCCATAGGGCAGGGTGATGGCTAACGGCCATCCGTGGCGACACGCGGAACAGGGCAACAGAGAACAGACCGCCGATGGCCCGGCTCAGCCGGGATCAGGTAAGGGTGAAACGGTGCGGTAAGAGCGCACCGCGGCTGCGGCGACGCAGACGGCACGGCAACCTCCACCCGGAGCAATTCCAAGTAGGCAGGCGCGTATCTTCGCGATACAGGACGGGGCCCCCGTTTCGTCTGCGGGTAGGAAGCTTGAGCGCGCCAGCAATGACGCGCCTAGAGGAATGGCTGCCACGCGCGCAGTGCCGCAAGGCCCCGCGCGTGCACAGAATCCGGCTTACAGGCCTGCTTTGCCGCTTTATTCAGAGAAAATGCCGACGTCGATTACCGACGCCGGCATTTTTTTGCCCGCACCGAACGGCCGTCGGTGCAAGCGATACGGGCTGGACGCAGCCGCCCGTCCGGCTCTCAGACCGCGACGATATCGAACGAGTGCGTGAGTTCGGCCGTTTTCGCGAGCATGATCGACGCCGAGCAGTACTTGTCGTGCGAAAGATTGATCGCCCGCTCGACGGTGGCCGGGTTCAGATTCTTGCCCGTCACCGTGAAGTGAAAGTGGATCTTCGTGAAAACCTTTGGGTCTTCGCTCGCGCGGTCGGCCTTCAGCGTCACGGAGCAGCCGCTCACTTCCTGGCGGCTCTTCTTCAGGATCATCACGACGTCGTACGCCGTGCAGCCGCCCGTGCCGAGCAGGACCATTTCCATCGGACGCGGTGCCAGGTTACGACCGCCGCCTTCGGGCGCGCCATCCATGGTCACGAGGTGGCCGCTGCCGGTTTCGGCGGCAAACGCCATCCCTTCGCCCATCCAGCTTACTTTGCATTCCATGCGTGTACTCCAGCCGTGCGGCTCAAACGTCAAGGCGGCAATTGTAGCCCGGCGTCTTCAGCGGTGTTTCGTGGCATTCCCGGCGTGTCCCCGCCTGGCTTCAGGACGTTAGTTCATCAGACCGCCGCCTTGCCTTTTCGCGAAAACGTGTGAACCAACAATAGCCCGCCGTCCCGATTCTTTAGGCGTTTTACTCTAGACCGGGCCTGCCGCCTCGGCCGCGACCGGCGCTAACGGGCTGATTTCCTTGAGGGTGGGACTTCTCGCTGTGTGAAGCGCATCGTTTCATATTGTGGTTGGGGATTTCGCAATGCAAATCTTCTTGCGTTGCACAAGCGCGGTCCGTATAATTGTGTTCATCGGTGATCGAGTTGTTCGTCACCTCAGCATGTCTCCTCCACCCTCCTCCTTTGGTGGATTAAGCCCGGACCCAAAGCGTTCGGGCTTTTTTTCGTCCATCCCTAGCATGACTTCTGTGCCCCTCGCCGACGGTAAGTGTTCACTCCATCGGCAACGCGACGCCTCTTTGCCGCCAGGTCAGGCCGGCTTTGACGTAGCCGTCCAATTTCCTTTATAATTCAGGGCTTTTCCGTATCATGCCCACGGAAGAAGAACAGGGAGAGCCTGCGCCAGCGCCTCGGAGCGCTTTTCAACAAGCAGGAAAGAACACAGGGCACTGCATTTTTATTGGATCGATCATGAAGACGTTTTCCGCAAAAGCCCATGAGGTGACGCGTGAATGGTACGTGATTGACGCGACGGATAAGGTTCTCGGCCGTGTCGCCAGCGAAGTGGCACGCCGTCTGCGCGGCAAGCACAAGCCTGAGTTCACCCCGCACGTCGATACCGGCGATTTCATCATCGTCGTCAACGCGAGCAAGCTCAAGGTCACGGGCAACAAGACCACCGACAAGAAGTACTACCGTCACTCGGGCTACCCGGGCGGTATCTATGAAACGACGTTCGGCAAGATGCAGGAACGCTTCCCGGGCCGCGCGCTCGAGAAGGCAGTGAAGGGCATGCTGCCGAAGGGCCCGCTCGGCTACGCGATGATCAAGAAGCTGAAGGTCTACGCCGAAGCAACGCATCCGCACTCGGCTCAGCAGCCGAAGGCGCTCGAGATCTAAGGGGAGCCCACATGATCGGTAACTGGAACTACGGTACGGGCCGCCGCAAGAGCGCAGTCGCTCGTGTCTTCATCAAGTCGGGTAAGGGCGAAATCGTCGTCAACGGCAAGCCCATCGCCGACTACTTCTCGCGTGAAACTTCGCTGATGATCGTGCGCCAGCCGCTCGAGCTCACGAACCACGGCGCCACGTTCGACATCAAGGTGAACGTGACCGGTGGCGGCGAGACGGGTCAGGCAGGCGCCGTGCGCCACGGCATCACCCGCGCGCTGATCGACTACGACGCGACGCTGAAGCCGGCACTGTCGAACGCCGGGTTCGTCACCCGCGACGCGCGTGAAGTGGAACGTAAGAAGGTTGGTTTCCACAAGGCACGCCGCCGCAAGCAGTTCTCGAAGCGTTAAGCGCTTCGCTGGCCGTCCCGCGCACATTGGGCGCGGGGTGCCGCGACTGCAAAAGCCGCCCGCGCAGATGCGCCGGCGGCTTTTTCGTCTGGATAGCCGGCCGTACGGAGAACCCCTTGATTTTGTGGGCTTAAAGCACGACTTTGGGATCAGTCCTACAATACCGACTAAAGGCTTTTTTGGAGAGTTCGAATGAACGCTGTGACCGACACCCCCGTGACCGACATGCCGGGTCCCTTCGTCTTCACGGACGCAGCCGCTGACAAGGTCAAACAACTGATTGACGAAGAAGGTAACCCCGAGCTGAAGCTGCGCGTGTTCGTGCAAGGCGGCGGCTGCTCCGGCTTTCAATACGGCTTCACGTTCGACGAGACGACCAACGAGGACGACACCGTGATGGTGAAGAACGGCGTCCAGTTGCTGATCGACGCCATGAGCTACCAGTACCTGGTGGGCGCTGAGATCGACTACAAGGACGACCTCAACGGCGCGCAGTTCGTCATCAAGAATCCGAACGCTACGACTACCTGCGGGTGCGGATCGTCGTTCTCGGTCTGATCGCATCAAGGTTGTACGGCGACGGCCGTATCGAAAAAACGGGGCGCGAAGCCCCGTTTTTTATTGCTGTCTTAGCGTCGACGCAGCGTATGCCCGTCGCGGCGTCCCTCAGTGCGGATAGATCGCACCAAGCACCCGTTCCCCTTCTGCGCCCGTCACCGCCGGCAGATTCCCCGGCTCGCGCGTGATACAACGCATGGCGAGCCAGGCGAAAGCGAGCGGCTCCACCTGATGCGGCGGCACGCCGAGCGCCTCGGTAGTCATCACCGGCACGCCCGCCACGCCGCTTGCCTGGAGCGCGTCCTGCAGCGCCTGCAACAGGCCGGGATTGCGCGCCCCGCCGCCGCAGACGTACACGGCGCGGCAGTCCGAGGCGTGGCGCTCGATCTCGCGAGCCACGGTCACAGCCGTAAGCGCCGCCAGCGTAGCCTGCACGTCCTCGGGCGGTATGGTTTCGTAGCCGCGCAGCTTGCCATCGAGCCACGCTGCGTTGAAAAGGTCGCGCCCCGTGCTCTTGGGCGGCTTCTGCTCGAAGAACGGTTCGTCGAGCAGCGCGTTGAGCAGCGGCTGGTGAATCTGGCCGCTCGCGGCGAAGTGGCCGCCTTCGTCGTACGGTTTGCCGATGTGCCGGCTGGCCCACAGATCGAGCAGCGCATTGGCCGGACCGCAGTCGAAGCCGCGTACGGAGCCGGACGCATCGAGAATCGTGATGTTGCTGATACCGCCCAGGTTGCACACCACGCGCGTTTCGCTTCGCGAGCCGAATACCGTGGCGTGGAACGCGGGAACGAGCGGCGCGCCCTGGCCGCCTGCCGCCACGTCGCGGCTGCGGAAGTCGGCGACGACGTCGATATGGGTCATCTCGGCGAGCAGCGCCGGATTGTTGGTCTGCCGAGTGAAGCCGACTTCGGGACGGTGACGCACCGTTTGTCCGTGCACGCCGATGGCACGCACCTGGCCGGGCGACAGATTGCCGGCACGCAGCAGTTCGTGGCAGCAGACCGCGTAGCGTGCCGCGAGCGCATTGGCCGCCAGGGCCTCGCGTTCGATCTCGTTCTCGCCGGGATGCTGGAGCGCGAAGAGGGCGTCGCGCAGGCCGTCCGCGAAGCCCACGAAAGCCTCCGCCCGGACCACCGGCGGCCTGCCATGCTCGAACTGGACCGCGATGCCGTCCACGCCGTCCATGCTCGTGCCGGACATCAAGCCGAAATACAGGCCGTCGGCGGCGTGCCGTGCCGCTCGTTCATCGTCGCGCTGGGACACGTCTTCACTCCTTTCGTCGAAGTCGTTGCGGCGCTGTGGCCGCGTGTGTGCGTCAAGCGATTATCGGCTATCAGCGCGAGGCCGGGCGCGTAAAACGGGCGTGATCTTCCGGAAGGGTGCCGTCTTGCGTCGCGACCTTTTCCCGGGCCGCGAGCAAACATCGGCGCGGCAAGGGGAATCACGTAAAATCGCATGTCTGACTTCAAGTTACGTTACAGCATGAGCACCGAGTCCCCGTCCCAAGCCGCCCCCGCCTTTCCGATCACCGACGAAGTGCGTCACGCGCTCGCCGTCGCCAAACGCGGCGCCGATGAACTGCTGATCGAAGAAGAGTTCGTGCAGAAGCTCGCGAAGAGCGCCGCCACGGGCACGCCGCTGCGTATCAAGCTGGGCCTCGACCCGACCGCACCGGACATCCATATCGGCCACACGGTGGTGCTGAACAAGATGCGCCAGTTGCAGGACCTGGGGCACACCGTGATCTTCCTGATCGGCGACTTCACGTCGCTGATCGGCGATCCTTCGGGGCGCAACGCGACGCGGCCGCCCCTCACGCGCGAGCAGATCGAGTCGAATGCGAAGACTTATTTCGATCAGGCGGCGCTCGTGCTCGATCGCGAAAAGACCGAAATCCGCTTCAACAGCGAGTGGTGCATGCCGCTCGGCGCGGACGGCATGATCAAGCTCGCGTCGCGCTACACGGTGGCGCGCATGCTGGAGCGCGAAGACTTCACGAAGCGTTTCCAGGGCGGCGTACCCATTTCGATCCACGAATTTCTGTACCCGCTCATGCAGGGTTACGACTCGGTGGCACTCAACGCCGACCTGGAACTGGGCGGCACGGATCAGAAGTTCAACCTGCTGGTGGGCCGCGAGTTGCAGAAGCAGTACGGCCAGGACCAGCAGTGCATCCTGACGATGCCGCTGCTCGAAGGTCTGGACGGCGTCGACAAGATGTCGAAGTCGAAGAACAACTACGTGGGCATCAGCGAAAAGCCGAACGACATGTTCGGCAAGCTCATGAGCATCTCCGACACGCTGATGTGGCGCTACTTCGAGCTGCTTTCGTTCCGCCCTATGGACGAGATCGCGCGTTTCCGTCGCGAGGCGGAAGAGGGCCGCAATCCGCGCGACTTCAAGGTGATGCTGGCCCAGGAAATCGTGGCGCGCTTTCATTCGCAGGGCGATGCCGAGCGGGCGCTCGAAGACTTCAATCACCGCGCGAAGGGCGGCGTGCCGGACGACATTCCCGCCGTGACGCTGCCGGGCGCACCGCTCGCCGTTGGCCAGTTGCTCAAGCAGGCGGGCCTCGTCCCGTCGACCAGCGAAGCGCTGCGCAATATCGAGCAGGGAGGCGTGAAGATCGACGGCGCCACGGTTTCGGACAAGGGGCTGAAGGTGGAAGCGGGCGAGTACGTCGTGCAGGTGGGCAAGCGCCGCTTCGCGCGCGTGACGCTCACAGCATGATTGCGCTGATCCAGCGTGTGCGGCGCGCCGATGTGCGCGTCGCTTCACCCGACGGCGGCGAGCGCGTCACCGGCGCCATTGGCGCCGGGCTGCTCGCGCTCGTGTGCGCCGAACGCGGTGACACGGAGGCAATGGCCGACCGGCTGCTCGCCAAGGTGCTCGGCTATCGCGTCTTCAGCGACGCGGCGGGCAAGATGAATCTCTCCGTGCAGAACATCGACGGCGCAGGGCAGGCGGGTGGTCTGCTGCTTGTCTCGCAATTCACGCTTGCCGCCGATACCAACAGTGGCCTGCGTCCCAGCTTCACGCCGGCTGCCCCGCCCGAAGAAGGGCGTCGGCTGTTCGACTACTTCGTTGCGGCGGCGCGCTCCAAGCATCCCATCGTGGAGACCGGCGAGTTCGGCGCCGAGATGCAGGTCTCGCTCGTCAACGACGGCCCCGTCACGTTCTGGCTGCAAGTGCGCAACTGAAGCGGCCCTCCGTGGCGTGCCGTTGTGCCTGAGAGCGCCCGCCTCGCCCCGCCATCGTGGACGCGGCGCGGCTTTTGCGACAATGTCCGCTTTCCAGGACTGCCGCCTTGGGCGGCGCCACCCTCTTCCCCATGTCCACTCAGATTCTCTTCATCCGCCACGGCGAAACCGAATGGAACCGCATCAAGCGGATTCAGGGGCACATCGACATTCCGCTCGCGGCAAGCGGCGAAGAACAGGCGCGGCGGCTCGCGGCGCGTTTTTCGCGTGAGGCGGCGGACGGCGCGAAGCTGGACGCCATCTGGTCGAGCGACCTGCAACGCGCGCGGCAGACGGCCGAGCCCACCGCCGAAGCGCTGGGTCTCTCGATCACGCTTTCCGAAGGGCTGCGCGAACGTTCTTACGGCGCGTTCCAGGGGCACGACAGCGAAGAGATCGCCGCTCGCTTTCCCGACGAATACGTGCAGTGGCAGACGCGCGATCCCGGCTTCGTCCCACCCGACGGCGAGTCGCAGCGCGCGTTCTATCACCGCGTGTTGCATGCGCTCGAACCCATCGTGGCGGCGCATCCCGGCGGGCGCATTGCGTGCGTGACGCATGGCGGCGTGCTGGACTGCATCTATCGCTTCGCACGAGCGTTGCCGCTGCAAGCGCCGCGCGAATGGCCGCTGCTCAACGCGAGCGTCAACGTGGTGGATTTCGAGGCAGGGGCGGCGCGCATCATCTCCTGGGCCGATGTCGCTCATCTTGGCGGACAGAGCGCCGACGATAATTTGAAGAAGGCACCCTGATCGCTGAGCCCGCGCCGGAGCTTTACCGCTCAGGCCGCATTCAATCGTCGTGATGCGTACCTGCGGCGACCCGCCGACGTGCGCGCTTCGACACGCCGTTCGTCAGCGCCCATCGCATCACCGGCGCGACTGCGCGCATGCCGGGCCGCACCATCATCCGCCGCATGCCTGAAAACGTATCGAAGCCGAGCATCCGTTGAGCCCAGTCGGGCAGCAGGTCTACGCCCGCGTTGAGCATGAGTAGCCCGGCGGGCCGCATGGCGGGACTGGGCGGTAGCGCATGCATGAGAATGCGCACGACTTCGCGTGTGCGGTCGCTGACTTCGAGTTCCGGTTGCATTGCGAGCAGCCAGGCGTCGACGGCTGCTCGCGAACGTGGGACGTCCGTTGCCCCCAGCATTCCGGCAATGCGGGCGGTTTCCGCGAAGTACTGATCCTGAGCGGCGATGGGCAGGCCGGGATTCACGTAGCGCAGATGGGCCGCCAGAAAACTCGACACTTCGGCGACGTGGACCCACGTCAGCAACGTGGGGTCGTTCGCGCGGTACGGACGCCCGTCCGGCGCCGTACCCGTCACGCCCAGATGGATCTGCTTCACGCGTTCGATCAGTGCGAGGGCATCGCGCCGGCTGCCGTAGGTGGTGCCCGCGATGAACGTTGCCGTACGCCGCAGGCGGCCGAGAATGTCGGTGCGAAACGCCGAGTGGTCCCAGACTCCCGCGAGCGCGAGCGGATGCAGCGTCTGCAGCATCAAGGCGCTGATGCCGCCAGCCATCATCGACGTGAAGTCGGCATGGACTTTCCAGCACACCGCATCGGGTCCGAACAGTCCGGGGTCGCCTGGTGGAGACGAGTAGTCCAGCTTGGGTCCGCCGCCGCTTGTGAGATGCGTCACTGCGTCGGCGAGCTTCGAACGCACGCGTTGTGAGAGCTGCGCGGCGAACCCGCCGCTTTGCCTCGTGCCGGGCGTGCTGCTGCGGTGGCTGGCGTCGTCGGACATGGCGTGCTTACGCTCAAGCTGTCTTGTGCGGCGTCAGGGCGCGTCGCTGTCCCAAAGGCCGCGCACGGGGTTCGACGCCTCTGGAGCGGAGAGCCCGAAATGCCGATAGGTGAGGAGCGTTGCGACCCGTCCACGCGGCGTGCGCTGCAGATAACCCTGTTGGATCAGGTAGGGCTCCAGCACGTCTTCGATCGTGTCGCGCTCTTCGCCGATGGCTGCCGCGAGATTGTCGACGCCTACCGGGCCGCCGTCGAACTTGTGCAGGATGGCTTCGAGCAGCTTGCGGTCCATCAGGTCGAAGCCGACGGGGTCGACGTCCAGCATGGCCAGCGCCGCATCCGCGACCTTGGCCGTGATGTTGCCGTCTGCCTTCACTTCGGCGAAGTCGCGCACGCGGCGCAGCAGCCGGTTCGCGATACGGGGTGTGCCGCGCGAGCGCCTCGCGATTTCGAGCGCGCCATCCGGATGGATCTGCGCGCCGAGCAGCGAAGCCGAGCGCCGCACGATGCGCGACAACTCTTCCGCGTTGTAGAACTCCAGCCGCGCCACGATACCGAATCGATCGCGCAGCGGGTTGGTGAGCATGCCGGCCCGCGTAGTGGCGCCCACGAGCGTGAACGGTTGCAGGTCGAGCTTCACGCTGCGCGCGGCCGGCCCTTCGCCGATCATGATGTCGATCTGGTAGTCCTCGAGCGCCGGATACAGGATTTCCTCGACGACCGGCGAGAGCCGGTGAATTTCGTCGATGAACAGCACGTCGTTGGCTTCGAGGTTGGTGAGCAGCGCCGCGAGGTCGCCGGCGCGCTCCAGCACCGGCCCCGAGGTCTGCCGCAGATTGACGCCCATTTCACGCGCGATGATGTGCGCGAGCGTGGTCTTGCCGAGGCCCGGCGGTCCGAACAGCAAGACGTGGTCGAGCGGCTCCGAGCGGCGCTTCGCTGCCTCGATGAAGATTTCCAGCTGGCCGCGCACCTTTTCCTGGCCGACGTACTCCTCGAGCTGGCGCGGACGCAGCGCGCGCTCGAACGCTTCCTCGTTCGGAGAGACGGGCGTGGCCGCGATGATGCGTTCGGCGGCGAGTTTGTCGGTTTCGATCATGCACGCATTGTACCGCGCGCTGCCGGCCGGCAAAGCTGGCCGAACGGCCAGGTGGCGAGGGCAGGCGCTGCATGCGAAGCTTGGTCCGTATGCGGCGAGGCACTACCGACGTACCGGCGTCAGGTCGCCCGAGGCCACCGGCCGTCGGTCGACCTTTACGCCTTGGAAAGCGCCTTCAGCGCGAGCTTGATGCCCTCGGAAACCCCGGTGCCGGCCGGCACGTTCTTGATCGCCGCCAGCGCTTCTTTTTCGGAGTAACCCAATGCGAGCAATGCATTCAGGATGTCAGACGCGTGATCCGATGCGGACACCGTTGCTGCTGCCGCGCCCAGGTCGGCGCCCAGCTTGCCCTTCAGTTCGAGCAGCAGCCGTTCGGCCGTCTTCTTGCCGATGCCGGGCACCCGCGTGAGGCGCGCCGCGTCCTGCAGCGTGACGGCCTGGGAGAGCTCCTGCACGCTCATGCCCGAGAGCACGGCAAGCGCCATGCGTGCGCCAATGCCCGTGATCTTGAGCAGTTCGCGGAAGGTCGCGCGCTCCTGGGCCGTACCGAAGCCATACAGCAGGTGGGCATCCTCGCGCACCACCATGTGCGTGAGCAGCGCCACCTTCTCGCCGGTGGAAGGCAGGTTGTAGAACGTGCTCATCGGCACGTCGACTTCGTAGCCAACGCCGTTGCAGTCGACGAGCAGATGAGGCGGATTTTTTTCCAGCAGGACACCGGCGATGCGACCGATCATGGCGAATTCAATGAGAACGGAAAGCGCGAGTGTAGCTCAGCGACATAGGTCTGCGGCACGCAGCGGCGTAGCTGAAAAGTGGGACCTTGCGGTGAACGGCGCTGGCTTGCCGGCGACACCGCCTTCAGCCCACCAGTCGTCCGCGCCGCACGCGCAGGCCCTTTTTCGCGAGGGATGGTGCAATGCCGCCCAGGGTCGCAAGCGTGTCGCCGCCGTGCGCGTGGCAGATGGCCATGCCGAGCGCGTCGGCGGCGTCAGTGCCCGGCACGCCGGCGAGACTCAGCAGGCGCACCACCATCTGCTGCATCTGTTCTTTGGTCGCGCGGCCGTAGCCCACCACCGCCTGCTTGAGCTGCAGCGCGGTGTACTCGGCAACCGGCACGCCGCCTGCCACGAGTCCGCAAATCGCGGCGCCGCGCGCCTGACCGAGCAACAGCGTGGATTGCGGGTTGACGTTGACGAAGACTTTCTCGATAGCCGCCTGATCCGGCGCGTGCTGGCGAATGAGGGTGGAGATACCGTCGAAGATGGTGCCGAGCCGGGTCGGCAAGTCGGCATCGGCGGTGCGGATCACGCCGCTCGCGACGTAGGTGAGCTGGTGGCCGGTCTGGTCGATTACGCCGAAACCGGTTACACGCAAGCCGGGGTCGATGCCGAGAATTCTCATGAAATGCACTGCTGACGGAATGCCTGCGATGGTACAACGAATGCCCGCCGCGCCCGCACAAAAAAACACCCCGCAGAGGCAAGCCGCCTGCGGGGTGTTTCGCGGCCTGGAAGGCCGGTGCGACTCAGTGCCGGAAGTGGCGCACGCCGGTCAGCACCATCGCGATGTTGTGCTCGTCAGCGGCGGCGATCACCTCGTCGTCACGCACCGAGCCACCGGGCTGAATCACGCAGGTCGCGCCCGCCGCCACCACCACGTCGAGGCCGTCGCGGAACGGGAAGAACGCGTCCGATGCCACTGCGGAGCCACCCAAGGTGAGGCCCGCGTTCTGCGCCTTGATGCTCGCGATGCGCGCCGAGTCCACGCGGCTCATCTGGCCCGCACCGACGCCGAGCGTCATGCCGTTCGCGCAGAAGACAATCGCGTTCGACTTCACGAACTTCGCCACGCGCCATGCGAAGAGCAGGTCGTCCATTTCCTTCGGCGTGGGGTGGCGCTTCGTCACCACGCGCAGTTCGCGCGGCTGCACGTTCTTCGAGTCGAGCGATTGCACGAGCAGACCGCCGCCCACACGCTTCAGGTCGAACGCGTTGAAACCCGTGCCGAGCGGAATCTCGAGCAAACGTACGTTCTGCTTCGCCTCGAACACTTGCCGCGCGGCGGCGCTGAAGGCCGGCGCGATCAGCACTTCGACGAACTGCTTCGCCACGGCCTGGGCGGCGGCCTCGTCCACTTCGCGGTTGAACGCGATGATGCCGCCGAACGCCGAGGTCGGATCGGTCTGAAACGCCTTCGCATACGCTTCGTGCGGGTTGGCGCCCACCGCGACGCCGCACGGGTTGGCGTGCTTGATGATGACGCAGGCCGGCGCGTCGAAGGTCTTCACGCATTCCCAGGCGGCGTCCGAGTCTGCGATGTTGTTGTACGACAGTTCCTTGCCCTGCAACTGGCGATAGTTCGCAAGCGCGCCTTCGGGCACTGCGAGGTCACGATAGAACGCGGCGCTCTGATGCGGGTTTTCGCCGTAGCGCAGGTCCTGCACCTTGTCGAACGCGAGGTTCAGCGTGGCCGGATACGTGTTGCGCGACGTATGCGAAAGCGAATCGGTGAGGCTCGTCAGATAGTTCGTGATCGCGCCGTCGTATTGGGCCGTGTGCGCGAACACTTTCGTTGCGAGGCGGAAGTTCGTCTTGTAGCTCACGGTGTTGCCGTTCGCGCGCATTTCGTCGAGCACCGTTGCGTAGTCGGACGGATCGACCACCACCGTCACGTCGCGATGGTTCTTCGCCGCCGAGCGCAGCATGGTGGGGCCGCCGATGTCGATGTTCTCGATGGCTTCTTCCAGCGTGCACTCTTCCTTCGCCACCGTCTGCACGAACGGGTACAGGTTCACGACGAGCAGGTCGATGGTCGGAATGTCGTGCTTGTCCAGCGCCGCCATGTGCTCCGGCAGATCGCGGCGCGCGAGGATGCCGCCGTGCACCTTCGGGTGCAGCGTCTTCACGCGCCCGTCGAGCATTTCCGGAAAGCCCGTGTAGTCGGCCACTTCGGTAACGGGAAGGCCAGCGTCCGCGAGCAGTTTCGCGGTGCCGCCGGTCGACAGGATCTTGACGCCGAGGTCCGACAGCGACTTGGCGAAGTCGACGATGCCTGACTTGTCGGAAACGGAGATGAGCGCTTGCTTGATCATGATGGGAACGGGAAGCCGGAGGACGAGGGCGCGGCGCGCGGCGCTACAGCAGGCCGTGCTGCTGAAGCTTCTTGCGCAGCGTGTTGCGGTTGATGCCGAGATACTCGGCGGCCAGCGACTGATTGCCGCCGGCCTGCTCGAGCACCACCTCGAGCATGGGTTTTTCGACGCACGAAATGACCATGTCGTAGACGTCGTGCGGGTTGGCGCCGTCGAGGTCCTGGAAGTACATCCCCAGGCTCTCGCGAACGCAATGTTCTATGTTGTGCTTGCTCATGCTGCCAGTCGATCGTTTGTTTCGGGCTCATCGCCGGCGCCTTCTTCGTCCACGTATTCGAGGCGCTCGGAAAACGCCTTCTGCGCGTCGAAGAATTCGTTGACGGCGGCGAGCTGCTCGCGCGTGGTGTCCAGCGTGTTCATGCGGTGCCGGAACGCCTGGGCGCCACGAAGGCCGCGAGTGTACCAGCCGATGTGCTTGCGCGCAGTACGAACGCCGGTGAATTCGCCGTAGAACGCGTAGTGGTCTTCGAGATGGCCGTTCATGATGCGCTGGATCTCCGCGACGCGCGGCGGCGGCAGCAACTCGCCGGTTGCGAGGAAATGGGCGATCTCGCGAAAGAGCCACGGGCGGCCCTGTGCGGCGCGTCCGATCATGATGGCGTCCGCGCCGGTGGCGGCCAGCACCTCGCGTGCCTTGCGCGGCGAAGTGATGTCGCCGTTCGCCACCACGGGAATGCGCGCGGCCGCCTTCACTGCGGCGATGGTCTCGTATTCGGCCTCGCCGTGATAGAGATCGGCGCGCGTGCGGCCGTGCACCGTGAGCATCGAAATGCCGGCCTCTTCGGCGATGCGCGCAATGGCGAGCGCGTTGCGGTTCTCGCGGTTCCAGCCGGTGCGGATCTTGAGCGTGACGGGCACGGCATCCGCCCCTACGCCCACGGCATTCACTACGGCCGACACGATGCGCGCGACGAGCGCCTCGTTTTGCAACAGCGCAGAACCGGCCGCGACGTTGCAGACCTTCTTGGCCGGGCAGCCCATGTTGATGTCGATGATCTGCGCGCCGTTGGCCACGTTGTAGCGCGCGGCCTCGGCCATCATGTCGGGGTCGGCGCCCGCTATCTGCACCGCGATCGGCTCGACCTCGCCCGCGTGGTTGGCGCGCCGCATGGTCTTCTCGCTTTTCCACAACTGGGCGTTCGAGGCCACCATTTCCGAGACCGCGTAACCCGCGCCGAGGTGCTTGCACAGCTGGCGGAACGGCCGGTCCGTGACGCCCGCCATCGGGGCGACGAACAGGTTGTTGCGCAGCGTGTGGCGGCCAAGCGTGAGCATGTCGAAGGGCAGGAACGAGCGCGCGTGCCGCGTCGCGGCATACGCAGGGTGCGAAGGGAAAACGCATATTTTAGCGTAACCGTCCCCGCGGACGACTCGCTCCCCGTATGACCCCCGGTCTAACCCCTTAAATCTTCTATGAAATCGTGCGCGGCTTGGACCGCCACGCTTTTGCGCAGCTAGCGGCGCTGGCCGAACATCATCTGCCTTGCGAGCGCGGTCTTCACGGGCGGGACGAACTCGAGCGCGGTCAACGCGAGGCCGCGCAGCGTGCCGAGCGCCGGCAGGTCGAACGTGAAGAGCCGCGCGAGCGTGTCGGTGGCGCTGATGGTCAGGCGTCGGTCGAGCGCGCGCCGCTGGCCGAACGAGGCCAGTGCGAGCGGCGTGGCGCCATGCTGCGACAACGCATCCGAAAGCGCATGCGCGTCGCGCAGACCCAGATTGAGCCCTTGACCCGCCACAGGGTGCAGCGTCTGGGCCGCATTGCCGACGGCCGCCACGCGTCCCTTCACGAGCGCATCCACTGCCGAAAGTCCGAGCGGGAAGGCCGCGCGTCCCGCGATGTGCGTGAAGTGTCCAAGGCGGCTGCCGAACGCGACTTCGAGTTCGGCGAGGAACGCTTCGTCGGAAAGCGCGCCGCGGCGCCGCGCTTCGTCGGGCGAGCAGCACCAGACGAGCGCGTAGTCGGCACCGCGCGCGCCGCCCATCGGCAGCAAGGCGATCGGCCCCTGGTTCGTGAACCGCTCCCACGCAACATGTGGCCGCGGCGCCGAGACAGTGACTGTGCCGACGATCGCCGTCTGTCCGTAGTCGCGCGTGCTCTTCGCGCTCGTCACGAGGCTGGCGGTTTCGCCCGACTCTCGCGGCTGGTAGAGCCCACCTTCCGCGTTCACGAGAATGCGCGTGCGCACGTTGCGTGCGCCATGCGCGTTTTCGATGGGCAGCGTGACGCCGTCGTATTCCTGCACGGGCGGCAGCGCGGACGTGGAGCGCAGCCAGTGCACCGGCGTGTCGCGCACGCACGCGGCCAGCGCCTGCACGATGGACCCATACCGCACCACGTAGCCGAGAGCCGGCAGATCGTGCTCGGTCCGGTCGATCAGCGTGCGGCCGAAGTGTCCGCGCTGCGAGACGTGAATGCGATGGATGGCCGTGGCGTCCGCCGGCCAGGCGAGCGGTTCAAGCAGCATGCGGCTGCCTTCCGATACGGCGATGGCGCGCGGGTCGGTGGCCGAGTCTTCGGGTTCGCGCGCGTCGATCAGCGCGATCTTGAGTTCGCGCGTGGCGCTGCGCCGCGCGAGCCAGCCCGCGAGCGCAAGGCCAACCGGGCCCGCGCCTACGATGGTCACGTCGAAATCGAACGGCGTGGCTGCGGTGATGTGCGTCGGCCCTGTCGATGAAGTTGCCATGTCAGCGGTTTGCACCTGGGCGGGGCGAGCCGGCCCTGCGGTTCGGGAGACTGCGTTCATTTCGTGTCCGTACCGGTTGCTTCTCTCAGGCGGGCGTCGCGTTCGGACGCGCCCGCACGTCATGCTGTCCGTGCTGGTTCGTGCAGCTCACGCGGGCGCGCGTGCTTCGCGCATCAGCGCTTCGATCTCGTCGGCTTCCACCGGCACGTCGCGCGTGATGAGTTCACAGCCGTGTTCGGTGACGATCGCGTCGTCCTCGATGCGAATGCCGATGTCCCAGTAGCGTTCCGGCACGTCTTCGGCGGCGCGCACATAAAGGCCCGGTTCGATCGTGAGCGTCATCGCGGGACGCAGCGTGCGCCACGGCGGCGCGGCGTCCGACTGGGCATCGGCGGCCGCGGCCCGTTCGCGGTAGTCGCCGCAATCGTGCACGTCCATGCCGAGCCAATGCCCGGTGCGGTGCATGTAGAAGCGCGTGTACGCACGCTCGGCGATGACGTCGTCCACCGACGAAAACTGCGTGCGGTCGATGATGCCCGTGTCGAGCAGCCCTTGCGCGAGCACGCGCACGGCCGCCTCGTGCGGCGCGTCGAAGCTGACGCCGGCGCGGGTGGCGTCGATGGCCGCCTTCTGGGCCGCCAGCACGATTTCGTAGAGTTCGCGCTGGGCTGGCGTGAAGCGGCCGCTCGCGGGAAAGGTGCGCGTGATGTCCGACGCGTAGCCGTCCAGCTCGCAGGCCGCGTCGATCAGCACGAGGTCGCCTTCGCGTGCAATCGCGTTGCCCGCCGGATAGTGGAGCACGCAGGCATTGGCGCCCGCCGCGACGATCGAGCCGTAGGCCGGCGCCTGTGCGCCGTGCTTGCGGAACGTGTAGAGCAGTTCGGCCTCGATCTCGTACTCGCGCATGCCGGGCCGGCACGCGGCCATCGCGCGACAGTGCGCGGCCGCCGAAATACGCGCGGCGCGCCGCATGATGTCCAGTTCGTGCGCGTCCTTGAAAAGACGCATGTCGTCGAGCAGCGGCAGCAGGTCGTGCGCTGCCGTGGGCGCCGTCACGCCGCTGCGGCCCTGGGCGCGCACGGCGTCGAGCCAGCGGCGCACCTGCTCGTCGAGCGCGGCGGATGAGGCGAGCGCATAGTGCAGCGCCGGTTTGCCGGCCAGGATGCGCGGCAGCTGCGTGTCGATTTCGTCGGACGCGAAGGCTGCGTCGAATCCGAATGTCGTGCGCGCCGCGTCGGGGCCGTACCGGAAGCCTTCCCAGGTTTCGCGCTCGACGTTCCTTGCGCGGCAGAACAGGATGGCGGCGGGCTCGCCGGCTGCGGCGCTCGCGTCGAGCACGAGAAGCGCTTCGGGTTCCGAGAAGCCGGTCAGGTAATAGAAGTAGCTGTCGTGCCGGTAGGCGTAGTCCGTGTCGCGATTGCGCAGCACTTCGGGCGCCGTCGGCACGATGGCCACCCCGCCGCCCATGGCCCGCAGCGCGGCGAGCACGCGCTCGCGGCGGCCGCGGTAGACGTCGATGGCGGGCGCGTCAGCGGCAGGGCGGTGCAGGGAGGAATCGGTCGGCTGGTCCATCGCGAGATTGTAGCGCCCAATCCGCAGACGTTCCCGGCCGCCGCGCCCGCAGGTATGCGTGGCGGGCAAGGCGCGGCACGCTCGACACGCACCGCGGGCGCCGGACTTGCGCCATGTTGCAATCCGTCCACAGCCATATGGCCATCGGCCGTTCGCCGGACGCGCCCTTCGTCTGGATCGCCGAAAACCAACGTATACTTTCGCGGACCCCAGAATTCCAGAAAAGGCAGGCAGGTGTGATGAAACTCATCGGTTCGCTCGGCAGCCCGTTCGTGCGCAAGGCTCGAATCGTGCTCGCCGAAAAGAAGATCGACTACAAGCTGGTGCTCGAAAACGTCTGGGTGCCGGAAACCACCATTCACGACTTCAATCCGCTCGGCAAGGTGCCCTGTCTCGTGATGGAAGACGGCGAGGCCGTGTTCGATTCCCGCGTGATCTGCGAATACGTGGATACGCTCTCGCCCGTGGGCAAACTCATTCCGCAGTCGGGCCGCGAGCGCGTCGAAGTGCGTTGCTGGGAAGCGCTGGCCGACGGCATGCTGGACGCCGCCGTGCTGATTCGCCTCGAAGGCACGCAGCGCACGCCGGAGCAGCGCAGCGACAGCTGGCTCGCGCGCCAGCAGCGCAAGATCGATGAAGGGCTCGTCGCCATGTCGCAAGGGCTGGGCAGCAAGACCTGGTGCGCGGGCACGCACTATTCGCTCGCGGACATCGCGCTCGGCTGCGCGCTCGGCTATCTCGACTTCCGCATGCCGGAACTCGACTGGCGCGACCAGTACCCGAACCTCGACAAGCACTTCGCCAAGCTCTCGCTGCGCCAGTCGTTCATCGACACGGTGCCTTCCAACTAAGCGCAAAACGCGCTTTCACGCGCGGTCATCTTCTCAGGCGTTCGCCGCCGCGAAGGTGACCGTGACGGTCACGCCGCGCCCGTCCGGGCCGGCGCCTAATTCGATCTCTCCACGGTGGGCCTGCACGATCTCGCGGACGATGGCGAGGCCGAGGCCCGTTCCTTCGGTGTCCGTCGCCGCGCGGTAGAACGGCTCGAACACGCGGCTGCGCGCCTCGGCGGGAATGCCGGGGCCGTTGTCGCAGACGGTCAACACGACGCGGCCGTCCGCGCGCTTGACGGCCACTGTCACGTGACCGCCGCGCTGCGTGTAACGAATCGCGTTTTCCGCGAGATTCGAAACCAGCGCGGCCAGCAGCGCGCGATGTCCCATCACGCATGCCGGGCCATGCAGTTCCACGCCCAGGTCGATCTCGCGTGTCTGCGCGAGCAGCGCAAGTTCTTCCACCACTTCGGTGGCGAGCGCGCTCAGGTCCACGTTCTGGCTCGCCAGCTGCGAGTAGTCCGCTGATTCGGCCTGCGCGAGCAGCAGCAGCTTGTTCGTGAGACCCACCATCGACTGGTTGCTTCGATGCATCGCGGCCAGCACTTCCGCGAGTTCCGGCTCGATGCTGCGCCGCTGCCGCGCGAACTGAAGCTGCGTGCCGAGCAGCGTGAGCGGCGTGCGCAGCTGATGCGCGGCGTCGGCGATGAAGCGCCGCTGCGTCGCGACCTGCAAGCCGAGCCGCGCGATGCACTGGTTGATCGCATCCACGATGGGCCGCAGTTCGGTGTGCAGCCGCTCCACGCGCAGCGGCGCAAGTTGCATCGGATCGCGGTCGGCCACGTCGTCTTTCACCTTCATGAGCGGCCGCAGTTCGAACGTGAGTCCGATGCAAGCCAGCGCGACCGCCAGCACGATCATCTCGATCTGCCGGATCAACTGGGGCCGCCATACGGCTTGCACCATGGCGTCGCGCGAGCGCGTCGTCTTGCCCACGAGAATCTGCACGCGGCGCGTCGCGCCGTTGTCGTACATGAGCCGCACGAGCGACACCGCGCGCACGCGCTGGCCGCGCAGCGTGGCGTCGAACCATTGCGGCTCGGTGGCCGGGTCGGCCACGCCGCCGCTTGCGGAAGGGAAGTCCGGCAGGCCCGCGAGCAGCCGGCCGTCTTCCAGACGCACGCTGTAGAACACCTGGTCGCCGTAGGGCGAGGCGAACACTTCGATGGCGGCGGGCGGCATGTCGACCATGAGCGCACCGTCCGCCCATTCCACTTCGCCCGAGATCATGCGTGCCGAGGCGACGAGCAGATTGTCCTGCACGAGGTCGGCGGTGTGGCGCGCGTTGTCGTGCTCCGTTTTCGCGGTCACGAACACGTAGAGCGCGAGCGGCAGCAGCAGCCACCACAAAAGACGCACGCGCAGGCTATTGGTCATCGTTACTGCTCATCGTCTTTCTTGCGCAGCAGGTAGCCGAGGCCGCGCAGCGTGACGATGGCGGCGGAGCTGCCGTCCAGCTTCTTGCGCAGGCGCGAGATGTAGATTTCGACGGCGTCTTCGCTGGGCTCGTCGGCGAGCGTGAAGATGGCGTCCATGAGCGCCGCCTTCGAGACGGTCTTGCCGAGCCGCAGGATCAGCGTTTCGAGCACCGTGCGTTCGCGCGGCGTCACCGCAAGCGGGGTGCCCTTCAGCGTGAACTGGCGTGTGTCGATATCGAAGGCGAGGTCGCCGCAGGTCACGTCGCCGGCCTTGGTGGGTGCCTGGCGGCGAATCAGCACCTTGATGCGTGCCACGAGTTCGCGCACCTCGAACGGCTTCACGAGGTAGTCGTCCGCGCCGAGTCCAAGCAGCTCGACCTTTTCGTCGATCGACCCGCTCGCCGTGAGGATCATGACCGGCGTTTCGTCGCCGCGCTGGCGCATGCGGCGCAGCACGTTCTTGCCCGAGAGCTTCGGCAGGTTCAGGTCGAGCAGCACCACGTCGTAGCGGTTCGTGCGCAGCAGCTGGTCGGCGGCGTCGCCGTCCTGCACGGCGTCGAGCGCGAACGCGTCCTGCTCCAGCGTTTTGGCGAGCCAGTGCGAAAGCGTGGGATTGTCTTCGATGAGCAGCAGCTTCATGGGGCAGCAGCGGGCGAGCCGCACGGATCAGGCCGTCGATTGTGCCGCAAATCGGCGGCTTTGCAATGCGGCCCACGAGCCTCGCGCAGGGCGGCGCGCGGCATTGCGGGTTAACACGAATGCTTGTCGCCGCGGGCCGATAGCTGGCAGAAGGTTTCGCATTTTTATAATCCGCCTCACGCCTAGCTTAAGACCAGGCCCAGAAAGGACCGCGCCAACGCAAGGCTGAACCCGAGACCAAAACCGGGGCGAAGCACAAGGCGGTCCGCCCAACCAAGGAGACTTTCTTCATGCGTACCCTGCGTAAAGTGGCTGCCCTGTCGAGTTTTGCCGCGCTGGCCTTCGCGCTTGCCGCGGCCCCGGCGCCGGCCTCGGCCGATTCCTCGAAGATCACGATCATGGTGGGCGGCGCGACCAAGATCATCTATCTGCCGGCCAAGCTCACCGAGCAGCTCGGCTACTTCAAGGAAGAAGGGCTCGACGTCGAGATCCAGTCGCAGCCCGCCGGCGTCGACGCGGAAAACGAACTGCTCGCAGGCGCCGTGCAGGGCGTGGTGGGTTTCTACGATCACACCATCGACCTGCAGAGCAAGGGCAAGGAAGTCGAAGCGCTCGTGATCTTCGGCCAGGTGCCGGGTGAAGTGGAAATGGTGGCGACCAAGGCCGCCGGCAGCCTGAAGAGCATGGCCGACGTGAAGGGCAAGACGCTGGGCGTGACGGGCCTCGGTTCGTCCACGAGCTTTCTCACGCAGTACCTCGCGCAGCGCGCCGGCGTGCCGTCCACGCAATACACGCTGCTGCCCGTGGGCGCTGACGCGAGCTTCATCGCCGCGATCAAGCAAAGCCGCATCGACGCGGGCATGACGACCGAGCCCACCGTCTCGCAACTGCTGAAGACCGGCGACGCGAAGGTGCTGGTCGACATGCGCACGCTCGACGGCACGCGCGCGGCGCTGGGCGGCACGTATCCGGCGTCGAGCTTCTACGTGCAGCGCGCGTGGGCCGAGTCGCACAAGGACGAAGCCGCGAAGCTCGCGCGTGCCTTCGTGAAGACGCTGAACTTCATCGCGACGCACAGCGCCGACGAAATCGCCGACAAGATGCCGAAGGACTACTACGGCAACAACCGCGACCTCTACGTGGGCGCGCTGAAGGCGTCGCTGCCCATGTTCACGAAGGACGGCAAGATGCCCGCCGACGGTCCCGACACGGTGCTGAAGGTGCTCTCGTCGTTCAGCCCCTCGGTGAAGGGCAAACATATCGATCTGGCGCGCACTTACACGAACGAGTTCGTCTCGTCGGTGAAGACCGCCGCGAAATAACCGGCGCATGAGTCACCCATGGCGGTCATGACAACAGCGGAACTGCAAGCGATGAATCGACCTGTATCCCCCTCAACGAACGGCTCGCCGACGGGCTCGCCGGCCATCGAGCTGCGCAACGTCTCGTGCCGCTTCATCAGCCCCGATGGCAAGGCGACCATCGCGTTGCGCGACTTCACCATGTCGGTGGCGCGCGGCGAGTTCGTTGCGGTCGTCGGGCCCACGGGCTGCGGCAAGTCCACGACATTGAGCATGATCACGGGTCTGCTCAAGCCCACCACGGGCGAAGTGCGCGTGATGGGCCAGCCCGTGAACGGCATCGACCCGCGCATCGGCTTCGTGTTCCAGGCCGACGCCGTGTTCCCGTGGCGCTCGGTGCTCGACAACGTCGCGGCGGGACCGCTCTTTCGCGGCCGTTCGAAGTCGGCGGCTTACGACGAAGCCAACGAATGGCTGCGTCGCGTGGGCCTCGACAAGTTCGGCAAGCACTACCCGCATCAGCTGTCGGGCGGCATGCGCAAGCGCGTGGCGCTCGCGCAGACCTTCATCAACAAGCCGGAAATCCTGCTCATGGACGAGCCGTTCTCCGCGCTCGACATGCAGACCCGCACGCTGATGCAGGACGAACTGCTGCAACTGTGGTCGGCGAATGCGGGTTCGGTCGTGTTCGTCACGCACGATCTGGAAGAGGCGATTGCGCTGGCCGACCGCGTGTTCGTGCTGACGGCACGTCCGGCCACGCTCAAGAAGGTGTACGAGATCGACCTGCCGCGTCCGCGCATCACCTCCGAGGTGCGCTACGACCCGCGCTTCATCGAAATCTCGCGGGACATCTGGCACGACCTGCGCGAAGAAGTGCAGATCGGGTAATCAACGCAAGCGGAGTACATCATGTCTACCCCTCAACAAGCGATGCCCGTGGGCATCGACGCCGCGGCGCTCGCCCAGGTCGAGCGCGTGGCCCAGCAGCGCATCCGGCGCCGCCACGCGCTCGTGATCGGTCTGCGCATTGCCGTGCTCGTCGTCGTGCTGGGCGGCTGGGAAGTGGCCGCACGGCTCAAGTGGATCGATCCGTTCTTCTTCTCCATGCCGTCGCAGATCTTCGCGCAGATCGTCGACTGGTTCGTCAACGGCACGTCGCAAGGGCCGCTCTTGACCCAGGTGTGGGTCACGCTGGAAGAGACCGGCCTCGGCTTTCTGATCGGTTCCGTGGCCGGCGTGTTCTGCGGCATCGTGCTGGGCCGCAACAAGCTGCTCTCCGACGTGTTCAGCATCTACATCAAGATCGCCAACTCGATTCCGCGCGTGGTGCTGGGTTCGGTGTTCGTGATCGCGCTGGGTCTCGGCATGGCGTCGAAGGTGGCGCTGGCGGTGGTGATGGTGTTCTTCGTCGTGTTCGCCAATGCGTTCCAGGGCGTGCGCGAAGCCGACCGCTACATGATCGCGAACGCGCAAATTCTCGGCGCCTCGCGCCGCCAGGTGACGACGGCGGTGGTGATTCCCTCGGCGCTCAGCTGGATTCTCGCGAGCCTGCACGTGAGCTTCGGCTTCGCGCTGGTCGGTGCCGTGGTGGGCGAGTTCCTGGGTTCGAAGCAGGGCATCGGTCTGCTGATTTCCACGGCGCAAGGCGCGTTCAACGCGAGCGGCGTGTTCGCGGCGATGATCGTGCTGGCGGTGGTGGCGCTTGCCGCGGATTATCTGCTGACCGCAATCGAGCAGCGTTTGCTGAAATGGCGGCCGATGGCGGTGTGAAGGCCATCTGACCGCGCCGCAAAAACATCAGGCGCGGCCCATGCTCCATCGCATCGGTCCGCGCCTTCAGCGTTATCCGTTCTTTCGCGTGGTTACGTCACGTTGACCACATTGCCCCGCTTCGGCGGGGCTTTTCTTTTGTGCGCAGGGTCGCGTGCGTCATGGCCTGCTACGCCGCCACTGCCGCTTCGAGTCGCGGCGTGAACGAGTCGCTGCGCGCCACCGGCCACCACTGTTCGTACAGCGAGTAGCGGTAGTTGCCGCTGAGCAGATCGCCCGGCTCCAGGTACTTGAGCAGTTGCGACATCAGCTGGACCTCGTGCGACGAGACGCGCCGCACGATGTGATGCGCGCGCAGTTCCGACGGATGCTTGAGGCCCGCGGCCTGCACGATTTCCTTGAGCGCGTGCAGCGTGTTGTGGTGGAAGTTGAATACGCGGTCGGCCTTGTCGGGCACGACGAGCGCGCGCTGGCGCACCGGGTCTTGCGTCGCGACGCCGGTCGGGCAGCGGCCCGTGTGGCAGGTCTGCGCCTGGATGCAGCCCACGGCGAACATGAAGCCGCGCGCGGAGTTGATCCAGTCCGCGCCGATGGCGAGTGTCTTCGCAATGTCGAATGCGGTAATCATCTTGCCGCTCGCGCCGATGCGGATTTTCTCGCGCAGCCCGCAACCCACCAGCGTGTTGTGCACGAGCAGCAGCCCTTCCTGAAGCGGCACGCCGATGTGATCCGTGAACTCGAGCGGTGCGGCGCCCGTTCCGCCTTCGGCGCCGTCCACCACGATGAAGTCGGGCAGGATGCCTGTTTCGAGCATCGCCTTGGCAATGCCGAAGAACTCCCAAGGATGACCGATGCAGAGCTTGAAGCCCGTCGGCTTGCCGCCCGAGAGCTTGCGCAGCCGCTCGACGAATTCGAGCAGCCCGCGCGGCGTCGAGAACTCGGAGTGCGTGGCGGGCGAGATGCAGTCGCGGCCCATCGGCACGCCGCGCGTCTCGGCAATTTCGGGTGTGATCTTCGCGGCGGGCAGCACGCCGCCGTGGCCCGGTTTGGCGCCCTGCGAGAGCTTCACTTCGATCATCTTCACCTGCGGGTCCGCGGCCTCGCGCGCGAACTTCTCGGCGTTGAAGGTGCCGTCGTCGTTACGGCAACCGAAATAACCCGAGGCGATTTCCCAGATGATGTCGCCGCCGTGTTCGCGGTGGTACTTCGAGAGCGAGCCTTCGCCCGTGTCGTGGGCGAAGCCGCCTTTCTTCGCGCCCAGATTGAGCGCGCGGATCGCGTTCGCGGAAAGCGAGCCGAAGCTCATGGCCGAGACGTTGAAGATGGAAAGCGCATAGGGCTGCTCGCGCTCCGGCCCGACGAGAATGCGGAAGTCGTGGTTGGGCAGTTGCGTCGGCATGAGCGAATGGCTGATCCATTCGTGACCGGCGGCGCGCACGTCGAGTTCGGTGCCGTAGGGGCGGCTGTCCACTTCGTTTTTCGCGCGCTGGTAGACGATGCTGCGCTGCTGGCGCGAGAACGGCTTTTCTTCGGTGTCGTCTTCGACGAAGTACTGGCGGATTTCGGGGCGGATGAACTCGAACGCGAAACGCAGATGGCCCCAGAGCGGGTAGTTGCGCAGGATCGCGTGGCGCTCCTGGGTGAGATCGGCCAGGCCGAGCGCGACGAGGAGCGCGGGAATCACGCTCCAGAACCAGGACAGGTGATGGAGCGCGGCGGCGGCAAGGCACGCGGCAAGCAGCAGCACGGCGCACCACATGGCCAGATAGCGTCGGGAAAACATACGGTCTCCTCGGGGTGAACGAAGGAGGCCGCCGCACTTCGTGTGCGGCGCGGCGGCCGGTTGTGCCCCGAATGATGCCGCAAGATGAAGGGCGCGGCTGTGAAACTCACTGATGCGCGAGACGGAATAGACGTCTAGCGAAAGGTGCCGAAAGGCGCGCGAAGGAATGCGAAGGATGAAGCCTGGCTGCGCGGCGAACGAGAACGGCGACCCTCGTTCGCGCGCGGTGCAGGCTTATCGCACGCCGAGCAGCGCCGCTTGCTGCGGCTCGCGCGCGGCGGGTTGCGGCGTGGGCTGCGCCGTCGCCGCGCTTTCGATGATGCCGCCGCCGAGGCACACGTCGCCGTCGTACAGCACAGCGGACTGGCCGGGCGTCACGGCCCATTGCGCTTCGGTGAAGCGCAGTTCGAAGGCGTCGTCGGCCTCGCCCGTATTGGCAGCCAAAGCGGGCAGCGCGTGGAAGACGCATGCCGCGTCGGCCTGGCGGTAGCGGGTTTTGGCGCCGCAGGCGTGGCCGTCCGCGGGCGACTCGCCGGCCACCCAGCTCACGTTGCCGGCGCGCAGCGTCTCCGAAAGCAGCCACGGATGATCGTGGCCCTGCACGACGTACAACGTGTTCGATGCAATGTCTTTGGCCGCCACGAACCAGGGCTCGCCGCTGCCGTCCTTGCTGCCGCCGAGGCCGATGCCCTTGCGCTGTCCGAACGTGTAGAACGCAAGGCCGATGTGCTCGCCCACCACCTTGCCTTCGGGCGTTTTCATGGGGCCGGGCTTCGTCGGCAGGTAGCGGTTCAGGAAGTCGCGGAACGGCCGTTCGCCGATGAAGCAGATGCCCGTGGAGTCCTTCTTCTTCGCGTTCGGCAGGCCGATCTGCGCCGCGATCTCGCGCACTTTCGTCTTCGGAATTTCGCCGAGCGGGAACATCGTCTTCGAAAGCTGTGCCTGGTTGAGGCGGTGCAGGAAGTACGACTGGTCCTTGGTGTGGTCCGTGGCCTTCAGCAGCTCGAAGCGGCCCTCGTTTTCGCGCACGCGCGCGTAGTGGCCCGTCGCGATGCGCTCGGCGCCGAGACTCATGGCGTGGTCGAGGAACGCCTTGAACTTGATCTCGGCGTTGCAGAGCACGTCCGGGTTCGGCGTGCGGCCCGCCGAGTACTCGCGCAGGAACTCCGCGAACACGCGGTCCTTGTATTCGGCGGCGAAGTTGACGGCCTCGACGTCGATGCCGATCAAGTCCGCTACCGACACGACGTCGATCCAGTCTTCACGCGTCGAGCAGTATTCGCTGTCGTCGTCGTCTTCCCAGTTCTTCATGAAAAGACCGACCACGTCGTATCCCTGCTCCTTGAGCAGCCATGCCGTGACCGACGAATCCACGCCGCCCGACATGCCCACTACGACTTTTTGTTTGCTCATGGCTTGCTGCCTGTTGCTGCTTGTTGGTGCTGCCGATTGATAGTGCCGATGGATCGTGCGGACCGGAGCCGCGGGTCGTGACCGTAGGTCATTGCCGCGCGGTGTTGCCAATCACTCGACTACGACCGCCCGAAGCCATCGCGCTTACGGGCGCTCCGGGCGCCGCGGCCCCACCGCGTGCGTGTGCACGAAATCGAGCGGGACGCGACGTCCCGCGAGGTAATCGTCGATGCAGCGCATGACGAGCGGGGTGCGATGCCGTTCGCCCGCCGCGCGCAGTTCGTCGGCGCTCATCCAGAGCGTACGGACGATGTCGGCATCGAGCGCGCGGTCTGCGAGCGCCTCGCCCGCCGTGCCGCAGAACGTGAAGCGCAGGTAGGTGGCGCCGCTTTCGTGCGGTTGGCCGAAGTGCGTCATGTACACGCCCACGAGCGCCTGCGGCACGAACGGATGCGCCGTTTCCTCGAGCGTTTCGCGAGTCACCGCATCGACGAGCGACTCGCCCGCCTCGAGATGCCCGGCCGGCTGGTTCAGCCGCAGTCCTTCGGACGTGTGCTCCTCGACAAGGAGAAAACGCCCGCCGCGCTCGACGATGGCCGCCACCGTAACGTGCGGGGCCCAGATTTCCGGTTCCATGGGCCGACATTTTACCGGTTGGCGCCGTGCCTCGCTTCGGGCCGCTTGCAGGGCCGAGTCAGGTCCGCAGCAGGCCCCCATCAGGCCCGCATCGGGCCAAAAACCAGGCCGAACGCGACCCGAAGCAAGCTCCAGGCACGCTCCAGACAGGCCCGAACCCGACCCGAAGCGGCGCGCACAGCCGGGATTGTGCCGATTACGGTTCGCCCCCCACTTTCGGGTAAAGTGGCGCGGTAGCCGCTGCACGAGAAGCCGGCGCACCGTGGCCGGCCCCTGTCTTCGCTTTATTCGCTTCATGAGCGCTTGATAAGCAATAAGAAGGAGGGTTCCAGGATGCATATCGGAGTGCCTGCCGAGACGCGGGCGAACGAAACCCGAGTGGCCGCGACGCCCGAGACGGTCAAGAAGTATGTGAGCCAGGGGCATCGCGTCACCGTGCAGGCGGGCGCCGGCACCGCCGCGAGCTTCACCGACGAGGCCTACGTTGCCGTCGGTGCCGAGATCACGGACGCGGCCACCGCCTTCGCCGCCGACCTCGTGCTCAAGGTGCAGTCGCCCTCCGTGAGCGAGCTGCCGTTCATGAAGCGCGGCGCCGTGCTCGTGGGCATGCTCGATCCGTTCAATGCCGCGAATGCCGCGCAGCTCGCCGAAGCGGGGCTCACGGCGTTCTCGCTGGAAGCCGCACCGCGCACCACGCGCGCGCAGAGCCTCGACGTGCTCTCGTCCCAGGCCAACATCGCCGGCTACAAGGCGGTGCTCGTGGCTGCCAGCGTCTACCCTCGCTTCATGCCCATGCTGATGACGGCCGCCGGTACGGTGAAGGCGGCGCGCGTGCTCGTGCTCGGCGCGGGCGTGGCGGGTTTGCAGGCCATCGCCACGGCGCGGCGGCTGGGCGCGGTGATCGAAGCGTCCGACGTGCGGCCCGCCGTGAAGGAGCAGATCGAGTCGCTGGGCGCGAAATTCCTCGATGTGCCCTACGAGACGCAGGAAGAGCGCGAGGCGGCCGAAGGCGTGGGCGGCTACGCGCGGCCCATGCCGCCGTCGTGGCTCGCGCGGCAATCGGCGCTCGTGCACGAACGCGCGCGCCAGGCCGACATCGTGATCAGTACCGCGCTGATTCCCGGCCGCGACGCCCCCACGCTCTTGCCCGCGCAGACGGTGGAGGCCATGAAGCCGGGCTCGGTCGTGGTAGACCTTGCAGCGGGTCGCGGCCCCGTGGCCGATCAAGCCACCGGCCGCCGCGGCGGCAACTGCCCGCTCACCGTGGCCGACGAGGTGGTGACGAAGCACGGCGTGACGATCGTGGGCTACACGAACCTGGCGGCAATGGTGGCGGCGGACGCGTCTTCGCTCTACGCGCGCAACCTGCTCGACTTCCTGAAGCTGATCGTCACGAAGGAAGGCACGCTCAACATCGATCTCGCGGACGACATCGTCGCGGCCACGCTGCTGGCCCGCGACGGCGCCGTCACGCGCAAGGCATGAGGAGAACAGCGGCGATGGAAGTCATCAACCATACGGTCATCAATCTCATCATCTTCGTGCTGGCGGTCTACGTGGGCTATCACGTGGTGTGGAACGTCACGCCCGCGCTGCACACGCCGCTCATGGCAGTCACCAACGCGATCTCGGCCATCGTGATCGTGGGCGCCATGCTCGCCACGGCGCTCACGGTGGGCGGCGCCGGCAAGTTCTTCGGCACGCTTGCCGTGTTGCTCGCGGCCGTGAACGTGTTCGGCGGCTTTCTGGTGACAAGGCGAATGCTGGAGATGTTCCGGAAGAAAGAACCCAGGAAGCAGGGCGGCGCCACCGGCAAGGAGGGCGCATGATGGGGCTGAACTTCGTGAGCATGAACGTGGTGACGCTGCTCTACCTGCTGGCCTCGGTGTGCTTCATCCAGGCGCTCAAGGGGCTGTCCAATCCGAAGAGCGCGCGGGCCGGCAACCTGTTCGGCATGGTGGGCATGGCCATCGCCATCCTCACCACCATCGCGCTGATCGTGAAGCAGGCCGGCTACCTGGGTTCGAACCTCGGTCTCGGCCTTGGGCTGTTGTTCGGTGCGCTCGTGGTGGGCGGTGCGATTGGCGCCTATGTGGCCGCGCGCGTCGAAATGACGAAGATGCCCGAACTCGTGGCGGCCATGCACTCGCTGATCGGTCTCGCTGCCGTGTGCATCGCATATGCGGTCGTGGCGGAACCGGCCGCCTTCGGTCTGGGCGCCGAGGACGCGCCGTATGCGGGCTTCCTGCCCTACGGCAACCGCATCGAACTCTTCATTGGCACGTTCGTGGGGGCGATCACGTTCTCAGGTTCGGTGATCGCGTTCGGCAAGCTCTCGGGCAAGTACAAGTTCCGGCTCTTCCAGGGCGCGCCGGTCGTGTATGCGGGCCAGCATCTGCTGAACCTCATGCTCGCCATCGCGATGGTCGGCTTCGGCGTGATCTTCTTTCTCACGCAATCGTGGCTGCCGTTCATCATCATGACGGTGATCGCATTCGCGCTCGGCGTGCTCATCATCATCCCGATCGGCGGGGCGGACATGCCCGTCGTGGTGTCGATGCTCAACTCGTACTCGGGCTGGGCCGCGGCGGGCATCGGCTTCTCGCTCAACAACGCGATGCTGATCATTGCGGGGTCGCTGGTGGGGTCGTCGGGCGCGATTCTCTCGTACATCATGTGCCATGCGATGAACCGCTCGTTCTTCAACGTGCTGCTGGGCGGCTTCGGCGCGGAGCCGGGCGCGGCTGCGGCGGGCGGCGCGCAGGAACAGCGGCCGGTGAAGTCGGGTTCGGCCGAAGACGCGTCGTTCATGCTCGGCAACGCGGAAACGGTGGTGATCGTGCCGGGCTACGGGCTCGCGGTCGCCCGCGCGCAGCACGCGTTGAAGGAGCTCACCGACAAGCTCATCGAAAAGGGCATCGACGTGCGCTACGCCATTCACCCCGTGGCGGGCCGCATGCCGGGGCACATGAACGTGCTGCTCGCCGAAGCCGAGGTGCCCTACGACCTCGTCTTCGAGATGGACGACATCAACAACCAGTTCGGCCAGACCGACGTGGTGCTGGTGCTCGGCGCGAACGACGTGGTGAACCCCGCGGCGAAGAACGATCCGAAGTCGCCGATTGCGGGCATGCCGATCATCGAGGCGTACAAGGCGCGCACGGTCATCGTCAACAAGCGGTCGATGGCGGCGGGCTACGCCGGTCTCGACAACGAGCTGTTCTATATGGACAAGACGATGATGGTATTCGGCGACGCGAAGAAGGTGATCGAGGACATGGTGAAGTCGGTGGAGTAGTCCACGTCGACGTTGACGTCGGCGTCATGAGCGCGCGCCGTCACCGCGACGGCGCGTTCACCACGCGCAGATAGTCCGCGAGGCGCCGGCCGCTCATGTCGGGAAAGTGCTCGTGCACGGCCACGCCCTTCATGCGCGCGATGTCGAAGTTGCGGAAGTCCTCGCGCAATTCGCACCAGGCGCCCACCGTCCAGCGCCCGCCCCAGTAGACGAGACCGAGCGGCCACACGCGCCGCTCGGTCTGTGCGCCCAGCCGGTCCTCGTAGCCGAAGCTCACCACGAGCCGCGTATCCACGGCGCGATGCAGCGTGTCCACCTTCTTCGAAAACTCGCCGTCGATATGAAACGACGGCACGAACACGGCGAGCCGTTCGAGCGCTGCGCGCTTGTCGGCCGGCATGGCCGAGGCGATTTTCGCGAGCGCGCTGCGGGCACCGCCCGCGAGGCCCGCGCCGCCCCACGTTTCGAGCATCCGCGCGCCGGTGGCGAGCGCCGCGAGTTCGTCGGCGGTGAACATGAGTGGCGGCAGGCTCGCCGCTCGCGAGAGCCGGTAGCCGATGCCCGCTTCGCCTTCGATCGGCACGCCCGAAAGCTGCAGGTCGCGCACGTCGCGATACACGGTGCGCGCCGACACGTTGAGCCATTCGGCCAGCTGCTGCGCAGTCGTGAGCCGCCGGCCGCGCAGCAGCTCGGCGATCTGGAACAGGCGGTCGGCGCGACGGGTCATCGTGGCGGGTGCGGTGGGTGGAATGCGGCGATCATAGCGCGCACGGCAACGGCGGCGAACCGCTCGTGCCGTGCTTTCTTCGCTTAAGCCAGCTTGAGCGAATGCAGTCCGACGCGGTTGCCTTCGGTATCGATGAAGTAGCCGATGTAGCCGTAGTTGTTCGGCAGCTCGATAGCCGGCCCCTGCTTCTTGCCGCCCGCACGCTCCACGCGCTCGAGCGCCGCCGTCACCGTGGGCTTTGCGTTGAGGTAGACCAGCACGCCGTCGTTGTCGGGTTTCTGCTGCTGCGGGTTGAACACGATGCAGCCGCCGGTGTCGGCTTCGCCGCGGCCGAAGATGGCCATCGGAATGCCGCTCACCACTTCGCGCCGCAGTTCGACGTCGAGCGCGGCTTCGTAGAAACGGGTGGCGCGGTCGAAGTCCACGGCCGGAATGTCGAACCAGGCGATGACGCGCGATTGATCTGCTGACATGACACGCTCCTTGATTGTCGGTAAGTCCTGAAGGCGCCGGATGGCGTGATGGAAGTGTGCGGGGCCGCTGCTGACAGCGTTCTGTCAGTAGCTTTGCTGGGCCGAGTGAAAGAGCGGGCTTGAAAACGGCTTTAACGAACCGCCTGCCGCGCGGCGCTTGACGTGCAACCTCATGGTTGCATAATGGACGCCGACGGCAAGCCTGCACGCGCATCGTCGTGCGCATCTGCGAACACAGAAGCGGCAGGCCGCGAGAGACGAACGAGGACTTCAATCGACGTATGGACGCCGTATTCAAGGCGCTGGCAGACCCGACGCGCCGTCAGCTGCTCGACCTGCTGCACGCGCGCAATGGACAAACGCTGGGCGAACTCTGCGAGGGCCTCGCGATGACGCGCCAGGCCGTGAGCAAGCACCTGGCGCTACTGGAAGAAGCGAATCTGGTGGCGACCGCCTGGCGCGGTCGCGAAAAGCTGCATTACCTGAATCCGGTGCCGATCCACGAGATTGCGGAGCGCTGGATCGGCAAGTTCGAACGCGACCGGCTGCGCGCGCTGCACGACCTCAAGCGTGGGCTCGAGGCGCGCGCCGACGCGGGGGATGAGGGCGAACGGGAAGGGTGATGAACGCGTGATGCCGGCTACCGTGGCCTGAAACGCTGCCGAGGAATGGTCGCTGCGCCGCGGAACCGCCCGTTGCGGCTCAGCGCAAGTTCAACCCCCGCTGGCTTCTCCGCCGTCTTCGCCCGGCGCGGCGGCGTTCGGCCGTTGCCGCACGCTGCCCGCGATCAGGTCGAAGCGGAACAGCCGGCATTCGAGCGCGCCGTTGAAGAGCGGCGTCTTGGCCGATTCGCGCAGCCGCAGCTGACCGGGAAGCTTGCGGTCCGACGTGAGGAAGAACGCGTGCCAGCCCGTGAAGCGCTGCTTGAGCGCGTCGCCGATAGCGTGGAAGAACTCGCTGTCCGGCGCATCGGGCTGGGCGCGGCGAAAGCCTTCGTCGTCGTAGGCATCACGCTCGGACCGGCGGCCGGTGTCGCGAATCTCGCCGCGCGGGCCGCGGCCCCTCACTTCGATCCGCTCGCCATAGGGCGGGTTCGCCACGAGGATGCCGGGCGTGTCGGTGGGCGGCGTCATGGCGCGCGCATCGATCTGCTTGAGCGGCATCGCCGGCAGACCCGCGCGCTCGATGTTCGCCCGCGCCTTGTCCAGCATGTCGCCCGAAATGTCGCTGCCGTAGATCTGCAGATTCGCGCGGGCGCCGCGGGCGGCGCGCCTCGCGTCCATGGCCGCGACCTTCAGCGTCTGCCATGCCGTGATGTCGTACTGCTTGAGCTTTTCGAAACCGAAACGGCGGTCCACGCCGGGCGCGATGTTGAGCGCGATCTGTGCCGCCTCGGCGAGGAACGTGCCGCTGCCGCACATCGGGTCGTAGAGCGGCGTGCCCGGCGTCCAGCCGGTGAGGCGCAGGATGCCCGCGGCCAGGTTTTCGCGCAGCGGCGCCGCGCCCTTGTCGAGCCGCCAGCCGCGCTTGAAGAGCGGCTCGCCCGAGGTATCGAGATACAGCGTGCACTCGGCGGCCGTGAGGAATGCGAAGACGCGCACGTCGGGCACGGCGGTATCGATGCTCGGGCGCGCGCCGCTCACTTCGCGCAGGCGGTCGCAGACCGCGTCCTTCACGCGCAGCGTCGCGAATTCCAGGCTGCGCAGCGGCGACTTGATCGCCGTGATGTCGACGCGCAACGTCTCGTTGGCCGAAAACCACTGTTCCCAGCGCTGCTCGTGCGCGAAGTTGTAGATGTCGTGCTCGTTGCGGTACGGCTGCTGTGCGATCTTGAGCAGCACGCGGCTCGCGATGCGCGAGTGCAGGTTAACGGCCATGCCGGCCGACCAGTCGCCGCGGAAATGCACGCCGCCCGGCACGTCGCTGCCCGGTTGCAGGGCGCCGGCGCGCAGATGGCGCGAGCCGATCTCGGCAATTTCGGCGGCGAGGGCGGCTTCGAGACCGCGCGGACAGGGAACGAAGAAATCGAAAGACATGAGGAGGGCGGAACGCTGCGGGGAAGGCGCTATTGTACGCGGTCGGGTTTGGGCGGCCGGCCGCTTCGTGTGGGCGTCATGCTTTGTTGCGCGGCATTGCGGCTGCCGTCGCTTCTACAGCTTCCGCCGCGGCGGCACCGGTTCGGCTTGCGCGTTGTGCCGCGCGAAACGGCGCCGCCTGATGGCGTCAACTGCCCGAGCCAACAGCCGCGGACGAACCGACCGAAGCGGCAACCGGCGACATTGCCGTGGCGGGGCAGGGCACGAGAGGCGCAGCCGACGCCGCGCTGGTCCCCGCCGCTGACGCCGTTCGCGCCGCCGTCGCCCGGGAGGCGCTTTTGCCCGCACCCGCACTCGCGGTCGCACCCGTACCCGTACCCGTACCCATATCCGCTGCCCGCGGCAGCGCCGCGAGCGACTGCACGCCGCCCGCAATGGCCGCGGCGATCGCCTGCACCGCGCGGCGATGGCCGTCCACGAGGGCGTCGTAGCCGCTTGCCACCGGTACGCTCGCCACGCTGCGGCACGTCATGACGGCGCGGCTGCCCACCGGCCGCACGCTCCACACGGCGTCGATCAGCGCATGCGAGCCAGGCCACGATTCGAAGCGATGCACGTTGACGCTCACGCGATACACCGGCACGCCTTCGGGATACGGCGCGCCGTAGACGTCGATGGTGCCGAGCCGCTGCGCGAGGTCGCCCGAAAGCGCGCGCCGCACTTCGTCGCCGGGCAGCGACGCCCAGCGTTGCTCTTCGAGCACGCTCACCTCGTTCGCGTCTTTCTGCACGACGAGCTGGTTGCGCGCCACCTGCGACGGCATGTCGACCGGCGCCACTTCGATCAGCAGCGCAGGATTGGCGGCGGGCGCTGTTGTGCGCTGAGCCGTGCCGGCGCCGGCATCGGTCGCCGCACTGAGCGTATAGAAACGGCTGGGCGGCGACGAAGAGCACGCGGCGAGCGTGGCCAGCATCGTGAGCGCGATGGCGGCGGCCAGCGCGCGAGGCAGGGTACGACGCGGTACGTTTTTCATGGTTTGTCTCCCGGCTTGCCGCGCAGCAGCGATTCGGGGTGGCGTTCGAGGTAATCGGACAGCGCGTTGAGCGACTGCAGCGTGCGCGTGAGTTCCTGCAGCGCCTGGTGCACGTCGGACTGCAGCGGCGAGTCTTGCTGGAGCGTGGCTTCGGCGGCGCCGAAGGTCTGCTTCGCGGCCGAGAGCGTGTCGCGCGCCTGCGGCACCACTTCGGTGTCGAGCCGCGAGAACAGACGGTCGGCGTTCTTGAGCGCGCTGTTGAGGTTGGTGCCGATCTGGTCGAACGGCACCTTGTCGAGCTTCCTCGCGATGTCGGCCACCTGCAGTTGCAGTTCGTCGAGCGTATTCGGAATGGTGGGCAGCTCGATGGGTTCGCGCGTGACGTCCACGGTGGCGGGGGGGCGCCTTCGGGAACAGGTCGAGCGCGACGTAGAGCTGGTTGGTGAGCAGGTTGCCCGTGCGCAGCTGGCCGCGCAGGCCGTGCTTCACCAGCGTCTTCAGCATCTCGCTCGCCTCGGGCGTGCTTTGCATCGGCATCTGGTTGCGCGAGTGGCGGCGCAGGCGGTCGGGGTAGAGGTCCATCGTGACCGGCATCGTGAACTCGTGCGTCTTCGGATCGTAGTCGACGCCGATGTCGGTCACCTGGCCCAGCACGATGCCGCGGAAGTCGACGGGCGCGCCCACCGACAGGCCGCGCAGCGACTGGTTGAAGTTCATCACGACGCGCACCGGAATGCCGTCGGGCTCGCGCATCGCGTCGCTCTCGTCGGCGCCGAGCCGGAACATCGTGCCGTTGGGCGCGTTGGGGCCCGCGGCCTGGCCGGGCGGCGCCTGGAATGCGAGGCCGCCCACGATCACCGTGGCGAGCGACTGCGTGTTGAGCTTGAGGCCGCTGGCGTCGAGCCGCAGGTCCACGCCGCTTGCATGCCACCAGCGCGTGTTGGTGCCCACGTACTGGTCGTAGGGCGCGGAGACGAACACTTGCACCGTGACGCCCGTACCGCCCTTGTCCAGCGAAAAGCCCGTGACCTGGCCCACCTGCACGCGGCGATAGAAGATGGGCGAGCCGATGTCGATGGAGCCGAGCGAGTCGCCGTGCAGCGTGTATTGGTGGCCCTTCTGGTCGATGGTGACGGGCGGCGGGGTTTCGAGGCCGACGAAATTCGTTTCGCTTTCGCTGGAGCGGCCCGCATCCACGCCGATGTAGGCGCCCGAAAGCAGCGTGCCGAGCCCGGACACGCCCGTCGTACCCACGCGCGGACGCACGATCCAGAAGCGGCTGTCCTTTACCGCGAAGTTCTCGGCTTCCTTGGTGAGTTCCACCTGCACCAGCACGTGCGAGAGATCTTTCGACAGCCGGATCGATTTCACCGATCCGATGTTGACGTCCTTGTACTTGACCTGGGTCTTGCCGGGCTCCAGCCCTTCGGCGCTCACGAAGCTGATCGTGATGTTGGGCCCTTGCGCGAGCACGGACTTCACGACGAGCGCCACGCCGATCAGCGCGGCGAGCAGCGGCACGATCCAGACGAGCGAAGGCAGCCAGCGGCGGGGCGGCTCGACGTCGGGGTCCGGAAGCTCGGGCGGCATAGCGGGCGGCACAGACGCGCCGGCTCCGTGTGCGGGGCGCGGGTCCTGTGGCTCGCCTGGTTCCGGCGGCGTGGGTCCTTGCGTGCTGTTCATGAAGCAGGATCCTCTGGTGAGGGTGATTGTTTGTTTTTGGTTGGCGAGGCCGGCGCGGACGACACTGAGCCCGCCCACGGCCCGTCTTCCTCGACCGCGTCCCAGATCAGGCGCGGGTCGAACTGCATCGAGGCGATCATGGTGAGAATCACGACCGAGCCGAATGCCAGCGCGCCGGGCCCCGCCGTAATGACCGCCAGCGACTGGAAGCGCACCAGCGCCACGGTCATGGTGACCACGAAGACGTCCAGCATCGACCATCGACCGATGAACTCGACGATGCGGTAGAGCCGCACGCGTTCGTTGGGCCGCCACGCGGAGCGGCGCTGCGCGGTGAGCGTGAGCAGCGTGAGCACCGACAGCTTGAGCATGGGCACCACGATGCTCGCCACGAACACGATTACGGCGAGCGGCCATTCGCCCGAGGTCCAGAAGTAGACCACGCCGCTCATGATCGTGTTGTCGTCGCTGCCTACGAGCGAGGACGTATGCATGATGGGCAGCAGGTTGGCCGGAATGTAGAGGATAGCGGCGGCGGCGAGCAGCGCCCAGGTGCGCATGAGGCTGTCGGGATTGCGCCGGTGCAGCACCGCGTCGCAGCGCGAGCAATGCTGTTTGCCGACGGAGCGCAGCCAGGGCTGCACGCGCCCGCACGCATGGCACGAAACGAGGCCGGCACGCCTGGCCGTGACGTATTTCATCGCGGCGTCAGTCCTTGCGCGCTGCGAGCGCGGCGGGACGGCGGCCGGGCACGGCGCCCGCGCTGCCGCTCGCTTTTTTGCCCGATTTGCCGCCAGGACTGCCGCCGTGGCGACCGCCCGACGGCCGCGATGGCCTCACCCGCCCGCGCTGGCTCGAGCCGTGGCGGGCGCGCAGTTCGTCGGCGATGTCCCAGAGCGTGCGCGAATCGAAGGTCACGACCACGGTGGACATCAGCGTGAGCGCGCCGAAGCCGAACAGCGCGACGTCGGGAATCACGCGCGCGAGGCTCACCATCTTCACGATGGTGACGAGCACGCCCAGCATGAAGACCTCGATCATCCCCCAGGGCCGCACGAACTGGATGGCGCGCAGCACGCGGTTGAAGCCCGGTGGCACGTGGCCCTGGCGCACGGGCAGCAGCACGTAGAGCAGGGCGACCAGCTCGGTCAGCGGGAACAGGATCGTGGAGCAGAACACCATCACGGCGACGAGCTCCATGTGCTCTTCCCACAGCACGACCAGCGCGCCGAACAGGCTGGAGCGAGAGGTGACGCCGTTCGCGTCGAGTTCGAGGATCGGAAACGACTGGGCAATGATGAACGTGATGAGCGCACCGAGCGTCATCGCGCAGATGCGGTCCAGTTGCGCGGACGAGCCGTGATAGAGCACGGCGCCGCAGCGCGGGCAGCGCGCGGTGAGCCGGGCGCGCAGCAGCGGCTTGCGGAACAGCGCGTCGCACTCGTGACATGCGATCAGATTGTCTCGTTCCATGTGGGCGTGCTGGATAAACGGCCTAAGCGGTTTGACCGGCCTGAAGGGCCCAAGTGGGCGGGATGGCCTGATCGTCTGCGAGGAGCCCCGCATCGAAACTGGCCGTGCGGGGCGCCGTGTCGCGTTACAGACCGGCTGGACGGTCCAGAAGGCGCCACCATGTTACCAAACCCGCCTGCTGCCACGCACATCAAGGCTGCGGCGGCGAGCGCGGCGGGCCGGGCGAAGCGGCGGGCGCCGGACCGTGCCGAATGCCGGAATATCGACCCTCGCGCGCTCTTTTCGTTCCGTTGTGCCGGTCTGCGAGTCTTCATGCCGGACGGCGCCGGGCTGGAGTAGCATGGCGGCCTTGACATCCCCGGCTGTTGTCCGCTGTTTCCGCGGCCGCTTTCTGCGGAAGCTTTTCGTACCGTACCGGGTCATTCGCCGTTTGCAGGGCTGCGTGGTGTCCTCGCTTCCCCGGACGCCAGCGCGGCATGAGCGGCGGCCTTCGCGCTCCGCATTTTGCCTGACGGACGGAATAAGCGCGCCGGCTGCCACGTTGAACGTAATGCGTTAGCGTCCGGATCGTCATGCCATCCCGTCCTTACTTTGGCTCGCCCGAGCCGTACACCCGCACGGCAATCGGGTTCCACTGGCTGATCGCACTTCTCATCGTCTGTGCCTTCGCGCTCGGCTGGGTGATGACCGGCATCCCGGGCCTCACGCCCACCAAGCTTCGCTATTACTCCTGGCACAAGTGGATCGGCGTGACGGTGTTCGCGCTCGCCGTGCTGCGCATCGTCTGGCGCGCCACGCACCGGGCGCCGCCGCTGCCGCGCCGTATGCCGGGCTGGCAACGCGTGCTCGCCCACGGCGTGCACGTGCTGCTCTATGTGCTGATGGTGGCCGTTCCGGTCTCGGGTTATCTGTTCAGTTCCGCGGCCAACGTGCCGGTCGTGTATCTGGGGCTCGTGCAGCTGCCCATGCTGATCGGCCCCGATCCCGTGCTGAAGACGGTGTTTCGCACGGTGCACGTCACGCTCGATTACTCGCTCGCCGGGCTCGTGGTGCTGCACGTGGCGGCGGCGATCAAGCATCAATGGCTGGACCGCGACGGCCTGCTGTCGCGCATGATTCCGTTCCTCAAATAAGGGCAAACATGAAGGGTTCGTTCTATCGCTACATGCTGGCCGTGTTCGCCGCGGCTTCTCTCAACGCTGCGGCGCCGGGCCGCGCGCTCGCCGACACCGGCGCGGCAAGCCAGGTCGATCTCGCGAAGAGTTCGATTACCGCGACCTCGAAGCAGATGAACGTGCCGGTGGAAGGCCGGTTCAGGAAATTCACCGCGCAGCTCAGCTTCGATCCCGCGAAGCCTGCCGCGGGCAGCGCCCAGTTCACCGTGGACGTGGCCAGCTACGACCTGGGCGACGAAAGCTTCAACGACTCGGTGCGCGGCAAGGACTGGTTCGACGCGAAGACCTGGCCGCAGGCCACCTTCGTCTCCAGCGCCATCGCGCCGGCGGGCGGCAACCAGTACAAGGTGACAGGCAAGCTCACGATCAAGGGCAAGTCGCAGACCGTGGTGGTGCCGGTCGCGTATTCACAGCAAGGCTCGATGCAGGTCTTCGACGGCACGCTGCCGATTCACCGCCTGCAGTTCGACGTGGGCACGGGCGACTGGAAGGACACCTCGACCGTGGCCGACGAAGTGGTCATCAAGTTTCACATCGTTGCCGCGCGCAAATAGGTGGCGTTGCTGCTGGGCGTCGCGGTGTTTCGTGTCGTCGATTGTCTTTGAGGAGGGCAGGACTTGAAGAAATCACAGCGGTTTGCCATGGCGGCGCTCGGCGCGTCGCTGTCGTTCGCTTCGGCCGGCGTGTTCGCCGCCGACACCTATATGCTGGACCCCACCCACACCTATCCGAGCTTCGAGGCCGATCACTTAGGCGGCCTCTCGATCTGGCGCGGGAAGTTCACGAAGACCTCGGGCACGGTCGCGCTGGACCGTCAGGCGAAGACGGGCACGGTGGACGTGACCGTCGACGTCGCCTCCATCGATACCGGCAACACCAAGCTCGACGATCACCTGAAGGAGGCCGAGTTCTTCGACGTCACGAAATATCCCAAGGCCGTCTACAAGGGCACGCGGATTCGCTTCGACGGCGACCGGCCCGTGGAAGTGGATGGCGATTTCACGCTGCACGGCGTAACGAAGCCGCTCGCGCTGAAGATCGAGTCGTTCAAGTGCATGCCGCACCCGTTGTACAAGCGCGAGGTCTGCGGCGTGGAGGCGAGCGCCACGTTCGACCGCTCGGACTATGGCCTCGCGTTCGGCAGGGACTACGGCTTCAGCATGCAGACGACGCTGCACATTCAGGCCGAAGGCATCAAGCAATAGGCATCGCGCGGGGCGGCGCTGTTGGCGAGCGGCCCCGCGTTTGAGCCGACGGCACGAGCGGAACGAACCACACAGGCGCGCGCCGCAAGTGCGCGGGCATGGAAGCTGCAAATCGAGCGGCTGCAAACCACGGAGCAGCAAAGAAGGCGGTCAGTACCGGTCACTACTAGAACGACACACACACGGAGGTTGCGATGAACAGAGGCATGACGGCAATCCCGCCGGCTGTCGCCACCGGTAGCCGCTCCTGGCGGCTGATCGTGGCGGCATCCATCGGCAACGCGCTGGAATGGTTCGATCTCGTCGTCTACGGCTTTTTTGCGGTCGTCATCTCGCGGCTCTTCTTTCCCGCCGGCAACGATACGGTTTCGCTGCTGCTCACGCTCGGCACCTTCGGCGTGTCGTGTGTCGTTCTTCATGCGGCCGCTCGGTGCCATCGTGCTGGGCGCCTATGCGGACCTGCGCGGACGCAAGGCGGCGCTCACGCTTTCCATCCTGCTGATGATGGCGGGCACGCTCGTGATCGCGGTGCTGCCCGGTTATGCGTCGATTGGCGTGGCTGCGCCCATCGTGCTCGTGCTGGCGCGTCTGGTGCAGGGCTTTTCGGCCGGCGGCGAGTTCGGCAGCGCCACCGCGTTTCTCGCCGAGCACGTGCCCGCGCGGCGCGGTTTCTATGCGAGCTGGCAGATCGCGAGCCAGGGTCTCACGACGCTGCTTGCGGCTACCTTCGGCACGTTCCTCTCCGGCGCGCTCACGCCGCAGCAGATGGACGCCTGGGGCTGGCGCGTGCCGTTCGTCTTCGGACTCTTGATCGGCCCGGTGGCGTGGTACATCCGCTCGCGCCTTGACGAGACACCCGAGTTCCTCGCCGCCGAAACCACCCCTACACCGTTGCGCGACACGTTCGCCTCGCAGAAGCTGCGCCTTCTGATCGCGATGGGCGCGGTGGTGCTCGGCACCGTCGCGACGTACCTCGTGCTTTTCATGCCCACTTACGGCGTGAAGCAGTTGGGGCTGTCGCCGTCGGTGTCGTTCGCGGCTATCATGCTCGTGGGCGTGATCCAGCTCGTGCTCGCGCCCGTGTTCGGGCACTTCTCGGACGTGCATGGCCGCACGCGGCTCATGCTCGCCTCGGCCGTGTTGCTCTTCGTCCTGATCCTGCCGGGCTTCGCCTGGCTGGTCGCCCATCCCGGCTTCGGCACGCTGCTCGTCATCGAGGCCGTGTTCGGCTTGCTGATGACGGGCTACTTCGCGTCGCTGCCGGGGCTGCTGTCCGAGATATTTCCGGTACAGACGCGCACCACCGGCATGTCGCTCGCCTATAACGTCGCGGTGACCGTCTTCGGCGGGTTCGGGCCGTTCATCATCGCGTGGCTGATTCGCGCGACCGGCACGAAGGTGGCGCCCGCGTTCTACGTGATGCTTGCTGCGGCATTGAGCATTGCTGCGTTGATCGCGGCGCGGCGCAAGCTGCAGTTTCGGTAGACGAGCATCAAGTCGAGGACGTGGTCCGTCGTGGCGGCGTGCCACGGCGGGCGCCTTAAAAGCACGAAGGCCGGTTCTTTCGAACCGGCCTTCGTTTTTACGCCGACTGCTTTTATGCGCTTACGGCGGCAAGTGCATTACACCTGCGCACCCGCGTTCGGATCGTTCGGGTCGTGCCGCTCGCGCCGTTCCTTGACGAGGTCTTCTCGCTTCACGCCGAGCCACATGGCGAGCGCCGCCGCCACGAACACGGACGAGTAGATGCCGAACAGAATGCCCACCGTGAGCGCCAGCGCGAAGTAGTGCAGCGTGGGGCCGCCGAAGAGGAACATCGAGAGCACCATCATCTGCGTGCAGCCGTGCGTGATGATGGTTCGCGACATGGTGCTCGTGATGGCGTGGTTGATGACTTCGATCACGCTCATCTTGCGCTCGCGCCGGAACGTCTCGCGAATCCGGTCGAAGATAACGACCGATTCGTTCACCGAGTAGCCCAGCACGGCGAGCACCGCGGCCAGCACGGAGAGCGAGAACTCCCACTGGAAGAACGCGAAGAAGCCGAGAATGATCACGACGTCGTGCAGGTTCGCGATGATGCCCGCCACGGCGTACTTCCACTCGAAGCGGAACGACAGGTAGATCACGATGCCGGCCACCACGCAGGCGAGCGCGAGCAGGCCGTCGGTGGCCAGCTCCTTACCGACCTGCGGGCCCACGAACTCCACGCGCTGCAATTGCACCTGCGCGTTTTGCCCCTTGAGCGCCGACATCACCTGGTCGCTCTGCTGCGCCGACGAAAGCCCTTGCTTGACCGGCAGGCGGATCAGCACGTCGCGCGAGGTGCCGAAGTTCTGCACCTGCGCGTCGCTGTAGCCGATCTTCTCGAGCGTGCCGCGCACCGGCTCCAGGTCCACGGCCTGCGGATACTGGACCTCGATCACGGTACCGCCCGTGAACTCGATCGAGAGGTGCAGGCCGCGATGCAGCAGGAAGAACACGGCGGCGATGAAGGTCACGAGCGAGATCGCGTTGAAGAGCAACGCGCGCTGCATGAACGGAATGTCTTTACGGATGCGGAAAAATTCCATGGTCTTCTCCGGGCCTTAGCGGGACGAGCCCGGTTTGCCTGAGTTCGGGCCGGAACTGCCCGGACCCGAACGGCGCCGCACCACCGGCTTGCCGGTACGTGCCTGCGCCTTCTGGCGGTTCGCCGCGTTTGCTGCGCCCGACGCGGCGCGTGCCGTGCTGCTGGCGGCTTCGCTGTCCTCGCTGCTGTCGGTGAGTGACGGCATGGGCGGCGCGAAGGCCGCACCGGCCGCGCCGGCACCTGCCCCTTCGGGGCGCCACACCTGGCCGATGGCCAGCGACTTGAGCTTCTTCTTGCCGCCGTACCAGAGGTTCACGAGACCGCGCGAGAAGAACACCGCGGAGAACATCGACGTGAGAATGCCGATGCAGTGCACGACGGCAAAGCCGCGCACCGGGCCGGAGCCGAACGCGAGCAGCGCGAGGCCTGCAATCAGCGTGGTCACGTTCGAGTCGAGAATCGTGGCCCATGCGTGCTGGTAGCCGTTCTGGATAGCGAGCTGCGGCGGCGCGCCGTTGCGCAGTTCTTCGCGCACGCGCTCGTTGATGAGCACGTTGGCGTCGATGGCCATACCGAGTGCCAGCGCAATAGCCGCGATGCCCGGCAGCGTGAGCGTGGCCTGCATCATCGACAGCACAGCCACCAGCAACAGCAGGTTCACCGAGAGCGCGATCACCGAAATGGCGCCGAACAGCATGTAGTAGACGACCATGAACGCGGCGATGGCCGCGAAGCCGTAGACCACCGAGTCGAAGCCCTTCTTGATGTTGTCGGCGCCGAGGCTCGGGCCGACCGTGCGTTCTTCGATGATGTCCATGGGGGCGGCGAGCGAGCCGGCGCGCAGCAGCAGCGCGAGGTCGGTGGCGGCCTGCGGCGTGGGCTGGCCGGTAATCTGGAAGCGGTCGCCGAGTTCGGACTGGATCGTCGCCACCGTGAGCACTTCGCCCTTGCCCTTCTCGAACAGCACCATCGCCATCGGCTTGCCGATGTTGTCGCGCGAGACGCTGGCCACCGCGCGGCCGCCCGCCGAGTCGAGGCGGATGTTCACCGAGGGACGCTGGTGCTCGTCGAAGCCCGCCGAGGCGTCGATGATGCGGTCGCCCGTGAAGATCACCTGCTTTCTCAAGAGCACCGGCGCCTGGTTGCCCTGCGTGAAGAGTTCGTCGCCGGGCGGCACGGGCGCGTTCGGGTCCGGATGCAGGCCGAGCGGGTCGGCAAGGCGCGCTTCGAGCGTTGCCGTGCGGCCGATGATGTCCTTCGCCTTCGCCGTGTC